>JBGSIB010000066.1:0-75599 GCA_041751955.1 Crocinitomicaceae bacterium
AAACAATCACAAATCCAGATTTGCATCGATTCCACGTATCGATCGACTTTAATCTCCTAAAATCCTAGTGATTCCTTTTTATTAAATGCCTTCAAAGGGCATGGTTTTGTGCAACGGAAACCGCACAATTCGATATAACAATTGGCTATGTGCCACAGTGGCACATATTCCTTTTATATATCCACCACTAATCTAATGAATTTCAACCAAGCTGCAAGCAGATTTCAACCTTATCTAAAAATTGCTGAATAGGAAAGAGGTCGAGCAGAAATCGTATTTAAAACGAATCAAAAAATCAAATTTGCCCCAAAACGGCATCAATTGCCGTGCGCAAACCATCTGCTTTTTTACCGCCAGCAGTAGCAAAAAATGCTTGACCGCCGCCGCCACCTTGTATGTGACTCGAAACTTCTCGGATGATTTTTCCGGCGTCTAGACCTTTGGCTTTGGCAAATTCTTCGTTGAATAGGATGCTCAAAGAACATTTGTCGCCTTCTTTTCCGCCGATAACACCAACAAAATGAGGGTTTTCACCTTTGAATTGGAACAACAAATCTTTGATGGAACCAGCATCGAGGTCGACAATGGCACTCAACAATTGGTGATCGCCTTTGTCTTCAATTTGATCCTTCAAACTCTCTTTGATGCGCTTAGCGTTCAGCTTTTTCATCGCGTCAATCTCTTTTTGGAGTTCTTGGTTCTTGTTCAACAAGTCTTCAACAGCTTTTTGCAGGTCTTTTGGCGCTTTGAGGGTTTGCATCAAGGCTTGAACTTGTTTGTCTCTGTCGCGGAAGTATTTTTCGGCAGCTGGGCCTGTTATGGCTTCTATTCGTCGAACTCCAGCAGCAACGGCGCCTTCAGAAAGAACTTTCACCAAAGCAATTTTTCCAGTAGAAGTGGTATGCGTTCCACCACACAATTCAATGGAATCTCCGAACTGAATCATGCGAACGGTGTCGCCATATTTTTCACCAAACAAAGCCATCGCACCTTTCTCTTGGGCAACGGCAATGGGTATGTTTCTTTGCTCATTCAAAGCAATGTTCGCTAAAATAGCAGCGTCCATGTGTGCCTGTATCTTTTGCATTTCTTCATCGGTCACTTTTGCGAAGTGGGAGAAGTCAAAACGTAGATAGTCAGCATTTACTAACGATCCCTTTTGCTCAACGTGCGTGCCCAATACAGTGCGAAGTGCGTGATGTAGTAAGTGCGTAGCGCTATGGTTCAAAGCGGTCTTGTTTCGCTTGTCTTTATTGACTGTTGCATGGAATTTACCATCCAAATTTTCAGGTAATTTGTCGGCTGAGTGAACGATAAGGTTGTTCTCTTTCTTCGTATCCGTAATGAATATTTTGTCGCCTTGGGCATTTTCCAAAACGCCTGTGTCACCAACTTGACCACCACCTTCTGGATAGAAAGGAGTCAAGTTCAAAACGATTTGATAAAAGCTTTTATTCTTTTGGGTTACTTTTCGGTATTTCACAATTTGAACTTCAACTTCCAAAAAATCGTAACCAACAAATTCTTCCACGTGGTCCTCGATTAGAACGGTCCAATCGCCTGTTTCCATGCTTGTAGCCGCGCGTGAACGGTCTTTTTGTATCGTCAGTGCTTTGTTGAACCCATCTTCATCTATGCTCAAGTCGTTTTCTCTTGCGATAAGCGAAGTCAAATCCAAAGGAAAACCATACGTATCGTACAATTCAAAAACGGTTTCGCCGTCCAACACGCTCAATCCTTTGCTTTTCGCATCCTCCATGGTGGTGTCCATACGACGAATACCTTGTTCCAAAGTGCGGAAAAAGCTGATTTCCTCTTCTTTAATTACTTTGTAGATCAGTTCGTTTTGTTGTTTCAATTCAGGGAAAGCGTCGCCCATTTCTTGCCCTAAGGTTTTGGACAAGTCACAAAGAAAAGGTTCTTTCAGTCCCAAAGTCTGATATCCGTAACGAACCGCCCTTCTCAAAATACGACGAATAACATAACCAGAACCTGTATTGGAAGGCAATTGTCCATCAGCAATGGAGAAAGCAATTGCACGAACGTGATCAGCAATAACACGCAAAGCGATATCAGTGGGTTCAGATTTTCCATAAGCAACGCCTGAAACTTTCACCATGTGCTGAATCAAAGCTTGAAAAAGGTCGGTGTCGTAATTGGATTGTTTGCCTTGCATCGCCATGGCTAAACGCTCCAATCCCATGCCTGTATCTACGTGTGTAGCTGGCAAAGGTTCAAGGCTAGAATCTGCCTTTCTGTTGAACTGCATGAAGACATTGTTCCAGATTTCAATCACCTGCGGATGATCTTGGTTAACCATTTGTTTTCCAGATACTTTATCTACTTCCACTTGATCACGTAAATCGATGTGGATTTCGGTACAAGGACCACAAGGACCTGTATCACCCATCTCCCAAAAGTTGTCTTTTTTATTGGCTAAAATGATACGATCTTTGTCTATGTATTTCATCCAAATGTCAAAACTTTCTTGGTCCATTGGAACGCCATCTTGATCGTCTCCTTCGAAAACGGTAACGTACAATCTATCTTTAGGTAATTTGTAAACTTCAGTCAACAATTCCCAAGCCCAAGCAATCGCTTCTTCCTTGAAATAATCACCACAGGACCAGTTGCCCAACATTTCGAACATGGTGTGGTGGTAAGTGTCCACGCCAACTTCCTCTAAATCATTGTGTTTACCCGAAACGCGCAAGCATTTTTGTGAATTGGCTACACGCGGATTTTTCGGAACGGCATTCCCCAAGAAGAAGTCTTTGAACTGATTCATTCCAGCATTGGTAAACATCAAAGTAGGGTCGTTTTTAACAACCATGGGCGCTGAAGGCACTATTTCATGTCCTTTTGATGCAAAAAAGCGGAAAAATTCCTCTCTAATTTCTTGAATTTTCATGTCTTGGAAAATTGGATAAACTATAATGTCGGGTGCAAATTTAGCGGAATTCGGCAAAATGCGGATTGGTAAACGAAGGAAGTTTAATTTTTCGGATATTTGAGGCCAAAGTTAAAGTAAGAATGACCGAGAAAAAGGTGTTTTTGTGGATGAAAATAAGCAGCAATAAATGGCTGTCTTTTCTTTTACTTTGGCTATTTTTCTTTGGCTTGGCGCTTGTTTTGCGATTGCCGCATTTGTTGTCGCGCGTCAGTTTTTTCGATGGTGATGAGGCCATTATCGGACTTATGGCGAAAGATTTGTTGGCTGGACGAAACTTCCCGCTTTATTTCTATGGACAGAATTACGGGTTTTCTTTTTTCGAGGTTTTGACAACGGCTTTTTGGATTAAAATTCTTGGTCCTGGGATTTGGGCCCTGCGTTTGGGTGGACTTTCGCTTTTTTCTTTGGGAAGTGTATTTCTTTTCAAAGGATTTTTACATCGAAATATAGCATGGAAAATCGCACTCGTTGCTTGCACTGGCGTACTTGCTTTTCCATCTTGGTTCTTGTGGGGCATGATGGTTCGAGGCGGATATGTTACCAGTTTTCTGGCTGTCTGCTTTATGTTTTATCTACTTGGAAAACAAAAGTTTAGCCTCGTTAATTTAATGTTGCTCGGAATAGCTTTGGCCGTAGCTTTCGAAGCGCAAAGTTTGATTTTGTTGCCTGTTTTGCCGCTGTTATTGCGCGACTGGTTCAAGAACAAAGGAACATGGAAAAATCTCTTGTTGGGAATTGGATTTGCTATCGTTTCGGTCTTACTTTTAAACTTCTTAGATCAAAACATCCCAACATGGGGAAGTCCAGGAATGAGCTTTGAAATGGACCAATTTTCTGAACGATATTTAGCCTATTGGCAAGGGATACAGCATGCTTTCACCAATTTCTTCTTTTTCCATATCAACTTTGATGCGCCATCTTGGTGGTGGTATTTGTCTATTTTGGCGATGATTTTACTTCCCGTTGCTTTTGTTTTACTCTTTTGGAAAAGCGACAAAAAGGATAAAATTTACCTGACATTGTGGCTATTTGCCGTGATTTTTCTCTTCCTTATCCTAGGTGTTTTCATCGGATATTCGCCGCGTTATTTGATAGCTTTTTTCTCGGGATTCCTCTTTTTGTTTACTTTCTATCTACATGAAGTTGTAAGTATTAAATTGTTGAAATTTAGTTTATTATTGTTTTTCATGATTTCCTTGGGTGGAATAGGTGCTGGGTCCAAAATGATTCGAGATTTTTATGATCTCAAATTGAATTACATGCAGTCTTTGGAGCAACTGCATGAAGGAATTGTGAAAGAGAAAAAGCAAGCTGTTTTTGCGTGTGACAATTTTTTAAACTGGCATTGGAATTATCTCTACGGCGACGAAATCCCATCCATCGCTTTTCGGAATGAAGATCGCATCAGTCGATTTGCTAATCAGGTCGATTCTCTTTATCAATTTGCACCGAACAAAACGGCGATCATTGGTTTTGAAGGAGCGCCTTTGGATATGCATAAAATCTATGGATACAGCGAAACGGATTATAAAATCGGGACACGATATTTTATTCAACCTGATGTAAAACCTGCTTACCACGATTTAGGCTATGAAAAAATGGGCAAAGCATACGAAGCATTAAAATTCAATAGAAAGTGAAATCGGCATTCTTAACGCGTATCGGCAAAAAACCAGTTTACTACTTTTTATTAAGTGTTCTAATATTTTTTGTGTCCAATATTCTCGTTCGTTTACCGCTCTATTTCTCGGACAAATTTTGGTTTGATGGCGACGAAGCTGTCATTGGCATTATGGCACAAGATTTTCTGCGAACAGGTAAATTGCCCTTCTTTTTCTATGGTCAGCATTACGGTTTTGCTTCCATTGAGACCTTCTTTGCGGCATTTTTTATTCAACTAATTGGAACGAAGATTTTAGCACTGAAACTGGCTGGAATGCTTATTCACAGTTTAGCTTTGACCTTTCTAGTCTTGACTTTTAGGGCTAAAAAAATCCCGTTGAAAACGCAGTTGTTTTTGATGGTAGTGATTATTCTTTTACCGACATACTATCTCTGGGCGACTCAAATGCGTTCTACGACCTTGCTTTTAGGCTGTATTATCTTCTTTTTAACAGAAACCAAAAGATGCAACTGGCTTTGGCTTTCACTGGTTTTGCTCATCAGCTTTTTATTGCTAGAAGCGCAAGCGATGTTTTATTTCTTTGCCGCAGCTTTAATTGCCAACTGGATCTGGCATTCAGATAACAGGTGGTGGAAACTTTTACTCTTTTTCGGGCTTCAATTTCTGGCCATGTATGGGGTTAATTTCATCTTGGCCGATGGAGAAGTTGCACATGCGGTTAGTATTAACTATTCCTCCAATATGTGGCAAACGTTCGCGCAACAATTGCCAGGAATATTAGCAGGTTTCAATGGATTTCATTATTTCACCGTAGATATTCCGTCACCAATTTGGTATCGTATTTTGAGCATAATTTTGATGAGTTTTCTCCTTCTCATTTTCATTTTCTTCCTATGGAAATCTCGTAAAACCGAAAAAAGCATACTGTTTTTCTATCTTGGAAGTTTACTTGTTTTCTTGGTGTTTCTTGCAGGTTTTCAGGCGTATGGGCCACGTTATTGGATCAATTTTTTTGGTGGAAGTTTACTCGTTTTCTTGCATTTGTTTATGCTTCAAAAGACAATCAGTCGGTTTCGTCCGTTGTTTTGGATACTACCACTATTGATGTGTACTGGCTTTTTTGTGAGCAATCAAATGCGCGTGCATTTCACGACCGAGAAAATTAGTGAAGTAAATGCCTTCAAAGCCCTAGAAAAAGTAGTTTTTGATTCAAAAAGGAGTGCGGTTTTTACAACTGATCCCTACATGCAATGGCAATGGAATTTCCTGCACGGAGAAGAAGTTCCTTGCTCTAATTTCTTTAGTGTGGAACGTACAAATCGCTTTTCAGATCGTGTATTCAGAACGTATAAAGATACTCCTCAAAAAGTGGGGTGCTTTGGACTTTATGGTATTTTTTGGGAAATGGATTTTATCAATGGTTTCAATAATGAATGGAAGCAAGTGGGTGAGAAGTACTATTTCTTGGAGGAACTCAAACCCGATTATTTTCATCAAGCCCGACGGATGGTTGATTAGATACTCGTCGCGCTTAAGTGCAGAATGGACACAGAATACATTTTTTAACAGCACCCTTTTTTGAAGCTGTTTGCTTTTCCTTACCTTTATCCACTTTATGTCAAAAGCAAAATACAAGTATAATCCACAAACCCTTGCCTATGAAGAGGTTAAGGTTAGTCTAGGGCTGAAAATCCTGAAGATATCTTTGTTGGTTGCACCTAGTATTTTGGTCGGATTGCTATTGTCTTTGTTCTTCAGCAATCGTTTACAAGCACCTAAGCAAAGGTCGGCAGAGCGAGAAATCAAGAAATACGAGAAAGAACTAATCCGCATGAAAGCAGATTTAGATTTGGTACACAAGGTTCTAGGAAATATTGAAAAACACGATGAAGATTTATACCGTGTTGCGCTATATGCCGACAAATTTCCTGAAGAATTGCGCATGATGGGAACGGGTGGAAGTGAAAAATATGCCGATTTAGAAGGATTGACCAATTCCAAATTATTGATAGAAACAGCACAAAGTTTGGATGCTGCTGAACGAAAGCTAAACGCACAGCGATTGAGTTTCAAGGAATTAATGATACTGGCCAAGGACAAAGAGAAAGTTTTGGCGAGTATTCCTGCTATTCAACCCGTAAGAAATGATGACTTGAAAAGAATGGCTTCGGGATACGGCTGGCGAATCGACCCTGTCTATAAAACATCGCGCATGCACACGGGGATGGATTTCACGGCAAATACAGGAACCGAAGTTTTTGTCACAGGTGACGGAACTGTGGAGGCTTTAGAACGAAACGGTTGGGGTTATGGAAATTGTATCGTTGTGAATCACGGTTACGGTTATAAAACCCGTTACGCGCATTTGAGTGCTTTTAAAATCAATGTGGGCGATAAAGTGAAACGAGGACAAGTGATAGGTTTGGTTGGAACGACCGGAAAATCAACAGGTCCGCACTTACATTATGAAGTTGAACACAACGGTGAAAAGGTCAATCCTATTCATTACTACCATACCGATTTGACACCGGCACAATACGAACAATTGTTGAAAATGAGTCAAAATACATTCAAAGCATACGATTAGCATTATGTTTACTTCAAGCTACTTTAGAAAATTGACAAGCCTTTTGTTGGGTGTTATTTTCGCGTTCATTAGTTTTTCGCAAGAAAGAAATCCAATTGGAACAGTTTCAGACTCCGGTGGAACGGAGGTGAAAATGAAATTGGTTGCTCGAACACAAAATTTCTCGAACAAGGATTTAGACCCGAACGATCATTTCGATACGTCCATTAATTCACCGAAATCTATCATCTTTTCAGGCGATGGTATGAAATACTACGTAAATTCGCTAGAAGGCTATACCACTTCGGTTTACGATACGAAAACACACAAAAAGTTAAAGGAAATTCATCACGTTTTTCGTTCGAAGAACAATAAATTATTCCTGAATAACGAAAGCACTATTTTTGATTACGAACAGAAAAAAGGCCAAGAAAATTACAATTACTTTTCTGGTAAACCAGTGGAAGCCAGCCTTTCGCATTATGGAAAATACCTTTGGGTAACCTTTTACCGCCGCAGTTGGGATAAAAACGCCCAGTATCCATCCGCTTTGGCGATTATCGATACAGACAAAGATGAAATTGTTCGCGTGATGCCAACAGGTCCGTTACCTAAAATGATAGCGACTTCTCCGGATAATAAATATGTAGCCGTTACCCATTGGGGCGATAATACAGTTGCTATTATAGATATCCAAGGCAATGAACCGATGAACTTCAAATACATTAAACATTGCCCTGTTGGGGAAAGAGTAACACTTTCTTATGACGATGATATTGAAATAGACAGAGACAACAATTGCGGACATTGTCTTCGAGGAACAGTTTTTACAGAAGACAGCAAACACCTGCTTGTCGGGCGAATGGGAGGTATGGGTGGAATTACCGTTTTTCAAACCAGTGACTTTAAAGATTTAGGAACCGTTCAAGGCATGAAAGAAAATGTGCGTCACCTAGAAATCGTAGACGGAAATCTCTTTTTAAGTTCAAACCGTCTGGGTTATGTACAAAAGTGTTCTGTTTCTGATATGATAGTTTCCTTGAAAAATTCCAAAAAAAGTGCATACACGTATTCCAAGTGGCAATCAGCCTATGTTGGAATTGGAGCGAGAACCATTTCTGTCACAAAAAACGGTAAGTACATTTTCGCCGCGGTGAACAACGAATGCAAAATAGTTGTCGTCCGAGCCAGTGACATGAAAGTTGTCTCAAAAATAGCTGCGGATCCTTATCCAGTTGGCATGGCCTTATCTAAATTAGAAACCCGATTGATTGTCACTGCCCAAGGAAAAACAGATGGTGGCGGAAATTCGGTTACGATTTATTCGTTGGAATTTGAATGATGCATTTCTTCCCCCTTTGGAGGGGGATTGAGGGGGAGGATAATCGGAATTTTGATAAGAAAAGATGAATTTTTCTTTCACCCTTCCATCGTTATTAAAGTAACTAAAAATTGATTTATCGAATCGAAAGATATTCTGTGCTAAAGAAGCGATGTTCAGGATTGTATTGAAATGTTAAGAGCTATTCTCAGTTTCCTCCCTCTTAGTCCCCCTCCAAAGGGTAAAATTCTAGCCTCAGTCCAAATCTGTCAGCCAAACTGACAAATCGACACCCCAAAAACAGCATGATTTAATGGCTTTCTGTCAGAAATGTCAGAAAAATACATCAAAATTGCCATGGCACAAATCTTGACTTAATGCTATCAAGTTTAAAAATGAAAAACACAATAAAATGGGAAAAATAATTGGTATAGATTTGGGAACTACCAACTCATGCGTATCTGTAATGGAAGGGAACGAGCCAGTAGTTATCGCGAATTCTGAAGGAAAAAGAACAACACCATCTGTTGTTGCATTCGTGGAAGGTGGAGAGCGTAAAGTAGGTGACCCTGCAAAACGTCAAGCTATCACCAACCCGACAAAAACTGTCGCTTCTATCAAGCGTTTCATGGGACATACTTATGATGAAGTAAAATCTGAAGGTGTTTCTTACGAAGTAGTTAAAGGAGATAACAACACGCCACGTGTGAAAATCGACGATAGAAACTATACGCCACAAGAAATTTCAGCAATGATTTTGCAGAAAATGAAAAAAACGGCAGAAGACTATTTGGGAACAGAAGTTACAGAAGCTGTTGTTACAGTTACTGCTTACTTTAATGACTCGCAACGTCAAGCTACGAAAGAAGCTGGTGAAATTGCTGGTTTGACTATCAAAAGAATTATCAACGAGCCTACAGCAGCAGCTTTGGCTTACGGATTAGATAAAAAAGGAATCGACCAAAAAATCGTAGTATTCGATTTCGGTGGTGGAACGCATGACGTTTCTATCTTGGAATTGGGTGACGGTGTTTTTGAAGTATTGTCGACAGACGGAGATACACACTTAGGTGGTGACGACGTAGACAACATCATCATCAACTGGTTGGCTGACGAATTTAAAAACGACGAAGGAATTGACTTGCGTAAAGATCCAATGGCTTTGCAACGTTTGAAAGAAGCAGCGGAAAAAGCGAAAATTGAATTGTCTTCAACGACATCTTCTGAAATCAACTTGCCATACATCATGCCTGTTGACGGAGTGCCAAAACACTTGGTTAGAACTTTGCAAAGAGCGAAATTTGAGCAATTGATTGCTGAAATCGTTGAAAGAACTATCGCACCTTGTCGTTCAGCTATGAAAAACGCAGGATTGACAAACAAAGATATCGACGAAGTAATTTTGGTTGGAGGTTCAACTCGTATTCCAGTTATTCAAGCAGCCGTTGAGAAATTCTTCGGAAAAGCGCCTTCAAAAGGTGTGAATCCAGACGAAGTAGTTGCTTTAGGAGCAGCGATTCAAGGAGGTGTTTTGACAGGAGAAGTGAAAGATGTATTGTTGTTAGACGTTTGCCCGCTTTCTTTGGGTATCGAAACAATGGGCGGTGTTTTCACGAAATTGATCGAAGCGAACACAACCATTCCAACGAAAAAATCAGAAGTATTCTCTACAGCATCAGATAGTCAACCATCGGTAGATATTCACGTATTGCAAGGAGAAAGAGCAATGGCAACGGACAACAAGACTTTGGGTCGTTTCCAATTGACAGACATTCCACCTGCACAAAGAGGTGTTCCACAAATCGAGGTAACATTTGATATTGATGCCAACGGAATCATGCACATTTCTGCAAAAGACAAAGGAACAGGAAAAGAACAATCGATTAAAATTGAAGCTTCTTCTGGACTTTCAGATGCGGACATTGAAAAAATGAAAGCAGAAGCTGCAGCACATGCTGACGAAGATGCGAAAAGAAGAGAAGAAGCAGACATGATCAACAAAGCGGATTCTTTGATTTTCCAAACGGAACGTCAATTGAAAGAATACGGTGATAAAATTCCAGCCGACAAAAAACAACCTATCGAGGATGCGTTGACGGAATTGAAAACACAATTCGAAGCGAAAAACATGGGTAATTTGCAAGCAGCAATGGACAAGTTAAACGAAGTGTTCCAAGCAGCTTCTCAAGAAATGTACAATGCAACTAACGAAAATGGTGGTGGTGCTGGAGAACCTACGGGTGACGCTGGAGCAACTGCCGACGAAGAAGTTACAGACGTAGATTTCGAAGAAGTAGAAGACAAGAAATAAAGATTAAATACCTATTAATCAACAGGAAGGGCGTTACAATCAGTAGCGCCCTTTTTTGTTGGAGTTGACTAAGAAGTAGTCGTAACTTTATTCAACTATAAAACCAATTATTATGAAAGTTATACTGCTTACAATGACGGCTTTTTGCAGCGCAATTGTCTTCTCACAAATTCTTGATTTTAATAATGTTCGTGCGCTCACAAATAACAACGGAATTTTATTTCAGGATGCAACTGCTTCTGGTCCAGCCTACGAAATACCAAAAGGTTCAGGAAATAATACAATGTACACAGCAGCACTTTGGTGCGCGGCAGTGGATGATACTGGCGGTATTCACTTAGCAGCTGCGCGATTCAATCAAAATGGTCAGGACTATTTCCAAGGTCCTTTTTCAACAACAAATTCTTATCAGGATGCCAATTATCAAGCGTCTTATGCTAATTCCTCTTGGACAGTTTCCAAAACTGAAATTCAAAGTCACATAGCCGGATACAATCAACCAGGTTACATTCTTACAGCAAACATAGCAAACTGGCCAGGAAATGGAGTAGGAGGTCTCGGTTTGGCTCAAAATCTTGCTCCATTCGTTGACGTGAACAACAATGGTATTTATGAACCCATGCAAGGTGATTATCCAGATATTAGAGGTGATAAGGCAGTTTATAAAATTATGAATGACGCGTCGGGTGTGCACACGGAAACAGGAGGTTTAGCCTTAGGAATTGAAGTTCATACCATGTTATATCAATATGCCTCTACGGATTATTTAGACAATACCACTTTCATGCATGTTCGTGTATTCAATCGCAGTGCGGATGATTATGACAATTTCAAATTAGCTCTTTTTGCTGATTTTGATTTAGGGAATCCAACCGATGATTTTATTGGTTGCGATAGCACTCAAAATTTAATGTATATCTACAATGGTGATAATAATGACGAAAGCTCTGGACCAGCTTCAGGATATGGACTAAATCCACCTGCATTTGGTATCACAAGTTTGAACAAAGAAATGAAGCATTTTGGATTTTTCACCAATGGTGGTCCTTTTCCATATACCGATCCTATTTCAGCTGCACAATATCTTAATTTCATGAGTGGCATGTGGGCCAATGGAACACCTTGGACACACAATGGTATGACAGTCAATTTCATGCATCCAGGAAACCCAAATGACGCGAATACATGGAGTGAAGTCACCGATGCCAATCCTTCTGGAGATAGAAGAGGTGTGATGACTGTAGCCGATGAAAATTTGCCGTCAGGTGAATATGTATGTTATGACTTTGCTTTGCTTTATGCTAGAGATTTGAACAACAATAACCTGCTAAATGTAAACATTTTAATCAGTCAATCGGGAATAGCAAAAACTGATTTCGAAGCGGTCACCTGCTACAATTGTGATGTAGTCACGCTTGGGATGGACGAAAACGTGAATGCATCTAAAGTTGCTCTGTTCCCCAACCCTTCTAACGGAGATTTCGTTCTTTCTTTTGGTGACGAAAATTTAACAGGAAAAATTATTGTAACGGATATGAGTGGTCGCGTTGTTCTACAGGAAGACCTTCATCGAGAAAATGTTAAAAAATTAAAACTGGACAACAAAACAGGAATTTATAACGTCTTACTATTAACTGACGAATTCACGGTTCATAAAAGACTAATCATAAACGAGTAACCTACGACTCGCAAAAACAAGAATCCCGACTAGCAATTCATTTGTTAGCCGGGTTTTTTTTTGTAAAATAAAAAAGTTTGGAGAATAAAAAAGCCTCAAAATCATGATAATCTTGAGGCTGCTAAAAAAACTCTAATTTCTATCGTATCACCATGCGTTGAGAATTCCCATTCGCATCAGAAAGCAAGTAAACACCTGCATTCAAATTAAAATTCAATTCGTTTGCTCCAATTTTAATTCCAATTGTTGATATCAATGTTCCATCCATGCCATACAAAAACAATTCACCATTTTCTTTGGATTGAATAGTGAATTGGCCATTGCTCGGATTAGGAGAAATCATGAAATTATTTTCTTCTACTAAATTTTCTAAACTCGCCGTAGCTGGATTAGGGTGTTGCCATTGCAAAAAGAAGCGCCAAATTTCTTTCGCTTCAGTAATGTCATTTACAGGCTCATACAAGTAAATATGATCCGCACCGTTAAATCGCCATAATTCAACAGAAGTCAAAGGGTCGCAATTATCGTAAACAAAACGGTCGACCGTTATGCCATCAGCCGCAGTATTTGGCATTTGGGTACTATCTGCTGTTGATGAGCAACCGTGAACATTTCTCCAAAATGTCATGGTTTCAGAAACCAAACTCAAACTTGGCAACGCTGTTCCAGCATAAGGAACTGTTCCGTCTGCTGTTCCGTGTAAATGAATCACTGGCGTTTTGTATGCAGGGGTACAACTTGAAATATCACTAGTCGACATGGTTCCGGCCATCGGGCCGATTGCCGCAATTCTATTGTTCATTGCGCAAGCCAAATGGTGCGTCATGATTCCTCCCATGGAAAAGCCAGTAACATAAATTCTACTTGGAATAGCATTTTGTTCCAAAATCATTTTATCCATCATCTTGTGGAAAAATGTAATATCGTCAGCCGTGGAACTCGCCAAAGTACCATTATTCCAGGCTGTTTGTCCAAATGCATTTGGTAAACCGTCTGGATAGATGGCAATAATTCTAGCGGTATCAGATATTTGAGCGAAGCCAGCCAAAGTCATCTGTTGGGCATTTCCTCCTAAACCGTGCAAAATAAAAACAACAGGTAAATTCTCTGTAATTTGATAATTGGCAGGAAGATATTTGTAATAACTTCTCGTTGCACTACCAACGGTCATCGTATGCTGTGTCAACTGAGCGTTCACAGAAAGACTGCAAACCAAAGCGATTAAAACTGTAAAAAGTTGTTTCATAGATAAGATTTTTATCAAAAATAGCCTTATTTCATTTGTTTTTCAAAAAGCGTTGACAATTTATTCAACTTTAGGTAAAACTATAAGCCTAGCTTTGTTATTTTAGTGCGAGAAATGAAATACAGTTTTTTACTTTTTATATGCATCCCGTTTTTCGGCACTACGCAAGGATGGATGCCTTCAGGAGCGCGCTCTGGTGGAATGTTGAACTCTTCCATAACCTTGAGTGACGCGTGGTCGTATTTTCATAATCCTGGAGCGCTTGGAGAAGTTGAAAAATTTCAAGCGGGTGTTACCTACGAAAATCGTTTTCTTTTAAATGATTTGCAATCACAAGCATTGGCTGTTGCGGTTCCCACCAAGTTTGGCGTTTTCTCTTTAGGTGGATTCAATTATGGAAGTACAGAATTTAGAAATTTCCGAACGGGAATAGGTTACGCCATGAAGCTCGCAGACAATTTTTCGGCAGGTATTCAAATCAACTATCAAGGACTTCGTTTACCAGAATATTACGGATCTTCGAGTACCGTAACTGGAGAAGTGGGCGTGCTTTTGAAAATTACAGATGAATGGAATTTTGGTGCTAGCATTTTTAATTTGGGTAGAAACAAACTATCTGATTTTAAGGATGATAGATACAATACGGTCATTCGAATTGGGACAAGTTTCTCTCCTTCTAAATTGATAAAAATTTCGGCTGAAATGTGGAAAGACATCGATGCGCCTGTTTCTATTCGTGGAGGCATTGAATATGAACCTTTCAAGAATTTCAATCTAAGAGCGGGGATAGGTTCTCAACCGACTGCTTTCGCTTTTGGCTTCGGTTATCATTGGAAAGTCGTTCGATTTGATTTGTCAACAGCTTATCATCAAGTATTGGGATGGTCGCCACAGATTTCGTTTACTTACATTAAAAAATAAGAAATGGCGTTTCGACGAATTCTCTTCTTTTTTGTTCTTTTGAGTGTTTCTCATGCAGTTATCGCTCAAGAACAAGAAAAAAGCGAGGTTATTCGCCAAAGAATTGAGTTTATTTCAGAGCAACTAGAAGACGAAAATCCAGATTTAACCAATCTTTTTGACCAATTATTCTATTACTACGATCATCCGATTAACCTGAATAATACGAACGTCGATCAACTGAACGACTTGGGATTGCTCACAGACTTACAAATCAATGACCTTTTTCTTCATCTCAAGTTATTTGGTAAGTTAATTTCTATTTATGAAATTCAAAGTTTACCCTACTGGGACATGCAAACCATTCAAATGGTACTTCCTTTTATTCGTGTTGATGATAAATTAGATAATTTGAATGTTACGCTGAAGGAAGCTTTGCAACAAGGAAAATTTGAATCGTACTTTCGTTATCAAACGATTCTAGAGGAGAAGAGTGCTTATTCGGAGGTGCCAGACAGTGTTTTGCAGACGAGTAATAGCTATTACCAAGGAAACCCGGATCGCTATTATTCCAGACTTCGATTTTCGTATCGAACAAACTTGAGTGTTGGTGTAACTATGGAAAAAGATCCAGGTGAAGAATTTGCAGGCAAGGCGCAACCCTACGGTTTCGATTTCTTTTCAGTACACGCATTTTATAAAGGCGGAAAATATGTAAAAAGCGTGGCTTTAGGTGACTACCAAATTCAAATTGGTCAAGGATTGAATTTGTGGTCGGGTTACGCTTTTGGCAAAACAGCCGATGCCAGCAATATTAAAAGAAATGCCAATTCTCTTAAACCTTACACCTCCGTCGATGAAACTCGTTTCTTACGCGGTGCCGCAACGGAATTGGGCTATAAAGATTTTTCTTTGGTTCTTTTCGGAAGCCGAAAGTCAGTGGATGCAACGATTCTTGCTGACTCTCTGCTAGAAGAGCAGGAGTTTGTTTCGAGCATAAATTTGTCGGGACTTCACCGAACGAATAGCGAAATAGCTAGAAAAAACAGCTTTGAAGAAACCATAGCTGGGGCCAATTTGAAATACCAAAAACGCAATTTTTCCCTCGGTATAGCTTCTGTTTATCAAGGTTATGACAAAGTATTCAGTAAAACGGTCGCTCCTTATAATCAATTCGATTTTAGAGGAAAAAACTTCATGAGTCACAGTTTGGATTATTCCTTTGTGGTCAGAAATTTCAGTTTCTTTGGGGAAAGTAGCATTGCATCGCACAGCAATAAAATGGCCAATCTACACGGTGTTTTGATAGCTTTGGATCCGCGAATAAGTTTGAGTGTTTTGTATCGTGATTATAACAGAGCGTATCAAACGATTTACAACAATGGCTTTTCCGAGGGAAGTAATACGCAAAATGAACGTGGTTTGTATTTTGGAGCAAGTATAAAATTGTC
Organism: Crocinitomicaceae bacterium; assembly: GCA_041751955.1. Classification (GTDB taxonomy): domain Bacteria; phylum Bacteroidota; class Bacteroidia; order Flavobacteriales_D; family Crocinitomicaceae; genus UBA2040. The sequence continues at coordinate 16,051 of JBGSIB010000066.1, forward strand.
ACCCGCTTGGACGCTTCAAACCTACGCGGATTATTTCTCTTTCCCTTGGATGCGCTATTTGGTGGACGCACCGTCCAATGGGAGCGAGGTTTTGTTTCAACCCGTTTATCGTCCTAATAAAAAAATGGAATTGTATTTCCGTTTTCGCCAACAAGTTAAATCGAGAAATAGTCGTTTTCAGGATGCAACGGTTACGGCAATCGAACCCATTACGCAACGCAATTATCGGATCAATTTCTCTTACAACGTAACCGAAAGTGTGACCCTGAAATCTCGGGCGGAATGGACAACTTTGAATAGAGCGAGTAGTCCAAATGAGATGGGATTTGTTTTGTACCAAGATGTTCTCATCCGTCCAAAAAAATGGCCAGTTGATTTTGCTATGCGCTACGCCTTTTTCGACACCGATAGCTACGACTCTCGTCTCTATGCTTTCGAATCCAATGCGCTTTATGTGTTTTCTGTTCCCGCTTATTTTTACAAAGGAACAAGAGCATACCTTCTCGTTCGTTATTCTTTCCTCCGAAAGTTCGATTTATGGGCAAGATATGCTGTCAATTTATACACGAATCAAGATGCACTAGGTTCTGGTGCTGAGCAAATTTCAGGGAATAGAAAATCAGAATTGACGCTTCAGTTGAGGATGTCGCTATAGATGGCTGCGGCTTTTGGGACGCTTCGCTTTAGCTTTTGGCTTATTTTTAGGCTACACCTGCTCTTCCCCAAAATGGGGGAGACTTTGATTCTGGCAACACCTTTTTTTTACAAACTGAATATCGAAGCTCGCATTCATTTCCCCCGTTGGAGGGGGATTAAGGGGGAGGATAGTGGGATTAAATGGGTAAATAAAACGAATAAAGGGGAGGATGATCGAATAGAGTTATACGTTCTAATAATCAAAATCCAAATTGAACGAACTCTTGAACGAATGTAAATTCGGGTATTTGCGCGCTAGCGCCAAGAATTGATCTTTCGGGGAAAGGAACTGTTGTTCGGTGTCTTCGTTTTCGGTGATGAAACAATCCAGTTGGATATCGAAGTTTTTTAAATGCGTTCTGAAAAAGTCGGTCATTTCTTGACGTGAGGCATCTATCATGCTCATTTGTACGGAATTATCCACTTCAATGCGAATAAGATTTCCTTCTGCAATGATGGGATCTCTTTTGACCATTGCATTGTATAAAGTTTCTTTGGCCTGTTCCTTCGCTTGAAAAGCATATTGACGCCAATACATGCGCAGCTGATCGCTTGAAAAAGACTCTCTTGGCAAATCTTCATTGGGAATAACAACACTGTTTTCTTCCTCTTGTTGCAAGATTTGTTTGATACTTGGATGATTCGTTTTGAGCGTGCCCGTGGGCGTAACCATCGTTTTTAACTTCGTTTCAGGCGGGTCGTAAACGGGTCTTTGCGTTACATTGGGTTTGGCAATGGGCTTTGGCGCAACAACATCGCGGAGACTCTGACCTTTGAAAGGAATGATTTTAACCGGCTGGGTTAAGGATTTTTTTTTTCGAGCTCACTTTTTAGCGAACACAATTGCATAAGACCAAACTCGACGAGTAGTCTTGGATTTTTCGACATTTTAAAATCGACATCCACCTTGCTGAGAACACCAATGGCGCGCAACAAATAATCGGGGTTGATGTTTTTGGATTGCTCCAAATATTTCTGTTCTACGTTTTCAGCAACCTCCAATAATTTCGATATCCGAGGGTCTTTGCAAACCAATAAATCGCGATAATGATTGGCCAAACCTGTCACAAAATGATGCGGATCAAATCCTTTTTCAACAACGTCATTCAACAACAATAAAGCCGCTGGAATATCTTCTTTCAACGCAACATCTACAATACGGAAATAGTAATCGTAATCGAGGATATTGAGGTTGTCAAGTACTTGTTGATAGGTAATGTTATTTCCTGCGAAAGTCACTAACTGGTCGAAAATAGACAAAGCATCGCGCAAAGCTCCATCGGCTTTTTGAGCAATCAAATGCAAAGCTTCAGGATCTGCAGTAATATTTTCTTTCACCGCTATGCTCGCCAAATGGTCAGACATATCGCTTACTTTGATTCGGTTGAAATCAAAAATCTGACAACGCGACAAAATCGTAGGAATGATTTTGTGCTTTTCTGTTGTCGCTAGAATAAAAATGGCGTGTTTCGGTGGCTCTTCCAAAGTTTTCAGGAAAGCATTGAAAGCGTTGGTTGAGAGCATGTGGACCTCATCAATGATAAACACTTTGTGCGTTCCCAATTGCGGCGGTATGCGAACTTGGTCAATTAAATTTCGAATATCTTCCACACCGTTGTTGGATGCAGCATCCAATTCCGTGATGTTTAAGGATGCATTTTCATTGAATGAAACACAAGAATCGCACTGATCGCAAGACTCAATGGCCTCGCTGCGGTTGGTGCAATTGATGGTTTTGGCCAAAATACGGGCAGTAGTTGTTTTTCCAACTCCTCGCGTTCCACAAAACAAGAAAGCCTGTGCCAAATGATTGGTCGCTATTGCACTACGCAAAGTCGTGGTAATCGACTTCTGTCCCACAACTGTATCAAAGGTTTGGGGTCTGTATTTTCGGGCGGAAACAACGTAATCACTCATGCAATACAAATATAAAGAAAAGCTTTTTCGTTGGGGTGAAGTCGTGGAGAAAGTGCCCTGTTTTGTTAATAAGATTTTTGGAAGAGAATTGAGAATTAATTGAAAACATTCTTTATTCTAAAATAAAAAAATCAAATCCGTGACCGTGGTAAAGCACAGGTTCTTCAAAAACAGAATTTTCTAATGCTGTAAATTCAAAATCAGGCGCATATTCTTTTGGCGTTTCTTCTGAATAATTCGTTCCCATTCCCAAATGAACAACTGTCAATTTGTAATCGCCGATTTGAAATTGGCGAACGGAATTGATGAGCAGACTTTCAACTATATACAGCTTCATCTGATCCTCTGACTCATAATCATAAGCACCTAGTTGTTCCAAATAATTCGAAGCAATGGATTCTTGATTTTTGAGGACATCTATTTCAAAGCTACCACCTTCTGGAAAATTCAAAAAAGCACTAAAGTTTACACTGTCGATTTCCAAATTAACTGTGGAACAATTGATTTGATAATTGCAAAAAGTGAAATTCTCGGGTTGAGCAGGCACAAAGTCTTTGATTTTTGTGACTAAATACAAAGCTTTTTCAAATGTTTTATTTATTGTCGAAACATATTCATTTTCAGCTATATAGATAATAGAGTCGATGATTTCTGAACGGACCAATTTCCTATCCATCGAATAAAAATTCAGAAAACTTGTTGCCCGCCATTCGGCACGGAGTTCGTTGTTTATTCCCCAATCTATTTCTTCACCTCGGTTGCCATGGAGTTCCATAACGACCAGCCCTTCGCTGCAAATTCCCAAAGGAAAGATCCGATTTTGAGAAGCGTGCAAACAAGCAGAAGCCGAATGCGCACTGAAAATAAGCAGAAAGATGAAGAAGATATTTTTCATATCAGTCATAATTGAGTGAAATTAAGGCTTCAATGTGAGCAACCCATGTAGACTTCAGAATCCTTAATGTAAGCATCTTTGTACTGTTTTTTGATACTAGGCAAAGTTTCATTTAACGCGTCATGATAACCACTTTGCACCACAACAATGTAGTATCCTTTGCTAAATCCTTCAAATGCACTCGAATATTCGATGCTGATGTATTTTCCGTCTTCGTATCGACCGCGAGAAATGTAACCATGTTTTTCACCACAACCGCATACTTCATTCGATGTTAAGCCTTGTTCTTTATCTGGAGTAAGACTGCGTAAATCCATCGGAATGACGAGTTTATTTGCCGCTTCTTGAGCTTTACGCAAAGCGCTTCTGTAGCTTTTCGTGGAAATGATGATGGTGAAACTTTTGGTTTCAAAATCTCCTTCGTACTGCGAAAATGCAAATGAATTAAGCAAAACGAGCAGAAACACAGAAGAATAAATGATACTTTTTACCATAGTTTTTTTTTACTTGTCAAATGCCATGAATACGCGAGTTTGACCTATGTGTGAATAACAAGTAAAGACCAACTTATCAATGTAAACTTCTTCGAGTATTTCTTTTTTACCATCAATCGTTAAGGTCATGTGGGTGTCGTCATTCAATTCATATGTGCCAGTTTCACTGCGAGCCGGAGACTTAATAGACATGGTTCCGTCTTCATTAAAGGTATAAACTATTCCTTGACCGCCTGCACCTTCTGCCATAGTTACTACATTTGGATCCATCATGTGATCTGGCGTATCAGATGGAATTTCCATACTACTCAATTTCCAATCTCCTACTATGAATTTTTCGTTTTCACTCTTGCAAGCGCTTAATATTAAAGCGATGAATAGTATGGAAAGTCCAAAAATATTTTTCATATTTCGTAATTTAAATAAAGGTAAATAAATAGGTCTTTTTCGGCCAACAATCTTCGTTCCTTTTATATTGTAAAAAGAGCTTTTTTTTAACTACTTTGTTACTCAAATATAACTTTTTTTAAATTATCCTTAGCTAATTTCTCTAACTTTACAGGCGATGTATCTCAAGTCCCTTCAACTTCTCAATTTTAAGAATTATGAAGAAGCCGAAATTCAGCTTTCTCCTTCTGTGAATTGTTTTACGGGTGATAATGGATCTGGGAAAACAAATATCCTGGATGCCGTGCATTATTTGTCGGTTTGTCGCTCGTATTTGAACGCGGTGGACAAACAAAATATCCGATTTGATCAACCGTTTTTCGTTGTTCAGGGTACTTTTCACACAGAAGACAAAGAGGTAGATATTCAATGTTCTGTGAAAACAGGTTCGTCTAAAATATTCAAGCGGAACAAAAAAGAATACGAGAGACTTTCTGACCACATCGGTCAATTTCCTTGTGTCATGATTTCGCCTTACGATAGAAACCTGATTGCGGATGGAAGTGAAGTACGTCGAAAATGGATGGACAGCATCATTGCACAATCGAATCATGCTTATTTGGAAGATTTGCAGCGCTATGCCAAAGTGCTGCTTCAGCGCAATGCTTTGTTGAAAAACATGTATGAGCACGGATTATTCGACAGGGAATCGATTGAGGTTTGGAACGAACAATTGATTCGTTACGGAACTAAAATTCACGAAACCCGCAAGGCTTTTTTACAAGAATTTATTCCTGTTTTTCAGCAATCATACAATTTTATTGGAGAAGAGGAAGAGGAAATAAACTTGGAATACCGTTCGCAATTAAATGATCACGATTTTGCTGACTTGTTGGTCATGAATGAAAAGAAAGATGCATTCACGCAGTTTACAAATGGCGGAATTCACAAGGATGATTTGATTTTTACGATTAAGCATCATCCTGTGAAGAAATTCGGTTCACAAGGTCAACAAAAAAGCTACATCATTGCCCTTCGTTTGGCACAATTTGATTGGCTGAAGGAACATTTGATTGCCATTCCTATACTTTTGCTGGACGATATTTTCGATAAGCTAGACGATAAGCGTGTTGCCCGTTTGTTGGATTTCGTTTCAAAGAAATCTTTTAGTCAGGTTTTTGTGACGGACACCAACAGAGAAAGACTCGAAAGCATTTTCAAAGAAAGTGATATTTCCATCAAATATTTCAACGTTTCTGGCGGACAAGTCCTAGCGGAAGAAATGGTAAATTCCCCGATATCATGAGCGACGACAGCAATGGAATGCCATTAAAAGGCTTGGTGGAACGTTTCCTCAAAGCTTACGGTTTACAAGACAAAATGGAAGAGATGAGCATCATCAACAATTGGGAGGAAATTGTTGGAAAAGCCATTGCGAATAGGACCAAGAGTGTTCGCATCCACGAAAAAGTATTGTATATCGATTTGACATCATCCGTTATGCGCGACGAATTGCAAAGCGCGAAATCTGTTATTATGCAAAAGGTGAATGCTTATGCTGGTAAGGATATTGTCATGAATGTTTGGTTGGGGTAGGTTTTGCCATGGTTTCTTTTGCCGCGAAGCAGGTTACACGAATATTGTGAGTTGCAGAATTGATTGGACTTTTTTTTCAAGCATACATCTTAAATTTCTAAATTGACTTCGTCGCTGCTGCGCGGTCCTTAATGTTTCAAAAATACCATGCTACATAATTAAGCCACATTCACATTGAAAAAATGACCAACGAGTGCAGTTAATCCCATGGCTACTGTTCCCCAAAAGGTGATGCGAATTACGGCATTTTTAATGTTAGAACCACCAGCTTTGGCTGCCGTTGCACCGAGGACGATTAAGAACAAAGTCGCGAAACCGTAAAGCCAATATTCCATGTTGTGAACAGGCAAAAAGAGCGTAACCAAAAAAGGAAGCAAACCACCAACGGTGAATGAAGCACCAGAAGCAAAAGCGGCTTGAATCGGTTTGGCTTGACTGATGTCGTTGATACCCAATTCGTCCCGGATATGAGCACCTAATGCATCGTGTTCGGTCAATTCTTGTGCGACAAGCAAAGCGGTTTCTTTTTTCAGTCCTCGACCTTCATAAATGCTGGCCAAATATTGCAATTCCTCTTCGGGCATTTCGATTAATTCTCGTTTTTCGCGCTCAATATCTGCCTTTTCGACATCGGTTTGCGAACTGACCGAAACATATTCGCCCGCCGCCATAGACAAGGCGCCAGCCACCAAACCGGCCAAAGTTGCCAATACAACAGGTTCGCGCGTAGCGGATGCAGCTGCGACACCAATAGCCAAACTGGCAGTGGATAATATTCCATCATTTGCACCTAATACGGCGGCTCTGAGCCAATTGCTTCGGTGGATGAAATGGTTTTGGAGATAGCTGTCTATTTCACCGGATTTTTTAGCCATGGGTTCTTTTATCTATTGAAAATAATGGAGTTGTTATTTCACAAGAAAGATACTAAGTTTTTACTGATTAAAGGTCGTTTTGAATCAAATTGCATTTAGTAAATCTTAGTTTTGATTTTAACGTTTAATTATACCTTTGTTTTACAGTAAAATAATTCGATCTGCGGTATTTGTTGAACATTTAAATGCTATGAGAATCAAACCGATTTCACAACTCTAAGACAAGCAGAACGGCTTGAAGTACTTACTTTTATGAGATACACGCCCAAATCTGCCGGCAAGAAAAGTTCATGTACACTGCCACTGAGCTGATCAATTTCCATCATAAGTTCACCTGCTAAATTGTACACTTGAATCAAATTGAATTCATTTTCGAATAACTGAACGGTAAACTTTCCAGTGCTCGGGTTAGGATAAGTATTTAGTGTTGAGATCAACTTCTTTTCTGGTTCCAAACCCAAAGTAAATCCAGTTATCATTCTCAATCTTCCGTTGGCGTATTGAGAAATATATAAGGTGTCGCCAGCAGGATTAGCGATGATTCCATTTGGTTGGGAAAATGTTGCACTTGAAATAGGACCGTCATTTGAGCCATTTGTACTACCTGCAATAAGAAAAGTGCTATCAATTTCGTTTGGAACGATTTTGTAGATTTTATGCGTTTGAAAACAAGTTCCATACAATGAATTGCCCACGGCAGCAATGAAGCCCAAAGATCCACTTCCAGGAACAGTCGCAATGTAGATCAAAGTGTCTGTTTCCACTCGATAAATTTTTCGATTGGTGAAATTTCCGACATATAAATCAGTTCCTATGTACGCCAATCCTACAGGACCATTTAAGGGAGCACCCGAATGAAAAGGAAGAATTGAGCCATCTGGAGCTAATTTCAATAAACCTCCCGATGAACTGTAAACCGTGAAAATCATGGTGTCACTTGCAATATCTTTTATAATCCCTGAAGAAAGTAGAATGGGAAATGTATCTACCACGTTTCCCGAATTATTTATTTTGTAAATGGCTCCACCTGTATTGTCACACAGGAACATGTTACCGTTTGAATCGAAAGCCATTCCGTTTGGGGCGCTAAATCCTGAGGCAAAAACTGAAACGTTACCATTTGGAGTTCTTTTGTAAACGGAATTTCCGCCATAATCCGCACAATATAAATTATTGTTTGCGTCAAAAATTAAAGCGTCTCTGAATAGGGTTGTGGGATCATTAACGATTGTTGAAACCGTTTGAGAACGAGCAGCTGACACAGTAAATATTAAAAATAAAAGGAGTAGATTTCTTTGCATGATTTCAATTTTGAATACATGCAAAAATAGATAGAGAGATGGAAGTCAAGCACTGTAAATTATCAATAATCGCAAAGGATTATACAAGTCTAAAGTATTTTATTTCAAAGCTTTACTTCACAAACTGCAACATTTCCTGAGAATTCGTCATCATCATAATTTTGTCACCTTTCATCACGATAGGAGCCTTCAAAATATTCGGATTATGGATCAATAAAGTCAGCCAATCTTGTTCAGATAAATCTGCAGAACCACTAAATTTTTGCATGAAGTCTGGATTTTCTCGATTGATCAAATCTTTGATTTCAATTTTCAATTTGCTCGCCAATTCAGCCCAATGCTCACCGGTTAATTTCATATGCGCCAAATCAATATCGTGTATTGGTAATTTCTCTGCTTGAGCCAAGGCCAAAATCTGTTGACCGATGTGATTATCTGAATGATAGATAATCGTTAACTCCTTATTTGTGTTTGCAAATCCCATCTTGATGTTTTAACAAGGGTAGGCATAATTTGGGATTGAAAATATGACTTCGGTCAGTTAAGTTTGAAATTCTCTATTTAATTGACATACGGAGGCAAATATTTCCGCTAAAAATCCACCTCACTCCACCCAAAACCTATCCCCAAAAGGAATATCCTTGTTTCGCCCAACTGCAAAAGGGTTGAAATTGAATCGTGCAAAAAGATACCAAGCGCCTCCAGATGGGGCAATTTGGGTGTCGGCTGCGGACCACAAGGGGTCGGCGCCGTAGGTTGTTCCTGGGTTGCTGGCGTAGGGGAAACCGGCGGCGTTGGGGTGGTTGGTGCTGGCGGTGAGGAGTTTTTCCATTTCTTCCAAATACAGGGCTTTCTGAGCGGACATGCCCGCCAAACCAAAGGCCGTTGCCATTTGTCCTGTGCCTTCGAGCCAAACTACGTCTTTATCTTCGTCGAAGCAATAGCCTGTGATTTGACCGCCGTTTGTGGCGTTTTGGGTACACAAGAAACGTTGCGCCGAAGTGAGCGCCGAAACGGGGTAATCAGGAAAGATGGAATAACTCCACGGATGAAGATCCAAGGCATACAAATAAGGCGGGTTGGTGGGCCATGCGACCAAGTTTTTGTCCACGGCGTCCCAACGGTCGAGTGCCAAAAATCCGAGCAAATCGCTGTGAAAAGTGGTGTAACCGTCAATCGCGTTGAAGGCATCGATGTTTCCTTCGGTCACTTTGTAATTCAACAAGCTGCTGTTGGCGGCGTATCCCGCAAAGAGACCGCCGTCTGTGTCTTGCAAGGTTATCAGCCAATTGCGAATTTGGGCAGCGAGATAGTCGTAAGTGTTGTTTCCTGTGCGGTGTTTGTAATTGTTGAGGGCAATGAGCAACCAAGCATTGTCGCCCATCCAGCGGTGGTTGTTGGGCATTCCGTTGGCGTTTCTCAATTGCGAAAAACCGCCCACACCGTTGTTGAGTTCGGAGTTGATGCGCGCATTGAAAAAATCAAAAATCTTTTCCGCCTTTTCGAAATCGTCTTGGAGCATAAACACCATGGCTGCCAGCGAGTTGTCGTACAAGGAAATCGTGTTGCCATTTTCGGCACCCAAGACCAAACCATTGGCCAATTGCTGGCTTTCGAACCAGTTGAAAATTTGAATTTCAGTTTCCGTCAGCACCAGCGTCCCAACAAAGTTCTGATTCTCGCTCGCCGCGCTAACTTGAATAGTAGCAGGTTGAAACGTGTAACCCGAAGCCACGGCCGTCAGCGTTTGTCCACCGCACAAATTGGCAATTTGCCAGTAGCCCTGATTGTCCGTCAAAGTGGAAGCCGTAGCACTATAAAAAATCTGCACGCCAGCCATCCCTTCGCCAAAACTATCTGTCACTCGCCCGCTGACCGTGTAAGGAATCCCATTTCCCTTTGCTGGCGCCACTTCTTTTTTCTTGCAGGCAAGGGTTGAGAAGAGGATGAGGAGGACGAGGAGGGATTTTGGGGTTGGGAAGGACATTTTTTCTTTGTTTTTTAACAAGGCAATATACGACGTTTTTGAAAAGTATAATAAAATACCAGTTGTACTATTTGTTTTTAGACTATCATCCAACTGACATCTCGTTTAACAAGTTTAAGTTCAATTGTTTTGTTCATTTTTTCATGTAAAAATGCGCATACGAGAACTATATAAACCATTGAATAAGTGGTATTTATCTTAATGGATTCGACAACCAGCCAATTACAAAAGTCTTGTTCAAATAATTGAAATTCAGATTTTTTGAATGTTAAGGATAATCTTCAATCGCAAATTTCCTAGGAATGCAGAACGTTTGTCCTTCAATTATAGACACTGTCACCAATTTTTCGCAATAGATCAAGCCTTCACCCATTTCTCTTCCTTCCAATTCAATGCGTATTTTTTCTTTGTTTTCCAGTAAATCGGCTAATTTATACTTCCTGATTTTTCGGTAATCCTTTTTTTGGAAGTAAATGCGCACAATGGAATCGTTGTCGAGTTTCAATTGAACGTAGGGCGCATAGAGCAAATTCTCCTTTTGAAGCACGTCATAAATTCTTAAAATTTCCTTGGTACTAAGGTCAAATGAATCTCGTTTTTCTGGCTCGGCGTGCACTAAATCTTCTATCCCTTTCACCACTTTCTTGGGTTGCTTGTAGAAGCTTCCGTAACGCCACAAGCCGAAATATAAATCACCTTTGACGGTTGTGTTTTGGGTGCACGAAATCGAAGTGAAAAGAAGCAGGGCTAAAAAAAGGAGGAAATGTTTTTTCATGGATAAAAAATTGCTGTCTAAATGTAAGCGATAATTTTTTTAAACAATTGATATTTAGGGTGAAATGTGTTTGGGTTCATTTTTCACCTAATTCACGAAGAAATGCAAAGAAGCACTTTTGTCTTCGGAAAATAATCTGCGTTTAGCGAATAACAAATCCGAAGACTTGACGATTAAGAAATTAACGCAAGGCAATCCCACGATGAAAGCGAAATTTGATGGACTTTCTGATGATTCCAAATAATAATCTTTTGAATCTTATCCAAATCACGTCAACCCCATACCCTTATTTCCCTTAAAATTCAGTCACTGACGAAGGAACGTAGTCAGGCAAATGCCTGTCTGCCTTACAGGTAGGTTTCAAATAATCATTGGTTTATAAATTGGTTATTGATTATCCCATGATTGTTGTGGTAAGTTTGAGACGAGTCAATTGAAAAATTAAAAGGTATATCGAATGTTAGTTATAAAAAAAAATGGTTTTAATTCGCAATGAGTCATCGACTTTATCGAATATATCCAATTTTTCAGCATTTTTCACCATCCCCAAAAAACAATTCTCCCCTAAATTCTGTTAAGCATCCATAAAAACCAAAGAGAAAAGTCAAAAGCAAAATTCAATTAAAAACATTCTTTTATCTTTGTTAGAGATACGAATAACACAACAATATATCATGGAAAACAATAGCAATGGAGCAGCTCAATGCCCATTTTCAAGTGGAACATTAAAACAAAGTGCAGGCGGTGGAACGTCGAACAGAGACTGGTGGCCCAATCAGTTGAAATTGAATATTCTTCGTCAGAATTCGACTTTATCGAATCCTATGGATGAGAAATTCGACTATGCGGAAGCTTTCAAAAGTTTGGATTTGGCCGCTGTAAAAAGTGACTTAACAACGCTAATGACGGATTCACAAGACTGGTGGCCAGCAGATTACGGTCATTATGGACCTTTGTTCATTCGAATGGCTTGGCACAGTGCGGGAACGTATAGAATTCAAGATGGTCGCGGTGGATCAGGTTCAGGTTCGCAACGATTTGCACCTTTGAACAGCTGGCCGGACAACGGAAACTTGGACAAAGCGCGTTTGTTACTTTGGCCGATCAAACAAAAATATGGTAAGAAACTTTCTTGGGCGGATTTAATGATTTTGACTGGAAATGTTGCTTTGGAATCCATGGGATTCAAAACATTTGGTTTCGGTGGAGGTCGTCAAGACGTTTGGGAACCGGAAGAAGATATTTACTGGGGTGCTGAAACGGAATGGTTAGGCGACAAGCGTTACACGGGCGACCGCGAATTAGAAAATCCGCTCGGTGCTGTTCAAATGGGATTGATTTACGTGAATCCTGAAGGACCAAACGGAAATCCTGATCCTTTGAAATCGGCTGTTGACATTCGCGAAACATTTGCACGTATGGCGATGAACGATGAAGAAACGGTTGCACTCGTTGCAGGTGGTCACACCTTCGGAAAAGCGCACGGTGCAGCAGATCCAGACAAATTTGTAGGAAGAGAACCAGCAGGTGCTCCAATCGAAGAACAAGGTTTGGGCTGGAAAAACAGTTTCGGAACAGGCGTTGGAAACGATACCATTACCTCTGGAATTGAAGGTGCTTGGACACCCAATCCAACGCGTTGGGACAATGAATATTTCGATGTTTTATTCGGCTACGAGTGGGAATTGACGAAAAGTCCGGCAGGAGCGCATCAATGGAAACCAACTGCGGCTTCAAATGCTAAAATGGCACCAACAGCAGGAGATGCTTCGCAATCTGCCTCGTTGATGATGACAACGGCGGATATGGCTTTGAAGATGGACCCGATTTACGCACCAATTTCAAAACATTTCCATGAAAATCCAGAAGAATTTGCAGATGTTTTTGCACGTGCTTGGTTCAAACTAACGCACCGTGATATGGGACCAATCGCTCGTTATTTGGGAACTGAAGTTCCAAAAGAAGAATTGATTTGGCAAGATCCAATACCAGCGCACACAGGTGAAGTGATCAACGCACAAGATATCGAAACGTTGAAAGGGAAAATCTTGAACTCAGGTTTATCTGTTTCAGAAATGGTTGCTACGGCTTGGGCTTCGGCATCTACTTTCAGAGGTTCGGATATGCGTGGAGGAGCTAACGGAGCAAGAATTCGTTTGACACCACAAAAAGATTGGGAAGCGAACAATCCTGCTCAATTGGCGAAAGTTTTGGGTGCTTTGGAAAGCATTCAAGCAGAGTTCAATGCAACAGGAAAAAATGTTTCTATAGCAGATTTGATTGTTTTGGCAGGTTGCACAGGAATTGAAAAAGCGGCAGGAAACGGAGTGAAAGTTCCATTTACGCCAGGAAGAATGGATGCTTCGCAAGAGCAAACAGAAGTGGCTTCTTTTGCTGCTTTGGAACCAGCAGGCGACGGATTCAGAAATTATTTCAAACCACGTCACCAAATCACAGCGGAAGAGTTGTTGGTGGACAGAGCACAATTGATGCGTTTGACTGCTCCAGAAATGACCGTTTTAGTCGGCGGAATGCGCGTTTTGAATACCAATTTTGACGGTTCGAAACACGGTGTTTTCACCAGCAACCCAGGAACTTTGAGCAACGATTTCTTCACAAATTTATTGGACATGTCCACAACTTGGAGCGCAACTTCGGATGCTCAAGATGTATTTGAAGGTCGCGACCGCAAAACAGGTGCAGTAAAATGGTCAGGAACACGCGCTGATTTAATTTTCGGTTCGAATTCAGAGTTACGAGCCATCGCTGAAGTTTATGCTTGCGCGGATGGTAAAGAGAAGTTCATGCACGATTTTGTTACCGCTTGGGACAAAGTGATGATGGCAGATCGCTTTGACTTGAAATAGAAAGTTTACAAATAAAAAGATAAAGAGAAGGTGACCTAGAGATGGGTTACCTTTTTTTGTGCAATGAATCGGAAGGTTTTTTCAACGCAGAGCCGTAGAGCCGCGAAGAGTTTGGAGTATTCAACCGCAAGGGTTACCCAAAGAAAATGTGATAAAAAACCGTGTTCTATTCCAGCACGTGGCATATTGAAATCACTCATTAAAAACGGTAACGGTTCCGCTCATTTCTTGTTCGGTTCCAAGCACATTTGTGAAACGCACCAGCCAAAAATAAACGCCGTCGCTGCTATTCTGAGGACTCCAGTTGATATTCAAATCGTCTGTGTCGAAAACAACATTTCCCCATCGGTTGAATAGGATGGTGTGCATGGAACTGATACCTTTTGAAAAAATTGGCGTAAAAATTTCATTGATTCCATCACCATTGCTCGTAATGACATTGGGCAATTCTAGTTCACCGCTGCAATATTCAAAATCTACGTAAATGGAATCAACGGCGCTGCAATCATCAACCGTGAGCATAACCCAATACGTTCCAGGATCACTGACCAAGAAAGTCGAATTGGATGAATTGTCTTGCCACAGATAAGAATTAGCATCTTGTGGGCTTGGGTAAAGGGTGAGCTTTTCACCTGTACAAAGTGTTGTGTCGGTGCCAAGATTCACATTTAAAACAGGAGGGATTTGGAGGGTAGCATCGCATCCTGGCGGAAATAAATGACATGAATTATCGTTGTTGGGAAAGATAAAAGCAACCAGATCTTCGTTCAATAGGGAAGCAGCCGCCTCATTGCCGTTGTACCAAATATTGACATCACCAAACCCAACAAAGGCGCCATTGTTCGCCCCGCTGATGAAATCCGAGCCCGTGAAAATAAAACCAAAATTGGTGCATGTAGAAATAGGCGGTGAACTCCCGTTCAATGTAGCTGTGGCGTTCATTTGATTGCCAACGGGAAGACCGTCCATTCCTTTGTAGGCATTACCGGTCATGGTTATACAACAACTGATTTCTGATTCCCAAGCAGGCGTGTAGATGGAAGCATTCAACGCTATGTATGCATTTGCGTTTGGGGTAATGGTCAACCCTGTTAAACTGCTAGCAATTTCAGCAACTGACATAGAGGAAGTGGTGCAGCACGTGACTTCATATTGGTAAAAAACCTTGCCGCCAGCATCAATGTAGGCCTGTATTTGGGGTGTTAATGACACAAAAGATTCGTTCCCGAAGAAGCATAGCCAATCGTAACCATTTGTGGGATCGACACAGCGGGTTGTAAATCCTGCGGGCAATCCATTGGCGAGGTCGTTTTCAACGACAACCGTATGGCCGTTATTAATTATGGCATTCAAAAGCGGCCCTGTGACGGCATTGTAGCCAACACCTTCTAGAATGAAAATTCGATCCGCATAAGTGAATTTTGAAAAATAGAAGATGAAAAGTAAAACGAGATAGACTCTGTTCATTTTGAATTTTGAGCTTTTATTGATAGACAAGCACTTACAGCCAAATATAGAGAAATTGGTACAGATGAAAAAGTTTATTTCTTTGTTTTTAGTGCCAATAAATGGTTAGAAATATAGATTGCTCATATTAATGTAGGGTCTAAATTATAGGATTCCCACTTCAACCTGTTTTCGAACTTTAGTTTCTTGCGCTTGTTTGTATCTTAGTTCCCTAATTGAATCAACCTTACAATGAAATTTACGATACTCCTCTCTACATTTTTGTTTCTCAACTATTCTTACGGCCAAGATTGGAAAGATATGATGTACGATAATTCCTACAACTTTTATCAAGTTTGTGAGGCAGCGGACAACTATTTTCAAACCCATGATCCCAATGTCAAAGGTTCAGGTTGGATGACCTATCAGCGATGGAGATACATGAACGAATCAAAATATGCTCCATCGGGTGATCGCTCGCTAATTGATCCACTTTTCGCCAAAAAACAGCACGAACTCTTTTTGAAAAATAATCCAAATAGTAAGGCAATTTACGGCTCAGGTTGGAAAGAACTTGGGCCTTGGTCGATCGACAGCATTACAGGACATTATGCAGCAGGTTTGGGGAGAATAGAAGATATTTATATCGACAAAAACAACACAAATCGCTTGTATTTAGGCTCGCGTAGTGGTGGATTTTGGCGTTCATTGAATGGTGGAACATCCTGGCAGGGCACAACGGATACCTTATTTGCTTCTGGTGTAAATGCCATTACAGCTAGACCAACCAATACTTCTGACGTACTAATCAATGTTCAAAACTCAGTCAACAATTATTCACATGGTGTATATCGCTCGACGAATGGCGGTATCTCATGGGCAGAAACTAATTTCAATCCAACAAATGTGGGATTCGGTGGATTGGGTTCCAATTTTCTCGTTTATGAAATAGAATATCACCCTACGATTCCGAATTTAGTTTTTATCGGCACGAACAAAGGTGTGTATCGTTCGGATAATGATTTGTCGACATGGGTTCAACTCTTATCGAGTTCTGAAATACGTGAGATTCATTTTCATCCTACAAATCCGAATGTTATTTATGCCTATGATTCGAAAACGGTGAATACTAATTTGAACAGAGTTTATGTTTCAAGCGACGCAGGTCTGACTTGGATTTTATCAGGAACAGCCGGAGCATCGACTAATGCAAGAGCGAATGTTTCAATTAGTGCAGCCTGTCCAGATTGTATTTTCATGCAGTCGAGTAACGGTATATGGAAATCACAAAATCAAGGTGCTAGCTTTACTTTTATTTCCAATCCAGGCGAAGGAAGAGGTGCTTTTGTTGTTAGTGATACGGATACAAATGTTATGGTTTTGGGTTCGATAGATCCATTTGTGACAAGCAATGGAGGTTTAAGCTTTCAGCAAAGTGGATGGTGGTATTTGGGAGCTAGCCAACATGGAAATGGTAATTTGAGCGAGAATTTCAATCAAACAAACGTATACGTGCATGCTGATCTTCGCGCTGCCAAATCAATCAACGGGGTCATATATTTATCTACCGACGGGTATTTATGTAAAAGTAATGACAATGGAAATACATGGGAGGTTTTGAGCGAAGGAACAGCCATTCGCGAAAATTACACTTTGGGAATTAGTCAATCCAATCATTATTCGTCTATGATAGGTTCACAAGACAACGGAACAAGTATACTAGGTGAAGATGGTTGGGTAGAATTTTATGGCGCTGACGGCATGGAAGCAATTATTCATCCTTTGAATCCAGATTGGATGGTGGGCAGTTTTCAATATGGAGGCAGACGCCGAACATTTGATAGAGGTCTGACTCAAAGTGGTGTTCAACCCACCAATGAATCAGGTTCAGGTTCTGCCGTTTGGGTAGCTCCGATGACATATCAACCGAATAATCCATTCCAGATTTACCATTTCAGTGGCGAAGTTTGGGTTTCGGATGATTTTGGCAGCAATTGGACAGAATTGGGCACGCCAACTACATTGGGCGGTTTGATTGAGCAAGCAGCAATTGCCGAAAACAACAACAATATCATCGCTGTTTCTAGATCCAATAAAATTGCTTTATCCATGGACGGAGGTTTTACATTTACGGCTATTTTTTCTGGTTTACCGACGAATACGATTAAAGATATCGCTTTCGATCCAAAAAATGATAGTGTGATGGTTGTAGTCTATGACTCTTATCAAAACAATGGTAATAAAGTTTACAGAACCTCAGATTTAGGTCAAACGTGGGAAAACATTACCTATAATTTAGGCAATATGCCTTTACGTTCTGTAGTTATTGATCATTCCAATGCCGCGAACATATATGTCGGAGCAGAAATAGGAGTTTTTGTTATGGAAACGGGGGGGAATTCATGGACTGCTTATCATTCGGAATTGTCCAATACAAGTGTTCTCGAAATGGAAATCAACTATGGTTCCAACACACTTCGCGCAGCAACTTGGGGCAGAGGAATGTGGGAATACACTCTGAAAGATAGATTGGATTTCCCAGCGATTTTGACAACGGAAATTTCAAATCCTCCAACGTTCATTGAGCCGAAAGAAGATATTCCTCAGTTTGTAACATCTACAATAAATTACGACGGAACGCTTTCGAGTGTTTTTGTGAAATGGTCGATTAATGCGCCGATATTCAACAATGTATTGGCCATGTCCAACATTTCTGATAGCACGTGGAAAACGAACTCATCAATTCCTAATTTCCCTGATGGAACGAAAATATATTTCAAAGTTTTTGCCGTTGGTTCCAATGGAGACACGACGGAAACGTACAAGTTTACCTACAATGTAAGATACAATGAATTTGCAGGTTTAAAGGAAAGTGTAAAAGTTCCGTTTTTGATTTATCCGAATCCCAACACAGGTACTTTCGCCATTGATTTAGGGAAAATAAATGAAAAAATAAATGTTCAGATTCTGACCCTCGAAGGTAAAATAGTCTGGACAAAGGAATTCCAACAGTTGCAAATATTGAATTGTAGTATAGATGTTGCCGCCGGAACTTACTATGTTCTTGTTGAAGTGAATGGGTTGTCTTCAGTACGAAAGATTATGGTTGGGGAATAAAGGGTTTTTAGCTGGAAAGAGCTTAGCTTTCCGTATGGCGAGTTTTTTTTAACGCAAACCTGTCTGCGTGACTCCGGCTGGCAGGTTCGCGTTCCCTGCAAACCAAGAATCCATTATCGGTTTTGTGAATCTTTCCCATCCATGACGAAAGTCATATTTAGGGCATGACAATTTCGTACCTTTATGTTATGAAATATATCTTTTTCGCCCCATTGCTACTCTTGATTTCCTGCGGAGAAAAAGCAGTTGAAATGAAACCTGTCCTCAAGTCGATTACAGAATCCATTTACGCTTCGGGAAGCATCGAAAGTAGAAACCAATACACGGCTTATGCCTCAGCAAGTGGAATTGTAGGCCAGACTTATGCTGCTGAAGGTGATTCTGTGTTCAATGGAAGTCCTGTTTTGAGTATAAAGAGCGTTGCACAGCAATTGAATAAAGAAAATGCACGCTTGGTGGCTTCTTATCAAGATATCAGCGCTAACCAAAGTAAATTGCGCGAAGCGAAACAAATGATAGACGTAGCGCGAACAAAAATGGTCAACGATTCCATTCAATACGATAGACAAAAAAAGCTGAATGCAAAAGGTCTTGGCACACAAATAGAGTTGGAGGCAACACAATTGTCCTATCAAAATTCGAAGGTGAACCATTCCTCAGCAAAAGTGAATTACAACGATTTGAAACGACAATTGGAACTAAATTCTCAGCAAGCCAAGAACAACTTGCGCATCGTGGAAAGCTCGCAGGACGATTATACCTTGAAAAGCCTCATCAACGGGAAGATATATAGCTTGAATGTGGAAGTTGGAGAAATTGTCTCGCCGCAAACACCCATTGCTATTATTGGATCAAAGGATGATTTTGTTTTAAAAATGCGCGTGGATGAATACGATATTAACGCGGTGCAGAAAGGACAAAAAGTAATGGTTGTATTGAACAGCGAACGTGAGAAAGTGTATGAAGCAGTGATTACGAAAGTTTATCCTTTGATGAATGCTCAGAGCAAAACTTTCTTAGTGGAAGCGGAGTTCACGACCCGACCAAAGATTTTATATCCCAACGTAACGTTTGAGGCCAATATCGTCATTCAAACCAGTGAAAAAGCACTTTTAATTCCGAGAGAATATTTGGTGGGTGAGCAATATGTGCTCGATAAAAAAGGAGAAAAAATTCGTGTAAAAACAGGATTGAAAGATTTTCAAATGGTGGAAATTTTAAGTGGTATTACAGAAAAAACTATCATAACAAAACCCGAATAATGAAATTCAAACTCATATTTGAAATTTCGAAATCCATGCTTTTTGCCAGGTTAAAACAAACGATGGTAGCCGCTATTGGCGTGACTTTTAGTATTACTATGTTCATTACCTTACTCAGTTTTATGGGCGGTTTGAACAAACTTTTGGACAATCTAATTCTCAATAGAACGCCACATATTCGTTTGTACAATGAAATTCTTCCTTCTCCCATTCAGCCGATAGATAAATCGGGTAAATTCACCGATTCTTACAATTCCGTTCGCTCCATAAAGCCTAAAGATGAACCTTCTGAAATCCGCAATAGCTTGGCGATAATCAAAGCGCTAAAACAAGATAAAAGAGTATTGGGAGTCGCTCCAAAAACAATGCTTCCCATATTTTACAATACGGGATCTATCAATCTGACAGGTGTAATCAATGGAATAGATGTACTGGAGGAGAGACGACTTTTTACCTTTGATGATTATGTCGTAAAAGGTAATTCGGTTGATTTGAAAAATGTTCCCAATAGCATCGTTCTAGGAATTGCCGCTGCAAAAAAAATGTTGGTTGAAATTGGTGATCAAATTCAGGTTACGACCTCAAACGGGGAGCGATTTCCATTGAAAGTCGTTGGCTTTTTCCAATCTGGAATTGAAGATATCGATAAAACACAAAGCTATTGTAGTCTGGCTACGACTCAAAAAATGATGGGTAAATCCGATTCATACATTACGGATATTCAGATTAAATTGAAGGATAGATCAATCGCTAGAAAATTGTCCATTCAATATGCAAAATTGTTTGGTTCTCAAGCGATTGATATTGAAACAGCTAACTCTCAATTTGATACGGGTAGTTCCATTCGAACATTGATTTCTTACGCCGTTGGTATCACCCTCTTAATTGTTGCTGGTTTTGGAATTTACAACATTCTCAACATGATGATTTATGAAAAAATGGATTCCATTGCCATTCTGAAAGCAACTGGTTTTTCAGGAAAGGATGTCAATCGGATTTTCATTGTCATCGCTTTAACTATTGGTGTTTTTGGCGGAATTCTAGGCTTGATTTTTGGATTTGGTCTGTCTGGATTAATTTCAACAATTCCTTTCGCCACAGAATCATTGCCAACTGTTGAGACTTATCCCGTAGATTTCAATCCGAAATTTTATCTCATTGGAGCTATATTTTCAATTATCACCACCTATTTCGCAGGATTTTTCCCTTCTCGGAAAGCAAGCAGAATAGACCCTGTAGATATAATTAGAGGAAAATAATATGTCAAACAAAGTAATAGAAGCCATCAATATTTCAAAGTCCTTTCACGACCCCATCACCGTGAATGTTTTGAAGGAAATCAACTTTTCCGTCAATCAAGGAGATTTTGTATCGATTATGGGAAAATCTGGCTGCGGAAAATCGACACTTCTCTATATTCTATCCACCATGGACACGCAATATAAGGGAGAATTGTTGCTCGACAATATAAAAATGACAGGCAAAAAAGATGTTGATCTGGCACGAGTTAGAAATCAGAAAATTGGTTTTGTCTTTCAGTTTCATTATTTGCTTAGCGAATTTTCTGTTCTCCGAAATGTAATGTTGCCCGGATTAAAATTAGGTGAGAAAACGACACAAGAAGTGGAGCATTATGCCTATGAAAAACTTAAAATTTTAGGCATTCAAGACGAAGCGCTCAAAAGTCCAAACCAAATAAGCGGCGGACAAAAACAAAGAGTGGCTATCGCCCGAGCACTCATCAACGATCCACTCATCATCATGGGTGACGAACCCACTGGAAATTTGGACAAGAAAAATGGCGAAATTGTCTTTTCTATCTTCAAAGAATTGGCGGAAGAATTCAATCAGTCTTTACTCATTGTCACGCACGATCCAGATTTTGCATCAAGAACGCATCGTACTATTGTGATGGAGGATGGCAGGATTATTGACCATGGGATTTAATATTAAGAACACGGCGAAGGAGCGAAGGATGAGTTTTTTTTAACACAAAGACACTGAGAATTTAACCGCGAAGGGTGACGCAAAGATAATGTTGAAAAATTCGTTCAACCTGCCTGCGTTCAATAAAAATCTTCATCTATTTTTTCGAAAAAACAAGCATAGGTATATGTGTATGATAAACCATTTGTTTGGTCAAGCTTTTACCAAAGAAGCGTTCGAAAAAAGAGCGTTTTTGTGTCACTAAAACAAGCAAATCTATGTCATCCTCCTTGATCATTGCGTGCAATCTATCCTCAATATTATTAGAGTAAAGCAATTGAAAATCAATTTTTTGGTCAGGCATTTCTTTTCTTACTTTGTCTTCGAAGTCGGCTAAAAAGATGGATTCTGTTTGGTCTTTAAACTCACCCTCTGCCACATGAACTGCGCGAATATTAGAATGAAAATAAGAAGCAATTCCCGTTACTTTTTTCATTTTGTCTAAATCACTGTTTGAGTAATCGGTCGCGAAAATAATTTCAGCTATTCCCTTAAATTCAGCATCATCGGGAACAACCAATACGGGAAAGTCTACTTCTCGTATGATTTTATGCGTCGTGCTTCCAAACAGACGATTTTCAATCTTGCCTGATCCAGCTGTGCCCATTACAATAATGGTCGAGCCCGTATTTTCGAAATATTTCAAGAAGGAGTATAACTTATTTCCAAGGAGTATCTCGTATTCAACTTTTACGTTTTCATCTGAGATCTGTTTTTTGATTTCTTCCAATTTTTCTTTGGCATCATCCTCCATCATGGTCACAATTTGAAGAGAATCGGCAGAAATCATGGATGCGGATTGACTTCCGGTTAAATCAATTTCATGTATAACTTTTATTTCACTTTTCGTTGCTTTGGCTAAATGGATGGCATATTTCAATGCATTTTCGGCACAAGGAGAAAAGTCTGTTGGATAAAGTATGGTATTGCTGTTCATTTTATTTAGTTTTTAGAAGTTGTTACTTTTTTTTTGTCAGTAGAAAGTTACAACGACTTCATGGAAAAAAATATGATGAAAGTCATGTGTGTGGGGGATCTGTGAGAGGAATTCAAGATGGAAGGTGAGGTGTGTTATTTTTTTTAACGCAGAGGGCGCAAACCTGCCTGTGTGACTCCGGCAGACAGGGGCGTCAAGATTTTAGCCTTAAGAACGCAAAAAATAAAAAAAAAACAGTTGTAAATCATGCGAAATGAACGCAACCTTCATGCCTTAGTCTGTTAGCAAATCCGTGTTCCTTCACCACCCAAATAAGATCCGCAACATCCGTGCAATCCGTTCAATCAGCGTTCTAATACCATCACTCAAGTATCGCCTGCCAACTCTTCGGGCGTAAAGCAGAATTCCAACGGAAACCAGGAATGAATTGTTCTTCTTTTTTGATTTGATCAATAGGGTAGAAAACGCCCTCGGGTTTGTCGTAATAGGTAAAGCCAACGACTTCTCCGCTATCCAAATAGACGCGTAAATCACTTGCGTAAATGCGATTCATGCCGGAATGTTTAAAAGTCAAAGTGCTATCTGTTTCTTCTTCCTCTTGTGGATAATAAATTGTCTGTGCATTGCCTTTTACATCCGTTCGGACGATTTCATTGTCACGTAAAAATGCGGTCATTTTCCGACCTGAAATCTGATTGAAATATTTAGCTGTATCAACGTGAAAAAGTGCGTTGGCATGGTCAAAAATCTCCGCTCTTTCTATCACACTATCATTCATGAAAACAAATATAGTATCACCTTTCAATTCGCCTTTATCTGCCCAGAGAATTGGATTGTTGTACATTTCTAAAATATCTTTTCCTTTGTCGAAAATCAAGCTGTCACATTGACCTTGAAGGTTGTTTTGAAATATTTTTACGCCATTGTATGCCAGTATTCGAGAAATATCTTCTAGACTGTCTCCTATTGTAAACAAGGTATCGGCATGTAAATATAAACTGTCTTTCTTGTCAGCTTTGATAGCAAGGGCATGCCCAGTTAAAAAACTTTTTTTCGTCAAGTCATTTTTGTACAAATAGTCACCTTGAAATTGAAATTTCTCGGTGCTATCCTCAACAAAAATATTTCCTTTTCCAATGACCAATTCTTGTTGTGGAATGTAGGATAAAGTGTCGCCTTTGACCAATTGTGCTCCTTGTGTCACCGTGGCATTTTTTATCAATTCGCTTTCCTCTGTATCGGTTCTGTACCAACCTTTTTCACAAGTGATGATTGTGCTATCGCTGTAAATTGTTGTCGGGCCAAAAAAGTTGACGCGTTTGCGGAAATACGAATATTGGAGGGTATCAGTTGTCATGCGGACCTGCGGACTCTGATAGTTCACATTTCCTTTAAAAAAGAAATCCTTCGTATCTGGATAAAAATAACCAACACGGCTAGTCAAAACTTCGTTTCCAGCGATGCTTTCTACTTTTCCACCAGTACGATAGGTTGCCCTTCCGGCACGAGCATCGTATTCCATGGCTTGCGTCGTGATTTTGTATTCTTGGTCACGAGCTCTTACATTTCCAGTCAAAAATGCTGTTTCTGTTTTTCCATCGTAAGTAAGGTAATCGCAAAACAAATTGATGTCGCCCGGTTTTGAAATATGGACATTGCCGAATGCTCGGACTTTATTTTCTTTGTCATAATACAGGGCAGAATCGCAGTACATGGTGTTGCCTTGGTAGGTGAAAACTACATTTCCAGCCAAACTGTGTGCTCCAATGTTTTTATTGTAAGACATACGTTCTGAACCGGGCAGTAATTCTAAAATATTACCTTGTGCGAAAGCCTTCGACCCTGTCAAAAAAAATGCGCTTACGAGAAGCGCATAAAAAAGTATATTTTTCTTTGCGTTCAATGTATTAATTGTTCAACGTTTGCGATCGATCTGGTCCAACAGAAACAACCGTAACGGGTACTTCCAATTTTTGTTCCAAATATTTCACGTAGGCTTTCAATTCACTTGGAGCATTAGCGTAATCGCTTAATTTAGTCAAGTCACAATTCCAACCTTTAATTTTTTCATAAACAGGAATACATTCCATATTCACGATGTCGTAAGGTAAATAGTCCATTCGTTCACCATTCACCATATAATGCGTGCAAGCCTCAATTTCTTCAAAAGTATCCAAAACGTCTGCTTTCATCATCGACAACTCAGTAACGCCATTTATCATGATTGCGTATTTCAAGGCTGGTAAATCTATCCAACCACATCTTCTAGGACGTCCAGTTGTGGCTCCAAACTCAAAACCAACTTTTCTGATTTTCTCGCCTACTTCGTCGTTTAATTCAGTAGGGAAAGGACCACTACCAACACGCGTACAATATGCTTTGAAAATTCCAATCACACGACCAATAGAATTTGGTGGAACACCCAATCCTGTGCAAGTTCCAGCCGTTACGGTGTTGGAAGATGTTACGAACGGATAAGTTCCAAAATCGATGTCCAACATCGTTCCTTGTGCACCTTCGGCTAAAATTTTCTTTCCAGCCTTTCTAGCTTCATACAAATATTGTTCACTATCAACAGCAGGAATTCCTTTCAAAACTTCAATTCCTTCCATCCAAGGACCTTCCAACTCAGCGATATTGTATTCGAAACCATCGTAATGATTCAATATGCCCACATGTTTTTCAACCAAGGCATTGTATTTTTCCTTGAAGTTAGGCAAGTAGATATCTCCTACACGCAAGCCATTTCTTCCTGTTTTATCCATGTACGTCGGACCGATTCCTTTCAATGTGGAACCAATTTTATCTTTCCCTTTGGCATGTTCAGATGCAGCATCTAATAAACGGTGGGTGGGCAAAATCAAATGTGCTTTTTTGGATACAACCATACGCTTCGCTAAATCCAGCTTGTAAGGTGCTAATTTTTCTAATTCTTTTTGAAAAATTACGGGATCAATTACAACACCATTGCCAATTAAGTTCATTACGCCGTCACGAAAAATTCCTGATGGAATCGTATGAAGTACATGTTTGTTTCCTTCGAATTCTAAGGTGTGTCCAGCATTTGGTCCACCTTGAAAGCGCGCAATAATGTCGTATTGAGGTGTGAGAACATCGACGATTTTTCCTTTTCCTTCGTCGCCCCATTGCAAACCTAAAAGTACATCAACTTGGGTCATATTATTTACTTTTAAAATGTGTTAAAGCCTCATTTTTAGCTGTATAGAGACTGAATATTTCGTTTAATTTGGTGATTGCGAATAGCTTGTCTAAGTTTTTATTGACGGAACAAACGACCGTATCTCCGTTTTTCGTTCGGGTTTTTGTCAAAGTTCGAATCAATACATTCAATCCACTTGAATTGCAGGATTCTAATTTTGATAAATCAAAAATGAGTTGATTGGAACCTGAATCTATTTCTTGATCTATGGCGTCATTCAGGTTCAAAGAATCGCCGTCGTTCAACAATTTTCCATTCAATAGAAAAATAGTAGAACCTTCATGTTCTTGTATTTCAAATGAAAACTCCATGCTTATTCCTTATCGGCTTCTTTTTTCCGAACACCGTAAAAGTATAAGGAGTGGTGTTGAATTTCAACGCCCAATATTTCTTCAATAGTCGATTTGATGTTTTGAATGCGAGGGTCACAGAACTCTATCACTTCACCTGTATCTGTGCAAATAACATGATCGTGCTGCTTGCTACCATGCGCTTTTTCAAACTGAGAATTTGTATTGCTAAATTGATGCTTACGGACCAAATTACAAGCCAAAAGTAAATCAATGGTATTGTACAAAGTCGCTCGGGATACGCGGTAATTGTGACTTTTCATCTTGAAATACAAGCTCTCAATATCGAAATGTCCTTCGTAATCGTAAATTTCTGAGAGTATAGCAAAGCGTTCAGGTGTTTTCCTGTGGCCATTTTGTTCCATATAAGCGGAAAAAATGTTCTTTACTTTAAGCTGTAAATCTTGATTTAACATAGTCAAAATTCAAAGGTCAAATTTAGACAATATTAAACTACTATTGCCTGAAAATGAAGGGGAATGTTTATTAATTCAAGCAACTGTTCATAAGTCACTTTAGAATTAATAATGAAAAATTAATAATGAAGAAATTTACTTCGTATCCTTTATAGAATTGAATCTAAAATATCTTGACGATCAACACCATTTTGCACTTTGTTCAAGATTACAGGATATTTTTCGTCCAATCTTTCTTGTGTAAATCCAAGTGCAATACCGTAACGGTGGATAAGAATATCTTCCTTTTGATGAACAGCCCCATCAACACAAATCATTTGAACCAATTGAATGAAACGCTCGTATCTTTCTTCGCGAGATACAGGCGGAATCATGGGATAGCTGTTTGAATCATCCAAAACTTCTTTCACTTGTTCAGCCGTTAATCCCAAACGATTAGAAATTCTTTCCAAAAGCGCTTTTTCTTCTGGTGCGACTTTACCATCGATACGCGCAAGCATGATTAAATTGCGAAAATGTCCCTTTTGACTTGATTGTTCTCCAGTTTCGAAGCGATGTGCTATTGTTCCCATTAATTTTTTTTTTGCGCAAAGATAAGATTTTCTTCACTTTTGAAAGCCATTTTTTCGCAATTCAATTCACAAAGTTCTGTTATCTTTGATTTGTACATCTAATAGGCGATATGGCATTTGAAAACAAAACAGCTTGGGTTATTGGAGCTTCTTCTGGAATTGGTGAAGAAATAGCAAAACAACTTGCAGAAAAAGGATGTAGAGTTATTCTCTCATCCAGAAATGTTGACACTTTGAACGAGGTGAAGAAATCACTAAATAATTCGGTGCAACACATCGTTTATCCGCTTGATCTTGAAAAAGCAGCACATAATATTCAGCAAATTTCAAATGATTTGCTGCAGTTTGGGACAATTGATTATCTCTTCAATAATGGAGGAATGAGTCAAAGAGCAACGGTTGAAGAAACAGAAATTGAGGTGGACAAGCGGATTATGGAAATCAATTATTTTGGCAATATCGCATTGACCAAATCCATTTTGCCCATATTCAAAAAGCAAGGATATGGTCACATATTGGTCGTTTCAAGTATTGCAGGGAAATTTGGATTCTTTCTACGCTCAGCCTATAGTGCCTCCAAACATGCTCTTCACGGCTATTACGAAAGTTTGCGGCTTGAGGAAGAAGAAAACAATATACGCGTAACGATTGTTTGTCCTGGAAAAATTAATACACCTATTTCAAACAACGCCATTACTGGGAATGGGGAGAAACACGGTGTGATGGATCACAACCAAGAAACAGGTATGCCAGTCGAAATTTGTGTCAAAAGAATCTTGAGTTCTGTGAACAAGAATAGATTTGAAGTTTTAATTGGGGGAACAGAAATTTTAGCGGTAAGAATTAAGCGTATTTCCTTTTCCTTATTTTATCGAATAATTCGTCGTCAAAACGCAACTTAAACGCAGCATCTAACGTACAAATAGTGATTGATAATAATATTTGCATGGCGGTCCCAGAGTTAAATGTTTAACTTTGTACTCCCTTTGAATTGATATGACTGAACGTTTTACGTCTTTTCTTCTTTTATTACTGTGGATAGTCTTTGCACATTCAAGTTTCGGGCAGTCAGGACAGTTTAAATGGGTTAATGGTGCTGGAAATGCAGAAGGAACAATCAATTCGGTAGCCTATTCATCAAATGGAGATTTTGTATACGTAGGTGGAAATTTAAAAGGAAATCCCGGAGTTGCCTATCCATTGGTTATATCTGGCGTAAATGGTCAAGATGGTTTTGTCGCAAAATTCACGAGTTCAGGAACATTAGTTTGGGTGTTTTCTGTTGGTAAAAACGGCATAGACGATGTTTCTGCGGTCGCTGTAGATGCAAATGACAATGTGGTCGTTGGTGGCACATTTGAGGGGAACAATGCAGAATTTAAAGGTACTTCTGGAGGTTCTTCTACCTTGTCTTCGGTTGGTGCGAAAGATGCTTTTATTGCCAAATACGATGCATCGGGTGTCTTAATGTGGTTGAGACAAGGAACGAGTACCCAAGATGATTTTATTCATGAAATTACCGTTGATGGTAACAATGATGTTTATATAGCGGGGTCAACTTTGGGTAGTTTTAACTACTATGGAAATACGATCACGAGCGCCGGAGGCAAAGAGGCTTTTGCAATAAAAGTATTGAGTAACGGAAACTTTTCTTGGATTAATTCTGCTGGTTCTAGTGGGACAGATGAAATGTTGGGAGTAACCGTTGTGGGTGGAAAAGCCTATTTTGGTGGACATTATAATGGTTTGCAATTGAGTACTTTGTCTGGCACTTTGATTGGCGTATTGAATTTATCCCTAGGCACTTCAGAAATGTTTATCAATAAATACGATGCCATCACTGGTAATCTTGAGCTTACACATGTTTTTGGTGGTTCTGGAAATGATAGAATTAAAACGCTATCCAACGATGGCACGAATATTTTCTTTTCTGGAAATACTATCAATGGCTTAACGATTGGAAGTAGTTCATATTCAAACACCTACCAAGAAATTATTTCTGGTAAGTTGGATGTCAATTTAAATCCAATTTGGTCTCATTCCACGAGTCATTCCTCGGTAGGAAATGCTGACGTGGGTGAAATAGCTTGTTTGCCAAACGGTAGATCTGTTATTACAGGAAATTACACAGGAAATTTGATAACTGGTTTAGCGCCTGGATTGACCTCGTCTTCTCAAAATGGTTTAATTCTTTTTTACAATGCGACAGGTGTCGTCGAGGATCAAAACAAATTTTTCGGTGCAGGTAATAATTTAGGTAGCTCTGTTGTTGTAAAAAATAATAAAACGACTTTTTTAGGTGGCGTTTACGAACAAAATTCTACTTTTCCGAATATTGCAGTTTCAGGTAATAATTCGTTCAAACACCCATTTTTAGCCGCATTTGGATGCATTGACGATACAGCCAAATTATCTGCTATAGGGCCTACAACTGTTTGTGCGGGACAGCCAATTGTATTAAAAGTTGATTTTGTCGGAACTGGACCTTTTTCTGGATCTATTTCCAACGGTACAATAACAGAAAACTTCACGAGTATTTCGAGTTCGAGCTTTTCCGTAGCCGTTTATCCAGCAGTTGGAACTTCTACTTTTACAATTACGTCCTTTAATTCTTTTGGGTGCGGTCAAGTATGCGCAGGCTCGGTAAATGTTATAGTTTACCCTGCAGTTGCGAATAATGTCATTTTCAATGACACCATGGTTTGCAACGGTGGAATCCCATTTTTTACAGGAACATTACCAACAGGAGGTAATGGAGGTGTACCAGTTTATTTGTGGCAATATAACCAAACATCAAATTTTTGGTTCAACGGAACCAATTTGCCAAATAACCTTCAAAATTATACTTCTGTAACTACGAATGTGCCTCGGAATTTCCGAAGAATAGTTACTATGCCAGGCTGCCCATCAGACACGAGTAATGTAGTTCAAGTTACCATTCAACCCGTTGTAGGCAATAATACAATTAGTGCAAATGATACAATTTGTGCAGGTTCTATTCCCGACGCTTTGGTTGGTAGTTTACCTACTGGAGGAGATGGTAGTAATTATTTCTATACGTGGGAAAGGAGTCCAGATAATTCGGTTTGGACAAATGTAGGAAGCGCAATAAATTATGCTCCCGGTGCACTCAGTTCAACAAGCTACTACAGGAGAAGAGTGACTTCTGGCCTATGTTCTGAAGTAAGCATAAGCAATGTCATTGTAATTTTGGTTTATCAACCTATTTCCAACAATACGATTTCCATAGTACAATCAACAATATGTTCCAATAACGCATCTGCAGTAATTGATGGTTCAGTGCCCATCAATGGTAGTGGAACGTACACTTATTCTTGGGAAAAAAGTCCAAATGGAATTTCTTGGTCTCCAGCAATTGGTAATTTTGAAGATTTTGCTATTGGTGGCATTAGTCAAAGCACGTATTTCAGAAGAATTGCCAGCTCCGGACTTTGCGGAAGCGATACTAGTGCTTCATTATTAATCACTGTAAGTCCTTTTATTACTTCAAATGATGTATCTAGTTCATCACAAACCATTTGTTACGACTCCATTCCGAATACCTTGATTGGAGCGGTGCAAACACCAGGTACATTTGGTTTTCAGTGGTTGGTAAGTTCAGATGATGTAATTTATACCACGGCTTCGGGTACATTCAATCAAGCTTCCTATTCTCCCGGTAATTTAGTTCAGAACACACACTATAAAAGAATAATAAAATCGGGCGCTTGTCCAAATGACACGAGTGTTTCAGTTGAAATCTCAGTGCTTCAAAATATTGTCAATAACGCCATCACAGGTGACACAACAGTTTGTAACTTGGCGACTGGTATTGATTTAACAGGATCAACGCCAACAGGTGGCAATGGAACTTACACTTATCTATGGCAATCATCTCTTGACGGTGTTACATTCAATACTGCTCCATCACCAGCAAATTTGGATAATTATTCAATTGATACAGCGTCCGTAACGAGATATTATAGAAGAATAGCATATAATGATTATTGTCCAAACGATAGTCTGATAAGTAATACAGTTCTTGTTACCGTTCACGATTCCATTTCTAATAATGATATTGCAGCAAATCAGACCGTTTGTGCCTCGGAAATACCAGCCGTATTGGATGGGAATCCAGCCACTGGAGGAAATGGTGTTCCAAGTTATTTATGGCAATACAGTTTAGATTCGATTTCATGGATAAATGCAGCGACAAGTGAAGATTATGTCCCTGGGACTTTAACGGATACAACTTATTTTCGAAGAACCGTTGTTTCAGGAGCTTGTATTGACACCAATTTCAGTAATGTAGTAGTAATCAATCTTCAGGATTCCTTAACTGGAAATTTCATTTCGAGCAGTCAAGTCGGTTGTAGCGATAATCCCTTGATACCCATTACAGGATTAATAGTTCAAGGAGGAGATAACTCGCCTTTCTTCACTTGGCAGATGACCACAGATACAAATACTACTTGGACAAATGTCGCCAATACACTTGATTATTTGCCATCTAGTGTATCAGATACAACTTATTACAGAAGAACGGTGGTAAGTGGTGCATGTACTGATACAAATTTTAGTAATACGGTAGTCATTATTTCAGAAAATGATTTTTCTCCAAATACAATTTCCGCTAACCAAACAATTTGTGGATTTATCGATGCAGATACGCTCATAGGTTCAACGGTGACAGGCGGAAATAATATGCCCCAATATGAATGGCACGTTAGTACAGATTTATCCTTCTGGTCCATCATTGGAACATCTCAAAATTATTTCCCTGGAATTATTGTTGACACCGCCTATTTCAGAAGATTGGTAACGGCTGGAACTTGTCTCGATACCAGTTATAGTAATATTCTCACAATTTATCAGCAAAACGAAATTACAGACAACGTCATTTCCAATAGTCAGGTTGTATGTAGTAATAATTCAGTAGCTACGATTACTGGATTAAACGCTCAAGGTGGTGATGGTTTCCCTTCGTATACATGGCAAATGACGTCGGATACCAATTCTACTTGGACAAACGTTGCCAATACATTAGATTACACACCATCATCTTTGTCGGATACGACCTATTTCCGAAGAGCGGTTGTTAGCGGTGCGTGCACAGATACTAATTTTAGTAATGTCGTAATGATTGTGTCCGAAACAGATTTGTCACCCAATACCATTTCAGCCAATCAAACTTTGTGTGGAATCAGTGCTGCGGATACCCTCAACGGTAGTGTGGTAACTGGAGGAAATAATTTACCTCAATATGTTTGGCAAACAAGTACAGATTTGTTGGCATGGACGGGTGCGGGAACTGGACAGGATTATTTTTCTGGAATTATTTCAGATACCGTTTATTTTAGAAGATATGTAACCGCAGGAACATGCTTAGACACTAGTTTTAGTAATGTACTCACAATTATCTATCAAGATTCCATAACCAATAATGTTATTTCTAGTGATCAGATAATTTGCAGTGATAACTCAGCAGTTCAAATTGATGGAATGTCCGCTCAAGGAGGTGACAATCTGCCCGTTTATATTTGGCAAATGACCTTGGATACGAACAGTTCATGGACGAACGTCGCTAATACTGAGGATTACACACCTGTAGGATTAACGGATACGACTTATTATAGAAGAGCGGTTGTTTCAGGAGCGTGTTTGGATACAAATTTTAGTAATGTTGTTACACTTTTTTATCACGCGGATATTGCAGACAATATCATTTCTGATAGCGATACTTTGTGCGTAAATTATATACCGAATACTTTAACCGGATTGGCTGCCACAGGAGGTGATAATTCTCCACAGTATATTTGGCAATTGAGTTTGAATTTGGTCAATTGGACAAATGTTGGAACTGGACAAAATCATGTACCGATTACAATTACCGATACCACGTATTACCGACGCCTGGTTGTAGCCGGTTCCTGTTTAGATACGAATATCAGTAATGTTTTGACTTTGATTTATTTGGATCCATTATTGGGTACGAACGTTTTTCAAAACGATACAATTTGCTCAGGTGAAGATGCTAGTGCATTCCTTGCATTTAGCACGCAAGGTGGAGGAGGTTCAACATCTTATATGTATACGTGGGAACAAAATACAGGAGGGGCATGGGGACCGGCAATTGGAAATGATTCCGGAATTACATTTGACCCTCCAATTCTTTTTGACACCACAAATTACCGCTTGATAGTGAGTTCATTAAATTGTCCAAACGATACGTCGAATGTTGTCACGGTAATAGTTGAAGGGCAAATTGCAAACAATATTTTAACTGGACCAAGCATTATTTGCTCGAGCTCAGTTAATGATACTGTTTTTGGTTTACAACCAATTAATGGCAATTTGACTTATGCTTACGAGTGGCAAATCAGTTCTGATGATGCAGTATGGACTACTCTCCCAACTTCGATTAGTCAAAACCATCCAATTGGCACCTTGAATTCGGGAACTTACTTTAGAAGAATTGTCACTTCTGGGCAATGTGGAAACGATACAAGCGCTTCTGTTTTTGTTGGAGTGGATTATTTCATCGATACGAATACGATATCGAATGACCAGACCATTTGCAACGGAGCCACTCCTCAAATTTTTACGGGACCGGCACCAACGGGAACAGGCTTTGTATACGAATGGCAGTATAGCACGGATAATAGCACATTTTCTATGGCTCCTTCGAATGCCAACACCCTAGATTATGGGCCGACAGGTTTGACTCAAACTACGTATTATCGACGTGTAATTGAGTCTGGTGTTTGTGGTGCCGACACAAGTAATGTTATTGCTGTTACTGTCTACGATTTATTATCAAACAATGATATTTTTGGTGATACGGTGGTGTGTTATGGTTCAGGTCCGATTACATTAATTGGAACAGTTCCTCAAGGTGGAAATGGCAATTTTGGCTATTCTTGGGAAAGTTCAATTGATGGAATTAATTTCATCATCCCTTTGACGGGTGCAACTACACCAAACTATAACACGGGTATTTTGACCCAATCCACTTACTACAGAAGAATTGTAACCAACGTGGACTGTCCTAACGAAGTTTTAATAAGTGATACAGTTTTGATTACTGTCCATTCACAATTAATAGGGACCTTTGCCAACCTGCAAGATACATTGTGTACTGGCGATGAAGTAAATGCATCTCTTGTTTTCACGGGTGACGCACCTTTCACATTTGATTTCACCTATGGCGGTCAAGCATTGAATATTACTGCATATAATTCCACTGTATATAATATTAATTTCACGCCATCATCCTCAGGTTTTATCCTAATCGATTCGTTACAAGATATACATGGTTGTACAGTTTTTCCTACGGATACGATGTACTATAGAGTTGTTGATTATCCGGCTATTTTCTTGGGCAATGAAACAACTGTTTGTGATGAAGTTACTTTTAATCCTCTTTATGGGACGGGTACTTTAGATTTCTCTTCGCCAACATTAGGACTAATATCCAACGTTTTCCCTCAAAATTATACAACAAATACTTTTGGTTCGCATGAATTTGTACTATCTGAAACTGTTGAAGGTTGCACCACTTTCGATACCATGGTTGTAATTTTTACAGAACCGGTATCTGGAGTTTGGGCGGGTGAGGATATGTTCATTGAAGTGAAGGATTCAATTGTTTTGGAAGCTACGTCTTTGTTAGCTAATGAGACAGGGGTATGGACACTAATTTCGGGTTCAGGAACTTTTGGGGACACATTAGACCCCAATTCTGTTTTCAGTAATTTAATTTCAGGTATTACTATTTTACAATGGACAGTTTCAAACGGAGTTTGTCCAGCCGATTCTGATCAGGTTATTTTGGATATCAGAAATTTGGTGTTGCCAACAGGTTTCAGTCCCAACAATGACGGGGCAAATGATGTTCTGGAGTTCGCAGGAAGAGAAGATATTGAAAATATAAAAGTT
Source organism: Crocinitomicaceae bacterium (assembly GCA_041751955.1). GTDB lineage: Bacteria > Bacteroidota > Bacteroidia > Flavobacteriales_D > Crocinitomicaceae > UBA2040. The sequence continues at coordinate 51,085 of JBGSIB010000066.1, forward strand.
CAGATTTTTGATCGATGGGGTGGGCTTGTATTTGAAGATGATAATTATCAAAACGATTGGGGAGGAACATCAAAATCTGGTGAAAATTTACCAGAGGATACTTATTTCATGCTGGTCGATATGGGAGAAAGAGGTACATTTAAAAGCTATTTAATAATAAGAAGATGAGGTTATTAACGAGCATATTGTTTTTATTCGTCGTATGGAGTTCTCATGCGCAATTCTCGCCTCAATATAGTCAATACATGTTCAATGGCTTTGCTATCAATCCTGCTTATGCAGGAGTAAGAGAATGTTTGAGTATTACCGGTATTCATTCGAGCCAATGGGTTGGTTTTGAAGGCGCACCCATGTCAGACAATATTTCTGCCCACACTCCTTTTCGAAAAAATAGTGGAGTAGGATTGAGCTTGTTCAACGATAAAGTCGCGCAGCAAAATCAAACAGGCTTTTATGGCTCTTATGCCTACCATTTGAGAACTGGAGAAAACAGCAAATTATCCTTCGGCGTGAATGCAGGTGTTAGTATTTTTACGATTCACGATGCGGATATCGTAACGATAAAGAATGACGCGGTTTTTCAGAGTAACGGACAAACATTCAGTTTCCCGAACGTAGGAGCAGGTTTATTTTTTTACAAAGAAAATTTTTATGCTGGTCTTTCTATTCCCACTTTATTCAGTTCAGAATATTCAGCAATTCGAGGTAATGAATTATTTTCTTTTAAGACGAATACCATGGTCATTATGCAAACAACAGGTGCCGTCATTCGCTTGACTGATAAAGTAAAATGGAAACCTTCATACTTGGTGAAAGTTATACCATCCGTTTCGGCAGCCATAGACTTAAATTCAAATGTCTATTTCAGAGACCGCTTTAATTTAGGGGTATCTTATCGCATAAAAAATGCATTTGTTGGCCTGGTTGGATGTACCGTTAAAAATAAATTTGACATTGGTTATAGTTTCAGTTATCCGCTAACGAACTTAGCAAATTATACTTCTGGAACCCATGAGATCATGCTTCGCTTTGAGTTTAGACAAACAATACCAACTGTAAATCCGAGACTATATTGATGAAATATCTAGTTCTCATAGCGTTAATATTTATTTGCCAAGCTGATTTAGCGCAGGAAGTGAATCTTTATGAGGTTGAACAACTGCCTTTTTGTTCTAAAACAAATGATGAGTACAATTTAATCCCTTATAAAAAAGGAGGTTTTCTCATATCAAATCAACAAAGTGGGGGAATGACTCAGGTAAAAGACCTTCAGAATAACAATATTTCCAGTATTTTTTATCAAAACAATTTAAAATCCAAAAGACCTTCGGCCATTAAAGTGGATTTAAACATGAAGTTTCATATTGGATCATTTTGTATGAATGAGAAAAATGATTGCTTGGTCTTTACAGCACAAAAATCCTTAGATGATTTGACCTTAGGTCTTTATATTAGCAGAAAAAAAAGAGGAAATTGGTCCAAACCAAAGTTGATTTTTGCTGGTTATGAAAAAATGAATTTAATGGATCCGTTTATGACATCTACTGGCGATACGCTTTTTTTTGTAGCGAATATGCCTGGCGGAGCCGGTGGAACAGATATTTATATGGCAATTGGTACGATAGGTGATTGGCCAACCTTGCGTAGTCTCGAGAATAATATCAATACAGCTTTTAACGAACGTTACCCCAAATATTATAACAATACTTTATACTATTCAAGTACGCGTGTTTTTGGTAACGGCGGTTTGGATATTTATTCGGTTCGTTTGACTGAAAGAGGTTTTATCAGCGCTCCATTTCATTTCCCAAGTCCTGTTAATACGGAAAATGATGATTTTGCCTATTATCCAATTGATGAAGAAACGGGTTATTTTTCTTCCAACAGGAACGGCAATGATGACTTGTTTCACCTCAAAGTGAATTTCCCACAATTTGATTGCCAGCCCTATATCCCTGTTGCACGATGTTTTGAATTTTCGGAAGAAGGAGAAAACTCTACGGATTCAACCCTTTATGAGTTTGAATGGAAATTTAGCGATGGCACTACTTATCGAGGAGAAATCGTCAATCATTGTTTTGCGGCTTCCGGAGATTATACAATTGAACTCAACCTGATTGACAAGGCAACGAATAAAGTATACGATCATGTCGCCTCCTATGATTTGGAAGTACTCAATACGGAGCAAATGGAATTTGAAATGCAAGAAAGAATACCTCGAGGGTCAATTTTACGTCTGAACGCTCCCAAAACGAGTATTAAAGATGACATATCGTTTTATTGGGATTTTGGAGATGGAAGTTATGGACAGGGAAGAGATGTTACACATGTCTACAATCGTACTGGGCAATTTCAAATTAGTCTAGGTGAGGTTAAAATGATAGATGGCGTCGCACAAAAAAATTGCACCTCGAAAATTATCGTTGTAACGCCTTAAGTTTTTTTTGTTTTCTAAAACGGCAGTTCCTAATATTTCTGATAAAAAATAGAATTAATTCCAATTGCACTGAACTTTTGTAGAAGATTTACGTATGCTATAAAACCATGATTAAACAAACTTTTGCAACAGCCGTATTTGCCTTATTTTCATTGTCTGCGATTCATGCCCAACCGGTTCCTGCAGTAGAGGAAAATATACCGTTTTTAGTGACTTTTGGAAAAGCTGCTTCAACGAGTTATGGAGATGATGATTTTACGCAAACTTTCTTTTTTGTTGTGCCTAAAACGCACACCAAGCCCATATATTTAAGGGTTTTTGACCCTGAAATTGGCGGTCAACATGATGAGTTGAATTCTGGAGCAGATACGAAAACAACTTTTTCTGTTTATGGAGGAAAAGGTTGTATCACCAACAAAGATGCACAAAAAACAGATCCTATAGGAAATTTCAAGAGTGGAACTTTACTGAAAACAAAAACTTTCGGAGTCGATGTAAAATATGACAATGAATGGTACACATTTGGACCGCTAAATCCCACTGAAGGTGAATTTGAAGAAAAATACGGTGGTTATGTTTTCAAATTAATAGCCCAAGGTATTTCGGGAAATGATGGTAATTTATATCGCTATTACATGAGCACCATGCAAAATGAAAACAAGTCTGTAGAAGGAGGGAATTCTTTTACTTTCGAATATTGTTTCCGTTTGCACAAAGGTTCTGGACAAGTCAGTCATATTTATCCTTATATAGACGATGCTGTGATATCCATTAAACAATCCAATTTTGATTGGGATTATGATGGCGTAATTCGAATTGTTTCAACCGCGCGCAAAGGAGATAAAGCATCAGCCTATGGTGACAATAAATGGGCGACGAGCTCACATAAAATTTATCCTGCAGAAAGGGGGAAGTCGCTTGATTTTCAGTTCATAAAAAAAGAGGGCTCCGTCTCCGAAAATAATAATGTGGTTTTTTATATTACCAATCAATACGGTGAAAATTTAGCTTTTTATACCGTTCCAATTGGTGGAGTTCCTGTATACAAATACAAAATAAAAGCTAAATCGAAATAAGCGTGAAGTTAATATTAGCTTTTTTCTTATCCGTTTCAAGTCTGTGGCTTTTTGCTCAAGAATTGTCCTTTTCGACCTTCGATGAAAGGCAAGGGATTACGCAACCGTATATTTATAATATAGGTCAAAATGAAGATGGTTTTTTGTGTTTCACCACAAGTGAAGGAGGCTACAAATTTGATGGACTAAATTTCCAACGTGTTGATCAAAAAGGATTTTTAAAAGAACCTTTCTACAAATCCATGCTTCTTCTGGATGATAATGTTTATTTTTTTGGAACAAACACTGGAGGAGTATTTAAAATAAAAAATAACAAAGTAATTTGGAACTTCAGTTCGGAAGAAAGAACAGCCCCTGTCAATTATATTAAAGAATACAAAGACAAAGTATACGCATTTTATCAAGATGGCGGGATTCTTGAAATTTCGAATGATGGGAAAAAGAAATGGTATCAGTTGGAAGTCGGTTATCTATATTCTAGTTTCTCTTTTTTCGAAGGAAAGTTTATAGCGGGAACAGATATTGGAATTACTTTTTTTACACTCGATCATGGTAGATTGAATGTGTCAAAGGAAGTTAGTGTAAATGACGATGCTGTTGAAAGTATTCTGGTGAATAAAAAAACGATATTCCTTGGAACTGCTTCAAGTGGCTTGTACACTTATCAAGAAGGCAAACTGTCTAAAATTTATCTTCGTAACGGAGTTCTGAATGAAGCTAATATTAAGGCAATACATCATGACGGTTTAAATTCTATCTGGGTTTCTGCCTACGGAGATGGAGTTTATGAAATCAAAAGAAATACGGAAAACGGTGCCTATTATGTACGAAATGTGATTACAGAAGATAAAGGTTTACCGAGCGCTTATGTTACGACTATTTTTATCGACCGTGAATCGAATCTGTGGCTGGGTTCTTTGGGTAAAGGAATCAGTAAATTGAATAGTAATTCATTGATTCATTTTGACTTGACAAAATATAATTACGGAAAATCTGTCTACAGCGTGTATAGTGGTCCTCATCAGATGTTTGGTTTGACTGGTGGAATTATGTTAATTGATGGGGAAAATGATATAATTACTCCTTGGGAAGGAAATGCTCAATTGCCAAATGATATAATAACATCCATCAATTATCACTCGAGTAAAACCTTTTATATAGGTACTAAAAATAGTGGTTTGTTTAAATACAATTCCACTACTAAAAAGCTCATTCCAATTGAATTGTCTGTTGATTTACTCTCCAAAACAATTAACCACGTCAACCTTGATGGCAGTTTTGCTTATGTAAGTACGATGAATGGTTTGTATCGTTTAAATATCAGCAATGATCAATCGGTTCAATTTTCTAGTAAAGACGGACTGCCAAACAATGTAGTCTATTCCACTTTTATGAGGGCAGATGGAAAACTACTACTTGCAACTTTAGCAAAGGGTATATATTATCTTCAAGGTGACGATGTTCGAAAAATGAATATTCAGAATCCTTATGGCTTGTTGGATATCTATAGCTTTCAAGAAGATAGAAGAGGTGAACTTTGGATTGCAACGAATGGTCAAGGTATTTTCCATTTGACAGACAGAGATTTCAATCGAATCAGCGCTAGTACAGGTCTTTATTCTGATTTTATCTATCAAATAGCTATCGACAAAAAGAATACCGTTTGGTGCGGACATAGAGGTGGTTTATCAAGGGTCAATGACCAAGATTTTGTTTTGGATAGATTCGATTACAAGGACAATATTTCCATGGATTTTCTTCTGAACGCAAGCTCAGTGGACAATATGAGTAATGTATGGTTTGGAACGGATGAAGGGGTTCTGAAGTTTTCAATTCTTCAAGATAAATTCAATGTTTTTCAGGCTAGACCAGTCCTAGTTTCAGCGACGGTTAATGATATAATTGAGAATAATCCTCAAGATCTTTACTTAAGTTATGAGAATAAAAAGGTGAAATTTACTTTTCAAACCGTTTCATTAACTTTTCCAGAAGATGTGTTGTATCAATATCGTTTGAAAGGGACGGACGAAAAATGGTCTGTAGCCTCAAGTGAAAACAGCGCTGTGCTAGGTCAGTTATTTGACGGCGATTACCAATTGGAGGTGCGTTCTAAAGTGGGAAATGGTGAATGGTCAAAATCAATCGTGCTTTCTGAAATTCATGTTGAACCACCTTTCTGGAAAAAGTGGTACGTCATCCTATTTGCAATTGTTGGTGTGATTGGATTCGCTTTCTTTATTTCGTATTACCGAACGAGATCATTGACGAACCAAAAATTGATTCTTGAAGAAAAATTGGCTGTAAGAACCAAAGAAATTGAGAATAAGAATGCCAAGATAACACAGCAATTTGAAGAAATGCAAGAAAGCATTGACTATGGTGTTCGTATTCAAAATTCATTATTACCGAGTTCTAGTGCACTTACAAAATTGATCCCAGATTCATTTTTGTTTTTTCAACCAAAAGATAAGGTAAGTGGCGATTTCTATTATTTTGAGAAATTCGATAATCATCTTATCGTTTCTGTTGCCGATGCCACTGGACACGGGGTTCCTGGTGCATTTATCAGTTTAATAGGTTTTGTTACACTCAAAGAAATTATTCATCGATCTGAAGTAACAAATCCTGCACATGTTCTGTCAGAACTTGATTTCGAAATCAACACAACTTTAGGTCAATATAACCGCGAAACTGACGGAAAAGACGGAATGGATATGGCCGTTTGTGATTTCAATATTAAAACTGGCGAGCTAGTTATGTCTTCCGCTCTGCGTCCAATATGGCTTTTTAGAGATGGTGAGTTTGAGAAAATTAGATCGTCTAAGTTTTCCGTAGGTGGAGGAATGAACTTAAAAAATGATTTGCGTAAAGAATTTGATTTGGAAAAAAGAATGCTGAAGAAAGGAGATACAATTTATCTTTTTACAGATGGCTATGTGGATCAATTTGGTTCTGAAAGAGATAAAAAATTAATGTCGAAGCGTTTTCTTGAATTAATTCGAGAATACTATCATCTACCCATGAAGGAACAAGGTAGAGTAATTGCAAAATTCCTTAACGATTGGAAAGGAAATAGAGATCAAACTGACGATATCATGGTGATTGGGCTAAGATTCTAAGCATATCCAATTCTATTTTTAAAGGGATTCTTCAACTTGAAAATTTGCTAAAAAATGCAAATGGAAATGCGGTCAAACGCTTTAAAAGTTACCTTTCCTGCAAATTACCTTGGTTAATCGGAACTTGACTCGGGCCTAAATTGCTGATTTTATGGCGGATATCAACCAAAAATTAAACATCCTTTACGCTAAGTTACAAGGACTTTCAAAACAGCAGGAAGACTTTTCTTTAGAGATTTCTAGATTGAAAAAAGAACTTGTCGATTTGAAACGTGCGGCTGATTCCGAATCTGCTGAAACACAAATTTTTCAGGAAAAAGTGTTACCAGATGTTCAGCACGTGAAAGAACCTAAAATTCAGAAGAATTTGGTTTTGCCTAAAGGTGAAAAAGTGGAAGTCCTGAAATCAATCAAAGTAGAAAAAGCAGAAGGAGATTTTAATTTAGAGAAATTTATTGGAGAGAATTTGACCAATAAAATTGGTGTTCTTATTCTGATTTTAGGCGTGGCCATTGGAACAAAATACTCGATTGATCACAATCTTGTTACACCACTTTCTAGAATAATCATCGGTTATATTCTCAGCTTTATTCTTTTTGGAATCGGTCTTAATTTGAAAAAGAAATACCTCAATCTTAGTGCTGTTCTTGTTAGTGGAGCCATGGCAAGTTTTTATTTGGTCAGCTATGCAGCCTTTGCCTTTTTTAAATTTTATTCGCAATGGTTAGCTTTTCTTCTTCTTGTTCTAAGCACCATTGGCAGCATCATTATTGCCATTTCGTACAAAAGGCAAGTGATTGCACAAATTGGATTGGTTGGAGCATACGCGGCACCATTTTTAGTCAGCACGGGTTCCAATAATGTGGTTTTTCTTTTCACTTATATGGCCATTATTAATTTGGCTATTCTCTTTTTAGCGCAGCGACAACAGTGGAAAGAACTATTTTATTCTTCCTTTGGTTTTACCTATCTCATCTTTTTCTTTTGGTTCTTGACCCAAACACGATATGCAGGTTATCAAAGTATTAGCTTGTTCTTTTCATCTGTTTTCTATTTTTCTTTTCAGATATATTACATGGTCAACCGAATGCGAAAGAAGAACGAATTGCAATTTTTGGAAATCCTTATCCTCGTGCTCAATAGTTTGTTTGCATTCTTGGTATGGTATGATATTTTGGAGAATAAATCGAACTCAACGGACTTCCGAGGACTTTTCATATTTGTGTTTGCGGCCGTAAATGGTATCAGTGCATTTTTAATACACCTCAAAAACAAAGAGGATAGCACTTCTCTATATATTCTGACTGGATTTTCCATTCTCTTACTGCTTATTGGAATTCCTGTACAGTTTTATGGAAACTTGATACCGATTTTGTATATATTGTTAGCGGCTTGCACTTTATTTATCGCTAGGAATTGGAAATCCGACTTAGTGGAAGTATTCTTTTTTCCTGTGACGGCTGTTGCGTTGATTGGCTTTTTATCCAATCTCACCTCGAAATATTATTTACCAATGTTTAAAGGAGATGTTGCTTTGTTCGACAGTGTTTTTAATTACAACTTTCTTTCAAGTATAGTTTTCTGTACCATACTATCTGCGATGGTAATTTACAATTCAAGCAACAAATACAGCCTAGCAACAAGAGTGAATTTAGACTTTAACAAGGCAGGGAGATACTTACTTCCTTTTGCTTTGTTTACGGTTATTTACTCGATGGTATACATGGAAATAGCTTACTATTGGAAGGTTCAATTTTTGGAATCCACAATCGGTGGACTTATCGATTTTGAAAATCCAAAAGACTATGCGACGCGGAGTTTTAATGTGATTTGGCAGTTCAATTGGATATTGATACTTCTGACGATTGTGGGATATATAAATTTCAAATTTTGGAAAAATGAAACGATCAGCAAAGTAATGTTAGCGATCGGAGGATTAGTCGTTTTCTTATTTCTGGTCAGAGGTCTATTTGTTTTGAGCGATATCCGAGTGGAGTATTTGAAGGGCTCAACAAGTTCGTTCATAAATTCTAAATGGGGACAATATGCTTTGCGATACGTGTCTATTCTAATACTTGCTTTATTTGTGGCGTTGAATTCAATACTCTGGAAAAAAGACGGTTTCGGAAAGACATTGCGTATACCTTTAGAAATCGCCTTTCATATCATTGTATTCTGGGTTGCCTGCAGCGAATTACTGCGCTGGATGGATTTTGGAGGTATGTCTTCCGCCTACAAAACAGGATTAAGTGTAATGGGTGGAAGTTATGCCCTTATCCTCGTTGGAATGGGGATTTGGAAGAACAAAACACACCTGCGAATTATGGCCATCGCATTATTCGGCATCACACTCGCCAAGCTTTTCTTCTATGATATTTCAAGCATGTCGATGATAGCGAAAACAATTGTTTTCATTATTCTAGGTGGATTGTTACTGTCAATTTCTTATTTGTACAATCGTTACAAATCGAAAATTGGTCAGCAAAAAGAAGAATAATCAGATTATTCAACTACCATTTAAACAAAGGGCGACTAGACATTAATGCGTTCACTTCTTTGCGCACGGCAGCAAGGTTGTCGTCATTGTTTATATCGGATAGAACACGGTCAATCAATTCCACAATTTTGGGAATTTCATGAGCTTCAACACCTCTTGTCGTGATAGCTGGCGTTCCCAATCTTATTCCTGAAGTTACAAACGGAGATTCTGTGTCAAATGGAACCATATTTTTATTGACGGTAATATCAGCCAAAACCAAACGTGTTTCAGCATCTTTGCCGGTAACACCTTTTGATCGAAGGTCTATCAACATGGAATGATTTTCTGTTCCTTTGGAAATAACGCCATATCCTCGTTTCACGAATTCATCTGCCATAATTCCAGCATTTTCAACAACGCGCTTCATGTATACTTTGTAATTGTCTGTCAAGGCTTCACCAAATGCAACAGCTTTCGCAGCGATAACATGCTCCAACGGTCCACCTTGCGTTCCTGGGAAAACAGCGGCGTCTAAAAGTGCTCCCATGGATTTTAAATTTCCATTGTTCCATTTTAGACCAAATGGATTTTCGAAATTGTGACGCATCATGATGATTCCGCCACGTGGTCCGCGCAATGTTTTATGGGTTGTGGATGTAATGATATGACAATGGTCTAATGGGTCTTGCAACAAGCCTGCGGCAATTAATCCCGCAGGGTGGGAGATATCGGCCAAAATAATGGCGCCTACTTCATCAGCAACTTTTCGAACACGAGCATAATCCCAATCGCGACTGTATGCCGAAGCCCCAACGATAATCATTTTTGGTTTCAATGCTCTAGCCTGACTTTCAAGTTGGTCATAATCAACCTTTCCTGTTTCTTTACTTACACCATAAAAGTGAGGTTCATATAATTTTCCCGAGAAATTCACCGGAGAACCATGCGTTAAATGTCCGCCATGCGACAAATCAAACCCCAAAATTTTATCACCAGGTTGCAAACAAGCTAAAAATACCGCAGCATTGGCTTGTGCTCCAGAATGAGGTTGCACGTTCGCCCAAGTAGCTCCAAATAATTCACAAAGTCTGTCTATGGCTAATTGCTCAACTTGATCCACAATTTCACAACCTCCATAATATCGCTTACCTGGAAGTCCCTCTGCATATTTGTTTGTCAAAACGCTTCCCATTGCTTGCATAACTTCATCGCTTACGAAATTTTCCGATGCAATTAGCTCAATTCCATGTAATTGTCTTTCTTTTTCTTGTCCAATTAGGTCAAATATTTCTTGGTCGTGTCTCATATTTGTTCGTTTCTTACCGGTTTTTTATATTGCAGTTCCATTATTTTTTTTAATCCTGTTTCTAAGTCGGTCATGGGTTGATATCCTGTTAGTTTTTTTAGTTTAACAGAACTTCCAATTCTTCTTCCTACTTCGTAATCGTATCTTTTTTTCGGAGCCTCGATATATTGAATTTTCGAATCAGATTCTGTGATTTCACGAATCATTTTTGCCACATCCCGAATTTCGTATTCCTTCTCATTGGCAATATTTATGATCTCGCAACCTTTTAGATCCATGCATCTTATACACGCCTCAATCGTGTCATCAATGTAGGTGAAATCGCGGGTTTGTTCCCCTGTGCCAAAAACAGATATCGGCGCATTCTCCATGGCTTGCTCAAAAAACAAAGGAACAACCATTCTGTTGTCTTGACGTGTTCCGTAAACGTTGAAAAAACGCAAAGAAATAGCATTCAATCCTTTCTCTTGATAATGCGATGCCAAATATATCTCATTGTATCGCTTGGCCATAGCATAACTCGTTTTCGGGTCAACCAAAACTTCCTCCGAAAGTGATTTCTCAAATATGGAATGACCATAAATACCACTGGTACTGGCATATAGAACTTTTTTAACATTGTTTTCTTCTGCTGCTATAACTACATTTCGCATACCAATGATTTCTACATCCATTGTTTCTACTGGATTGTCAGCGACAATGTCTACACCTAAAACGGCCGCCATATGATAAATCACATCACAATTTTTAGAGGCTTTAATCACCAGTTCTAAATCGCGAATATCACCTTTTATAAATTGGATTTTCTCGAAAGTCGCCTTGGATAATTTGTTTCCTCGCAATAAGGAATCCAATACAGTAACTTGGTGTCCATCATTCACGAGACGATCTGTCAAATGACTTCCTATAAAACCAGCACCTCCTGTAACGAGTATTTTCATTCTTTTCTTTTTACAAATATAAAGTCTCTATCGGCATTCTTTCCTAATTCACTCTTTCGTTATCCACGATGAAATATTAAAAATATCTTTTGAAACAACTTAATTCATGACTATATGACTCTTTTTCTTCATTGAAGATGCCTTTCGGCGTGAGTTTATCAATACGAACTTGGCCATGAGCATGTATAATTTCATCATCCTTCAGCACAATTCCAACATGATGAATTTTTCCCGATGAATTTTTAAAGAAAGCCAAATCTCCTTCTCTTTTTTCCTCATAATTATATTCTTCACCCAGAAGCACTTGTTGATTTGCATCCCTTGGAATATCTATTTTAAAAAAACGATAAACGCTTTGTGTGAATCCAGAACAATCAATCCCAAATAAAGTTTTTCCTCCCCATAAATAAGGTGCATTCAAATAGGAAAGCGAAACAGTTTTAATGTCTTCTGGGCTTTCAATTTGTTCATCAAGAATAATGTATTCCTGCTGACCGATTTGAAATGACTTTTGTTTCGAAGAACCAATATAAGCTCCTCGCGTTAATTTGATCTCTCCACTGTTGGTATTCAAATGAAGAAGTTCATTGTACAAAGGTTTTCGTAAATCGGACCAGGTTTTCAATTCATCATCAGACAATTTATGTAATAATTTTTCATCTGTCCAGCCCTCATAATCATCAATTGTACTGCGGACTTTTCGCCATTGTCTGTCTATTTCTATAATTTCCAAAGTTTCTCCGAAGACAATCTGACTGACCATTTCGGCGCTATCTCTTGCTTCGGCTCTTAGAGGCGCTATACTAACGTGACAATAACAAAAGGTATCTGCCATTACTTATTTGGGAAATGTCGATGATTCAATAAATTCAATGCTTGATGAACATGACGTTCGTTATGAAAAACGACAAAACAGAAAGCATCGCCAAGCCTGAATTTTATGATTTTTGAAATGGACAAAGGTGTTTTGGTTCGCTTAATACTTATTGCTCGTGCTTTTTCGAATATGAGTAACAATTCTTGTTGATGTTGAATAAAAGCAGCACTGTCTTCACCGCTTACAAGTTCTGGTGTAAAACTCGGATTATAGGCGGAAACAGCTTTGAATTTTCGCTTTACATTATTGGCCCTCCCTAGTTTCATAGAACTCCAAGCCGCTTTTCCCAAGGGAGAAGAGACAAAGTTTTTTGTGGGAGTTTTAAATTTAGTTTGTGCTATCGCTCTTTCAAAGGCATCATGATAAAAATTGGCGTATGCATTCAAATGGGCAAAAATCTCGTTCAAGGACCAAGTACTCGGATTGGGTTTCCAGTTCAGTTGAGTTTTCGTCAGTCGGTTCACGCGTTTTTCAACTGTGGATGTATTCTCCTTTGTTAAGGTTACTAAATTGTCGATGAGCTCGTTACCTGTCATATGAAATTGAATTGTTAAAAGTACTATCTTTTGACAGGAATTACTAGGACTTTTTAAGTCATTTATTCACTAAATTGTTCACAATTGAAATTCCCCATGTGACGAATAATCTTTACTTTCGTTATCTGTTTAATAAAACAAATATAAATTGAGTAAACCGCTAATTTTTGTAACAAACGATGACGGTATTTCGGCAAAAGGAATACGTTCTCTTGTTGAAGTTGCATCGACTTTTGGTGAAGTGGTAATTATAGCTCCTGACAAACCTCAATCTGGTATGGGGCATGCCATTACCATCAGCAATCCACTAAGACTTTTTGAATCGGATTTGTTTCCAGGAAAAATTGCGTATGCATGTTCGGGTACTCCTGTGGATTGCGTGAAATTAGGCATTTATGAAATCATGAAAAGAAGTCCAGATTTATTGTTGAGTGGAATCAATCATGGCGAAAATACTTCAACCAATGTCCTGTATTCAGGAACAATGTCGGCTGCGGTAGAAGGGGCAATGGAAAACATCCCTTCCATCGGATTTTCTTTACGAGATTTCGACGCCAATGCCGATTTTACGGGGACGCAACAGGTGGCGGAAAAAATGATTCGCGAGGCTTTAAAAAACAAAATGCCTGACTACACTTGCCTGAATGTTAATATTCCGAAAGGTTTACCCGAGACGATAAAAGGAATTCGTGTTTGCAAACAAGCACATGCTTTTTGGGAAGACCGATTCGATAAAAGGATAGACCAATTTGGTCGGCCATATTACTGGCTTACCGGTGATTTTGAATGTGTGTCGGATGATGTGGATTCAGATATTCACGCGCTGGCGCAAGGATACGCAAGCGTTGTGCCGACACAATTTGATTTGACCGCTTATAAAGCAATGGATGAAATAAAAACATGGGAATTATGAATTTGAAAAACTGGAGTAAATTACACACCTATGGTCTAATCGTTGGGATAATTTTACCCTTGGTTATGGTTCCCGTGGTCATGCTGATTCTATCTTGGGTACAAAACTACTCCTTTGCTCGTATATGGTACGAATTCAAAAATAGCCAAAACACCATGAGTAAATTGGTCACATTGGCTGTTTTGGCCAATTTAGGTGTGTTTTACATTTTCCTTAATAAAGAGAAATATAATTTTGCGATGGGAATAATTCTCGGTTCAATTTTATATTTACCACTCATCGTATATTTGATTTTCTTCTAAAATTTATGTCCCAAAAGAAAGTTTATATCATTGCTGGTGAGGCTTCTGGAGATTTGCATGGTAGCAACTTGATGGAAGAATTGTTGCTACAGAATCCAACATTGGATATACGATTTTGGGGAGGCGACCGAATGGCAGGAATAGGAGGACAGCCGGCAAAACATATTCGCGACTTGGCTTTTATGGGATTCTGGGAAGTTATCTCCAACCTTCGAACCATTGCGGCGAACTTACGATTTTGCAAAACGGATATCGAAAAATTTCAACCTGATGCACTCATATTGATTGATTATCCTGGTTTCAATCTTCGAATAGCCGAATGGGCTAAGAAAAAAGGAATCAAGGTTTGTTATTATGTTTCGCCGCAAGTTTGGGCTTGGAAGGAAAATAGAGTAAAGAAAATAAAGGCTTCCGTGGATGAAATGTATGTAATTCTTCCCTTCGAAGAAGATTTTTATGCGAAACATAATTTCAAAGTAAATTTTATCGGTCATCCGCTCTTGGACGAAGTCGAAAAATTCAAACAGAAAGCTCTTTCAAAGGAAGAATTCTATGCGAAAAACGAACTCGATGAAAGAGAAATCATTGCGCTTTTGCCGGGAAGCCGCAAACAAGAAATAAGTGTAAAATTACCTTTGATGTTGGAAGCGTCTCTTCAATTCTCAGATTATCAAATGATTATTGCCGGTGCACCTTCGATAGATGAAAATTATTATCATCAATTTATTCCAGAAAATAGCCCTGTTCGAATCGTCTATGGACAAACATACAATTTGCTGAACAATGCAATAGCAGGACTCATTACCTCTGGAACGGCCACATTAGAAACCGCATTATTGGAAGTGCCACAAGTTGTATGTTACAAGGGAAATCCAATCTCCTATCAAATTGCCAAAAGGTTGATAAAGATTCGCTTTATTTCTTTAGTCAATTTAATCATGGACGAGGAAGTTGTAGTGGAATTAATTCAAAAAGAATGCAACGCCAAACGAATGGCTGAAGAATTAAAAGAAATTCTTCCAAATGGTAACAAAAGAAAATCAATTTCGTTGAAATACAAAGAACTGATTCAGGTTCTAGGTGCTGGAGGTGCAAGTCGTAAAATTGCGGCAAGGATTTTGAAGGGACTGTAAGGGATAAGGTATTCCATACGTATAACTAAATTGAATTTCTAGTGAGATCGTTCTTACTTGTATTTCTTCTTTTATTTTCATTTTTTGCTTCAGGGCAACAAATGCGCATTGGTGTATTCCGCGGATACACCATAAAACGAATGGTTTTCGCCTATGTCGATGGAGAGTATTCTGTTTATGGTGATTCTGATTACCTAGGGAAAATAAGTTCCAATGAATTTTTTGATGTTACGTATCTTGATTCCGGACAAATTACTGTTCGCAAAGGGGCAGTGACATTGGGTACTTATGGTAAGATTCACTTCATCCAAGATAAAAGGAACACAGCTCTTAGTCTCCAAGGAAAAATCCCAGCGACTAAATTTCGGAAGTACAAGGACGACTTTTCCGTTTCGGCAAATAAAGATTTGACAATAGTAAATCTCGTCGATATGGACAACTATCTGGCTGGTGTCGTAGAATCCGAAGGTGGAGGAAAACGCGCTATTGAATATTATAAAGTTCAAGCCATCATGAGTAGAACCTATGCGCACAAATACAGTAAAAAACATGCCACCGAAGGTTTCGATTTGTGTGACTTAGTGCACTGTCAAGCTTATCATAGCATGATGCGTTTTACACCAACTATAGATGATGCTGTAGAAGAAACGACAGGAATCATTATGGTAGATGATCATGGGCATGAAATTGACGCCTACTTCCATGCCAATTGCGGCGGACAAACTTGTTTGCCAGAATATGTGTGGAATAATCCTATGCCTTATCTGAGCACATTCAAAGACACTTTTTGTATCTACACACGACAAGCAACCTGGACGAAATCGATACCCAAAAGCACGTGGAGAAGCTTTTTGGTTGAAAATTATGCCTACCCAACAGATGATTCGGTTTTCGGTCCACAAATTTATTCTTTCGAACAAGATGAACGCAAAGCCTTTTATGTGTCGCCTTTGCTAGGTATTCCTTTACGAGATATTAGGTCTAAATTCGGTTTAAAATCAACTTATTTCAGTGTGGAAGACCAAGGTGCGAATGTTCTTCTTAGAGGAAGAGGTTTCGGACACGGTGTTGGCATGTGTCAAGAAGGGGCGATGAAAATGGCTTCATCTGGTTTTGATTTTCAACAAATTTCCTTGTACTATTTCCCTGGGGCACACTTCTATGATTTAAATCAGGAATTTTTCTTTGAACAAATCGTTGACGATCTTCCTGTATTCCAAGAGGATACTGTTTATTATCAGTATTAAGACCAAGTGGTTTGAAATAAAATCAGCTAGTTGTAACCTTGATTCAATTAATCGTAGGTGATAACAAAAATATCCTCATCATCCTTTTTAAAGAACTTTTTCTCGCGAGCGTATCTTTCCTTACCGTTCAAAGTTTTCAATTCAACAAGAGATTCATTCGTTTCCGCTAACTTCAATCGAATTTCGGCTTTTGCCGCTTCAATTTGATTTTTCTTTTTTGTTTGTCGATAAACGGAAACAATGTCCACATCATCTAAAAAAAGAGCATAAACAAGGAACAGTAATCCTGTTAAAATATACTTGTTTTTCAAATAGGGATACCACCTTTTCATAAGCTAAAATTACAGTAAAACGATGAATTGAATTGAGAAGAAAGCGATAAGTTATTCAAGGCAAGCTGTTCATTTTACTTTTGCCTTGTCAAAATTATTGTCTAATTTGCAATGATTTTATATCAATAGGTTCCTAAAATCTATTTTTATTTGATGGTAAAGATTTTTCGTCAAGAAACTCTCTTATTCGTCGAATTGGGTAATTTTCACGGCTGGGCGTGAGGTGATTTATTCAAGGAAACCTAATTTTGGCACAGGTTTAAATACAATGTATTAACTATGAATTTAACTAATATATAAAACGAAATTAAATATGAAACGAATTTTACCTCTAACTTTTTTATTACTATTCCTAGGTTTTTCCTGGTTTTTCTTGTCTTCAACAACGGATGGGGTATTTGGAGTTTATTACTCTGGAGGCCCTGCAAATAGTGGCTTAGACCGAACTGGAGGACCCTTTTCTTCCGGCCAAACATGTTCTGCGTGTCATAGTGGCGGTGCAGGACCAACAACTATTTCATTTTCTTTGTTAGACGGAAATAATGTAGCTGTCACATCCTACACAGCAGGTGCGTCATATACGGCCCAATGGATAGTTTCTGGTCCAGCAGTTATTAAAGGTTTTCAAGGAGTAGCTTTAAAAAGCAACAATACACAAGCGGGTAGTTTTACAACTGTTCTTTCCACGCAATCCGTAATTTCTCCATTGGGAGGAAGACAATATCCGGAACATCAAGGATCAAGTGGTTCGGGAGTATTCTCATTCACTTGGGTAGCACCTGTCTCAGGCTCAGGTAATATCACCTTCTACGCTTGTGGAAATGGTGTAAATGGAAATGGTGGAACTTCTGGTGATGCACCTTCTTCACCTATCGCTATTGTTATCAGTGAGGTAGTTCCTACTGTAATAAACTACGGAGGAACAACTGTTTGCAATAATGGATTTAACCTTACACCTACAATTACAGGTATTCAAGGTGGAACATTTTCGGCTAGTCCTGCAGGTTTGTCTTTAAATGTATCTACAGGACAGTTGAATTTGGCTGCGTCTTCACCAGGGTCTTACACAATTACCTATACTTATGCGGGAGGAACGGCGACAAAACCGATGACGGTGAAACCGACCTACAACATCAGTAATACAGCAACCATTTGCAGCAGCGACTCAATATTCTTGGCTGGAGCTTGGCAAAATACGGCTGGAACGTATACGTCAAATCTTTTAACGATAGGAAATTGCGACAGTATCGTGACCACAACGTTAACTGTCAATCAAGGACCAACAGCATCCTATTCCGCTTCCATTTGCCAAGGCGATATGATCAATTTGGGTGGAACTTTATATTCAACAGCAGGAACATATACGTATACAGCAACGAGTGCAGGGGCTTGCGACAGTGTGATCACAACTACATTAACAGTTAATCCTACCTATAACAATTCAATTTCTGAAACAATTTGCCAAGGAGAAAGCACCTTTTTTGGTGGAGTATCAATTTTTGCTGCGGGAACATACACAAATAACGGTACAACAATTTTGGGCTGTGATAGTACTACTGTTTTGACTTTAACAGTTACTCCAGTGAATGTGGGCGTTACGAATTCCTCACCTACATTAATTTCTCAAGCCACTGGTGCGGCTTACCAATGGTTAGACTGCGGAAATGGAAACACCCCTATTGCTGGAGCGACGAGCCAATCTTACACCGCAACAGCCAATGGAACGTATGCGGTGAAAGTTACTTCAGGAAACTGCACCGATACAAGCGCGTGTGAAACTGTTGCCAATGTTGGTTTACAAGAATTCATTCTTGGCGAGGTAAAATTATATCCGAATCCTTCAGAAGGGAATTTGAATTTATTGTTCAATCAAGCCATTAACGCAAAATTAGCCGTGTATGATTTAAACGGAAAAATACTTTTCTCAGATAATATTGATGGAAAACAGGAATACAGTAATTCTTTTGAATTAGCCCCTGGAACGTATATGATTCAATTATCAAATTCCGAAGGATCCACGCAACTCATCTGGGTCGTGAAATAAGGAAGGTTTAAGAGTTTAAAAAAGGAGTGATGATGTCACTCCTTTTTTTTGAATGATGCTGATTCTATCGTAAAAAGATATTATTCATTATCAATTTGCTCCGTTTCCTTTGCATTCATGTTTTGCGCATTGATAACTTTAGTAGGTTGCTCTATGAAAAGTATTACGCTCAATAGAAACCATCCTGCCATAAAAAGATACAAAACAATTTTATAGCGAATTTTAAGCTGCTGTGAAAATATGGCTTCACGTGTTTTAGGTTCAGTTGTGTTCATTTTACGTACTCTGTAGGTTTGCATTACAAAAATCCAAATCCATTTGAAACTATGAATGACCTCAATATTATAGTTTTATTATGTTTTTTGGGTGGAATGTGCTCATTAACCGAGAGAATAGAGATAAAAAAAGTCCTACCGAAGCAGGACTAAAGATTTTAAATCTACGGCATATAGCCTTATTGTGATAAGAAAAAAGATTGGAAAATGTTTTTTCTACCCCAAATATAGAAACTTTTTTTAATTTTAGTTCTCAATTGAATTGATAAAGATAATTATTACTCGAAATGGGAAAAACAAACAGGATTTTAGGATTGGATTTAGGAACCAACTCGATTGGTTGGGCGATTGTGGATCAGGATGGAGATGAATTTTCATTGTTTGACAAAGGTGCTCGAATATTTTCTGAAGGTGTTAAATATGACAATGGAAAAGAGGCTTCAAGAGCGGCAGAAAGAACCAATTATAGAAGTGCAAGGAAAATTAAGTTTAGACGCAAGCTTCGAAAATATGAAACTCTAAAAGTTCTTGCAAAAAATGGCATGTGCCCTTTAACAGAGAAAGAAGTTGAAAATTATCGAAAATCAGGTTTTAAAGATTATCCTCTCAAACCCGAATTCATTAAATGGCTCAGAACAAGTGATGTTGATCAAATTAATCCATATTTGCTTCGAGATAAAGCGAGTAAAGAGAAAATAGCATTAGAAGAAGTTGGAAGAGCCTTTTATCACATTGGTCAACGCAGAGGTTTTTTGAGCAATAGACTCGATCAATCGGATGAAGGCGTATTGGAGGAGAATAGTCCGGTAATCCAAAGTCTAATTGAAGATTTGGAATCCGTTGATGAAATCACTCAAACAATTAATGATTATTTTGAGGATAAAGGTATTTTCGATAAAACACAAAAAAGTGGTTTTATAAAAGACCAAGATGAAGGTGACAAAGTGTTAATAAAATTGTACAAATCCTTATCGGCAATTTTATTCAAAAACAAAGAAAAGGTTGATTTTGCCAAAATTGAATTAATAGATAAACTTAACCAAAAAGATAACTTAGGAAAAGTAAAAGGTGGAATTCATGATTTGAGTTCTGAAATGAAGGAAAGAGGCTTTACAACTTTGGGACAGTTATTCAATGATAGATACAGTAAATCTAGAATAAGATCAAGCTACACAGCGAGAGAAGAACATTATCTAGCGGAATTTGAAATCATATGTAAAATTCAAGGTATTGGTAAGATTCAGGACAATGAAAAACTTCCAGAAAAAAGATTTGAGGGATTAGCGAAAGAATTGTATCGGGCAATTTTTTATCAACGCCCCCTTAAATCGCAAAAAGGTTTAATTGGGAAGTGCTCATTTGAACCTTCACGAAGCCGCTGCGCTATTTCTCATCCAGATTTTGAAGAATTTCGAATGAGGAATTATTTGAATACAATAAAAATGGCGGTTAATGGGGGAAAACTGCAATTTTTGACACAAGAACAGAAAGATGGCTTAATTCCAAAATTTTTCCGTAAAAAAGATAATTTCAATTTCGAAGATTTAGCGAAGGAATTAGTTCCTAATAAAAAAACCTTTGGATTTTATAAATCATCCAAAAAAGAAAATTTTGATTATTGGTTCAATTATAATTCCTACGATACAGTCGCAGGTTGTCCAGTTTCAGCTTCTCTAAAAAGTGTATTTGGAGAAAAATGGAAAAGCATTGATTTTAAATACATTACAGTTGATTCAAAGGGCTTCGAAGTCAAAAGAAAAGTAAATTATCACGATCTCTGGCACTTGTTATCATCGTCCACCTCTGATGAATATTTAGTTCAATTTGCCGTTACGAAATTAGATTTGGATGTGAAAGCGGCTAAGTCATTTAGTAAGATTCGTTTAAAGAAGGATTTTGCAAGCTTAAGTTTAAATGCAATTCGTAAAATTTTGCCATATACTAGGATGGGTTTGCTCTATTCTCATGCAGTTTTCATGGCAAATCTGGAGAAAATAATTGATGTTGATTTATGGAAAGATTCAAAAACTAAAGAGCAAATACAGGAAGGCTTAGGCCAGTTAATCGAAAATCATACTTTCGAAAATGCTCAATTGGAAATCATCAATGGAATTGTTAAAAAAACTATTCAAGAACATGGTTCTTATTCTAAAGAAGCTGAATCTATTTATCGACAAGATTTACTTGAAAAATTAGAAGGTTTTGTCAAACGCTTTAAAATAGATGATCAACACAGTTATTTTGTTGACAAATTATATCCGATTCTTCAAGAGCAATTGAAAAGTTTAACATTTTTAAAAATAGAACGGATAGATGAAAAAGTAAAAGAGTTTCTGCTTGGTGCGAATAAGGATGGGCAAGTTTTTTGTTCCGACAAAAAGCGACTTTCAAAAATGTATCATCCATCAGATATTGAAAAATTCTCTTTAAAAGAAGTTAAAGCTGAAAATGGTGAGTTTATTCGTCATGAATTGGGAAGTCCACTTTCAAACTCAATTAAAAACCCAATGGCAATGCGTGCTTTACATCAGCTGCGTAAAGTTTTAAATACGTTAATTGAAGAAGGCGCAATCGATAAACAAACTCATTTGCATATTGAAATGGCGAGAGAATTGAACGATGCCAACAAGCGTAAAGGAATTCAAGATTACCAAAATGAGTTAAAGAAGAACCGATTAACATACATTCAAGAAATAAAAAAACTGTACTTGGATGAAACGAAAAAAGAAGTGAATCCAACCGAAGATGACATCTTAAGGTACCAGCTGTGGATTGAACAAAATCGCCAAGAAATTTATGAACCATCTGTTAATGGAGGCAAAGCCAAATCCATAAGTATTTCTCAGATTATTGGCTCTAATCCCGATTACGATATTGAACATACTATTCCTAGAAGCCGTTCTCAAGATAATTCACAAGCCAATAAAACCCTTTGCAGCAAACATTTCAACAGGGAAATAAAGAAAAATTCAATTCCATTCGAGTTAAATAACTACGATCTGATTCTACCTTTTGTTCAACATTGGAAAACAGAAGCTGAATCACTTCAAAAAGAAATGGATCAACTCTCTAGAAGAATTAAAGGTGCAACAACGAAGGAAACCAAGGACAAAAATATTCGCAAAAGACATTACCTAAATTTCAAAAAAATCTATTTAGAAGAAAAATACTCGAATTTTGTCCGCGTAGAACCTAAAGTTGGATTTAAGAACAGTCAAATTCCTGACACTGGGATAATAACTCGATATGCACAATCCTATCTTAAGTTCTATTTTGCACGAGTAATTTCAGTAAAAGGAGGCATGGTCGCAGAATTCCGAAAACAATGGGGAATACAAAAATCATATATTGATGAAAATGGTCAAAAGCATTATGAATTAAAGGATAGAAGCAAGCACACACATCACACGATTGACGCTATAACAATTGCTTGTATGACTAAAGATAAATACGATGTTTTGGCACATGCTTGGACCTTAGAGGATGAGCAAAACAAAAAAGAAGCTAAAGCAATTATCGAAAAAGCCAAACCATGGAAAACTTTTGCAGAAGATATGGCTAAGTTTGAAGAAGAAATTTTGGTTTCGCACTATACGCCGGATAATCTAAAAGTACAAGCAAAAAAGGTCTTACGCATTCGTGGAAAAAAACAGTTTGTTGCAGAAATGATCATTGACGTCAGCGGTAAATTGATTCCAAAAACGGATAAAAATGATAAAATAATCTATAAGCTGGATGATAAAGGTGCCAAAATACCGAGGATTCAACAAGGCGATACAGTTAGAGGATCATTGCATCAAGACTCAATTTATGGGCGAGTGATTAATCCAGAAACACAAGAAATTAGATCTGTCATTCGTAAATCTTTAGAAAGTTTAAAAGCCAGTGATATTGATAAAATTGTGGATACAGAAGTACGTGAAAAAATACGAATAGCCATTATGGATAAAGTATTGGTTTTGTCATCAAACGCTCAACAAGTAAATAAAATTGACAAAGAAATTGGAATTTGGATGAACAAAGAAAAAGGCATTGCCATTAACAAAGTTCGGATTTATGCAGATAGCGTTAAAAACCCATTGGAAATTAAAACCCATATGCCTTTATCAAAATCAAGATTTCCTCATAAACAATTCGTGTATGGGCAGAATGATGAAAATTATTGTATGGCATTTTATGAAGGGATTGGAAAAAATGGAAAAATAGAAAGATCAGTTCAAATTGTTAACAATTTTTCAGCTGGTCATTTTTATAATTCTACTAAAAATGAAAAATCAGATTTACCACTTGTACCAAATTTTGACGAAAATGGTCATAAATTAAAGTATCTTTTGAGAAGAGGTAAAATGGTTTTAATGTATGACAAGAAGCATGATGAGCTATTGGATATGGAAATTGGTCAATTATTCGAACGTTTGTATGAAATAACCCAACTTGACGTAGAGAAATCGGCTGAAATAAAATTGCTGCATCATGTTGAAGCCCGTGAAAAGAAAAGTATTACACAATTTATGGGGCTGAAAAGTGGGATGAAGGGTGGAAAAAACTTAGGAGAATACAAAGTTTTTCCATGGATAAAGGTAGGTGCAAATTCTTTTGATTGCCTCGTTGAGGGATATGACTTTGATATTTCGAATTCTGGAAAAATTATTTTCAAGTTATAAAATTTTGGTGTAAATTTACACCAGTAAGTTTTTTATCATGACAAGACAAAGCATATCATTAGCCCAGAAAAACGACGAATGGTTGAAAAATCAAGTCGCTAACGAAGAATTCACGAGTAAAAGTGAAGCGGTGAATTATTTGATCAAGCAAGCCCGTGAGCGCGATGCCTATCATGACTTTGTGCAAATGAAAATTGATCGAGGTCTGAAAAGTGGTTTTGCTAAAAAACAAACCAAAGAAGAGCTGTTGGCTGAATTAAAAGAACGTTTGAAAAAGAGATGACTTATTTTTTAAGCAACGAAGCCAAAGAAGATTTGTGGAGAATTTACGCCTATGGTATCGATCGTTTTGGTGAATGGCAAGCAGAAAAGTATTTTTTCATGCTGCTTGATTGCTTTGATAAAATAGTGGCTAATCCTATGTTGTTTCCGCTAGCTGAAACATTCAAAAATGTGGAAAGATATTGTGTTTGCGGCGTTGACACCATTTATTACAATTTAAAAAAAGATAGAATTGAAATTGTGACCATCATCGGTCGCCAAGATTTTTAGCAGTTCTTTGACATAGTCGAATAGGGTCTTAAACAACTCAAACCACAACGGAAAATCTCTTGATTTTCTGTTACGGATTTTCCGTTGTGGTTTGATTAAAGATTGGAAAAAACGACATTTCGTTAACTTATAATGCAGTAGGTTATTAGTTGTGGTTTGATTAAAGATTGGAAAAAACGACATTTGCAGGAGCATTTTTGTCCTACCCTATTTATTTGTGGTTTGATTAAAGATTGGAAAAAACGACATTATAGACCTTCATGACAAGCCTTGAATGCTTGT
>JBGSIB010000067.1:0-26130 GCA_041751955.1 Crocinitomicaceae bacterium
CTCAGACGGAAGGCTTTGAAGCACTCCATTGGATACGACAAACTTGAGAATTGAAACAGGACTGCCATTGATCAGATTATAATTCAAACGATCAACCCATTCCAATCCATCCGTTAAATAGCTATATTGATACCCATCTATATAATCAATTTCATTCCCAAGATTGTAATGAAACTCCTTTTTATAACTCGGTATAATTTGTACAGTTACATTGTCAAAATAAAAATTGCAGTGTTCCATTATTTTTCCATCTGATGGATCATATTCGATAGAATCCAAATAGAGTAATTCCAGAATTGGGGAATTGAATGTTGAATAATTTGTCCGGGTAATAAGTTGATTGGTATTGTTGTACGTTTGAACCACACTATCTTGAATAACCCAGGTTCCTGTATTGTTATAAATTTTATAAAGTGTCGGGTTATCATTGAGATCATAGAAATACTGAAATTTAAGAGAACCATCGATTCTCTCAATCAGATTGTTGCCGACATAAGTACTAGTGGATTGACTCGACAGAATCGCAGGACTTGGAGAACCTGAAAAGGTATTCGAACTATTTTCCAAAAAAGAAGGGGTGTTGGAATGAAAAGCATACGTTAAATTTTCTTTAGAAAAACCGAAAATCTGTTTAAAAGACGTCATAAGTCCAATTCCTGTCAAATAAGAAAAGGCTGTTGAATCATAGGTATACGGTGCGCCACCGTCAAATCCAGTGTAGCCAATGGATTGCATTCTTTTTTGGGCCATAGAAAACGAGGCGACCATCAAGGTCAAGAAGAATAAAGTTGATTTCATAACATTGAGTTTTAAATGAGTAATGATTGGAAGTTATAAAAAACTAAACATCCTTTTTCAAATAAAACTCCATCGGTAAAAATGCTTGATTAAACGGTTGCATTCACAAATTAACGAAAACAAAAATCCCCCAAAACCGAAGTCTTGAGGGATTCATATATATTGTCGTTCTTCACATCCGCATAGCGGGAGCTCCGAAACGGAAATGATTTCTGACAAGAGTCAAAAACCAAGACCTTATTCAATTACGAATTTTTGAATTGCAAATTTTGAATTAGATAATTCGTAATTCAACCATTCGTAATTCGTAATTGACTTTTTACATCATCCCAGGCATTCCTCCGCCCATACCACCGTGGCTATGAGCTGATTCGTCTTCTGGTTCATCGGCAATCACACATTCTGTTGTCAATAGCATAGAAGCAATAGATGCCGCATTTTCAATCGCGATTCGGGTAACTTTCGTAGGATCGATTACACCTGCTTTGTACAAGTTTTCGAATTTCTCTGTTCGCGCATTGAATCCAAAGTCTCCTTTTCCTTCTTTTACTTTCTGAACGATAATGGCTCCTTCTTCACCCGCATTGGCAATGATTTGACGCAAAGGCTCCTCAACCGCTCTGCGAACGATTTGGATTCCTGTGTCTTCGTCTTCGTTCAAACCTTTCAATTTTACCAAAGACTCAATCGCACGAATCAAGGCAACGCCTCCACCAGGAACAATTCCTTCTTCAACGGCAGCTCTTGTGGCAGCTAAAGCATCGTCTACGCGGTCTTTTTTCTCTTTCATTTCAACCTCAGTAGCAGCACCAACATAAAGGACGGCAACACCTCCAGCCAATTTAGCCAAACGCTCTTGCAATTTCTCTTTGTCGTAATCAGAAGTTGTATTTTCCAATTGCGCTTTGATTTGATTCACACGACTCACAATATCTGCTTTTTTACCAGCACCATTGATAATTGTGGTGTTTTCTTTATCGATATCCACTTTTTCAGCAGTTCCCAACATGTCAATTGTTGTTCCTTCCAATGTCATTCCTCGTTCTTCAGAAATCACTTGTCCGCCAGTCAAAATAGCAATATCTTCCAACATAGCTTTTCTTCTATCGCCAAAACCTGGAGCTTTTACAGCGCAAACTTTCAGTGAACCACGAATTCTATTCACCACCAAAGTAGCCAATGCTTCTCCGTCCAAATCTTCGGCAATGATCAACAACGATTTTCCACCTTGAGCAACGGGTTCCAAAATAGGAAGCAATTCTTTCATGTTGGAAATTTTCTTGTCGTAAATCAAGATCAAAGGATTCTCCATTTCGGTAATCATCTTATCCGTATTCGTCACGAAGTAAGGTGAAAGATATCCTCGGTCGAATTGCATTCCCTCTACTGTTTTTACAGAAGTTTCAGTTCCTTTCGCTTCTTCAACGGTAATAACACCATCGTTGCCAACTACTTTCATAGCTTCAGCAATCAATGAACCAATTGTCTCATCGTTATTAGCAGAAATGGAAGCAATTTGCTTGATTTTTTTGTTGTCGGAACCAACTTCGCTGGATTGTTCACGCAAACTTTTCACGACTTCAATCACAGCTTTGTCTATACCTCTTTTCAAATCCATTGGATTTGCTCCAGCAGCAACATTTTTCATTCCTGCACCGATAATAGCTTGTGCTAAAACTGTTGCAGTTGTTGTTCCATCTCCAGCAATATCAGCTGTTTTAGAAGCAACTTCTTTTACCATTTGCGCACCCATGTTCTCAATCGGATCTTTCAATTCGATTTCCTTAGCCACAGTAACACCATCTTTTGTTATATGCGGAGCACCGAATTTTTTACCGATGACTACGTTTCTTCCTTTTGGTCCAAGTGTTACTTTCACAGCGTTTGCTAATGCGTCAACACCTCTCTTTAATTTCTCTCTCGCTTCTACGTCGAAATAAATTTCTTTTGCCATTTTATTATTAGTTTAAAACGTGATTAAAATATTCCATAAACATCTGATTCACGCATAATTAAATACGTTTTACCATCCAATTTAATCTCTGTACCAGCATATTGACCGTACAAAACAGTATCACCTTTTTTAAGTGTCATGGGCTCATCTGTTTTTCCTGGACCTACCGCTACAACATTACCTTGCAATGGTTTTTCTTTGGCTGTATCTGGAATAATAATGCCACTTGCTGTTTTTAGTTCTGCTGGCGCCGCTTCGATTAAAACACGATCCGCCAAGGGTTTAAATTTTACTGACATATTACTGTATTTATTTTTTAGTTTGATGAACTCCAATGCCCGAAAATTGTGCCATCCGTTCTATACAGACATTTTTTCATGGATAGGAACGTATAGACAAAAAAAATGTCAGTACGTTGTGACATACTGACATTTAAAATGTTTTAAGAAGTTTCTTACTTCGTAGTCTTTTGACCTTGTTGTCCACCTTGATCTGCCGGCTGATCTGTTTGTTGCGGAGCTTCTGGTTTTTTAGGTAGAGCAGATTTCACTTGCAAGGTCATAATGATACTCAATACCATAATAATTCCCGCTAAAGTCCATGTTCCTTTTACTACGAAATCGTTTGTTTTTTGAACACCGCCAATTTGTTGTGCTGCACCAAAATCGCTGCTCAAACCTCCACCTTTTGGATTTTGAACAAAAACAAGGAACGTTAGCAAAATACTAGCTAGGATAATAATGATGGAAAATAAAACACTCATGACTTTATATTATTTTTTCTTTAATTTCTTAATTTGGTTTGCAAAGAAACTCTTTTTTTCTGGATTAAGCAAGATTAATTGTTCATACAAATCTATTGCTTTGGAATAATTGCCCTGCGCTTCAAAAATTTGAGCTAAAGTTTCACTCACTGGAATGGCTTTATCACTGATACTAGCCTTAGCGATCTTGGAAACTTTGAAGAATTCTGCTGACTTTTTCTCTGGAATATCCGTTTTTGAAATCCGCGTTAATTTCGGATCTTCTTCAATGAATTTATCGACGATTTGCTCGATTCGTTGTTGCTTGACTTCGTATTCTTTGGAATGGGTAATTGCCGAAGCTTTTAACCAATCTGTAAACGATCTTTTTTCATCTGCCAATTGACTTTCAAAGTCTTTAACCGTTTCCTCAGCAGTTTGTTCTTCCTCTTTTTCCAAGCGAACTTGATATCCTTCGGAAATTGCATTTGATGTCAATTCATCCGCATCAATATTTTCGGTTTTCTCAATTGCTTCAAATTCTATTGCTTTGCTTTCTATGGCAAATTCGGAAGGTTCTACCGTTTCAAATTTCTCAATTGTTTCCGTGGCTATTATTTCTTTCGTCGGATCAAAAGACGCAAAAGATGCACTGTCCAAAGACTTTTCTTCTATTTCATTTGCCGGTTCAAACTCGTTTACCGTTTCATTTTCCAATACATCTTCGGTACTCTCCAGTTTATGTTCTGTCTCGCTTCTCGATTCATCTTCAAATGAATTTTCCTCACTTTCAATCGCTGGAGAAATCGATTCCGTCTCATCCGCCGATGCGTTTTCTTGACTTTCGATTGTTGGTGCAATTTCCTCTAAAGTTTCTGCTTCGTGAGCAATAATACCAGCGTCTTCCTCAATTGCCTCAACAAATGAATCGTGCTCATCAATGTGAATGCTAACCGGCTCAAACTCCATTTCTTCCACTTTCACAAAAGCGAAATCACCCGAATCTGCTGAAGTGGAAATCTCTATTTCTTCACGAACAATTTCAAAATTCTCTGTTTTTAATTCTGGAATTTCTTCTATTTCCAAGACAGATTTCGAAATGGTTTCAGCCTTCGTTTCTTCAATCGGGTCTAACTCTTCGATTGCATGGTCAACTTCGGTTTCTTCAATCAAGTCGGAAATATCTTCAACTTTTACATTTTCAGGCTCTATCTCGATTTCAGCTGAAACAAAAACACTTTCTATTTCTTCCACTGCAATTTCTGAAGTTATAGCATGTTGCTCGCTTTCATTAATCAGAAAGTATAAATTTTTTCTGTCACTGATTTTGAAGGCATGCTGCGAAAGCGCATCTTCAAAACGAATGTCTTTTGTTTTCCCCAATGTTTGCAACAATAGAAGAGGAAAAGTTTGTGCGTAAGGATATTTTTGAATCAGAGACTCAATTTCTGCCACATCTTCTATCTTACATAGCGATGGATCTTCAATTTTTCGTGCTATTTGTTCTACCGTCATTACCAGTTCGACATAAGTTTAGCAACAACATCTTGAACGATTTGGGCATTTATTTCATCAATCAATTCAGTTTCCACCGCCGAAATATCTTTATTGGAATCAAAATCCATGAATTTGGTCAAAGAAAGTTCCATTTTATCCTCTTTCGGTGCCGTGATATAAATCGTGAAACTGGCACTGATACTCAATCTGTTTTTAGCTGCAACATCACCCGGTTGAAGTGCAATTGGAGACACCGAATAACCATTTATAGCGCCTTCAATGTTGACTTCGCCGTCGGTTATGGTGTTCAAAAGCAAGCGTGAATTATTCTGAATCCCGTCCTTTAAATCTTCGGTTAATTTGGAAGAGTAGGAGTTAGGCGCTGTGGCTGTATTATTATCCAAGGTTTTGACAGTGAACGTTTTCCATTCCTCTGGCATGTTTCCGTCTATAAAAGAAACCCGAGAGGGCCAACATGACGTTAGTCCAAACCCTAAAAGCAATATGGAAAGGAGTTTCATCATAAATTCAAATCGTATTCTTTGATTTTTCGGTACAAAGTTCGCTCCGAAATACCCAATTCTTCCGCGGCGTATTTTCGTTTTCCACGATGTTTTTCCAAGGCTTTTTTAATCAATTCTTTTTCTCTGTCTTCCAAAGATAAAGATTCTTCTACTTCTTCGTGTACTTCGAAATCATCTTCTGTTGGATGAGAGAATTGATAACCGTTGTCGTCAACTCTAACTGGAGCTGGAAGTGAACGACTTGGGGAGACTTCTTCAATGTCGGTGTACATCCTTTTCACCATGGCCGTTTGATCCGAAGTAAGGTGAATGTCATCGTTCTTATTCACAATCTCTAAAACCAATTTTTTCAATTCGTTCAAATCTCCTTTCATGTCGAAAAGAAATTTATACATCAATTCGCGTTCAGAGAAATTTTCTTGATTCATTTCCTCACGCAAGGCAGGAGTATTTTCATAAGCCTTAGGGAGAAAAGAAGCAAGTTTTAAAGCATCAATTTCACGCTCTGTTTCTATCACAGAAATCTGTTCCACAACATTTTTAAGCTGACGAATATTGCCAGGCCAATTGTACTGATTCAGCAGTTGTACGGCATCAGTTGTCAATTTAATGGCTGGCATCCGATATTTGTCTGCAAAATCAAGCGAAAACTTTCTGAAAATCAAGTGAATATCTTCTTTCCTTTCTCGTAATGGAGGCAAGGAAATAGGAACTATGCTCAAACGATAAAACAAGTCTTCTCGAAATTTTCCAGAAGCAATGGCTTTCTGCATATTTTCATTTGTTGCCGCCACTACACGTACATTCGTTTTAAAAACTTTGGATGAACCCACTCGAATGAATTCACCGGTTTCCAAAACACGCAAAAGTCGAACTTGAGTTTGCATGGGTAATTCAGCAACTTCATCCAAAAAAATCGTGCCACCGTCCGCAACTTGAAAATAGCCCTCTCTGCTATTACTGGCACCAGTAAATGAACCTTTTTCGTGACCAAATAATTCTGAATCTATTGTTCCTTCTGGAATGGCGCCACAATTCACTGCGATATATTCGCCATGTTTTCTGCTACTCAATTGATGAATAACTTGTGGAATAATTTCTTTTCCCGTACCACTTTCGCCCGTCACCAAAACAGAAATATCGGTAGGGGCAACCTGCGCGGCAATTTCAAGTGCTCTGTCCAGCAAAGGTGCATTGCCAATGATGCCAAAACGTTGTTTTATTTGTAGTAAATTCATTGTATATCAATATGTTGTATGGAGTGAGGAGTCAATACTTCTATGACTTCACCCAATAAGGTTGCCGAGGTACATGAGGTGATTTTGACACGAACATATTGACCCTTTTTCAAATCTCCTTTTGGGAAAACCACTACGGATCCTCGTTCATCTCTACCCGACAATTGTTCTTCAGATTTTTTCGAAACACCTTCAATTAAAACGGTTCCAATTTGACCAACTCTTGCTTCGTTATTATATAAGGAATGTTGGCGTTGCAGAGCAATAACTTCCTCCAATCTTTTGGTTTTTATTTCTTCAGGAACATCGTCCTCAAATTTTCGTTCAGCCAATGTTTTTGGTCGCTCCGAGTATTTGTACATGTACGCAAAACAAAATTTCACTTCTTCCATTAATGAAAGGGTGGCTTGATGTTCTTCATCTGTTTCACCGCAAAAACCAGTGATAATATCGGTGGAAATAGCAAATCCAGGAACAATTCTTCTAATAGCATCAACACGATTCAAAAACCATTCGCGAGAATAACCTCGGTTCATACGTTGCAACATATCGGTGTGACCGCTTTGAACTGGTAAATGGATGTAAGGACAAATATTTTCATACTTTGCAATGATTTCCAGCACGTCATCGCCCATATCTTTCGGGTGAGAAGTTGAAAATCTGATGCGCAAATCTGGCGAGACTTGCGCTACCATTTCCATCAATTGAGCAAAGTTGGTCGTGGGTAATTTTTCGTCCCGAATTTCTCCTTTAGCCGAAAGATTAAAACGATAAGAATTCACATTTTGTCCAAGCAATGTTACCTCTCGATAACCTGCATTGAACATTTCAGCACATTCGCGGACGATTGTTTTTGGGTCTCGTGAACGCTCTCTTCCGCGTGTAAATGGAACTACGCAAAAGGAGCACATGTTGTCGCAACCTCTCGTGATACTTACAAATCCCGTCACACCCCCTTTATCCAAACGAACAGGAGAAATATCGGCGTAAGTTTCTTCGCGAGAAAGCAGCACATTCACAGCTTTTTGACCAGAACCAACTTCTTCAATTAAATTCGGTAAATCTCTGTAAGAATCAGGACCAGCAACGATATCGACCAGTTTTTCTTCTTCTAAAAGATCTTTTTTTAGTCGCTCAGCCATGCATCCTAGAATACCAACCACCAGTTCAGGATTCGCTTTTTTTAGCTTTTTGAATTCGGTTAATCTTTTTCTAACACGCTGTTCTGCATTATCACGAATAGAGCATGTGTTGATCAAAATTACATCTGCATCATCACTATTTTCGGTGGTTGAAAAACCATCTTGGGCGAGAATGGAGGCCACAACTTCACTATCCGCGAAATTCATTGCACAACCATAGCTCTCAAGAAATAATTTTTTATTCCCCTGTAATTCCTCACCTGAACGGGACAAAGCACTGCCTTGAACGCTCTCGTCTATTACTTTATTTAATATGTCTTCTTTGTCCTGCATCGTTCTGTTTACGGCAAACAAAGTTAAGAGATAAATCTAAAATATGTCAAAATGTCAGTGTAAAGCGTGAGAATTTACCATTTTTTTTATTTTCACTTTTTTACTACGTAAGATAGGTAATTTCAAGTAAGAATTCATTGGTTTCTTGCAAAATCGTTTTTAAACCTATTATTTTGCAACAGATTTTGGGATTAACCCATTTTCCACACAATTGAACTTATGGCAAAAAATCTGGTAATTGTTGAGTCACCCGCAAAAGCGAAAACTATTGAAGGTTATCTTGGAAAAGATTTCATCGTTAAGTCTAGCTTTGGTCATGTTAGAGACCTGGCTAAAAAAGGGACAGCAATCGATATAGAAAATAATTTCACCCCCAATTACGAGGTGTCTGCCGACAAAAAACAAATTGTAAGTGAACTCAAAAAATTGAGCAAGAACGCTGACGTGATCTGGCTTGCAACGGATGAGGATCGAGAAGGAGAAGCAATTTCTTGGCATTTGTATGAAACGCTCGATTTGGCCAAAAAAGAAACCAAAAGAATTACTTTCAACGAGATTACGAAAACAGCTGTACTTGCTTCCATCGAAAATCCACGCCAAATCAATCAAGAATTGGTGAACGCACAGCAAGCACGTCGCGTTTTGGATAGACTTGTTGGATTTGAATTGTCACCAGTTTTATGGAGAAAAGTTAGACCATCTCTGTCCGCTGGGCGTGTACAATCTGTCGCTGTACGGTTGATTGTTGAACGTGAAAAAGAAATTATTGCCTTTTCAAATTCAAGCTTTTTTAGAGTGAATGGCTCTTTCTTGAAAGGAAATGAAAGAATTGGCTCTGAATTGAACAAGCAATTTGAAAACCAAAAAGAGGTCGAAGACTTCTTAAATAAAATCGCGAAACTTGAATTTGATGTTCAAGATGTAACAATGAAGCCGGCAACAAAAACTCCAGCCGCACCATTTACAACTTCAACCTTGCAACAAGAGGCGAGTTTGAAACTAGGTTTTTCTGTTTCCAGAACAATGGGCGTTGCGCAGCGTTTGTATGAGTCAGGGAAAATAACCTACATGAGAACGGATTCTGTGAATTTGTCGCAAACGGCAATTGATGGAGCAAAAAATGAAATTTTAAGTGCTTACGGAAAAGAATATTCCAAGCCAACGAAATACAAATCAAAAAATGCAAACGCCCAAGAAGCTCACGAAGCCATCCGACCTACTGATTTCTCCTCACACACCACGCATGGAGAAAGTGATGAAGTTCGCTTATATGAATTGATATGGAAAAGATCCATTGCATCTCAAATGGCGCATGCAGAGTTAGAAAGAACAACGGTTAAAATTGGTAACACTTCGGTAACAGAATTTTTCCAAGCCAAAGGTGAAGTAATCAAATTTGATGGTTTCCTAAGAGTTTATTTGGAATCAAATGTAGACGATGAGGACGAGGAAGAATTGTCTGAAGAAAAAGCAAATTTATTGCCTAAAGTTAGCAAAGGTGATGCGCTTAAACGCGATTGGATACGCGCAACACAACGCTTTACTCGTCCACCGGCACGATACGTGGAAGCAGCGTTAGTTAAGAAATTAGAAGAACTAGGCATAGGCCGACCTTCAACATATGCTCCAACTATTTCAACCATCCAAAAAAGAGGATATGTTGAAAAGAGAGAACGAGATGGTGAATTAAGAAAATACCAAGTCTTAACAATTACCGATGCTGGACTGGCTCACGAAGAGAAGTCTGAAACCACTGGTAAGGAGAAAAACAAACTTTCTCCTACGGATATTGGAATCGTAGTGACCGATTTCTTGACAGAACATTTTAGCAAAATACTAGATTATAACTTCACTGCAAAAGTCGAACAGGAATTTGACGAAATCGCACAGGGTTTGAAAGAGTGGACATCCATGATTCACGATTTCTATACGCCTTTTCATAAAACAGTTGAAGACACATTAGAAAATTCAGAAAGAGCAAGCGGAGAGCGCGAACTCGGTATGCATCCCGACTCTGGAAAACGAGTAATCGCTCGTATTGGTCGTTTCGGACCTATGGTTCAAATAGGAGATGAGCAAGTCGATGGCGACAAACCACAATTTGCATCTTTAAGGACAGGACAATCGATAGGTTCAATTTCCTTAGATGAGGCTTTGGAGCTGTTTCAATTCCCGAAAAATCTTGGGATATATGAAGGTGAGGAGGTCGTTGTTGCTTTAGGTCGATTTGGTCCCTATGTGAAGTTCAAAGAAATGTTCGTCTCAATTCCCAAAGATGAAGAAATTGGTAATATCGAAATCGATAGAGCCATTGATTTGATCAAAGAAAAGTTAGCCGCAGATGCTCCAATTGCGCAATACGAAGGATTTCCAGTGCAGAAAGGAACTGGTCGTTTTGGACCATTTATAAAATGGAATGATACTTTTATCAATGTGAACCGAAAGTATGATTTTGATAATCTTTCGAAAAATGATATCACAGAATTGATTGAAACCAAAAAGCAGAAGGATATTGATAAAATGATTCACAACTGGACCAAAGAAGGTATTTCTGTCGAGAAAGCACGTTGGGGGCGATTCAATATTGTTAAAGGTAAAACGAAAATTGAATTACCAAAAACATTTAATGTTGAAGCATTAACACTGGAAAAGGCTCAGGAAATGATTGAGGCGAGTAAGCCAAAGAAAACGGCTAAAAAGAAACCAGCGGCGAAGAAGCCTGTAGCAAAGAAAACTAGCAAAAAGTAAGTTATTCACGCGTTCTTCTTCATTCTTTCTTTCAACGACTTTTTTTTAGGTCGTATTTGACTTTATTTTTACAAAAAAATGAAGATGAAAGATATTGAAATATATTTCACACCTGTTGCTGGACCAAGTTTTTCCGAAGAAAATTCTTTAGCTAAAAAGGTTCAGGTTCATACAATAGACAATTTTCCAGAAATTGAGAAGAAGGGCGTGGCTATTTTCTATGTCCCGGAATATAGAAATGGAAGCAAAGCGTATCAAGGAAAAGTAGACGACAGTTTTAGAGAATATTTTTACAATTTGTTTCCTGGTCTATTATGGAAAGCACCCATTTATGATTTGGGGCAACTTTTGCCAGGTGAAACAATTGTCGATACATACTTTGCCGTAGCGAAGGTCTGTTCAACTTTGATTAAAATGGATGTCATACCTATAATAATAGGTGGGTCGCAAGATCTTACTTTTGGTATGTATCAGGCCTATGAGCATTTGGAGCAATTGGTGAATATATGTTCTGTAGATTCTAAATTAGACATCGGTAATATTGAAGAACCTTTTTCTTCCAAAAGTTATTTGAGCCATCTTTTGTTGCAGAGACCTTGTTATCTTTTTAATTTTTCAAATATTGGATGTCAATCCTTGTTTGCTAGCAAAGATGAAATGGAGCTCTATGAAAAACTCTATTTTGATATTTGCCGATTGGGTGATTTCAACAATGATTTTAAAAAAGCAGAACCTCATATCCGTAATACCGACATTTTATCCATTGATGTTGATTCTATTCGTAAATCCGATTTTCCGTCAACGGCAAATGAAAGTCCGAATGGTTTCTATGCAGATCAAATTTGTCAAATAGCCAAGTATGCGGGTATTAGTGATAAATTGACTTCCCTCGGGATTTTTAATCTTCATCCTGGTCAAGACGATGCGAGTGCAAATCATCTAGTTGCACAAATACTATGGTATTTTATAGACGGAATATCACAACGTATGGGTGATTTCCCAATTGGTTCTAAAAAAGATTACATCCGTTTCTCTGTTCATCTTGATAATTTTACGGAAGAAGAGCTTGTTTTCTTAAAAAGCAACAAGTCGGAGCGCTGGTGGATGGAGGTGCCATATCCGCCTGAACAAGGAAAAAAATACAACCGTCATCATTTAGTCCCGTGTGACCATGATGACTACCTAAGAGCCATGAAAAACGACATTCCAGATTTGTGGTGGAAAACATATCAAAAACTGGGTTGAAAATTTTAACATTTTCTTTATTTTTTGTTGAAGGAAACAAATTAATGTTTCGTTTTTAAACTAATTTCTTTATTTTAGCATTGTTATTTAAGCTTTTTTTGGGCTTGAAACACTATAAAACGCATTAATACAACTGGTTACATGGTAAATTATAAGTTATTCTTAACATTATTTTTCGTTGGTCTATTTGCATACACAAATGCCCAGCAGGATAAACTTCTTACGCATTGGATGTACGATAAAATGAGTATAAATCCAGGCGAAACGGGAATAGATCAAGGAATTTGTGGAACAACCTTGTACAGAAACCAATGGGACAAGGTGTCTGGAGCCCCGAATTCAGCTCTTTTGAACATAGAGGCAAATTTAGATGGCTTACTTCCGATTCCAGGTGGATTGGGAATTTCTTTTTATCATGATGCAATTGGTTTTCTAAGACAAAACAATTTGACATTGAATTACGCTTATCCCGTGTTAACCGATTATGGTACACTTGGAGTTGGTGCTGGTTTGGGAATGATAAATGTCGGAATGCAACCAGATTGGGTTCCTCCGACAAATGTATTCGATAAAAGTTTGCCAACTGGCTATGGTTTGACAGCTTTTGATTTAAATTTTGGTTTATACTGGAAAGGGAATCAAAATTATTATGTTGGACTTTCTTCTACGCATTTGAACGCAGCAAGGCTATCTGAGTCTTTTAACGTGGGCTCTATTACTGCAACGCAGACCTATAATGCGGCTAGACATTATTATATAATGGGTGGTTACCAATATCCTTTGGGTGCATCAACTGCTAAATTGGATGGGAACGTATTGATGAGAACGGACTTGGTTAAGTTTTCTTCGGATATTAATGTTCGTTACATGAATGAAATTACGAGTTCTGGTTTACAATATTATGGAGGCATCACATTCAGGACTACTGACGCTGTTGCAGCCATGATCGGTGGATCTATAAACAACTGGACAGCTGGATATTCTTACGATTATACCATCAATAAGCTTTCAAGTATCTCTAACGGTACACATGAGCTTTTTGTTAAGTATTGCTATTTTATCCCCCCCCCACCAAAAACTCCATCCAAACATCCAAGATGGTTGTAAAATAAAAAGTTGCTAATTAAAATATTTTTACAAACTTTGTAACCAATTTGGGTAAACATCCGTTATATCGATATAAGTAAAACCTGTAGATTGTAAATCGATTGGCGGAAACTGTTAAATAAGAGGTAGTATGAAAAGACTAATGTTTTTTGTGTTGGTAGGTTCGATTCTTGGCGCTTGTAGTTCAAGAACTGGACATTTAACCGGAGTTCTCGGTAGACCAACGTACATTCCAGAGATTCCTTTGGGTATGGTGTATATTCCTGGAGGTTCTTATGCTATGGGTGAGAACGACCAAGATATGCCGTTTTTGCACCAAACGCGTGCGAAGACCGTGTCTATTCAGGCATTATACATGGACCAAACGGAAATTTCGAACAACGAATACCGACAATTTGTTGAATGGGTTCGAGATTCCATCGCAATGGACAAGATATATTACAACATGGAAGATGATGACGAAGCTAGTCGTTTCATTAACTATGAAGATGAGTATTTTGACGAGGGCGGTTTGGAATATGTAGAATTCGATCCTTCCGATAGAGAATTGAACCGTACGGTGTTCAATTTGAATTGGGATCGTCGTTTTGATTATGCAGATCCAGATTTAGTGCCTTTGTTGGCTGATATGTACTATCCGCAACCAGAGCGTTTTTACAAACGTCGTGAAATAGACGTTCGTAAATTAATGTTCCGTTATTATTGGTTGGATTTACGTGAAGCTGCTGTGCGTGGTCGTGTTAACATCGTTCCTGATGGATATGACAATCAAGGGAATAAATTAGTTGATGAGCACCGTGAGTTGGAAAATCCACCAAATCCTTTCACAAATGAACCTTCTGGTTTGGATAAGGATATGGGATACTTCAATAAG
Organism: Crocinitomicaceae bacterium; assembly: GCA_041751955.1. GTDB lineage: Bacteria > Bacteroidota > Bacteroidia > Flavobacteriales_D > Crocinitomicaceae > UBA2040. The sequence continues at coordinate 14,203 of JBGSIB010000067.1, forward strand.
AAAGGACAAAATAATGCCATCCGTGGACATGAAAACCGTCAACGTTTCATTATTGATGAGATTATCAATGTTTATCCAGATACACTTTGCTGGATTCGCGACTTTACTTACTCTTTCCATGACCCAATGACGAACATGTATTTCTGGCATCCAGCATACGACAACTACCCGGTTGTTGGTGTAACATGGCAACAAGCAAGAGCTTTCTCAGTTTGGAGAACTCAATTGTTGAATAACTGGTTGATTGGAATGGGTGAATTATTTGTGAATGATTTCCGATTGCCAACTGAAGGTGAGTGGGAAAGAGGTTCACGTGGTGATTTGGCTTTATCTCCTTATCCATGGGGTGGTCCTTATATTCGTAATGAAGCGGGATGTTTCTTAGGGAATTTCAAACCTATGCGTGGTCGTTACTTCGAAGATGGAGGATTCCATACAGTAAAAGTTTTCTCTTACAATCCAAATGGATGGGGATTATATTGTATGGCCGGAAACGTTGCTGAGTGGTGCGAAACTGCTTACGACGAGTCCATGTACGAATTTTCAAATGATTTAAATACAGAACACCGTTACGATGCAATGGATTGGGATCCACCAAGCATGAAGCGTAAAGTAACTCGTGGTGGTTCTTGGAAAGACATCGGATATTATTTGCATAATGGTACACGTTCATACGAGTATCAAGATTCATCAAAATCTTTCGTTGGATATCGAAATGTAATGACTCACTTAGGTCGCGGTGGACGTGACTTCTCGAAAGAGGGTGGTGAGGAAATTCAAAGCGATATTCAATTGAGATAAACAAAGTAAACCTTAATAAAAACCTTTTAAAAAAAAACAATTATGAAACCAGGAAGTAAAGGATGGAAAAATTTTATGGCGAAGTTGTACGGTATCGGTGCGGCAGTCGTTATTATCGGAGCATTATTTAAAATCATGCACTGGCAATTTGCAGATCAAATGTTGATTGCAGGTTTGGGAACAGAGGCGGTGATTTTCTTTTTCTCGGCTTTCGAACCTATTCATGAAGATCCAAATTGGGAATTAGTTTACCCAGAATTAGCTTTGGGTCATTCAGATGAATTAGATCACGATTCTTTACCAGCAGCTTCTAGAGGTGGCCGTGGTGGTTCAGGAACAGGAGTTACTGAGCATTTGGACAAAATGTTGGAAGAAGCAAAAATTGACAGTGAGTTATTGACTCGCTTAGGCGATGGTATGCGTGCATTAGGGGATAACGCTGCACAATTGAAAGGTGTAACTTCCGCAGCTGCTGCAACAGATTCTTATGTAACAAGTTTGAATTCAGCGGCTGAAAAAGTAGCTACATTGTCGGAGTCTTATGAAAGAGCATCTGTTGCAATTTCAGGAATGACTTCTTCTTCAAAAGAAGGTGAATCATTCGGTGAGCAAATGCAAAAAGTTTCTAAAAACTTAGGCGCATTAAACAATGTTTATGAATTGCAATTGAAAGGTTCTTCTGCTCATTTAGAAGCAACTGAGAAATTCCAAGGTCAAGTAACGAAAATGATGGAAGATTTATCTGCATCAGCTGAAGATACTAGATTGTACAAAGAAAATATGGCTACAATGTCTAAAAACTTGACTAATTTGAATACCGTTTATGGTAATATGTTGAAAGCAATGACAGTAACAAAGGCATAAGCTTTTGAAATTGAATTTGTAGATTGTAAAACCATAAAAACTATACAAAATGGCAGGAGGAAAAGAAACCCCTAGACAGAAGATGATTGGTATGATGTACTTGGTACTCACCGCACTTCTGGCCTTGAACGTTTCGAAATCAATATTAGACGCATTCGTAGCGATTGAAGAGAATATTCAAAAAGCGAATCAAACTGAATTTTTTCGTGGAAATGAAAAAAAGTCCGAATTAGCGGAGACTTCAACGGATAAATCTAATCCAGAAAGAGCGAAGAAAGCAGCGAAAATGCTTAAAATCGTTGAAGAAATCGATAAGATTACAGCGAAACGTATTGAGTTTATAGACAATTTGAAAAAACAGATTTTAGAGGAAACTGGAGAAGATGTTAAGAATATTGGACCTGGACACATCATTACGAAAGCTTATTCGAAGAATGATCCTTTGAAACCAGCAAGAATGGATTTGGATAAGGTGAATGGTAAGGATAAATATGATGACGCAATGCGCATTATGATTGGACCTGAAACGAATATACGTAATCCGAAAGGTGAAGGAATCAAATTATGGGATAGCTACAACGGTTACCGTAAAGAGTTGACTGAAACGATTGCTGCCTACAAAGGAGGCGATGATCAGCCAGCATATTACTTCAAAGCTCCTAAGATTAACAAGTACAAGGATCAAAAAGATTTAGGTGCTCAAATTGATAAGGCTATCGCGAGTTCAAATGTATCTCAAGATGATAAAGAAGCCATTAAAAAAATATATGCCTCTTTGACTAAGGAAGAATTTTCAAAAGTTCATGATCAAGATGGAGTACATTGGATAGGTAAAACTTTTGACCATTCTCCTTCTGTAGCAGCTATTGCGTCTTTGTCATCATTGCAAAAGGATGTTTTAGCAGCACGTGCAGATGCTGTAGCCTTGATTCGTCTTCGAGTTGGTGGTGGAGAGTATTCTTTCAACAAAATTATGGCTTTGGTGTATGGACCAGAATTGGCAAATGCCAATGATGACATCGAACTTCAAGTCTTGATGGCCGCTTACGACTCTGACAAACAACCTACGGTAACTGTTACTGGAGGAAGTCTTACGGAGGTGAAAGAAGGTAAAGGATACATAAAAGCTAGAGCAGGTTCTGGTGGTGATATGACTATTCGTGGTACAATCACTATTACAAACAAATCTGGTGTTCCGAAGAAAGAAAACTGGGAAAAAACAATTAAAATCATGAAACCGAGTGGTACTGTATCCCTTCCTGAGTTGAATGTATTGTACAGAGGTTATGCCAATCAAGTAGAGGCAGTTGCATCTGGTTACGATCAAACAATTCTTTCAGGAAATGGTGTAACTTTATCTAAATCAGGTAACAGATGGATTGCTAATCCAGGTGGTGGCAGAGAAGCTACAATTACAGTTTCAGGAAAGTCTTCTGTAACAAACAAAACAGTTTCTTTAGGAACGTTCAACTTTAGAATTTCTCGTTTGCCAGATCCAGAATTATATTTTGGTACTGCTAAAAGTGGTGAGAATGGTTCACGAGCGGAAACTCGCTTGTTTGCAAAGTATCCACCAGAAATTCCATTGAACGCTACATTTAACATTCTGAATTGGGAATTAGCAGTGCCTGGAAATCCTATGGCACCGCCAAAAGGTCCTGGCGGTCAGTTGACTCCTGCTGCTTCAGGTTTATTAAAGCAATCTAAACCAGGTACAGTTATTGGTATTATGACGGATGTTAGAGGACCTGATAACGTTGTTCGTAAGAAAGGCGGTTCCTGGAAAATATAAGAAAGATGAAAAGTTTATTAGTAAGTTTTATTGCAATTGGTTCGGTTAGCGTTATGTTCGCTCAACCGGAATTGAATGGCGGTCCTGTGAACGTGCCTGCAGATGGTATCGTGGACGGTGTGTACATCAAGGAACATATTCCTACAAAGAAGATGATTCCTTACGAGTATGTTCGTGAAGCAGATGTTATTTGGAGCAAGCGTGCATGGGAGTATATTGACTTACGTGAGAAAATAAACCATTCACTATATTATCCTTTGGATGAGATCACTGCAGCTGGATACTGGATTAAACATGCCGAGCGTTGGAGCTTGTGGACGGTAATTCGTCATCATGCTTTGAACGGAGATTTGCGTATTTTTTCTCCATTTAGTGAAAACAATCTTTTTGGTGAACGAGATGGTGATCAATTAAAGTATCCTGTGGACCCTCAACCCGGTATGAATTTTTATACAGATTCAGCTTTTCGTGAGAAGTTAGTTTATTATTTTGGGCGTCTTGGTCCTCAGAGTGATCAACCACTTGCAGATGAATTTGGTGAACCAATGGTAAAATTTAATGCAGCAACTGGTTTTGAAGAATATGTTTATCCTCCACGAGATACTGTTTGGTTTACTTCAAAAGATATCGTTCAATACAGGATTAAGGAGGACTGGTTTTTTGATAAAGAACGATCCATTTTGGATGTTCGCATCATTGCCATTGCTCCAGTAGTGTATGAGGTTGAGGAGTTAGCAGACGGTACCAAAGCAATCAAAGGAACCAAAGAATTGTTCTGGCTTTACTTCCCGCATTGTCGTTTTGTATTCAATAACTATTTTGTTTACAATGAAAAAAATGATGCGCAGTGGATGAGCTATGATGATTTGTTCTGGAAACGTCGTTTCAATGCTACAATTTACAAAGAGAGTAGTGTTTTTGATAGAAAAGTTGAAACGTACAGAACGGGTATTGATGCCTTAATGGAAAGCAATAAAATCAAGGAAGACATGCGAACAATCGAACATGATGTTTGGCAGTTCTAATTGAAATTTATTTTAATGAAAGGAGATCGAAAGGTCTCCTTTTTTATTTTCAGTAAATTTTTTTGTAACAGATTGATGATAAAAGGTTATTAAATAAAACCCATTTATCATGAATCGATTCGCATTATTTTTTGTTTTCTTCTTTTCCACTGCTATTTTATATGGACAAGATTGCTTTTGTGGACAAACGAACTTCACTGAAGGAGGAGTAATTGATGGTCCAGCATTGAAGGAGATTACAGCTACCAAAAAAATGGTTCCTTATGAATATGTGAGAGAGGCAGATATAATTTGGAGTAAAAGAGTTTGGTCGTTCATCGATTTGCGAGAAAAGATAAATCAACCTTTGTTTTATCCTTTGGATGAAATCACGCCATCCGGAACATGGATTACTTCAAATGATCGGGTAAGTTTATGGACGATTATTCGTTGCAATGTATTGGCAGGTAATATCAAACCATACTCTCCTTTTAATTCAAATAATTTATTTGGAAAGTATGATGGTGATCAATTAAAATATCCGGTGGAGTCTGGTATTCCTGGTGGGAATTTTTATACAGATTCAGCGTATAGAGAAGAGCTCTTGTATTATTTCGGACAACTAGGACCACAAAGTGATGTTGCTTTGGTTAATGAATATGGTGAAGCTATCGTTGACACATTGCCCAATGGCGATATGGTTTATCGTTATGGGGCTCGCGATACGATTTGGTACACATCTAAAGATATCGTTCAATATCATATCAAAGAGGATTGGTTTTTTGACAAGGAACGATCAGCCATGGATAGAAGAATAATTGCCATAGCTCCCGTTGTTTTGGTAAAAGAAATAAACGCAGCTGGTGTTGAAGTCATAACGGGGACAAAAGAATTATTTTGGCTTTATTTCCCTCATTTGCGTTATATTTTGAATAACTATCATGTATTTAACGAGCGAAATGATTCACAATGGATGAGTTTTGACGACTTATTTTGGAAGCGAAGATTCAATGCAATTATTTACAAAGAAAGCAATACCGCCGATCGAAGCATTGAGACCTATAGAACAGGTGTGGACGCTCTTTTGGAAAGCGAGCAAATTAAAGAATCTATTCGAACCATTGAATCAGACGTATGGCAATTCTGATAAAAAATTAATGTACCTGTCGGCTTTTGGCTATTGAGGGTTGGTATCTTCCTGGACCAAATCGCAAAAGCCAATTGCTGACGGCAGGTTACATTTAATATTTCTTCCATAAATCTTTTATCGTCCTCAAGAAGGTAGTACCTTTGCGCCATGATTCAATTGGACAATCTCGGGGTTTTCTTACCTCAAGGCTATTTATTTCAAGGTATTACAGCTCAAATCAACAAAGGAGATAAAGTTGGTCTTGTTGGTAAAAATGGTGCTGGGAAATCGACTATTATGAAGCTGATTTCCGGAAAAGATAAAGCTTCTGAGGGCAAAATACACACACCGAAAGACACAACAATTGGATATTTGAGTCAAGATTTACTTTTGAATACAAGTAAATCGGTTTTCGATTTTTTGAATGAATCTAACTTAGAATTGAATCATATTCGCACACGATTAGACGAGATTAATCATGAACTCGTGACGAGAACAGATTATGAATCAGAAAGTTATTTGGCACTTTTAGATGAAATGAGTGATTTGAACCATTCATTTGATATTCTTGAGGGATATCAATGGGAAGAAAAAATCACAGGAGCTTTAAAGGGTCTTGGTTTTCAAGATGAAGAACTAGAACGACCATTGAATACTTTTTCTGGAGGATGGAAAATGAGAGCTGAATTGGCTAGAATATTGGTCAACAATCCTGATGTTATTTTATTGGATGAGCCTACAAACCATTTGGATATTTTATCCATAGCTTGGCTTGAGGGTTATTTGCAAAAGTTTGACGGAGCTGTTATTGTGATTTCACATGACAGGTTATTTCTCGACAATGTTACAAAACGCACCTTAGAGATTTCACAAGGTCGTTTGCTTGATTTTCCATTTTCTTACTCGAAATATAAGATTGCTAGAGCGGAAGAAATCGAGCGTTTAGAAGGAGCCCAAAAACAACAGCAGAAAGATATTAAGCAAACGGAAGAATTGATTAATAAATTCCGTGCGAAGAAAAATAAAGCGGCATTTGCTCAGTCTTTGATTAAAAAGTTAGAGAAAACAGAAATTATTAGTGTCGAAAAGGATAAGGTGTCAAAAATGAAAATAGCCTTCCCTTTGAGTCATCAACCTGGGAAATGGGTGTTAGAAATGACCGACATGGGAAAATCCTTCAACGACAAGGTGCTTTTTGAGAATATCAACCTTACAGTGGGTCGAGGAGAGAAAATCGCTCTATTGGGCGCAAATGGGGTCGGAAAATCGACTTTGCTCAAACGGATAATGAATCGCTTGCCTGGAGAAGGTAAAGTGGAATACGGTCATAATGTCAACATTTCCTATTTCGCGCAGGATCAAGCAGAGGTTTTAGATAAATCCAAAACGATATATGAAACGGTAGATGAAGTTGCTAAAGGTGATATCCGCCGTGATTTGCGCAGTATTTTGGGTGCCTTTTTGTTTACGGGTGAGGATGTAGACAAAAAAGTAGCCGTTCTTTCAGGTGGAGAACGAACGCGTTTGGCATTGTGCCAGTTGTTGTTGAGTCCATCGAATTTCCTCATTCTCGATGAGCCAACGAACCATTTAGATTTACAGTCGAAGGAAGTTTTGAAAGAAGCGTTAATCAATTATGAAGGAACTTTTGTTGTCGTATCGCATGATCGAGAATTTTTGGATGGATTAACCAATCGGATTTGGGATATTGAGGACAAAGCTTTGAAAATACACCATTTTTCTGTGCAAGACTTTTTGAAAAGGAAAATGGCTTTGCAAGAGCAAAAAAACAGTGCATCTGCTCCACCTAAAAAGGCAGAAATCAAAGTAGAGGAAAAGAAGCCAACAGAACCAGCCTTTTCGTATGAGGAGCAAAAAGAAAAAAAACGATTAAAAAATCAACTTGGCAATACTGTTCGTAAAACAGAGGATGAAATTGAAAGGTTGGAAAAAGAAATTCATTTACTCCAGCAAGACGTTGAAAGAATGGATTATAGCGACGAAGAAAAAGCTGCACATCTTTTGCAAACTTTTGCCGAACGCAAGGTAGAATTGGATAAAGCCATGTCTACTTGGGAAGAAGCTACTGAAGAATTACTAAAAATTCAAGATTAACGATTTCTTCTTTTTTTGCGTCTCGCTTCTTTGCGTTGTCTTTTTTCATTCCGCTTCAGTGATTTTCGGAATTCTTTCGTTTGCATGGCCGCGAAGTTTTTTTTGGCTTCCTTCATGGCTTTTTTCGCTTCTTTGTCCTGTTTTTTGTTCTTTTTTGCCAATGCTTTCTCAGCTTCTGCAACAGAACCTGGATTTTTCTTTTGGGCGTAGAGAGTTTCATGAGTAGAAAAACTCATGAAAAGCAATAAAATTATTTTAAAAAGCGTTTTCATCTTATCTTTGTTCATTAGGAACGTTATGAAGTTACAAATTATTTTATCCATTTTGCTTCTCATTCTTTCGCTAGGATGTAAAAAAAACAAAAATCACCCGGTACCTCTAGTTCCGGTGGATAAAACCATTGATATAAATTTACCGAGTTATATAAATTTAACAGGGGTGAGCGGCTGGGCTTATGTTAATGGAGGTTCTCGAGGGATTATAGTTTATAGAAGGAGTCAAGATGAATTCTTGGCTTTTGATCGTCATTCGCCAGCGGATCCAGACGGGACTTGTCCGCAGCCCTTAACACCAGATATCGATAATTTCTTGATGCTCGTTGATTCATGCAATAACGCTTCTTTTTCTCTTTACGACGGTTCGCCTATGTCTAATTCGGAATGGGGCTTGAGGTTGTATCAGACAATCTGGGATGGAAATTCGCAATTGCGAATATACAATTGAAACGATTCCTTATTTTTGCAGCAATAAAATTTTCATGGAAGAAGTAAAAATCACAATTATAGACCGTGAGGGAGTTGCTCACGAATTGGACGCACCGACAGATATGAGCATGAATGTCATGGAAATCTGTAAAGCCTACGAACTTCCTGTTTTGGGTGAATGCGGTGGAATGGCCATGTGCGCAACTTGTCAATGTTACCTCGAATCAGACACCTCATTACCAGAACAATCTGATGCGGAATTGGACATGCTGGACCAAGCATTTTTTGTTAAAAGTAACAGCAGATTGGGTTGCCAAATCCAAATTACGGATGAAATAAACGGAATTGTTTTGCGCTTGGCACCAGAAGCATAAATGATGCTGTGGTTGTTAGAAAGTTAAAGTCAATCCAGTTTCTAAAGAAATTATATTGTTGCGATTTGCATAACGGATCATTTCAGATGTTTCAGAAGCAGAGTATAAAAACCCTTTTTTATCGTCACTCAGTCCAAATGCTAACGCCGTGAAGTTTAAGTTATACCGTATACCGAAATTATATAACAAACTTCTTGAAATTGGAATTCTGAGATTGAGTTTATACATAAACGAGTACGATTTAACACTGTTATTGAAGTCAAAGAAGTCAATATTGTCTTTTGAATACGTTACAACATCAGGGTATTCATTTGCTAAAACGACGTATTCTTTATCCACCATTTTATTCTGATAAAATCCTAAACCTATTTGATGGGACAATCCGATAGGTGAAAGACCATCTGTACCTGTTATCTCAATAATAGGCATAATTCCTAGCGACCGGCAATGAAAGAAGCTAGAACGTATAACGGAACCATTATTTGGCGTGTAAAAAGATTCATTGGATACTTTAAAGTTCAAAACACTAGCCTGTATTAAAAATGCTAATTTTCTATCTACCGCACGCCCAAGAGTTACATTGAAACCGTAGGATAAAAGATTCCTAGCAGGATTTAGAGAGTTTCCATCCGCTTTATACTTTTGTGATTCATCTACGTGCGTCCAATTGTACAACAAGGGTACAAATAATCTTGTATCTGCGCTGATGAAAGTTTTTTTTCCTAAATATCCACTATTTTGAGCATGAAAATTTGACACACAAATAATGAATAGAGAAATGAGGGAAATTTTGAGTTTGCTCTGCATTATTGTGCGGAATTTTTGTTTAGAAAAATGTCATATAATCTTGCCTCAATTGTAAATTGATTCAAAGGCTCATTGATATAATAGCTAGCTCCTGTTACTACTTTTGCTTTTTCAAGATCAAGTACAATTAGGTTGATTTCAGTTTCATTTCCTTTTATGAATGGTACTGGTAAATATCCTAGTACGCCTGGTGGGAAAAATATGAAATATAATGCATAAGGACTGAATCGAGGACGGTAAGCGTGTTCCACAACTGAAAAAACAAGTTTATTTGTCCCAAATTGTTTGGTAAGGCTATTAATCATGGAATAGTCTACTGGAAAAATATCTACGCCCCTAGCATTAGAAGATTGAATCAACATTGAAGTAAAAAATGACTTTTGATTGAATCCCTCTGTTCCTAAATCTTCTAGATTTCCTCGGCCAACCGTGGTGATTTTTAAGCCCAATTCCTCTGAAACATACTCAAAACCTTCCACTACACGTTCTTCCATCTTTTCAGATTCTACATGATCTACCTTACCTTTTCTATAACTAATCACTGCAGGATCAACAAGAATGAAGCTTGACAAATCGACTAAGTTTGCTTTTCTATCCTTTTCTTTGTTGAATTTCAACTTCTCGGACCTAGTCATTTTGTTATAGGCTTCCTCCAAGGCTTTTTCGTCGTCTTTTTCAATCTTAAAATTAGTGTAGAGTGTCTTAAAGATTTCATTTTTAACTAAATCTGATAGCATGTAATAATAGTAATCAGTGCTGTCGAATGCAGATGGGGCAGACTCTGGACTTCTTTTCTTCAGTTTAATTTTGTCGTATTTGCTCAATTTTTTTTCTTCAACGAGCGTGTCGCCTTCACTTTTACTTATTTCTTTTAAGGAGTCTGAGGCCATAAATTTTTCGTAACCCACTTGAAAGTTATAGGTGTAAAAGTTATCTATTTCAAATCGATCGGAATTAAATAATGCACGATTGGTGCGTTCTGAAAGTGCTTTTAATTCAAGATCATCAGGAAACTTGCTCCGACTATCTTCCACTATTCTAGTGGCCAGCGAGGCTAATTCTAACTCTTTCAAATTTTTAACAAATGCATGCATAACGGCACCTTCACCTTCCAAATCTTTGGTTGCCATCACTGTTTGGTTAATTTTATTCGCATGTTTCATAGTAGATAGCCCATACCAACATTGAGCTTTCATTCTCGTAAGATAAAGTGAATTGGGAAATTCTTGTTCCAATATATAAATCGTGTACAGTGCATCTGCAAATTGGAATTCTATAATATCAGAGCGAACTCTTTCAAAGCGAGCTAAATTTCGGATATAAAAGAAAGTTTGTTCGCCGAAATGTGATTTGATTTTCCCCCAGTCTTTATAGTTTTCAGCAGTTTCAATGGCCTTAAGTTTTCTCTTGCGGATATTTGGATGGCTACTTCGACTGTCATCGTAGTCCTCATCGACTTTTATAGGAAATTCTTTATCTGGAAAGCAAAATTCAGGAACAAACGATAGATCAGAATTAAAGTAATCTCTTGGCAATGGTATTTCGTCAATGGGCAAATATGAGTACATTAAGACGTCAAAAGTTGAGGTCAAAATTTCATCCGAATATCCTGCAGCATAGTACATTTTAACCCCTTCAACATCCGCTTCAAATTCTTTTTCCTGAGAGTAAACGCTTAATTGTTGGATTTGAGAATTAATTCCTCGGTTTCTCGTACGGTATTCAAATGTTTCAACAACATGTTTTTCAACATAATGGGCAATTTCATGCGCCAAAACAAAGGCCAATTGTGCTTCTGAAGTTATCTGAGAAATCAGACCTGTAGTTACAAAAACAATTCCTTGGTCTGTTGAAAATGCATTTGTTTGATTCGATTTAATGGTGTAAAATCGTAACTGTTTTCTCAGTTTAGAGTCTTTTTCCAGCAGCTTGTGTGCTACTTTAGTGACGTATTCAGAAATTTCATCTCCGTATATAACAAGTCCGGACTGCAAGATTTCGTCTATTCCATAATGAATTCCTTCTAAGAAAATCTTTGGTTCGCGAACGTTGAGATTTTCTTTTTTGTTTTTCATGTCTTCTTCGATTTTTGAAGAAGTTCTTACGAAAAAATCTGAAGGTATATTCCCAACAGACTGCAAAGGTTTAAAATTATTAAAATCTTGTTGAGCTTTTGAGCCAGCTATATGGCTGAGTAACAAAATGCTAATAAAGGTTATTCTAAACATGTTCAGGTCTATTTTTCTGGGGAGCGAATATAAAATTAATTTCCTTCATTTTCTTCCTCTTCAATAATTTCAACAGGCGGTGGGATGCTTTCTATTTCATCCTCCATGCC
>JBGSIB010000068.1:0-50459 GCA_041751955.1 Crocinitomicaceae bacterium
CAGGATTGAGCACCACCTCAGGCGACCGTTTATTAGAAACCCAAGGCATGTTTCAACTCAAAGCCTTCACGCCTGATGGAAAACAGTTGACTGTCAACGACAAAGATGGAATTTACCTCCAAGTTCCCGTCGACGAAAACAAAGAAGGCATGATGCTCTTCAACGGTGTAAAAACTGCCGATGGACAAATTGATTGGCAAAACCCAAAGCCAATTGAAAAATTACCAATTCAAGCCAATATGCTCGATTTGGATTTGTATCCGCCCGGCTATGAAGCGAAATTGGATGAATTGAAATGGAGTCAGAAGAAAAAGAAACGGGATAGTTTGTATTTGAGTTTTGAGGATTTTTCTGGAATGGCAGACACGATTGGTTCGAATAATAATTCTTTCGTGCCTTGTGCAACTGGACAATTGGAGAAAAGAAATTATCAAATCCTTCACCAAACATCCAACTTTGAGGTCAGGTTGGTAAATAATAAAAGTCAAATAGTTAGACAGCTTCCCGTTCCAAATGATATTACACTTAATTGGAGTAGTTTGGGTTTCTCGGGAATAACACCAGAGATGAGTATCTCCAAATTAAATGATGATCAATATGAACTTACTGTTGGTTACCTTCAAGATAGTGACTTCAATGATGATCCAAAGCGAATCAGCTATGACTATTCAACGATCCTACAAAGCGCTACAAATGCTGGTGAAGATCATTTTGTGTTTACAACAAACGTGGAACGATTTGAGATTCGGCACGTAAAAACCATGAAAATGGTCAATGATCGAGTTCCATTTTATGAAGCCACATATATTCTAAATTATCCCAAAAAATATAAAGGTCCAGTTGAAATTAAATCAACAAAAGTGAGCAATACGATTTTTGCAGGCAGGAACAAAAGTGTGACTATTTCCATTGATCGTAACTCATATTCGGCTGCGGATATGGCTTTAATGGGAAATGATTTAAAACCTAGAAACCCACTTCCACCCTCCAAAGTCCTCGCCATCTGGAAAAAAGACTTCAACAAAACCATCCTCGCCACACGTGATTTTGAAAAACAGATGAAAGTCATTCATGGAACGTGCAACGAAAAAGTGTTCGATGTTTATGCGAATCAATTGAATAAACCTTTTTGGGAATTGGACGAACAAGTGGTCAAAATGGGTTATACTAATTTTCAGGCTTTTGCAGATGAAAGAGTTGGCGGTCTCAAACTAGACAATGCCCACATGAATACCATCCGACAATTCTACGAAAGCAACATTTCGCGCTTGAAAGATTTGGCCAAAAAGGACAAGAATTTCCGAAAAGCAATAGAAATGGCATGGAATAGTAAAGTAAGAAATGAACGAAGCGAAGAGTTAACGCGTTCTGCGGTTCGTGTACAACAAGTTTTCCAGGACGAGTACAATTTGAATTTGGACAATGTTTACAAGCAATTGGGAAAATCCAAAACAGTTGGCGTTACGATTCGAGGAAACCAAGTTGGAAATAACAGAATCAACTCTGGGATTTACAATATAGACCGTTTTGTAATGGAAGCGACTACTTCTCGTAAATCTGGTTCTTTTTATGACAAAACATCGGGCAAAACAGCAAAAATCACCTACAATCCCTTCACGGCAACTATCAAAAACGCGAAAGATTATGGTAAGCTATACATGTACCTCATGCCTGAAGAATTGAGTAGTTTCCAACGTATTGATCCAACGAATGGGAAATTTGACTATTCCTTGAATGCAGCGATTAATTACAAAGTAGTTTTTGTTGGCATCAACGAGAAAGGATATTTTATCAGCGACGAAAATTCATCACGAATAGAATTAAAATCAGTTTCAGAAAAAGAATTCGAACGCATGCTCGAAAAAATAAGCAAAGACAGACAAAAATCCAGTACCAAATCATCAGATTTGTCCAGAGAATTGAATTGGCTAAAACTCGAAAAACAAGATTACAAAGAACAAAAACTCAGACAAAAAAATGCGGAATTCAGACGAATGATGAAGGGGATTGTGCATCCTTGTGCGAGCGAACAAAATCGGTTTCTATAGAATCACACTAGTCGGGACGAAAATTTTTTCGTCCCGATTACATAAATTATTTTCTTCCAAACAAATTATTTATTATTTCGACATCCAATTTCTTCCTATATTTGTAATTCTAAAAAAAACTAGAAAGATAAAAAGTGAAAGCGATTTTCACATATTTCATTCTTAGTGCATTTTTGTTGAATGCAGGGGGGAAAGTTATCATTTATCTGGATTTTCTTATCAATCAAGATTACATCACCCAAAATTTGTGTGAAAACAAAGACAAACCCGTTTTGAAATGTAACGGAAAATGCCAGCTCGCGAGAGAATTAGCCAAAGAAGAGAAAAAGGAGAAAAAGGAAACCAAACACAAATTTGAAGATACAAATACATACTTTTTCTGCTCTTTTGATGAGTTAATTGAATTAGAACCCGTTTTTTACCAAAAAAGAGAACATTCCAATGCGAAAGTACAATCACGAAGCACTGGTTTCCTTACCAAAGTTTTTCATCCACCAGCACTTTCCTAGTTAAATTTTCGTTGAATAATTTATTTCAATCGTTCATCGACCTTTGCGCCCGGCGCAAGTAGACTGTAATTTGAACAGTCGGACAACTGTCTTTTCAGACAGAATACAATCATATATTTAGATAGAAATGAAACAATCAATTTTGATTTGGTTTCTCTTTTTTGGAGGAGCGAATCAGCTATTGGCTTGTGACATTTGTGGATGTGCCTCGAGTGCGTTTACCGTGGGAATGTTGCCCACCAGCAAGTATCATCTTGTCGGTGCGCGCACAACCTTGCGCTGGTTTGAAAGTTATCCTGCTCCAGACGGAAATGGATTTAGAGATATTTCAACACAATTTTTTACCTCCACCGATTTGGTTGGGCGTTACAGAATTGGGCGACGGTTTCAGGTTCAGGCATTCATCCCCTTTGTGCACAACCAAAAAACAGATAGTATGACAACCTTAATTCAAGGTTTGGGCGATATAGTGGCACTTGGAAATTATGTTTTCGTAGACAACATGGATTCACTTTCTCGAAAATTCCGAAACGCAGGAACTATTGGTTTGGGGGTGAAAGCTCCAAGCGGACAGTTCTTCAAACTTGGTTTTGATGAAGTGAATATGATGCCCGGTTCGGGTTCAACCGATTTTATAGCGAATGTGAATTATGCATTGCAGTATAAAAATTTCGGTATGCAAAACGAAAGCGGTTTTACCTATAAAACGGAAAACAAATACAAATACCGTTTCGGGAACGCTTTAAGTTCTACTCAGGTGTTTTATTATCGATGGAAAGTCAATGAAAATATCATTCTCGTTCCGCAGTTGGGTGTAAATTATACCCACAATTGGAAGGACAGGAAAAACGGTATTTATGCAGTAGATTCTTTCAACGGTGGTAGTGTTTTTAACGCGGTGGCAAATCTTTTTGTCTCGTATAAAAACTTCAGTTTTATTGGGCAATTCTTTATTCCCATGCAACAAAGTTTAAACGAAAACCTGGTGAACCAAAAAGCCATGATCCGTGTGGGTCTTAATTATTTTATAAAAAGTAAAAAATGAAAGTGATTTTTATTTTCAGTCTCGCTTTTCTAGCGTTAGGTGCGTGTAAAAAAGAAGAGAAAACGGTTACGAATGTTGAAATTACATTCGCAGAACCCACTTCAAACGATACGATATTATCTTATAATCAAGTGCACGCTGAAGGAACTATTGTAGCCGATGGAACTTTGGAAGGATATACCGTTTCGCTAATACATTCCTCAAATGGCGCGTTACTATACACCAACACATACGATGTTCAAGCGAAAAGCTATAATTTTCATGAACATTGGACGAACAATTTAAGCGATACAACTCAAGTGATAGTTCGGGTTGAAGCAAACAAGGACAAAAATGGAAACAAAGCTACCAAAGAAATAAAGGTGGTTTGCCTTCCGTAATTTTTAAAAACTAACAAATAACAAAATGAAAAAAATAATATTTATAGCCTTAGCGGCAAGCACCCTATTTTTAAATTCTTGTAAAAAAGAAGGATGTACAGATCCAATAGCAACCAATTACAGTGAAAAAGCTAAAAAAGACGATGGTTCTTGCACGTATGCTCCTCAAGCAACTACAGGAAAAGTGACCATCATGTTGGAACATACATGGGCAGATTCAGGACTTGATTTTGAATTGGGCACTGAATTTATTCACCCAACAACCAATGATGCCTTGACTTTTACCACCTTGAAATACTACATCTCCAATTTAAAATTGAAAAAAGAGGACGGTACATGGTGGACGCAACCGAATAGCTATTATTTGGTTAATTTGTCAACTCCAGCCAGCACAATGTTAACGGTGACAGGCATTCCAAATGGCAACTATACTGAAGTTTCTTATGTATTGGGCGTAGACAGCACCAGCAATGTGAGTGGTGCACAAGATGGAGCGCTATCCACAACGAACGGCATGTTTTGGAGTTGGAATTCAGGATACATCATGGTGAAGGCAGAGGGAACTTGCCCACAATCCACGTCAGGTACATTTACCTATCATTTGGGTGGGTTTTCTGGACCAAACGCAATTGTTACAAGTCGTTCAGACGCTTTTGGAACAGAAAATTTAGTGGTTTCAGCAACTAGTTCAGGCATGATTCATTTCACAGTTGATCCTTCTGAATTGTTCGTCAATTTTGGGTCGGTTACCAATGGTGACAATATTCAAATGCCTGGTGCCATGGCTAAATCTTTAGCGTCTGGTTACTATTCAGGTTTTGCATTTGACCATATACATAATTAATAATCTTTAGAGAGTCAGTTTTGGCTGGCTCTCTATTTCTTTATACAATGAATTATTTTTTAGCTTTCATTTTTGTGCTTTTAACGGTGCTGATTTCCTGCAAAAAAAAGGAAATTACACTGGAGCCTACAGAAACATTAACGTTTTATCAACCCAGTGATTTTCCGGAACCAATTTACCCTTTGAGTCAAAATCCGATCACGATGGAGAAATTTAAACTGGGAAGAGAATTGTTTTATAGCAAAACTCTTTCCTCGGATAATTCGATTTCCTGTGCAAGTTGTCACGCACAAACGCACGGTTTTGCAGATCACAATGTTCCCTTGAGTTTTGGAGTAGGTGGGCAAACTGGAACGCGCAATGCTCCACCGATTTTCAATATGGCTTGGTTGCCGTATTTCATGTGGGATGGAGGCTTGAATCATTTGGAAATATTCTCCTTGGCTCCCATTACCAATCCTGTGGAAATGAATGAAACCATGGAAAATGTAATCAACAAATTGAATGATTCTGATTATTGGAAAACTCGATTCCATACAGCTTTTGGCACAACTGTAATTACGGATAAAAATCTATTTCTGGCATTGACACAATACATGTTGATGATTGTTTCAGACAAATCAAAATACGACCAAGTCAAGCGCGGTAAGGCAGTTTTTACGACTGAAGAACAAGCCGGTTATGAATTGTTTAGTCAAAAATGTGCTTCTTGTCACACGGAACCTTTGTTTACAAGTAATGCGTTCAAAAACAATGGTTTGGATCTCGTTTCGGTAGATTTCGGTAGAGCAAAAATCACCCAATTAGAAAGCGATAAAGGCAAGTTTAAAGTACCAACATTACGTAATGTTTTGCTCACCTATCCGTATATGCACGACGGTCGGTTTTTCACCATTGACCAAGTTTTAGAGCATTACAACAGTGGATTGCAAGCTCACCCGAATTTGGATCCTTCGCTTCAGAATGGAATTCCTTTGTCCCCAATCGATAAAACGAATTTGAAACGATTTTTCGAAACCTTAACGGATTATGAATTGATGGGCAGTAAGCTGCTTGCAGAGCCGTGACAAAGACCTAGAATTGGCGCGATATTTTACTGAAAATTTTCCGTCCTGAATTCGATTTGGATCAGCTTCTCGGTTTCCACCCACCAGACTTGCTTCCCCCACCTGGCGGACGATTTCCACCACCACCAGATTGCCCAGCAGCAGCAGGTTTTTTCTTGGATTGAAATTGACTGCGACTTCTGTCTCTTGGTTGTTGTGGCTCTTTTTTGGGAATTGGTGCATTTGGATCCAATGCAAATGGATTGTCTGACATCACTGGAATTTGCTGTGAAATCAATTTTTGTATATCCTTTAAAAAAGCTTTTTCCTCTTGGTCACAAAAAGATAACGCAGTTCCACTTGCTTGAGCACGACCAGTTCGACCAATTCGGTGAACATAAGTTTCAGGCACATTGGGTAAATCGTAATTGATCACCAAAGGCATATCTGAAACATCAATACCACGAGCAGCGATATCTGTTGCAATCAAAGCATCCATCTGTCCGTCTTTGAAAGCAGAAAGTGCTTTTTGACGCTGAACTTGCGATTTGTTTCCGTGAATGGCAGCGGCTTTTATATTGTTTTTCACCAAAACGCGGACAATCTTATCTGCACCATGTTTTGTTCTAGAAAATACCAATGTTGCCCCTTTGTTCTCTGTTTGCAATAAATGCACTAACAATTTTGGCTTGTCTGCTTTCGAAACGAAATAGATGCCTTGTTCTACTTTTTCAGCTGTTGCTTGTTCAGGTTGAATATCAACGCGTTCGTAGTCGCCTAGGATTTGTGTCGACAATTCCGCACTTGCTTTGGGCATAGTAGCTGAAAAGAAAAGTGATTGTCTTTCTTTGGGCAAATGGGCGATAACTTTCTTGATATCGTGAATGAAACCCATGTCTAGCATCTGGTCAGCCTCATCCAAAACGAAAAATTCAATATCGCGTAAAGTAATGTATTTCTGCGAAATTAGGTCAAGCAAACGACCCGGTGTGGCTATCAAAATATCAACCCCAGCGCGCAATGCGTTGGTTTGAGCTCCTTGTTTCACACCACCGAAAATAACGGTGTTTTTTAAATTCGTGTTCTTGGCGTATTCTGTAAAATTATCGTCGATTTGTATAGCCAATTCACGGGTAGGTGTAACGATCAATGCTTTTACACGACGTTTTCCAGGATTTGAATCTTTCTTTTGTTCTAACAATTGAATAATAGGAATCGCAAAAGATGCAGTTTTCCCAGTTCCCGTCTGAGCACAGCCCAATAAGTCTTTACCTTTAAGTAAAATAGGAATCGATTTTTCTTGGATTGGAGTCGGTTTGGTATAGCCCTTTGTCTCTAAGGCGCGTAGGATGGGATCAATAATCCCGAGTTCTTTAAATGTCATTTAGTTGTTTTAATGGCGCAAAGATACGGTTTTTTTAATTGGACAGCTTTGCTCGTGGAGCATGGACCACTTCGTTGTTGGACCGCTTCGCTGATGGAGTATGGAACATGGACCGCTTCGCTGTTGGATTTGACACTATATCATCCAACAGGCGCAGCCGGTCCAAAATCCATCAGCGCAGCGGTCCAAAATCTAAAATCCAACTACTTCCCGTTCAACAAAGTCATAATCTCATCCAATCTCGGTGAAAGAATGATTTCTGTTCTTCGGTTCATGGCTCTACCTTCTGGTGTTGCATTATCTCCTTTCGGAAAATATTCTCCACGACCTGCTGGTGTCACTTGTTTAGGGTTTACTTTATAACTCCAAGTCAAGACACGAACGACAGAAGCAGCACGGGCTACGCTTAAATCCCAGTTGTCTTTGTATAGCGCTGTTTTAATTGGAATATTGTCGGTGTGACCTTCAACTAGCACATCGATATCTGGATTTTTCACCAATACATCTGCCAATAATTTTAAAGCTTCAGCACCTTTTTTCTCCATTTCAGAACTTCCTGACTGAAACATAAGTTTGTCAGACATCGAAACGTAAACTTTTCCATTTTTTACATCGACCGTTAATTCATCTGAGTTGAATCCCAACAAGGCATTTCTCAAGGTGGAATTCAATTTATTCGTAATCGAATCCTGACGATTAATTATAGCGCGCATTTCAGCCAAATCCTTTTCACGATTTTTTAAGGCAGATTCTCTCTCTTTCAAAGTGCGCATCAATTTGTCTTGGTCGGATGAACTTTGATCAGCTAAGATTTCATATTCTGCTTTCCATTTATCTGTTTCCTGCATAGAACTTGCGAGTGCCAAGGACACTTCTTCTATATCTTGTTCCAATTCAGCTGTTTTAACTTTTTGAGCATCGAGAGAGGAACACAAACTGTCTCGCTGAGCAACGGTCGAAAGTAATCTTTTGGATCCTTTCAATTCTTTTTCAGGTTTTTCACCGCATTTATAAATGGGAGCGCAAGATTGCAAAATACCTGTGACAATAAGGCTTGTAAGAATAAACTTTTTCATGTTACGATTGTTTTATATGCTAGATTACGTAATCTGACACAGCAAGATTCAATATACTAAAAATTTAGCTTTTTTTGTCGAAAATTGCCATTAACTTTGAAATAAGATGAACATATACAACTTCAACTATACCACGCCGACAGGACAGCAACACAGTTTTCAGGAACTTAAAGGAAAAGTAATTCTAATCGTAAATACAGCAACCAAATGTGGTTTGACACCTCAGTTCGCTGGATTGCAAGAGTTACATGAAAAATACAAAGATAAAGGGCTTGTTGTTCTGGGTTTTCCTTGTAATCAATTCATGGGACAAGAACCGTTGAAAGATGAAGAAATGGAGCAAACTTGTGAAATCAATCACGGTGTTACGTTTCAGTTAACCAAGAAAATCGACGTGAATGGAAGCAATGCTGATCCGGTATACAAATACCTAAAAAAGAAACTCGGTGGATTTTTGATATCTCGCATCAAATGGAATTTCGAAAAATTCATCATTGATAAAAATGGAAATCCCGCCAAACGATTCGCTCCGACTGTTAAACCAGCCGATATGGAAAGTGAGATTGTGAAGTTGTTGGGGTAGGTTTTCTTCATACATTTTGCGCCTATGGAACACGAATCCGACCGATTTTACTGATTCTACGGATTTTTTATGCACTTTTTTGATTTGTTCTAACAGCATGAAACTCTGCTCACTTCGACTTCGGCTACACGCAGTCTTCGTTATCATCTCAGCTCTCTATTCTCTAAAATTCTCAAACAGTTTCAGAAATACTCTCCAAAATAATCCTACCAGCATCTCTGATTTCCTGTTCTGTAATCGTCAATGGCGGGCTCAAGCGAAAACTGTAAGGATGCGACAAAAACCAGAAGCTAATCAAACCTTTTTCTAGACAACGCTTCACAACTTTTTCCACTCTTTCAAAACTTTCCATGTCAAAAGCGAACATCATTCCTATCCGTCGCGAGGCTTTTATTTCTGGATTTGAACCAATTATATCTTGCAATAATTGCCCCAATCTTTCGATTTCATTCCAATCTATTTCCGTAGAAAGTATATCCAAAGTGGCCGCAGCTGCAGCACAAACCACAGGATTTCCACCAAAAGTGGTAATATGACCCAGCATGGGATTGTAGGTGAATTCTTTTAAATTATCATGCGAGGAAACCAAAGCACCAATCGGCAATCCACCACCTAGAGCTTTTCCTAAAGTCAAAACATCTGGAACAATACCAAAATGCTCAAAGGCAAACATTTTTCCTGTTCGTCCCATTCCGCATTGAATTTCATCGAAAATGAGCAATGCGCCAACTTCGGTGCATTTTTTTCTCAGCGCTTCGAGATACCTTTGGTCTGGAACGCGAACACCAGCATCACCTTGAATGGTTTCAAGAAAAACTCCGGCTGTTTTATTTGTAATTTGTTCTAAATCAGATAATTTGTTGTGATGTATAAATCGAATATCGGGCAGTAAAGGACGGTAATTTAGCTTCTTCGTTTCGTTTCCAGAAATTGATAGCGATCCATTCGTACTGCCGTGATAGGACCCTCTAAAAGAAATGATTTCTGTTCTACCTGTAACTCTTTTTGCTAATTTGATGGCCGCTTCGTTAGCCTCTGTTCCTGAGTTTACAGGATAGACACAATTTAGAGTATCGGGAAGGAGGCCAACCAATCTTGCGGACATTTCGAGTGTTGAGTCTTGGATAAACTCACCATAAACCATAACATGTAAATGTCGATCTACTTGCAATTTTATGGCTGAAACAACTTTCGGATGACAGTGCCCAACATTGTTCACAGCCACACCGGCAATCATGTCCATGTAGCGCTTTCCGCTTTTATCGTAAATATAAATTCCTTCCGCTCTATCCACATCAATGAGATAGGGGAAAGGGTTGGTTTGACCTTGAATTCGAAGGAAATCAAGCTCGCTCATGATTATCCTTTTCGTTGGATGGCGCGCATAGCTGCATCAACAACATCTTGTGTATCTATGCCGTATTTGGTCATCAAAGCCATCGGTTCTCCAGATTCACCAAATGTGTCGTGAACACCCACATATTCTTGTGGAGCCAACATTTTTTGTATCAAAACTTGAGCAACGGAATCACCTAAACCGCCATTGACCATGTGTTCTTCAGCCGTAACGACACAGCCCGTTTTGCCAACAGATTTCAATAGTGTTTCTTCATCCAAAGGCTTGATGGTGTGCATGTTAATCAATTCAGCTTTGATGCCTTTTTCAGCCAATATTTTTATGGCTTCGATGGATTTCCAAACCAAATGTCCACAAGCTACAATTGTAACATCGCTTCCTTCGGTTAATACGTCTGCTTTTCCAATCACAAATTTAGCATCAGGACGAACGAAAATTGGCATAACAGGACGACCAAATCTTAAATAAACTGGTCCTTCAAAATCTGCAATGGCTATGGTGGCTTGTTTGGTTTGATTGAAATCAGCCGGAACTATTACTGTCATATTCGGCAACATTTTCATCAAGCCAATATCTTCCAAAATTTGATGTGTTGCTCCATCTTCTCCCAAAGTCAAACCGGCATGAGAAGCACAAATTTTCACGTTCTTTTTAGAGTAGGCGATGGACTGACGGATTTGGTCATAAACACGCCCTGTCGAGAAATTGGCAAAGGTTCCTGTAAAAGGAATTTTCCCGCCAATGGTCAAACCTGCTGCCATTCCCATCATGTTTGCTTCGGCAATTCCAACCTGAAAAAATCGCTCAGGAAAGTCTTTTTCAAAAGCGTTCATTTTCAAGGAACCTGTTAAATCTGCACAGAGGGCAACGACATTTTCATGGCTTTTCCCCAATTCATGCAATCCTTCACCAAATCCTGAGCGGGTGTCTTTGTGACCAAATATTTCGAAATCCATTTCTTTTATTTATAAATTAACGCTTGTTGTTTTGTTGGAATATATCCTTATTTCTTTTTCAACTGTTTGGTCCGCTGAACGACCGTCCTTATGTCGATAAACTACTTTGTAAGTTCCGGGTTGAAGATACCATTGCCCAGATCTGGAGGAAAGATCGAGATTACAAACCCATTCGAATGTTCCATCGTCTCGAACAACAAATATTTGTCCCACAATCTCTCTGCCCACTCTGTAACTGAACGAGCCTGGCGCTTCAATATCTATTGTGCTTGTGCTACTTTGCGTAACAGTTACCTTTCTGGTCATTCTTGGTAAAGTGAGTATTTCAACGTCATATTCACCCACAATGTACTTATCTGTTGTGTTGATTTGTTGCACATTGATGGTCTTATCATCCGTTGGTAAGGTAATTCTCGTTTCAATAGAATAAGGCCTCGTTCCGCCAAGCAGTCGGAATTTCATAAATCCTTGAGGTGCATCAACGACGATAATGTTGTGTGTGTTCTTTTGAAGAATAATTGCTTTTTTCTCAATTTTCGGTAAAGTATTCACCACCAAATCATAGTTGTATTGAGGGTCAATATTCAAAGTGTCAGGATTGCCAAATTTGTTGATGGTATGCATATAAGTGTACATCAACTCTTTCGTTCCAGCTTTGTACAAAAACATGGTTACGTTGGTTTCTTTCGGCTGTTTTTGGATGTTATTCAAGTTTATCTGAACGGTTGTATTGAGAACGGCTTTGGAAATCACGTTTTTGAGAACATTTTTGAAAGCATCTTTGGTTTCTGCTTCAGAATAGGTTCCGATACAATTGAATTTTTCTAAATAAGAAAGGTCCAAACCCAATCCGATAACAAAAGGGGTGATTTTTACGCCTTTATCTTTTAATTTTTGAGCAATAACGCAGGGATCATTGTCACAAGCTTCCAATCCATCAGTAATAAGAATGATGACATTTCTCGTAGTCATATCAGGAAAATCGCCCGCTGCCGCTTCCAAAGATCGTGCTATGGGCGTTGTTCCTTTGGCCTGTATGGATTTAATTCGGTTTTTTACTTTATCAAAATTATCAGATGAAAAAGGAACTTCAAGTTTGGTATCGTTACAATCTTGAAAAGTAGCTGTGATAGGCGATTGATGACCGTAAACTCGCAGAGCAATTTCCAGATTTCCGACACCTCTTAGACTATCTACTGTAGCGGCCAAAAGTTCTTTTGCGGTTTCTATGCGGGTCTGCTTTCCCCAACTCGCATTCATCGAATTAGAGGCATCCAATATGAAAAGGATTCTCGTTTTTTCTTGCCCCCAACTCAAGCTGGCGAAACAACAAAAAAATATGATGATTAAATGTTTCAATTAATAATCTCCAAGTGTTTCTTCTAATTGATTCAAAGCGTCAGCCAATTGTTCTGGATTTGGTGCCACACCATGCCATTTGTGGGACCCCATCATGTAATCAATTCCTTGACCCATTTCGGTTTTCATAATGATTACAATCGGTTTACCATTTCCTGTCATAGACTTCGCTTTTGCCAAAGTATCTTTTATTTCGTCCACATTGTGTCCGTCCATATGCAATACTTCCCAACCAAAGGCTTGCCATTTTTGTGCCAAATTGCCCAAATCCATTACATCCTCAACGTCACCATCTATTTGGCGACCATTGTAGTCTATCGTTGCAATTACATTATCTACCTTTTTCGCTGCCGCATAAATAGCGGCTTCCCAAATCTGACCTTCTTGCAATTCACCGTCACCATGAAGGGTATAAACGATTGAGTTGTCCTGGTTTAATTTCTTCGCCTCGGCTGCACCTAAAGCCACAGACAATCCTTGTCCTAAAGAACCAGATGCCATGCGAATACCTGATAAATTTTTATCAGTTGATGGATGTCCTTGTAATCGAGAAGAAATTTTTCTGAAAGTCGCCAACTCACTTACTGGGAAATAACCTGATCTAGCCAAAACACTGTACCAAACTGGAGAAATATGTCCGTTGGAAAGAAAAAATAAATCTTCTCCAATTCCATTCATGTTGAAAGGAGAAGGGGTGTGTTTCATTTGATTAAAATACAAGGTCGCTAAAAAATCTGTACAACCCAAGGAGCCTCCAGGATGTCCTGAATTAACGGCGGAAACCATTCTTACAATGTCTCTTCTGACTTGCGATGCGATTTTATTAATTTCAACTGTATCCATGCTATTTTTAAAAATGAAATATGTGCCAACAAATGTAACCATCATTTGAAGATTTGGGTACAATAAAGGCGGTTGAAACGTGAACAGTACTGTTCATTTATCAACAATTCTTCTGTATAAAGCTTTCTAGTTTTTAAGAGGCGAAGTCAATGAATTAGTCTTAATTTTAAAGAAAAAAGAAAGATGAAAATAGGAGTGAATGGATTTGGGCGCATTGGCCGATATTTTACACGAATCATGTTGACACGTGACGACATGCAGGTGGCAGTTGTGAACGATTTGGCCGATATCAATACACTTGCTCATTTGTTTAAATACGATAGTGTTCACGGCCGTTTAGCACAGTCTTTTCGAATAGAAGGTCAAAAAATGATTTTCGAGAATGGTAAGGAAATTCTTTTTACACAAGAACGTGAACCATCAAATATCCCTTGGGGAATCAACGGAGTTTCCACGGTGGTAGAGTCTACAGGAATTTTTCGGACAGAAGAGCAAGCGCGAATGCATTTGTTGGGTGGCGCAAAAAAAGTAGTACTGTCCGCACCGGCAAAAGGGGAAATGAAAACGATTGTTCTCGGCGTAAATGAAAATGAACTAGCGGATGATGACGTCATAGTCTCTAACGCTTCTTGTACTACAAATAATGCCGCACCAATGGTTAAAGTACTGAAGGATTTCCTCGAAATAGAAAGTGCTTATATTACCACTGTGCATAGTTTTACTTCTGATCAAAGATTACATGACGCACCGCACAGTGATTTGAGAAGAGCAAGAGCAGCAACTTTATCAATCGTTCCAACTACGACGGGTGCGGCTAAAGCCATAACCAAAATATTTCCTGATTTGGAGGGCAAGATTGGTGGTTGTGGAATCCGAGTTCCGGTTCCAGATGGTTCCATGACGGATTTAACCTTGGTTGTCAAAACACCTCCTACTATTGACGTGATCAACCAAGCCATGAAAAACGCCTCTGAAAATGAGCTGAAAGGTATTTTAGGATACACTGAGGACCCAATTGTTTCGGTTGATATTATAGACAGTAGTTACAGCTGTTTGTTCGATGCTCAGCTAACATCTGTTATTGGCAATATGGTGAAGGTTGTCGGTTGGTATGACAATGAGGCGGGCTACAGTAATCGCTTGGTTGAACTTGTAGCGAGAATAGGGTAATTAAATTTCAAATTATTTATCATAAAAAAAGGGGATGAATTTCATCCCCTTTTCGTGTTTTATTTTTTTCTTAATTATCTGTACAAGCTTGAAGATTGTAGTAAATTTTCTGTGGTGTACATCCTCCTGCAAAAGGGAACGGAGTACCTACTCCATAAGAACATTGTGAATCAAGAATACCACAAGTTATTTTGTTTACTTTCAAGACATCCGCCTGAGCAACAACAACGATTTGCCCAGTCAAGTTACCTCTTGGAATTCTCAAGGTATACAATTCGGTATCCCATGGATGTGTTAATTTGTATGGAAAATCGTTGGTTTTTGGTGTTCCATTCGCATTCAAGGGAATTCCTGACTCGTAACCAATATAGATTTTCGTTCTGTCTAAAATCCAATTACCCGCAACTTGGTATGTCACTTCGATTTTATCAAAATTGTTTGAAATTGTCACAGTTCCTATCTCAATATCAGAAGCTGTTCTTTGAACAACCGATTTAGCTGTTCCACAGTTATAATAGTCCAAGGCAGAATTTGTATCTTCTGAACTTTCAATTTTTCCTAATTGGGTATTGTTTATTTCTTTTTGACACGCCGATAAAGTGACAGCAACTAATCCTACGAAAAGGATAGACTTTATATTCATAACTCTAGTTTTTTTATGTTAGTTTAAAATCTAGGTATGATGAAAACTTCGACGAATCCAAAAAAACTAGGATTCAATGGATGTTATCAGCAGACCACGAGCAAAAATAAACATTATTTTGTGAATGAAAAATATTTTCCAAATTTTCTTCTTTGAATATATGTTTTTTTATCCTAAATTAAGTAACTACTGATTGAGTACCCAGACCTTTAATCCCTTTTCTCTTAGCTCTTTCAGCTTAGCGTTTGCTCCGTTCTTGTCTGAAAACTCACCCAAGGAAACGTAGACAGAGCCTTTCTTTTGAGGAAAGACTTTTGCTTGGATGTCTTCTTTCAAAAGTTGATCGACCTTTTTCTGTGCTTGCGTCTCGGAACCGAAAACACCACCAATTAAAAAGTAACCTTTGGCCTCATTGGAGATGACTGATTTGTTTGGAGCAGCTTGTACTATATTGGGCTCCTCAATTTGAGTAGTTTTCTTTTCTGAATTTTCAGTTACGGAGCCTTTATTTACAGGGATTGAATCTTTTTTAGTGTTCACGAGTGTATCGGATGTCAGTACTTTAACCTTCTTTTCATTTTTTGCTAAAAAAGGCAATTGTTTTTTGAGTTGATCATAGTTAAAATAAGCATAAATTGATCCAGCTAATAAGCATAATATCAAAACATTTAGTATCCAGAATCCGATTCCAAAACGACGTTTCTTATTGTTTTCAGTAATCTGTGTGGCAGTTACGAATAAACCTGAATTCTCATCTTTTGACGATTCAAATGTGATGGCTTCGTCTTCTATATTTAATGCAGATACGTCAATTTTCACTTCTTCCGTGGCTTCACTTATGGCATCCGGTTCAAAGGAGATAGCTTCCTCTTTGTGCGCTTCACTTATTTCTTCGATGTCGACAATCGGCTCAGTTTCACTTGGAGTTATTTTAGATTCTGTTACTTCAGCTTCTTGAACTTCGTTTTTCGTATCCTCAATCGCCTCATCCACAAGTTCTTCTACTTCTTTTTTGATAGCAATGGTATTGGTTTCTTCTTCATCTACTTGAATTGCCTTTTCTTCACCAGATTTCATCCAAGAGCTAAATTCAATTTCGCCTGATTCATTTTTGAAAAAGCTACCAAATTGAAAAATATCAAAACTTTCCCCTTTGCTCAAATTAGCTTCCATTTCTCGAATGAACTTCGCGATGGTATTTTGGGCATCTTGACTATCAACCCCTTCTGTTTCGGCAATGAAATCAGCTAACTTGCCATCGTCGACAGTCAAATATGGAACGAACATGATATCCTCCAAATTACCATTGGGAGCAGTTAATGCCCCAAATCCTGGCAGAATAACTGTGTTTTCTTTCATGAAAAGCTGAATGAAATATTTGTTCATTTTTTGATAAAATTGTTGCTTAAATGTACTAAAAGATGCTGAATACTTACGATACTGGTGAAATGGACTTAGTTTTTTTATTCAAATATCGTTTTGAAATCAAACGTGTCTTTAAGTCGAACTCCTTTCTCCGTTTCTTGCAAAGTGCAAAGTTCATTGACAGAATCGTGCTGAAAAAACAAATAAGTGTCGTCGTCAGTTGCTCCGTTTAAAAAGATGGATTTCTCTTCCATTGTAAGGAGTGGTCTTGTGTCATATCCCATCACAAATGGCAATGGAATATGTCCAGCACTTGGTAGAAGGTCAGCCATGAAAATCAACTTTTTCCCTTGGTAATTTATGTGCGGAATCATCATGCTTTCAGTGTGCCCGTCCACAAAAAGAACGTCAAAATTATTGAAAACATTTTCTGTGAAATTGCCATTTCTTTCGATGAATTTTAGTTGACCACTTTCTTGAATGGGAAGAATGTTTTCAGACAAAAAGGAGGCTTTTTCTCTCGGATTGGGTTTTGTTGCCCATTCCCAATGATTATTTGTGCTCCAAAATGTCGCGTTTTTAAAAGCGGGTTCAAATCTATCTTTTGTTGAATTGTATTCAATGGCGCCACCGCAATGGTCAAAATGGAGATGCGTTAAAAACACATCGGTGATATCATCTCGATGAAAACCAAGCTTGTTCAAATTCCCATCCAAACTGTCATTACCGTGCAAATAATAATGCGAGAAAAATTTTTCAGATTGCTTGTTCCCAATTCCTGTGTCAATCAAGATAAGTTTGTTGTCCGTTTCAATCAACAAGCTTCTCATAGCCCAGTTACACAAATTGTTTTCGTCAGCTGGATTGGTTCTTTGCCAAAGTGTTTTTGGAACCACCCCAAACATGGCTCCGCCGTCCAATTTAAAAAAGCCTGTATTGAGAGAATGAATTTTCATGAAGTCAATTTTTTGTTAAAGATAACTTGCTCGAGCGAAACTGCTTGTAAGAATGTCTAAATTTGAAGCAAATTGTAAGAAAATGAAGAAGTTAATTTTTGCCTTCGTGCTTGGAATTCTTTTTACATCATGCTCAAACTCTAAAGAAACTGTAGAAAAAACACCAGAGAAAAAAGAGCAAGCACCGAAAACACCAAAAGCTTCAGAGGAATTGGAAGAAATGTAAAATTATTCGTTGCGATAAATTTTTAATTCATCTTGACCCAATGATTCAATTTGCTTTGGATTCGTGTGTAGTCGAGGTGCCTTTATCCCTTCTTTAAACAAATTTTGCCCCGTTAATACACGCGCTTCATCCCAAACTTTTTCTTCAATGAATTGCATTAAAGTGTAAGCACCTCCTTCAACAAGGATGGATTGAATGTCTCTTCGATAGAGTTCACTCAGGATATTGTCCAAGTTAAATTCAGTGACTCCTACAAATTCAATTTGACCAATCTTCTCCTTTGTCTGTTTTTGGAAAATGAGTGTCGGTGATTCTTGAGCAGAACTCCATTTTGACAAATCTATTAAACCATTCGGATCAAGAATTATTCGAAGGGGATTTTTTCCTTCAACCAATCGCGTGGTTAAACTTGGGTTATCATTTTCAATGGTTTTTCTCCCTACCAAAATACCCATTTCTTGACTTCGCCATAAGTGAACTAAGCTAGCAGTTTCTGGAGACGTAACCCAATTCACACCTTTTTTATCATCGTTCCTAGACTTGTCTATAAATCCATCCTGCGTTTGCGCCCATTTTAGAATGATATAGGGTCTTAGCTTTTCATGAAATGTAAAAAAGCGTTTGTTCAATTCGCGACATTCCTTTTCTAAAACACCTGTTAACACTTCAACTCCTTTTGAAAGTAAATGCGCTGTTCCTTTGCCATCAACTTTCGAAAAAGTATCTCTTGTGCCAATAACGACTCTAGGTATTTTCATCTCGGTAATCAAGTTGGAACAAGGCGGTGTTTTCCCGAAATGGGAACAAGGTTCAAGACTCACGTATAAGGTCGCTTGTTTCAAAAGTTCCTTGTTCTCGACTTGTTGAATGGCATTGACTTCAGCATGGGGTCCTCCGTAAGGAGATGTAAATCCTTCACCAATGATTTTATCGCCAATCACAATAACTGCCCCAACCATGGGATTTGGAGCGGTAGTTCCTAGACCTTTTTTGGCCAAGAACAAACATCTGCGCATGAATTTTTCGTGATTTTGCACTTTGCGAAATTAATACAAAATAGAGTCAAATTCATTTTGAAATCATCTGGTCATAATAAGTTTTCCTATTTTCAAACCATGAAAAGTTCGAACAAAGTTTTGTTTTCACTGCCAGTTGTGGTGGCTGCCTTGGGTTATTTCGTAGACATTTATGATTTACTCCTTTTCGGTATTGTTCGTGTGCCGAGTCTTCAAAGTCTCGGAATAAATCCAGACACGGCGGGTTCAATTATTATCAATTGGCAAATGTTCGGTTTGCTTTTGGGTGGAATTTTATGGGGTGTTTTTGGCGATAAAAAAGGACGATTATCGGTCTTATTTGGTTCAATTTTGGTGTATTCCATAGCCAATATTGCCTGTGGATTTTTACCTTATTTTCCAGAAGATTACATGGTCGAATCCTATGCAATCTTGCGGTTTATCGCTGGGATTGGGCTGGCAGGAGAACTAGGCGCTGGGATTACATTAGTCTCAGAAAGTCTGCCTAAAGAAAAAAGAGCTTTGGGGACATCTATCGTTGCAGGATTTGGATTATTAGGAGCAGTTGTTGCTGGATTGACAGTCAAGTTAACGCCCGATTGGACAATGGCGTATTTTATAGGTGGAGCAATGGGATTAGCACTTTTGATCCTTCGAATAGGTGTTGTTGAATCTGGAGTTTATAAAAATATTCAGAAAAAATCTGAAGTAGTTAAAGGGAATTTCTTTGCTTTATTCACCAATCGAGATCGTTTTGTAAGGTATATGAAATGCATTGCTATCGGTCTGCCCACATGGTTTTGTATAGGAATTTTGGCCATTTTTGGTAATCAATTTCAAGAGGAATTGGGAATAGTTGGAAAAATCAATCCGGGAGATTGTGTGATGTGGGCTTATATAGGAATCTCGGTCGGGGATTTCGCTAGTGGATGGATAAGTCATGCTTTTGAAAGCAGAAAAAAAGCCATTTTTTGGATGCTAGCCTTTACTTTAATCGGTGTGGTTTTGATGCTCTCCGGATTCTATTCAAAGCCAGAAATATATTATGCTTTTTGTGTTTGGTTAGGATTAGGCACAGGATATTGGGCGATGTTTGTTACGGTCGGTGCTGAACAATTCGGTACAAATCTTCGCTCTACGGCGGCAACAACCATTCCCAATATGGTGAGAGGAACATTGATTTTAATGGTGTTTGGATTTGATGCCTTAAAGGTTAATTCTGGCGTAGTTTGGGCGGCCGCAGTCGTCGGTGCAATAAGTTTTGCTCTGGCTTTTTATTCAGTTTTGACGATACCAGAAACACACAACACGGATTTAGATTTTCTGGAACATTAGTCGACGTCTTTTTCCCAGTGACGTTTGTGGGTTCCTTTTTTCTTTACCATTTTCCAATTGTTCTTTTTGGCCAAACGAATAAGACGATACCTTAATAGTCTTGGATAAAATATTTTCGTCCACATTTTGAAATACCCTAACTTTTTAACTACTCCGACCTGTGAAAGCACATCATAAGTTGAGGAGCCGCAACGTACACCAAAAAAAGCGTAGTCATGGGGCGCTTTTTGGATATATGCGTGACAAACACTCAGAAATTTCTCTTTCTGACTTTTGGTAACGGGAATGTAAATGATGAGCGTTTTTACACTGTCCACATCTTTGTCCATAATGTAATTGAAAGCTGAATCTGTCTGTAATTCATATCTCCCACTCGGTTTTCTTTTGTGTTGAAAAACATGAACTCGCCCTTCAAAAAAGAAACTCAAGTATCTAGTTTGGTCATATTGTATCCCAACATGACCGCCCAACATTCCTCCAAACCATCTTTTTTGTTCGCGTTTGTGTTCAGCTTTTGGTCTAGAACCGTAAAGAAAACGAACAGACAATGTATCCGTTAATGGTTCAATTTCCTGACTAATGGATGCAAATGGAAGGAGTAGAAAAAAAATAAAAATTATCTGCATATTCAAAAAAACAATCGCTATTCTATAACTAGAGTTGCTTTAACTCTTTCATAATGAAATCTGAAATACCAACTTGGTTTTCCATAAAACGAAGCATTCGTTCATTTATTTCAGGTAAATTTTGCTGAATCTCATGGTATTTTTGCCTCAAGTCTGGACCTGTAGCTACTTCAAAGCAAAATCCTTTATCGATAAATAATTGTCCTTCAGGAAATTTAATGTGCTTCGGTCCAATAAGTATCGGCAGTCCAAACACTGCAGGTTCTAAAATATTGTGCAATTTACCCGAAAAACCACCACCGATATAAGCCACATCGCCATATTGAAAAGCATTTGTCAAGTGGCCAATCGTGTTTAGTATTACAACCTGAATACCATCTGATATAGTATTCGTATCCAATAAGCTAGAATATCTCACTGATGGAACTTGAAGTCCTTTTTCTATATTCGAGATGTGCGCTTCATTTATTTCATGCGGCGCTAAAACAACTTTTTTCTTACCCAATGATTGATTGATCAATTCAAAGAGTATTTCTTCGTCTTTTGGCCAAGAAGAACCGACAATAAGTGCTTTTTCTTGTCCTAACCATTTTTCCAAAATAGCATTGGGTTCAGCTTTTTGTTTGTTCTGAAAAACACGGTCGAATCGCAAATCACCAGTCACTGTTGCCTTATTTATTCCAATATTCTCTAGCAATCGAACAGAGTTTTCATTTTGTACAAAGAAATGATTGAAAGTTTTTAAAATTCTCCGATAAAATGCTCCGTACCATTTGAAATACAGCTGATTTTTTCTGAAAAGCGTATTGACGGAATAAATTTTAGCACCATTCTTCTTCGCTTCGAAAAGATGAAAAGCCCAAAATTCGTACTTTACAAAGAAGACATTTTTGGGTTGAATTCTCTTGACAAAAGCTTTAGCGTTTTTGGGTGTATCCAAGGCCAAATATTCCACCAAATCTGCAGGATGTTTGCGCTTGTTGTAATTTTGCATGCCTGACGGCGAGAAAAAAGTAATCACTAAATAATCGTTTGGATTTTCTCTTTTCCAAGCTTCCATTAAGGGTAGCCCAATGTCAAATTCACCCAAAGAAGCACAATGAAACCAAACTACAGACTTGCTGGAAAAATCCATATTCTTCCATTTAAAGTCCTTGCGTCCATCCACCCACGCTTTTGCCTTCGGATTGAAAGATGCCGAAATTCGAACGAAAAGAGAATAGAAAAATAGTGATATTTGATACACAATGCGCATCAATCGAAATAGTAATCTTTGGGTAAGCGGCGATAAACAGGTATCATCCAACCCACTTTAAAACCGTATTGAATGTCTAATCTAGTTGCCCTAGAAACAGGTATGTTCGGTTCGTCAAAATTAACTGGTCGTTGGTTTTTCGTAAATCCTTCTTGCATATAAAAACCACCGTAGAAATTGATCAGTCCTTGATTGGCCATAAATGAATAACCAACAAATTGATGAAGATTCAATCCCATGGCTAATCTGTCGTATCCTTTGCGATATGGATCTTCAATAGCAGGAACAACTTGCGAGTTGGTCTCAATTCTTAGTTTGTGCGCCAGAACACCCAAACCAGCGTGTACGAAAATTCCAGAATTATTATTTGGACTCAAAACGGGGAAGACTTTCCCAACGGCTATATTCGCGTTGTATCCTCTTGAATTATAAACTACTATGGCAATGTCTCCATTTTCATCGGTAATATTTCCTTTTGAATCGCGTAAACCAAACAAAGGATCATTCATCAGAATCCGGTTGCCAAAAATGAAATTGGCATCAATTCCCCAAAACCAATTTTTATTTGTCTTATAACCCGCTAGAACCCCCAGGTGATTTAGGTAACCATATCGATCCTTTAAGTCAGCACCAGTCCAGTTTCCTCCATAGTGAAGAGACACAACCGGCGTTCCGATTATGGTATCCTTCACATTTCTTTGGGACAGTATCGTTTGCATTGTTCCAAAAAGAAAAATACAAGCGAGAGCAAAAGATTTCATCATGATTGCAAAATTACAATCTTTTTCCGAAGAAAAATGGACATTGATTGAAGTGTACAAATCGTTTTGTAAATGGAATTCATCAGTTTAAAAAAGGGCTTTCAACACAATATATCCCATAACTTTATGTTATATTTGCACCCAATTTTTAAGAATTTAAAATCACCTGAATGAAAAAAATTCAAATGGTTGATTTGATTTCGCAATACGCTTATATCAAGTCGGATGTGGATGCAGCGATAATGAACGTTATCGAAACAGCTCAATTCATTAATGGACCAGAGGTTGTCGCATTTCAAGCTGAAATGGAGGCTTATTTAGGTGCGAAACATGTGATTCCTGTTGCGAATGGGACAGATGCTTTGCAAATTGCATTAATGGCTTTGAACCTTCAACCTGGAGATGAGGTAATCACACCTTCTTTTACTTATATCGCCACTACAGAAGTGATGGCGCTTTTGGGTTTAAAACCTGTGTTTGTTGATGTGGATAAAGATACGTATTGTATCAATCCTCGACTTATTGAAGCTGCGATTACATCTAAAACGAAAGCAATCGTACCCGTTCATCTTTACGGACAAGCAGCTGCCATGACAGAAATCATGGATATTGCCAACCGACACAATTTGTTCGTGGTAGAAGATAATGCTCAAGCCATAGGTTGTGATTACTACATTACGGATGATAATGTGGTAAAAACAGGAACAATAGGACATATTGGTTGCACATCATTTTTCCCTTCCAAAAACTTGGGATGTTATGGAGATGGTGGAGCCATGTGCACAAATGATGACGAACTAGCGGCGAAAATAAGAATGATAACCAATCACGGTCAAAGTAAGCGTTACTATCACGATGTTGTAGGTTGTAATTCTCGTTTGGACAGTATTCAAGCAGCGGTTCTTCGTATTAAATTAAGAAAACTAGAAGAGTATAACGATAGAAGAAGAGATGTTGCTGAAGCTTATGATTTGTTTTTCAGTGATTATCCAGAAGTAATCGCTCCGATGCGTGCAATAAACTCTAAGCACGTTTTTCATCAATATACGGTACAGTTAGAAGGTTTGGATAGAGACGTCATGCAAGCATATTTGCAAGAAATAGATGTTCCTTCGATGATTTACTATCCTGTTCCAGCGCATAGACAAAAAATGTTTGCTCATTT
Organism: Crocinitomicaceae bacterium; assembly: GCA_041751955.1. Lineage (GTDB taxonomy): Bacteria > Bacteroidota > Bacteroidia > Flavobacteriales_D > Crocinitomicaceae > UBA2040. Next base: position 23,949 of record JBGSIB010000068.1, read on the forward strand.
TGGAAGTGAGGATACGGATTTGCCAATAACGGATTGGTTAACTCACCGAGTAATTTCCTTCCCAATTCATACAGAAATGGAGCCCGAACAATTGAAGCATATTTTAGAAACTATTGCTGCATTTATAAAGGAAAACAGATAATGAAAAAAATTGCCGTAGTCGGTACTGGATATGTTGGTTTGGTATCAGGAACTTGTTTTGCTGAAACTGGAAATGACGTAATTTGTGTTGATATAGATGAAGCGAAAGTTGAGAAAATGCGTCAAGGTGAAGTGCCAATTTATGAGCCACATTTAGACGTTGTTTTTGAACGAAATATCAAACAAAATAGACTTCGATTCACGACGTATTTAAAAGAAGCAGTCGATTTTGCTGAGATTATCTTTTTGGCATTGCCTACACCTCCAGGTGAAGATGGTTCGGCAGACTTGAGTTACGTGCTAGCGGTTGCCGATGAATTAGGAAAAATTATAACAGACTACAAGGTTATTGTTGATAAATCCACTGTTCCCGTAGGAACCGCAGAGAAGGTGGAGGCTGCCATTGCAAAAAATGCAAAAGTTGAATTCGCTGTGGTTTCCAATCCAGAATTTTTACGGGAAGGATTTGCGATTGACGATTTTTTAAACCCAGATAGAGTTGTGGTTGGGACTTCAGACCCTCGCGCCGTTAAAGTGATGGAGGAATTGTACAAGCCTTTTATTCGCGATGGTCACCCATTGATTATTATGGATGAAAAGTCGGCTGAGTTGACAAAATATGCAGCCAATGCTTTCCTAGCAACCAAAATCACCTTCATGAATGAGATTGCCAACTTTTGCGAAAGAGTAGGAGCAGATGTCGATTTTGTGCGTCAAGGTATTGGTTCAGATTCACGTATTGGACATAAATTTCTATATCCGGGAATTGGATTTGGAGGTTCATGTTTCCCAAAAGATGTCAGTGCTTTGTTGGAAAGTGGAAAAGCGGCTGGATATAATTTCGAAATTATCAGCAGTGTTTTGAAGGTGAACGAAAAGCAAAAAGTGACCATGGTGCAGAAAATTAAAAATCACTTTGGTTCAGATTTGACAGGTCGTCATTTTGCACTTTGGGGCTTAGCTTTCAAGCCGGACACAGACGACATTCGTGAGGCTTCAGCCCTATACATTATTAAAGAACTTTTAGCTTTGGGAGCGTCAATTTCTGCCTATGACCCAGAGGCAATGGAAAATGTTAAATTGACAGTTGGTGACAATATCCAATACGCAGAAAACCAATACGATGCTCTCCAAAATGCCGATGCACTTTTGATTGCTACGGAGTGGGGTGCCTTTAGAAATCCTGATTTTATTAAAATCAAATCAAGCTTAAAAAATCACATCATCTTTGATGGACGAAATATTTATGAATTGGACCAAATGAAGCAACTGGGTATCCAATATTACTCAGTAGGTCGACAAATTATTGGTTCAAACGAATAAATGGAAAATAGAAAACGCATATTGATAACAGGTGCCGCTGGTTTTTTGGGCTCACATCTTTGTGACTATTTCATAGCCAAAAACTTTCAAGTGATTGGAATGGATAACCTCATCACGGGTCAATTGAAAAACATCGAACATCTTTTTCCTTTAGAAAATTTTGAATTCTATAATCACGATGTTTCTAAATTCATTCATGTTCCAGGCGAGTTAGATTATGTTTTGCATTTTGCCTCGCCGGCAAGTCCTATTGATTATCTTAAAATCCCTATCCAAACCTTAAAAGTTGGCTCACTAGGAGTTCATAATTGCTTGGGGCTGGCAAAAGCTAAAAATGCCAGAGTGCTTATCGCTTCTACTTCAGAAGTGTACGGAGACCCCAGTGTTCATCCGCAACCCGAGGAATATTGGGGAAATGTAAATCCTGTTGGTCCACGTGGTGTGTACGATGAAGCCAAACGTTTTCAAGAAGCGATTACAATGGCTTACCACACTTTTCACGGTTTAGAAACTCGAATTGTACGTATTTTTAATACTTATGGACCTAGAATGCGACTGAATGATGGACGTGTACTTCCGGCATTTATTGGTCAAGCTTTGCGAGGCGAAGATTTGACAATTTTTGGGGATGGTTCACAAACGCGTTCATTCTGTTATGTCGATGACTTAGTTGAGGGAATTTATCGTTTGCTGATGAGTGATTATGCTTTGCCAGTAAACATAGGTAATCCAGATGAGATTTCGATAGGCGAATTTGCTGAGGAAATTATCAAATTGACAGGAACAAATCAGAAAGTGATTTATAAAGATTTACCCGTCGATGATCCAAAACAACGACAACCTGATATCACAAAAGCAAAAGAATTGCTAAATTGGAGTCCAAAAGTATCAAGAAGTGAGGGTTTGAAAATAACGTATGATTATTTCAAAGGCTTATCTGATGATGATTTGAACCGAGTAGACCATAATAATTTTGACAAATATATTATTCGATAATGGGGTATTTTGCGCATGAATCGGCCTTTGTAGATGAAGGATGTCAAATTGGGGAAGGAACCAAGATTTGGCACTTTTCTCATATCATGTCCAATTGTGTTTTAGGCAAAGGTTGTAACATAGGACAAAATGTAGTGATTTCTCCAGAAGTCATTTTAGGTAATAATGTAAAAGTGCAGAATAACGTATCCATTTATACGGGTGTGATATGTGAAGATGACGTTTTTCTTGGACCTTCTATGGTATTCACCAATGTTATTAACCCGAGAAGTGCTGTCAACAGAAAAAGTGAATATTCTCGCACTGTTGTCAAGAAAGGTGCTTCAATTGGAGCAAATGCAACGATTGTTTGCGGTCATGATATAGGCGAATATGCTTTTATCGGCGCTGGAGCGGTCGTAACCAAAACAGTCCCCGCCTATGCTTTGGTAGTAGGAAATCCTGCAAGACAAATGGGGTGGATGAGTGAAAATGGACAGAAACTGATTTTTGATGGGAATGGAATTGCCGTTTGCCCCGAAAGGCAAGAAAAATATCAATTAAAAGACCAAATAGTGGTTAAACTTTAAGAAGCATGGGAACTGATAATCAAAAAGTAAGGTTCGCTGTCGTTGGTGCAGGACACATAGGTAAAAGACATGCCGAAATGATTCGCCGTGAAGAAGAAGCGGAGTTGGTAGCTATGGTCGACGTTCGAACCAAAGAAGAATGTGGCGCTGAAGATTTAGGCGTTCCATTTTTCAAAACAGTGGAAGAACTTCTTGCCTCTGGTTTGGAATTCGAGGTAGTCAACATTTGCACACCAAACGGGTTACATGCGGCGCAAAGTTTAGCGGCTCTGGAAGGTAAAAAACATGTCGTGTGCGAGAAACCAATGGGTTTAAGTAAGGACAATTGTGAGAAAGTAATTTTCAAATCTTTACAAGTAGCTAAACAAGTTTTCTGTGTTATGCAGAATCGATATTCACCACCTTCCGAATGGATTAAATCCGTTGTTAGCGAAGGTATGTTGGGGGACATTTTCATGGTGCAGTTAAATTGCTATTGGAACAGAGACAGCCGTTATTACAAACCCGGTGGTTGGAAAGGAACAAATGATTTAGACGGTGGAACTCTTTTTACACAGTTTTCGCATTTTATCGATATCATGTACTGGTTATTCGGTGACATTGACAATATTCAGGGCAAATTCGCCGATTTTGCGCACCAAGACAGCACAGATTTCGAAGATTCAGGCTTTGTTAGCTTCGATTTTGTAGATGGTGGAATGGGATGTTTGAATTATTCCACAGCTGTTGTCGATAAAAATTTGGAATCATCGATGACAATAATCGGTTCAAAAGGAAGCGTTAAAATTGGAGGTCAATACATGAATGAAGTTGAGGTTTGTAATATTCCGGGATACGACATGCCAGTTTTGAAAGAATCCAATCCAGCAAATGATTATGGCCCGTACAAAGGTTCTGCCGCCAACCATAATTATGTGATCCAAAACGTCATTGACACGATAAAAGGAAGAACCACTATCTCCACGAATGCATTGGAAGGACTGAAAGTAGTAGAAATAATTGAAAGAATTTATAAAGTAAGAAATGAGCAACTCAATTTACCAAAAATTAATTAACAAGGAAGAAACGCTAGCAGTAGTTGGACTAGGTTACGTAGGTTTACCAATAGCTTTGGCTTTTGCAAAAAAAATTAAAGTTATCGGTTTTGACATCAACGCTGAGCGTGTGGAAATGATGCGCAATAAAGTTGACCCTAGTCAAGAGTTAGATTCGACTGCTTTTGATAATTGCGACATCGAATTTACAGCTTCAATTGACGATTTGAGTAATGCTAAATTTTACGTGGTTGCTGTTCCTACGCCAATCGATGAGCATAATCTTCCAGATTTAACACCTCTTTTGGCAGCAAGTAGAACAGTTGGGAAGGTTTTGAAAAAAGGCGATTACGTTGCTTTCGAATCAACCGTTTATCCTGGTTGTACGGAAGAAGATTGCATTCCAATTTTGGAGGAAGTAAGCGGTTTGAAATGGAAAGAAGATTTCAAAGTAGGTTATTCACCTGAACGGATCAATCCGGGCGATTTAGTGCATACCCTGCAAAATGTTGTCAAAGTTGTATCTGGCTGCGGCCCCGAATCATTAGAAGAAATTGCATTAACCTATGAATTGGTTGTAGATGCAGGTGTGCATAGAGCTAGCTCCATTAAAGTTGCTGAAGCTGCCAAAATTATTGAGAATACGCAGCGTGATGTGAATATTGCTTTGATTAATGAGCTTTCTCTTATCTTCAACCGTCTGGGTATCAATACTTACGAAGTATTAGAAGCTGCTGGAACCAAATGGAATTTCTTGAAGTTCTTCCCAGGATTGGTTGGAGGACATTGTATTGGAGTCGATCCTTATTATTTAACGCACAAAGCGCAACAAGCAGGTTATCATTCTAAAGTGATCACAAGTGGACGCTATGTGAATGATTCTATGGGTTTTTATATCGGAAAGCAAACGGCTAAGAAAATTATCGCCCAAGGAAAACATATTCAAGATGCCAAAGTATTGGTAATGGGTGCTACTTTTAAAGAAGACGTGAGTGATATTCGAAACTCAAAAGTGATTGACGTTATCAAAGAATTAAAATCTTTCCAAGTTTCTGTTGATGTGATTGATCCACATGCTTCTTCGAAAGAAATGGAGCATGAATATGGTGTTTCGTTAATTGCAGAACCAGGAAATGACTACGATGCAATTATTGTGGCGGTTAATCACGCAGAATATGCGAATTTAGATGAAAGTTATTTCAAATCAATTTCCAAAAATGGTTCAGGAATTTTAGTTGATATCAAAGGAATTTACCGAGGAAAAATAAAAGATTTGGAATATTGGAGTTTATAATCTTAATTTTACCACAAACATGAATACCACTAACCAAATTGACAATTCAAAATTCGATAAAAGAATTCTTGTTACAGGTGGAGCAGGCTTTATTGGCTCGCATCTGGTTCGTCTCTTGGTGAATAAATATCCGAATTATAAAATTGTCAATTTTGATAAATTGACATACGCGGGCAACTTGGAGAATTTAAGGGATGTAGAAAATTTGCCCAACTATTTTTTTGAAAAAGGTGACATCTGCATGCGTCATCAAATCGAAAAAGCCTTCGAAGAACATTTTATTAGCGACGTTATTCACTTAGCTGCTGAATCACATGTGGATAGAAGTATTGAAGGGCCTATGGAATTTGTTATGACAAATGTAGTCGGAACCGTGAATTTATTGCAAGTTACCAAAGAAAAATGGTCCCTTGAAGACAATCATGTATTTCATCATGTTTCTACAGATGAAGTATACGGAAGTCTCGAATCCGAAGGACTTTTTGAAGAAACTACACCTTATGACCCTCGCAGCCCTTATTCTGCGTCCAAAGCATCATCCGATCATTTTGTAAGTGCATTTCACCACACGTATGGTTTACCCATTAAAATGTCAAATTGCTCCAATAACTACGGGAGTCATCATTTTCCTGAAAAACTGATTCCCTTGATGATCAACAATATTTTGAATAGTAAACCTCTGCCAATTTATGGGAAAGGTGACAATATTCGGGATTGGTTATGGGTAGAAGATCATGCAAATGCCATTTGTGAAATATTTCACAATGGTAGAATCGGTGAATCCTATAACGTTGGTGGTCTAAATGAATGGACGAATTTGGAATTGGTGAGATATCTGTGCCAAATCATGGATGAAAAGCTGGACAGAAATCCAGGCGAAAGTGAAAAATTAATTACTTATGTAACCGACCGCGCAGGTCATGACATGCGATACGCAATCGATGCCACAAAATTAGAAGAAGAATTGGGATGGAAACCTTCAGTAACATTTGAAGAAGGGCTCGATAAAACTGTGGAATGGTATTTGCATAACCGCGCATGGATAGAAAATATAACCAGTGGAGACTATAAAAGCTATTATCAGAGTATGTACGAAAAGCGCTAAAAATGAGGATTTTTAGCGGTTTATTCACGAAAAAGGAATATCCCGAATTTGATTTTGCAAAACTAGGGGTAGATATGCACAGCCATTTGATTCCAGGGATTGATGATGGTGCACAGACTATTGATCATTCAATTGAAATTTTGCGTGCATTTGAAGCCTTGGGCTATTCAAAAATCATTACAACACCGCATATCAAAATGGGTAGTTTTGATAATACCTCTGAGATTATTTTGAATGGTGCTGAAGAAGTGAAAAAAGCAATCAAGGAAAACAATATCAACCTTGAATTTGAGGCAGCTGCAGAATACTATTTTGACTATAGCTTTTTAGAGAAAATAGCGGCAAATGATATTTTGAGTTTTTCCAATGGTCATGTCCTAGTGGAATATTCTTTTCACCAACGTCCAATGGGGTACAAGGAAATGATTTTCGCCCTTCAAATGAAAAAGTATTTACCTATTATCGCCCATTATGAGCGCTATCCGTATTACCACGGAGGCTTTGCAAATGCTGAAAAATTGAGAGATAGAGGTGTGAAAATTCAGGTTAATCTTTTATCTTTGTTAGGACACTACGGTCCTCAAGTACAGAAACAAGCAGAATTATTAATCAAAAACAAACAAGTGGACTTAGTTGCTTCAGATTGTCATAGAATTGAGCATTTGCAACTTTTAAAAGCCAATTCGAAAAATCCACTATTGTATTCATTAATGGATTTGAACTTGTTGAATGTGCAATTCTAGTTTCTCGTAATTTGTTGTTTTCTTTTTTTTAAAAACCACATAACAAATTCTAAAGTAAGTAAGTTAAGCAACCAACCACCCCAAGCGATGATTCTTGTAATGTCCATAGGTGGAAGTTCCCAAATATGTACAATTCCCAATTTTAAAAGGCGTAAACTTATTGCTGAAAGGGTTAAAGCGTAGCTTCTGAGCATGAATTTACGGTGCTTATCAAATTCTTTTTTTCGGGCATATACATAAGCTAAATAGATGAAGTAAAACCACAATAAAGCCAAAACCAAGAAACCGAGTTGGGCAATTATTCCTCCGTTGGCATAATAGCCGAGAATTAATCCTGAAGGTGCGGCCAAAACTAAAATTATTCCAACGTACAATTTTCCTGTCAAGCGATGGAAACTTTTGAGTCGAATTCGAATTCGTGCCGAAAATTGTGGCATACCCAAAAACAGAACAAAAATACTGGTATAAACATGCATGAAAAACGCTACCTGATAATGTGTTTTGCTGATTTCATCTTGTTTGATTCTTAAAAAGGCTACATCAAAATTTATAGGAATGTATTGCAGGGTAATCAACACCATCAAATAGCCGAAATATCCCAAGAAAACATAAAAGAGAATTTTTATTCCCTTTGAAAATAGATTTGATTGCTGCATCCGCTCGAAAGTTTATCGGCCGAAATAATCGTAATATTCTTTTGCGTTTTTTTCATAACGCATGAGCAATTGGATATTTTTCTTTTCTATTTCGGTGAGCGATTTTGTAATGTCGGCGTGAACAGGAATGTACCAGTCCTGATAATCAAAGAAATTGCGATAGATTTTGTTTTTGAACGAGTAACCATGACGTGCATAAATAGTGTTTCGGATAATTTCCAAATCACCTTTGGTTAAATTTTCAACTTCCGATTTTTTCAATAATTTTTTCGAGGCATTCGTTTTGAATATTTTATCGGTTGTACTGGCATATTTTTCTTCTATCCATTCTTCCATCTTACCATCATCTTCATATTGTGTTACTTCCTCGACTGACCTGCGCCAATTGACAAATCGATTCGTTTTATCCAACATAATCAAAGAGTCATATTTGTACTCTTTTCTGGTAAGTTCATATTTGCGTTTGTACACTCGTTCTTTTTTATTGGCTTCCCAAGTGCCAATCATTTTATTTTCTTTCGGAAAAACGATGAATTCAAAAACACCATCATTTTTATGATCACCAGGTTCACGACCAACAAAAGAGTATGAGATTATCTGACCGTTTTCTTCAACTTTTTCAAGAACATCTCCAGAAAATGGCCTGTCATTTCCAGCAACTACACTGTGGCCAAATAGTTTATCCTCAATCAAAGAATCGATGGAAATATTTATTTTATTGGTTCTTGTTTGGGTTTCAGTGTCAAATCTGAAGGCATCTTCTACTTCATCATCCTCATCAAAATTAGGTTCAAAATCACCTACCCAAAAGCCAATACATTGCTCGTCTCTTTTGATTTCTTCCTTTTCTTCAATTGTCAATTCAGAAACTTTCGTGCCTGTTTCCTCTTCGACTCTAATGTCATCATTTTTTATTTCACTCGAACAAGCCGAAAATAAAAGCGCAATAAATAAACACCCGAATAATTTCATTTTTTATTTTAAAAATAAACATTTAACCTATACAAGGTGTAGCTGCGACAATTTTATTAATTGAATTGTCGATTAAGGCAAAACAAATAAAAGTTACCATGGTAAGTAATTTTTTCTATCTTTGTAAAAAAAAAGAAATATGGAATTTGCAATAGCTTCACTTCTAGTCGTTTTGGCCGTTTTTTTATGGAGAGTTAATGGTCGAGATCAATATCATCTTTTGTCGATTTTGCAATCGGTCCTAGCATTAGTTGTTTTCTATTGGATTGGTCAAGATTTAGATACTGAAAATGGATACACCTTAACAGGGCTTCTAGCAGGTTTTCTCGTGCTGCATTTTATTATATCTCGTTTTTGGAAAAGTAAAGCTGCATATTGGCCTCCGATTTTTGTATTGATTTCTTCTAGTCTCTTTTTTCTTTTTCAAACAGAAGTATTTGATTACGATGGATTTAAGGTGAACTTGACACAACTCCCTGTTATTTTATTACCTGTTTTAGGGGCATCGGTAGAAATGATTGCTGATGTCAAAGAAAAGTTTCTCGGTGATTTCTTTAAAATTGATTTTAAAAATAGAAGAGGAATTTCTCGTTCTGTATATGTATTCCTTTTAGGATTTTTAATTTTTCTTGGGCACTTCACAGCCTCATACGTAGGTGTGGGACTCGTTGTTTTAGGTTTCAGTTCCAGCTTACTTTACCAGAAAAAATCTGGTGCGCTTTGGAACATGCTTCTTGGTGTTATTGCCATTGCTTCTATCGGTCATTTTGCTTCTATCGGTGAAATTGATTCAAGTAGTTTGTTGCAAGGTAGAGTATTGGAAGGATTGCTTTTTGGAGGTTTCATAAGTCTGTTTATCAACACGATTTTAAGAGCGAGAAAGAAAAAGCTACTAGCTGAAATATTATCTTGGTTCTTAATGGTGCTGATTCCAACTGGCTTGATTTTAATCGGTGGACAATTCATCAGCCTAGGCGGTGTGGACGCATTTATCGGCCTCGTTGTAGGATTTGCAATAGCAGCATTTTTCGGAATTAACACAAGAAAAAACAGTAGTGTTCTGGCTATTTATTTTGCCTTAGGTATTGTTTTAATTCCACTTATTTTGAACAAAGAAGCAGAGGTAATGACAACCATTACTTTAAATTCAGAACAGACGTCAAATACAGGGAAGAACAACAAAAAACAAGTAGATATTTTTGAATCTGCAGGAAAAGAAATTGATGCAGAAGGCGTGTTTTCAATAGTTGGAGATGATTCACAGTTAACTTTTGAATTGGGACAACCCGGAGGAAGAACTAAGGGTGCATTCAAAATTTTCTCAGGAACCTTTACTTTAAGTCAAGGTTCTAAATCGATTCAAGTTACGCTTCCTGTTGATCAATTGACAACTTTCAATAAATACAGAGACGAATCATTAATGGACGAAGGTTATTTTAATCAAGCAAAGTATCCTGAAATGAAATTTATTGCTGATAATCTCGAATTCTCGGGAGACAGTTATTTAGCAAAAGGGAAATTCACCATGCTTGGTGTGACAAAGGATAAAGATGTAGAGCTGAAATATCTGGGCAAAACAGGTAAAAATGGAGCGCCAGTTTTTATAGGTCGAGCTCAAATTGATAGAACGCAATTCGGTATGAAATCCGACCCTAGGGAAGGAGATATCGTTGATTTCACCTTCAAAGTCGAGCTGAAATAACCTTTAGATTCAACCCATTAATTTTAGGTAGAAAGTGAATTTAAAAGTAAAGTAATTGCCCACTAACCCCATTTTTATCTAATATCAATGTGGGAAAAGGAATTTTCACATAATGCAAAGGCCTTAATATTGCTCTCAACCATTTCCTTTTTATTGGTAACTCTCTTGTGTCCAAATCTAAGGAAAACAAATATTGTCTCGAAGCTTGATAGATTCTGTCGTTCGTAACATAGTAATCAAGCGAACCGCTCAGTTTTTCGTTAACACTGTAACCAAACGAGAAACAAATCCAAGAAGGTAGAGGCCATTTGTCCGTAAATTTTTTCGGTGAAAAGGAAAGCCAATAACTCTGACCGTTGTAATCTTTAAGCAATCTTTCTGGTAGAGTAGAACCGAGCACGTTGGGCCTTACGGCAGCATATTCTGTAAGATGAGAAGTGAACTTCATTACAAATCGCTGTTCTCCCCAAACAAGCTGCTGCGATAGAAACAGTCCCGTCCCCAGACCATTCGCTGCCATATCATACCATGAAAACCCCCAATCGGCATTTTTCCCGTCCAAAAACTCAAGCGTAGTTTGGAAGCCAAAACCAATTCCCGATCCCAAAAGAACACTTTTTCTATCGGACAAACCTGTCCATTTGAAAAGTCTATAATTGGCTTCACTCAAATGTGCGGCAGTATAAATATGGCCTACTTTATCCATTTGCAGCCATTCTCTCGAGTCGTCAAAAGTATGAAAAGATGTTTTTTGAAAATCTGAATACCAAATTTGAGATAAAGCAAGGGTTCCACTAATCCATGTCCCACCAACCAACGAAACAGAACCTATTAAGCGATTCCGTGATAGACTATCGCTATTTGAAAAAAATGAAGCTTGTTGTCCCCAAGAAAATGGAGGAAACAGAAGAACCAAAAAAAATAAAATCAGGCGATTCATTTGCCGAAAATACAATAAAGTTCGTCCAAAATTGTTAACATCTATCTGATAGGGCATGGAAAGAACATAAAGATTGTCTTATTTTTGAATCTTTAAAATTGAATTAAATATATGAACGCAATACGAAAAGATTGGACCGAAATCAAAACCAATGACAGTTGGGCCATCTTCAAAATAATGTCCGAATTTGTTGAAGGATATGAGCGCATGGCGAGAATTGGGCCTTGTATTTCCATTTTTGGTTCCGCCCGAACCAAACCCGACAATAAATATTATGAATTGGGAGTGGAAGTTGCGGATAAATTGGCTAAAGCTGGATTCGGAACGATAACTGGAGGGGGGCCTGGAATAATGGAAGCCGCAAACAAAGGAGCACAGCAAGGTGGCGGTCGGTCAGTCGGTTTAAATATTGATTTGCCTTTTGAGCAAAATCATAATCCATATATCGACCAAGAACATAATCTAGAATTTGACTATTTCTTTGTTCGAAAAGTAGTTTTCGTTAAATATTCTCAAGGTTTTGTTGTGCTTCCAGGAGGTTTTGGAACCTTAGATGAATTATTTGAAGCCCTTACCTTGATGCAAACCAAAAAAATAAACAAAAGACCTGTGGTTCTAATTGGGTCAAGTTATTGGATAGGATTACTAGAATGGATAAAAGAGCAAATGTTTGGAACAGAGAATAATATCAATGAAAATGACCTTGATTTTTTCAAAATAGTTGACTCTTCGGACGAAGCGGTAAATTACATTGTTGATTTCTTCAAATCACATGAATTAACGCCTAACTTTTAATTCAGTATGAGAGCACTACGCTCCGTACTTAATTTCTATATTTGTTTCTTGAAAATTGTTCGCAAATGGAGTTTTTAAAGAAGTTTGGAAGATATTTCCTTACAATGCATTTCTTGAAAGTCGCAGGGATAATACTGCTTGTCCATGTCATTATTGTTGGTGGAACAATTTTGTACTTAGATTCGTTTACCAATCACGGTGAAAAAATAGAAGTGCCCAACCTTGTTGGTATGAACGTGCGAAATGTATCTGAACTACTAGCAGAAAAAGATCTCAAATTTGAAGTTGTAGACAAAGTATATGATCCTAAATTAGCAGAAGGAACAATCATGGTGCAAGATCCAGCACCAACGTCTAAATCTCAAGTTTTCGTTAAAAGTGAACGAACCATTAGAGTGAGAATTTCCAAAAGAACGCAGCTAGTCGAAATGCCAAGTTTGATTGATAAATCTGAAAGGTTTGCCACAACAATACTGAAAAATAGAGGTTTACGGTATAAGATAAGTTACAAAAACTCTCCTGAAGCCAATGGAGCGGTGATCGAACAACGGTTTAAAGGTTCAAGAATTAAATTAGGAACTAAAATTCCTATTGGGTCTATTGTACAACTAGTTGTGGGTCGATTTGAAGGTGGTGTGCCAGTAGATGTAATTGATTTATATGGTTTGACAATAAGTGAGGCTAAAGAGCGTTTATCCATTCATCCAGGGATTATTTTATTCCCCGTTTGTCAAGAATGCGCAAGCGCTCAAGATTCAGCGACAGCCAGAATCACTTCGCAATCCCCAGAATATTGGAAAGGAAGCGAACCTTGTCTGATGCCTTCAGTAGGCACTGTTTCTGTTACGGCCGTTTTGAACTTTGTTGACACACGCCCGGATGAACCTGGTGATGAGGACAAGCCAAAACCAGATGCTAAAAAGGAAGAAAATTGAGTTAACTCTCGCTAAGAAAAAATTCTGAATGAAACATTATTTATTGCTCATACTCTGCTTTTGCGGTACGTTTGCTTTTTCACAACCTGAAAGCGAGTTGCCCTTGTTGACTAATCAACAGCAACATGGTAAAGCGGATCAAGCTATTCCATTGAAAGCAGGAGCAACTTTTGACAGTACTTTCATTTATATCACGGATACTATCCATTTACCATTCTTTGACGATTTCAGTACCAATCTTTTCCAACAATACAACTCCGGATATACAGGTCCAGGTGTCACTTCCGTTGAGCAATTTGCATTATTAGATGGCACAAATATTCCTTTGCCCGCTAATGCGATTTATTCTTTAGTACCAACTTACAGAAGATATATAGATGTGGCAGGTAACAGTTTTACCGATACTAATTTTGCCAGTATAAATATTCAAATAGGGTCTTTAGCAAGTTATCCAGTCAGCTACAACGGAACGAATGTTTATCCAGCCTTTATTATTTTAGATACTTTGGATTATCCAAATCCCGTTGATACCATTTTTGTTTTTGATGATGTTGTAGTCCAAGATTCTGCAACACAATTTTTTAAGCAACTCAACGATTCGTTAAAATTATGGCTTGATGATAGAGTTTATCATAACTATCACATGGCACGAAATCCGTGGACCATTGGTGTCGCTACTTTTGATGGATTGGATAGAAATGGTTATCCTTATTCCTTCGGATCAAATGGGTCAGATTACGCTGACATCCTTACTTCTAAACCGATTGACTTAACGATCAATCCAATTAGCGATTCTATTTATTTTTCTTTTCTCTATCAAAAGCAAGGATTGGGTGAGGAGCCGGAAGCAAATGATTCCTTGATTTTAGAATTTTTCAATCCCGCATTGAATTTGTGGAAAAGAGTTTGGGGGGTAAGTGGTGGTGCGGTCAGTGATTTCAGAAAAGGACATGTCCCAATTTCCAACCCAAATTATTTTGCGAATAACTTTCAATTTCGATTCCGCAACTATGGATCTTTAGCAGGAGGTTTGGATCATTTTCATTTGGACTACGTTACGATTCGTAAAGATTCAAATTTGGGTGATACCTTATTTGAGGATTATGGCTTTGTTTACCCAACAGGCTCACTATTAAAAGATTACACATCTGTTCCTTGGGATCATTATAAAAATAATTCTAACGGAAAAATGAATGACTCTGTAATAGTAGTTGTGCGAAATGGTCATAGTATTTTAGCGAACAACAGTAATGGTAGTGTGGAAATATCTTATGGAGGTAATCCTGAAGGTTCATTCGTTTTAACGGCTCAAACTCTTTCAGGAGGACAAATAAATTACGCTCCTACAACAACTTACGCCTCACTTCATGATTTATCTGGTGGATATCAGTTTGATATAAGCAAACCGGGTACAAAGCAAACTTTCGATATTCGCACTGCCGCCACTGTGCCGTTTTTTGATTCTACAATAAACGATGAAACGTTCACCCAACAATATTTTGCTAATTATTATTCGTATGATGATGGCACGGCCGAAAGAGCTTATAGCTTTACGGGTTCTCAGGCTCGATTAGCCATGCGTTTTGATCCATATGAGGCAGATTCAGTTATCGGTGCGAGTATTCATTTTACACCGACGGTTGTGAATGCGCAAGGAGATTTGTTTGCATTAACGATTTGGGCAGACAACAACGGCGTACCGGGAGCCGTTCTTTACGAAGACAATCTTTTTGTGCCTAAAGAAGTCAAATATGATTTGGGAAATAATCGCTTCGTGAATTACTTTTTCGACGACACAGTCAGAATACCTGTTAGCGGAGCATTTTTTATTGGTTGGCGCCAATTCGATCCGGATCCATTAAACATTGGTTTGGACAAAAATAATGACAATTCCCAATACCTTTTCTATAGTTTGAATGGCGGTAATAGCTGGACAAACTCCACAATCGAAGGCACTATCATGATACGACCTATTTTCTCAACAAGTTTGAATGCAGAATTGAATGTTGAGGAAAAACAAATCGTCAAAGAGAATTTCGTTTTGTTCCCAAATCCTGCAGAAAATACAATCGAGGTTCAATCCTCAAATCGCGAAGTACAGGGATTAGAACTTTTCAATCTTCAAGGTAAATTAGTTCGGTATTCCTCCAATGCAAAAATGGAAATTTCAGATATTCCATCAGGTGTGTATTTGGTTCGACCTAGTGGATCTGAACAAATGCTTCGTCTCATAAAGAAATAATGAACGAGGAAGAAGAAGAAATTATCAATTCCGATCAGGAAGAAGAGTTATTCGAACATTACCGTTTCAAAGCCGAGCCAGGTCTTGTTATTTTGCGTATCGACAAATACCTCATGGATCGAATGCCGAATACCACGAGAAACCGTTTGCAAAATGCGGCTAAGAATGGAAATATCCTGGTGAATGGTGAAAAAGTAAAGCAAAATTATAAGGTTAAACCCAATGATGAAATTAGTATAGTTCTTCCCTTCCCAATGCGGGAAATTGAGCTAATCCCAGAAAACATACCCATCGAAATTATATATGAGGATGATGATCTAGCTGTAGTAAACAAACCGAGTAATATGGTCGTTCATCCCGGATACGGAAACTATTCTGGAACTTTGGTG
Source organism: Crocinitomicaceae bacterium (assembly GCA_041751955.1). Taxonomy (GTDB): domain Bacteria; phylum Bacteroidota; class Bacteroidia; order Flavobacteriales_D; family Crocinitomicaceae; genus UBA2040. Next base: position 39,785 of record JBGSIB010000068.1, read on the forward strand.
AATGCGCTAGTATATCATTTCAATAATCTTCCCAAGAAAAATGAAGAGTTTTTTGGAAGACCTGGATTGGTGCACCGACTCGACAAGCATACAACAGGTTTGATGGTAATTGCCAAGACAGAACATGCCTTAACGCATTTGGCAAAACAATTTTTTGACCGAACAACAGAAAGAAAATATTGGGCCCTTGTTTGGGGGGATGTCGAAGAAGGTGGAACTATAGTCGGAAATTTAGGGCGTTCACTAAAAAACAGAAAATTAGTAACCGTTTTCCCAGAAGGTGATTATGGTAAACATGCAGTGACACATTACAAACCATTAAAAAATTACGGCTTGGTTACTTTGGTAGAATGTCAGCTGGAAACAGGCAGAACACATCAAATTCGCGCGCATATGAAATACATTGGTCACACACTTTTTCACGATTTAGAATACGGAGGAGATTCTGTTTTGAAAGGCACGAAAAATTCCAAATATGTTCGTTTTATCGAAAATTGTTTCCAACTTATTGAGGGTCAAGCTTTACATGCAAAAACCTTGGGATTTGAGCATCCGGTGACGAAAGAGTTTATGCGCTTCAATTCCGAGTTGCCACAAGGTTTTGCGGATATATTGCAAAAATGGGACACATATACCAAGGAAGTTTAAAACAAGAGACAAAATTGTTAAATTTCCAACAATATCTTTAAAAAAAATAGAATTGAGCCAAAAAAAACCATTTTTATCACCAAAAACGTGGGTATTTAAAAATTTCGTATTAAATTCGGGTTCTGTTTCAAAAGAACGGAGCACACATTATTTTGACATATATGACTATGAACATTAGTAAAACCCTTACTGTTATATCACTTATCTTTTTGTGTTTCACCACGAATGCTCAAAAGAACTCAGCACTTTATAAAGAAGCTTTGAAAATGTATAACAACGAGAATTATTGCGAAGGAGCCTCTAAATGTGAGGCAGCATATAAATTGTTGTCCCGAAAAGGGAACAGAGCAAAGTCCCTCAAAGGTGATATGGCTTTTAAAACTGCTGAGTGCTACCGAATGACAGAACAATTTAAAAATGCGCATGAATGGTATGAGCGTTGTAAATTACTTGACTATCAAGAGGAAGATCCTAAAGTTTTGTTGCATAATGCTGAAATGTTGCAGCAAATGGGTGAATTCGAAAAAGCAATTGCAGACTTAAATGATTATAAAAAGTTAGTACCGAACGATGTTTTGGCTGACGTACGCATCCAATCATGTAAATCTGCAAAAGATTTTATTGCAGATAAAACAAAATACGTAGTTACTAACCAGAGAAATATCAACAATACAGCTTTCGATATGGCGCCGGTTTTTGGTGATAGAAAAGAATCAAAATTATTTTTCTCTTCAAGTCGCGCAGGAAGCACAGGAAGTGGAAATGATCCACGTTCATGCGAAAGCTACATGGACCTTTGGTATTCTCAACAAGACAAAAAAGGTAACTGGGGTGTTCCCATGTTATTAGAAGGAGAGTTAATCAATACGGACGACAACGAGGGAACTGTCTGCTTTGATGGAAGCAATAAAAAAATGTTCTTTACTCGATGCCCTAACGTGAAGAAAACAAACCTAGGTTGTGAAATCTGGATGTCTGAAAGAAAAGGACGTGATGCATGGAAAGAACCAACAAGATTGGAATTGAAATCAAGTGACACAGTAAGTGTAGGTCATCCGTGTGTTTCTGATGACGGTAAGACTTTAGTTTTCGCTTCAGACATGGCAGGTGGTTACGGTGGACGTGATTTGTGGATTACAACCTACGATAGAAAAAATGATTCGTGGACAGCGCCTAAAAATCTGGGACCAGAGATCAATACCTCTGGTGATGAATTGTTCCCAACTTTCGCGAAAAATGGGGATATGTTCTTCTCTTCAGACGGCCATCAAGGTCTTGGTAATCTGGATGTTTTCAGAGCAACGAAAGTTGGTGAAGAATACAAATGGGAAAATGCAAAAAACATGGGTTACCCAATCAATTCTGAATCGGCAGATTATGCGCTGTATGAATTGGACGAAACACAAGGATACTTTACCTCAGAAAGAAAAAGCGAAAACGGGGACTTCAAACCGGACATTTATAAATATGAATTGCCACCGAATTTGTTTGATTTGACGGTAAATTTAGCTGAACTCGGCGATAAAACGAAGAAAATTGACGGTGCTAAACTTATCGTTAATGGTTCAGATGGATCCGTATACGAAGGTTTTACCAACAAGAACGGTAAATACAGTTGGGAAAAACAACCAAACGGTGACCGTTATATTCTTGGTGATGTTTCTTATACGGTTCAGGCGTCAAAGGAAGGATATCATCCTGCTCCTCCGTCTAAGTTTACAACAGTTGGTTTAAATCAAGGACAAACTATTTTCTTAGATATGTCTTTAATTCCAATCAAACCTATCGTGTTACCTGAAGTTCGTTATCCTGTAAACAGTGCTGTTTTGCTTGTTGATAACACAATAAATTCGAAAGACTCTTTGAACTTTGTATATGACTTATTGACGGAATATCCAGGTATGGTTTTGCGTCTGATGTCTCATACGGATGCCAGAGGTTCTGTATCAGATAACCAAAAATTATCAGACCGTCGTGCAAAAGCTTGTGTGGACTACTTGGTGAATGAAAAAGGAATAGACCCAAGACGTTTGGTCCCTCGTGGTGATGGTGAGTTAAAACCAAGGGTTTGGACTGATCCAGTTACACAGGAAACCATAACACTAACGGAGGCATATATCAACCAGTTTAAAACAACTGACAAAGCGAGATTCGAAATGTTACACCAATTGAATCGTCGTACAGAAGCTGAAGTGGTGAGTATGGACTTCGTGAAATAAAAAGACGAGAAAACAATTTTGAACCTCCTGATGAAAGTCAGGAGGTTTTTTTGTATCTTAACTATTGGATAATTAAACTGCTTGTTATAATTAATTGTACTAAACCAAATAGTATGAAAGAAGATTACATGCATTTTCTGTGGCGGATGCGATTTTTACCCACTAGAAATCTGACCCTTGCAAAAGGAGAAGAATTAGAGATTATTAAGTTCGGCGAATACAATAAAAATGAAAGCGGGCCGGATTTTTTCCACGCAAAACTAATCATAGATGGAATGATGTGGTTTGGCCACGTAGAGTTTCACCTCAAGGCCTCAGATTGGTTCAAGCATCGACATCAAAATGATCCAGCGTATAATCATGTAATTCTCCACGTGGTGTGGGAAAATGATATGGAAGTTATTTGTCAAGACAAATTGTTGCCAACACTTATTTTATCCGAATATGTTAAAAATGATTTTAGCGCTAGCCATTTGAGCACGAGACAGGGAGATGGACTTTTACCCTGTTCCTACGAATTGGATAGCATCGAAGAAATTTACATCGAAAAAGAGAAAGAATCGGCTCTTACTCATCGTCTATTCAGAAAAACAAAAGATTTTCATCAAAATCCAAATGACGGTTTTTCCCAGGTGCTTTATGAATTGATTGCCGTGGCTTTTGGAGCAAAAGTTAATCGAGACCCATTTTGGCAATTGACCAAAGAAATTCCCATTAAACGTTTATTGAAATTGGGCAAAAACAAAAGAGTAGCAACATTGATGACAGCTTCTGGTGTTTACCCCGATTTGAATGAACAAAGAAGTACAATTTCCAAAATGGAAGCTTTCCAATGGAAGAAAAAAGGATTACACCCCAAAGGTTCACCAGAAATACGAGTGGAGCAATTCGCTCATTTTATTCAACATTTTGATTTCGATTATGGTTTTATGAGCTTTAACGCCAACGAAATGATAAATTATTTTCGGACCAGTTTCACCCTAGCAGAGAGAAATGAAGTTAAGTTCACCAAATCATTCCAAGACTTAGTCATCATCAATGCTTTCGTACCATTTTTATTTTGGGTCGGGGAAAAACGTGGAGAAGAAAAATGGCAGACCAAAGGCATCCAACTCCTAGAATTGATTCCGGCTGAAACAAATCACTTGACGAAATTTCTGAAAAATGCAGGTTTTAAAATTTCCTCCGCCTATGACTCTCAGTCACTTTTGGAGCTGTATTCTCTTCGCTGTTCTCGCAAAAAATGCCTAACTTGCGGCATTGGAAATAAAATCCTCGGACGATGAGTTGGCTACAAAAAATTTCTCTTTTTTTTGAATTACGTTCCTTCGGTGTTTGCCAATGGTGGGCGCAAAAATTGGGTATCGAACAATACAAAGTTCGCCGTTCGTTTATTTATGCTACCGTGGTTGGATTGGGCTCACCTTTGGTTTTGTATTTCATCATGGCTTGGATTATTGAGCATAAACATTACTTCAAGTTCCAGCCCAAACGAAAATCAACCATCTGGGAGCTATGACTTGGGTAAGCTTCAAGCTCTTTAAGCGACTTTCCTATTTTTTAATTTTGCTGGCCATTGTTCTTGTGGGTGGAACTTTGGGCTTCATGTCCATTGAAGACTATTCTCTAGTCGACGCATTTTACATGACCATCATTACGGTATCTACAGTTGGGTTTGGTGAAGTAAAAGAACTATCGGACTACGGAAAACTTTTCACTTCAGGATTAATCATAACAAGTTTTGGTATTTTCGCCTATGCCATAACTTCAATTACCACTTATCTTGTGGGAGGCGAATACAAACAATTCGTAAAAAAACATAAACTCATGAAGGATTTGTCCAATTTGAAAAACCACGTTATAATTTGTGGTTTTGGTAGGGTAGGAAGGCAAGTTGCCTCTGATTTAGCAAGTACTCAAACACCTTTTGTGGTTATTGAAAAAAATCACGATGTTATCGCCGAATTTGAAGACTTACCTGGTTATCTTTTTTACAAAGGAAATGCCATGTTGGATGAAAATCTTGAGCATGCTAATTTAGCTGAAGCAAGAGCTGTAATATGCGCTTTGCCAAAAGATACCGATAATCTGTATATCGTTTTGTCAGCAAGAGAACGCTCTAGAAAAGTGACGATTATCTCTAGAGCTATTTTAGAGAATTCAATTTCTAAATTGAAATTTGCAGGTGCAAATAATGTTATCCTTCCTGACACAATAGGAGGCTCTCACATGGCTTCTTTGGTTACAAATCCTGACGTAATGGAATTCTTGGATATGGTTCGCGTGCAAGGACGATTAGGATCAAATGTCAATTCTGTTGCTTTTGAGGAATTACCGGTTGAATTACAAAACAAAACAATTGGTCATTTAAATGAACAAAAATTAACAGGGGTAAGTATCATAGGCTATAAAAAACCAGACGGCGACTATGTTGTCAATCCCGCTGAGGATATTTTAATGGTTCCAGGATCAGGTCTATTCGTATTGGGTTCGGAGGCACAATTGGCAAAACTCAAATCATTATTTGGATTAACGCATTGATATGAAGATACTTATTACTGGTTCTAACGGGCTTTTAGGTCAAAAATTGGTTAAACTGTGCTTAGAAAAATCTCTTGATTTTGTCGCTACCTCTTCAGGTGAAAATAGAAATCCGGATTGTCCAGCTGAAAACTATCATTCAATGGATATTACCTCCAGAGAACAAATACAAATGGTTTTTTCCGCGACAAATCCGATGGCAATAATCCACACGGCAGCGATTACAAATGTGGACGAATGTGAAACCAATCCTCAAGCTTGTCATCAAATAAACGTGATGGGAACCGCTTTTTTATTCGCAGCAGCACAAAAGATAGATGCACATTTCCAGCTACTTTCAACTGATTTTGTATTCGATGGAGAAAAAGGAAATTATCGTGAAGAAGATATGGTTTCTCCTTTAAGCGTTTATGCAAAATCAAAAGTGGATGCCGAACGTCTTTTGCTCCTTTCAAAATATACAAATTGGTCGATCGCTCGAACCATTATCGTTTATGGAACGGGTCACAATTTGACGAGGTCGAACATCGTCTTATGGGCAAAGGAAGCTTTAGCAAAAGGAGATCCTTTGAAAATTGTAGATGATCAATTTCGTGCTCCAACTTGGGCCGACGATTTAGCCAAAGGTTGTTTGGCCATCGTTGAGAAAAATCATTTTGGAATTTTTCATCTCTGTGGACCAGAGACATATTCTATTTTAAACTTGGTTAAGAAAATCGCCAGATATTATAATTATTCAGTCGACAATATTATACCAGTTTCTTCTAGCACTTTGAATCAAGCAGCGAAACGACCGCCAAAAACAGGTTTTGATTTGACTAAGGCAAAAACTTTGCTGGCATACAATCCAATTTCTATAGAAGAAAGTTTAGAATTGCTAGATAGAGAGTTAATTGAGAAAGAATAAGTCAAAGATTTCACCTAGAATATAAGTTGCGTTAAATTTTCCTTATATTCGGGAATTCAAACAAAACAACTATGGCAAAAGCAGCATCTTCAGGATGGGGATCACGTGTTGGACTGATACTTGCGATGGCAGGAAATGCTGTTGGTCTTGGCAATTTTTTAAGGTTTCCTGTACAAGCTGTCGAAAATGGAGGTGGAGCATTCATCATTCCTTATTTGGTGTGCTTTTTACTAATGGGTATTCCTCTTTTGTGGGTGGAATGGGCATCAGGTAGATTTGGTGGAATAAGAGGTAATCACTCTACTCCATTCATTTTTGATTCCATGAACAAAAAAAGAGTATGGAAGTATATTGGCGTTTTTGGGATTTTCACCAATATTGCCGTCGCATCATATTATTGCTACATTGAATCTTGGACCATGTCCTATGTTTACTATACTGTTATTGGGACTTTCGATGGAATGTCGCAACAACAAGTGAGTGATTTCTTTAGCTCTTATACAGAAATTGGATCCTCGCATTCAGGTATACCTTACGAAGCAGTCGTTTTTTACATTGTCTGTTTGGCTTTGAATACTTGGATTCTTTCCAAAGGACTTGGTGGAGTAGAAAAAGTGGCGAAAATCGGAGTCCCTTTGTTACTAATTTTCGGTCTATTTTTAGCAGTCAAAGGTTTAACTTTAGGTACTTCCGGAGCGTCGGATTTGGTTCCTGATGCCAATGCATTAGATGGAATAAACTTTCTTTGGACGCCACAGTTTCGCTCGCTACTTGATCTCAAGGTTTGGTTAGCAGCTGCTGGTCAAATTTTCTTCACACTTTCTTTGGGAATGGGAACAATTCATTGCTACGCTTCCTATTTGAAAGAAAAGGATGATGTCGCGTTAAATTCTTTAAGTGCAGGCTTTACAAACGAATTTGTTGAAGTTGTACTAGGTTCTTTAATCGTAGTTCCAATTGCCGCTGGATACCTTGGTTTAGACTGGGTAATTAACAATGCAGGATTTGGAATGGCCTTTCAAACTATGCCTTTCCTTTTTGAGAAATGGGGTGAAGTTATTGGAACGCTTTCTGGTGTATTTTGGTTTGGCTTATTGTTTTTTGCAGGGATTACCTCTTCGCTTGCCATGGGAACACCATGGATGGGCTTTATGCAAGATGAATTTGGCTGGAATAAGAAAAAAGGAGCATGGACTTTTGGATTGATTGTTATGATTTTAGGTTTGCCTACGGTCTTCTTTTTCAATGAAGGTGTATTTGACGAATATGATTATTGGGCAGGTACAGTTTCTTTAGTCGTTTTTGCTTTAGCCGAAATAGTTTTATTCGCATGGGTATTTGGAATAACAAGAGGATGGGATCAAATTAACGCGGGCTCAGATATTCGATTACCAAGAATTTATAAACCCATTATAAAATACGTTACCCCAACAATTCTAATAATTGTGTTCCTCGGTGCTTTGATTACGCCAAAAGATAACGATTGGAAAAAAGCAATGACGGAAAAATGGGAACTTGATAAAGGAAGTATACTCGCTAAAATAACCAATAGTGATATTGTTGTGAATAAATCATTCTTCTCCGACCATAAAGAATATGACCAAGGGAGTGGAATTGTAGACACGGTGTACAATGACTTAAGCAATCCCGAAAAACCGGTTCGTATTCTCAAAGTAAAAGATACCGTTCGCTTTTATCGCAATGAGAAAGGCCTGGTAAAGGAGGCAGTGAAAGAAAAAATATTGAGTAATCTGGGTAAAGATTATGTATTCTTCGATTCTATAGCTGTTTGTCGAGAATATAAATTTAAATGGGACAACAAAATTGTCGTGAAAAAAGGTGATGCTTTAAAATTGGGGTCCACAATCGCTACTGGTAATTTTAAGAATAAAAGCATGTACATTACAATTGGGCGTGTTCTGTTATTGAGTCTTTTCTTATTCATCTGTTTCCTTGTTTATCGAGCGGGACGTAAAAAAATAAATTCATGAATACCTCCGCACTAATTATGATGGTGACGACCCAAGCTTTAGTCACCTTTTTAATGGCCTATTTCTTTTATAGAGTTTTAAAGGCTCCCAAGCACGCCGAGCCAGATTCATATTATGAAAATGATGATGACGAATAAATTCCATGAAAGAGGATTTTGATGATATTGATTTTGTTTCAAAAAGAACCAAAAGAGGAATTCTTCTTTTGGTTCTTTTGTGTTTGCTCATTATTTATACGCCAAGGGTTCTCTCCTTTTTCAAAAACCATGATGAAATTGAATTGACGAAAGAGGAAATGGCGAAAGTGGAAGAACTTCAAGCCAATTTTCAAACCAAAGAAAAACAACGACAAAAGAATTCCTACAAGAAAAGGGAATATAGACGACCTCCAGCAAAATTTGACCCAAATCAGTATGCTAAAGAAGAATGGATGTATGTCGGTCTATCCGAAAAACAAGCTGACGTTATGCTCAAGATTAGCGCAAAAGGAATTTGGAGCAATGAATTTTTATCTAAAATTGTGGTCATTCCCGATGAAGTTTACGTGCTAATAAAAGATTCTGTTTATTTCCCTTCAAAAGAATATCCGAAAAAAGAGTATGATAAAAAAGAGGGGGAAAACATAAAAAATATTCCTCCTCGCAGCCGACCGAATGTAAACGTAAATACAGCAACGGAGGAGGAAATGATTTCGGTACCTGGAATTGGGCCGTATTTCGCAAAAAGAATTTTAGCATATAGAGATTTGTTAGGCGGCTATGCCTATAAAGAACAAATGCTAGAGGTATACAACTTAGATTATGAAAAATTCGAGAAGTTTGATTCGTTTATTATAGTCGATGCGTCAGAAGTTAGGAAATTCAATATCAATAGAGCTACCCGCGACGAATTGAAGGCACATCCTTATTTTTCATTTTCAGTGGCCAATAGTATTGTGAAAATGAGAGAACAACGCGGAGGGTATAAAAAAATAGAAGAATTAAAAGAATCAGAATTAATTAACGCAGAACTTTTTGAGAAACTAAAACCCTATGTATATTTGTAGACTATGATTCAAACTAGAATTAAATCTGCAATACGCGACGTAGTAGATTTCCCGAAGGAAGGCATTGTTTTTAAGGATATTACACCAATAATGATGGACCCGATTTTATCGACAGACATCGTTGAGTATCTTTACAATTATTATGCAGAGCAGAATATTGAGGCAGTTGCGGGTATTGAAAGTCGTGGTTTCCTCTTTGGCTATCCATTAGCTATGCGTCTTGGGGTACCTTTTATCATGATTCGCAAAAAAGGCAAATTACCTTATGATAAAATTTCACATGCGTATGAACTAGAATACGGCAATGCTGTTATAGAGATGCATACCGATGCAGTGAAAGACGGTCAACGTGTTTTAATTCACGATGATTTATTGGCTACTGGAGGTTCGGCTGAAGCTGCGGCGCATCTTATTGAAAAATGTGGGGGGAGTGTTGCAGGATTCAACTTTCTTGTTTCACTTGACTTTTTAAACGGAAATGACAAATTGAAATCATTTTCGGAAAATATTGAAGCACTAATAAATTATTAAACAAACATGAATTTCGACCAAAACGAAAACCAAAAAATGATCGCGCAAATGATTCGTGATTTTGCCGAAAAAGAAATTAGACCAGACTTTATGGAATGGGATGAAACACAAGAATTTCCCGTTCACGTTTTTAAAAAGTTGGGCGAGTTAGGTCTAATGGGCGTTTTTATACCCGAAGAATACGGTGGATCAGGCTTTTCATATTTCGAATACATTACTGTTGTTTCAGAAATTGCTAAAGTCTGTGGTTCTATTGGATTATCAGTTGCGGCACATAACTCACTCTGTACGGGTCATATTTATTACCATGCAAGTGAAGCGCAAAAGAAAAAATATTTACCCAAACTAGCCACTGCGGAATGGATTGGTGCTTGGGGGTTAACCGAAACAGGTACAGGTTCAGATGCTGGAGGAATGAATACGACGGCTGTCAAAGAAGGTGACGAATGGGTCCTCAATGGATCAAAAAATTTCATTACTCATGGAAAATCTGGAGATGTTGCTGTGATAATTGCAAGAACAGGCGAAAAAGGTGATTCTAGAGGAATGTCGGCTTTTATTGTCGAAAAAGGAACACCTGGTTTTTCCGCTGGTAAAAAAGAAAACAAATTAGGAATGCGTGCCTCAGAGACCTGCGAATTGATTTTTGACAATTGCCGTATTCCAGCCGAAAATCTAATTGGTGTTGAAGGTGAAGGTTTCATTCAATCCATGCAAGTTTTAGATGGAGGAAGAATTTCTATAGGTGCATTAGCTTTGGGAATTGCAAAAGGGGCCTACGAAGCTTCTGTCA
>JBGSIB010000069.1:0-38393 GCA_041751955.1 Crocinitomicaceae bacterium
TTCCCCACCTCAATTTCTTCAATAAAATCAAGCATTTCACTTGAGTATTGTAATTCTTATGAAGTTCTATTAAATTTACTCCCATCGTTAATGTTTTAGTGTGTTTGCTTTAAATTAAAAATAATCTTAGGGATAAGTGCGTTGATTTATAATCAGATGTGATCAATCGATTAAAGAACGTAGAATCCTAATCTCCTCGTCATTCAACTCCAACCCTCTCCTCTTCATCATTCCATTCGCTGCTTCAATGGCTTTATCGAATTCAAAAGGAATAAATTGGGCTCCTCCCCAAGAAAAAGAAGGAATGAATTTTTGAGGGAAATCGCCGCCGTAGATGTTGCAGGAAACGCCAACTACTGTTGCCGTGTTGAACATCGTGTTGATGCCACATTTGCTGTGGTCGCCCATGGTTAAGCCCATGAATTGTAAATCGGTTTGCACTTCTGCATCCGCGACGTAACTGTAAGTGCGGATAGCGCTGTAGTTGTTCTTTAGATTAGAGGTATTCGCGTCGGCTCCGAGATTGCACCATTCACCGATTAGGGAATTTCCGACGAAACCGTCGTGACCTTTGTTTGAAAATGCTTGAAAAACCGAATTCCCAACCTCTCCTCCTACTTTGCAATGCGGTCCGATTGTCGTGGCGCCGTATATTTTAGCTCCCATTTTCAATGCGGCATGATCGCACAAGGCTAAAGGTCCTCTCACCAAGGAACCTTCCATGATTTCAGCATTTTCACCTATGTAAATGGGGCCATCAGTCGTATTCAAAACGCAAGCTTCTGCTTTTGCTCCTTCCTCGAGGAAAATTAAATTTCTATCACCGATTACGGTTACAGTATCCGATAATTTCTCCGATTCCAATCCTTCGGTCAACAATTCAAAATCTGATTGAATGACCAGATCATTTTTCTGAAAAAGATGCCAACGCTGCTCAATAGCGAGAACTTCTTCACCACTGTATTTCATGATTGTTTCACCCTTGCCTTTTGTTCCCAACCAGGTATCACCTTGGTACAACAAAGTATTTTCCGGCATTCCGTTTAATACCGCCACGTAGTCTTCGTTAGGGATAACATTGGCGGGCAAGGATAAATCCCAATCTTCGACCAAGGGATATTTCACTTGTAAATACGCTTCCGTAGCATACGAAAATTCAGCATCTGGGAAAAATTCCTCCCATCTTTCTTCAAAAGTAAGAATACCCATGCGCAGTTCAGCAATAGGTTTCAATAAGCTTAGAGGGGCAAATTCGAGATGAAGGTCGTTGTCGTGCAATTGAATTTTCATGGTGATAAAATTAAGCTATTTCCTTTTTCTTGGAAATTAAAAACAAGGACAAATATGTGAGAACGGAATTGATAATGATTAATTCAAAACCTATTTTATATTGACCGAAAATTCCAGAAGTTCCACCTCCTGGTGCGCCAGCGGAGAAATACCAAATGAGGATAGTCGCACCTACAGAAACCAAACACATCACAGGAACCATTTTGTCGTTTAGAGCACGTTTGGTTAAAATGCCAAAGAAGAACATGGCAATTAAAGGTCCGTAGGTGAAACCTGCAAAAAACATGATCAGTCCGATGGCACTGGAACTGGTTGTATATTTCAGGACGATGATGATGACCAAAAGCAACAATGAAACACCAATGTGCATCGTTTTGCGCAAGCGATCTTGTTCGGATTTTTCTTTTTTGCCAAAGTTAAAAATGTCATAAGAAAATGAAGTTGTCAGAGCTGTCAATGCACTGTCGGCACTTGAATAAGCAGCGGCAATCAATCCGATTAAAAACAATACTCCGACCATAATTCCTGTGCTTGGATCAATCGCAATTGTTGCAAAAAGTGCATCTCCGGCAGCACCTTTTCCGATACCAGTTTGTTCAGAATACATGTATAAAAGGGCTCCTAATCCAAGGAAAATGAGATTCACAAAGACCAAAACAATGGCAAAGCTCATCATGTTTTTTTGCGCTTCTTTTATATTCTTGCAGGAAAGATTCTTTTGCATCATGTCTTGGTCCAAACCTGTCATACCCACTGCGATAAAGATTCCACCCAAGAAATGTTTCCAGAAGTAATTCTTTTCCAACCAATTATCAAAAAAGAATATTTTCGAATAGGGACTATTTTTTATGGAAGAAATCACGCCTTCTTCTTTCAAATCCAGCTCGCCAACAATGATGTAGCACGTCAGCAAAACGGCAGCAATCATGAAAAAAGTTTGCAAGGTATCTGTCCAAATGATGGTTTTGATTCCGCCTTTGTTTGTATAGACCCAAATCAACGCGATGGATAGAAAAACGGTCAATTCAAAAGGAACATTGAACTGATCAAATAGGAATATCTGCAATACATTGGCAACCAATAAAAGACGTATAGAAGCTCCTAACAAACGACTTCCCAAGAAGAAAATAGCACCCGTTTTATGTGTAAAAAAGCCAAATCGCTCTTCCAAATAGGTGTAAATTGAGGTCAAATTCATGCGGTAATAAATTGGCATCAATACGTACGCAACGATTATATAACCGATCAAATAACCGAAGACCATTTGCATGTAGGAAAATTGATTGTCGGCATTGCCCACCCAACCTGGGATACTCAAAAAAGTCACACCAGATAAAGAAGCCCCAATCATTCCAAAAGCGACCAGATACCACGGAGATTTTTTATTTCCTGTAAAAAACGAGTCATTGTCTGCTCCACGAGACGTAAAATGGGCAACCAAAAGAAGTATTCCAAAGTATGCTGCAATCAGACAAATAATCAAAACTGGGCTCATAGAAGATGTTTTTTTACAAGATTACGGAAATAATAGTTGTAAAATTTAGTGTAGAATTTTTGTTAATACCAAATGAAGTGTTGAAAACGGAGGTATGAGGTGTTTTGACGATTTGCTACGGTTATGATTTGTGCATTTGAAAATTGTAGGATTTATGGCGTTGGGTTTAAGGAATGGATTGTTGCTTTTAATTATTGCTTTTAATCGCATAGCAAGCTGACATTTGTCGCCATTTTGCAAATTGGTGAATTTTCCAATTGAATATTATTTTTTAATTGTTGCTTTTTAAAATTGTTGCTTTTAATCGCATAGAAATCTGACATTTGTCGTCATTTTGCAAGTTGGTGAATTTGCAATTGAATATTTATTTTTTAGCTGAAAATCAAAATAAGGACATTTTTTTTCTTATCTTAATGTAAACGAAAACGTATGATTTATTAAAAAACTTAAAATTATGGCAGCATCAAAAACCAAAATATATACAGCTGAAGAAAAAGAAATTGCATTAATTGCCCGATCACTTGCTCATCCAGCAAGAATAAGAATTTTATCCATTCTGAGCGAAAAAGAATCTATCAGAAACATTGATCTAAATAAAATTCTAGAACTAAATAAAGCAACAATCCATGGTCATCTTCAAAAGTTAAAAGACGCTTCATTGATAAACACCGAATTTTGTTTGGGTAGTTATATAATTACAAAGAACGAAAACACCTGGGATAGAATTTCCTTGTTGCAATCGGTGAGTTACTAAGTTTATGTAGCTTGCTTTTCATTACGTAACACTCTATTTAAACCTGTAAAAAGAAGGAGGACTAACATCTAAATCAATAAAATTGAATAAAAGTCGTCATTTTGCAAATTGGCACAATGCCTATTGGAAAATTATAGAAAGATCATTTCTTCATTCATCAAGTAAGGTCGGAATTGCAAAGTTCTTTAATGATTCATCATCAATTTAATTCTTTTTTTTCGTCATGTTCTTTACAAAAATGTAACCCATTTTTATTCCTTACGATATAAAGTATATTTGCAACAAAAACCAATCTTACTAAAAAATGGATATCACCCTTCAAATCATCATGAGTATCGTTCCAGCGGCAATCGTTTTTTTAACGACGGCTTTATTTCTCAAAAAGCAAAGCGAAAAAGAATTGCGTCGTATGCAACTGGAAATTAATAGAAAAAGCAAAAAAGGTGGCAATTTTCTTTCCGAGAGAATGGAAGCCTACCAGCGTACTATACTATTGTTGGAACGCATACACCCCAACTCATTGGTCATGCGTGTGCATAATCCAGGATTACCCGCCAAAGCTTTTCAAGCCGACCTAATTGCTGCTGTTCGTGAAGAGTTTGAGCACAACGTAACGCAACAATTATTTGTTTCCCCAGCGGGTTGGGACATGCTCAAGAAAGCCAAAGACGAAACCGTTAAAATCATCAACATAGCAGGCGAAAAAATGAATGATACCAGTATGGCGACCGATTTAGCAGGAAAAATATTCGAAATCGTTGGTGAGGTGGGTGATCTTCCTTCTGAAATAGCGGTCGAATATTTGAAGAAAGAGTTTCAGGAGTTGTTTTAGGAAAAAAATATAAATGACATAAAAAGGGCGTTCCAGATTATTATCGGAACGCCCTTTTTTGTTATTATATGATAATTCCTATTGCGGCGGCATTCCTTGCATTGGATCTGGTTTCACCAAGGTTCCTTTTGGACCAAAATTCTTGAATTCAACAAAGAATTTCAAAGTTTCGCACTGGCTTTGCTCACCATAAGCAAGATTCCAAGGTATGAACAACATGTACTTCCCTCCTTTTTTCATAGTCGGAAATGCAACGCCCCAACCGGGAATCATTTGACTCAAATTAAAAGCTGGTGTTTCTTGTCCACTTCGGGCAGACAGTTCATAGGAATTCTCAATGGTATCGCCATCGGCATTCATGACAATATAACTCACTTCGATATCGTCTTGTGCCGTTGGGCTTCCTCCTGTTCCTTCAGATAAAGTCTGAACAATTACTCCACCATCAAGTACTTTTGCATTGGGCAATTGACTCGCGTCAGAAAGCAATTTCTCACCGCTTTTCTTGTTGATTCCTGATAAAAAATCGTTGATTAAATCCATGGATTCTTTTTGATCCAACAAAGTATCTTTCTTGTACAAACCGTGTTCAAATCCAGTTTTGGCCATTTTCATATCAATTTGATCCAAAACACCTTTTTTCGTCCAAGTTTGAAAGAAAACAGACCCCGCGATTTTACCAATGCACATAGAACCTGATTTGACATACGCTGTATCAAAATCTTGTCCGTAAGGGCCATACAATTGCTCCAATGATTTCTGACAAGCAGCGTCCATAGCTTTTTCCATGCTTAAACCTTGGTCAAAACCCAACAACATCTGGTCAAATTGCAGTTTATCCAAATTAGGATCACCTGATTCTGTAATCATTTTCGCTTGTTGAGCACCCAAAATGTAGGATAATTTATCCTTGTAGGTTTTCAATTCAACTTTTTCTTCAGCTTTTTTGCTATTTCCGCAACTTGCTAAAACAAAAGCTATTCCGTATACTATTCCTATTTTTCTCATGACAATATTTCTAATAATTCAACGTCAAATACTAAAGCCATAAACGGTTGAATTGGTCCTCCTGGATGCGGTTGTTCACCATAAGCAAGGTCCTGAGGAATGTACAAACGATATTTTGCTCCTTCTTTCATTAATTGTAAAGCTTCCGTCCAGCCTGGAATCACTTGATTCACGCCGAAAGTCGCTGGTGAATTGCGTTCAACAGAACTGTCGAAAACCGTTCCATCCAACAATGTTCCATGGTAATGAACTTTCACTTGACTAGTTGCCGAAGGGTTTTTACCTTTTCCTTCTTCGATAACTTCGTATTGAAGTCCAGAAATCGTAGTTTGAACACCTTCTTTTTTAAAGTTCTCCGCTAAAAACTTTTCGCCAGATTCTTTATTCGCTTTGAATTGTTCTTGCACGGCAACGGAAAGATATTGCGAAATAATTTGATTCGCTTGTTCTGGTGCGTATGGCGCTGGCTTTCCTTGAAATACATCAGAAATGGCTTGAGCCATGATTTCTGGGTTAATTCCTTGCAGGTTTTGTTGCAACAGACTTCCCGCTATGCTCATTCCTACACAGTAACTTACTGCTTTTATTTCTTCTGTCATTAATTTTAAATTTTGCGCAAAGATAATCGAATTGACATTCTCAGAAAGATATGTGAATCAATATATTGACCCTTTCTATCAAAAGTTACAGATTTTTAGCTTTTGAAAGGGATTTCAAACTTTCGATTAGATGGAAATTTGATATTGCAAGACGTACATGCTCTTTCTTGACTTTTCAACATTGTTTCCCGAAATGGATTGGTAAACTGGTCTATTTTGAACACCCAAAGTCAATTTTGCACCGTGCGTACCGTGAATCAGCCAATTTACGCCGCCTTCTATCATCAACATGGGATCATCTAAATAGGCATATGAACTCATTTGAGCCGATGTATAAACTTGGATACTTCCGTTTTCAGGTAATAAATTGTCCTTGAATTTGTAGGCCAATTGACCATACAATGTTTGTCCGGTTCCAATCAAAGGCATGGCATTTCCTCCACCAGCAAGAGATTGACCCGCAGTAACACCGTTTGCAGGATTCATCACACCCAAATTACGGATGAAATTTTTCCCCATTTGATAATCACTAAAAGCGGCGTAAAATGTCACTGCATTTTTTCTATCGCTTAGCGGAAATTCACCAAAAACATCCAAACCAATGAGCGTCATATCCGAGTAATTGGTATCGCCAACACTATTCAAAATCCACATCGCATCTTTTTGATGAATGATTCCTGCTCCAACATTCAGGATTTTCTTTTTTCCTAAATAACTGCCCGTTGTATACCCCAAGGCATTACTCTCTTTATCAAAGATTTGAAACTGAACATACGCTTGTTGCTGCCAATGTGGTGGTTTGAAAGAAAAAACAGCTTGATTGGCGTTTAAAGCTGGAAAAGCAACCAATGAATTTGTCGCAGACATGGGTTTTGTAAGTGCAATTCTATAATCGAAGCCATGAATCTGACCTTTACCATAAACACTCAGTTTTCGTAAAAACTGATCATTAACGCCATTAGTAACTTGCTGATAAAGAGGTGCGTCTAATCCAAGAATGCTCCCCACACTTGGTGCAGCAAATCGCAATAAACCACTGTATCCTGTCAAACCAGCACCAAGCGTCAAATAGCCTTTTTGTGCCACTTTGTATTCGCCCAAAGCATCATGGAAAAAACTCCCGGCTTGTTGTTTGGACAAATAGGAAAAGTTGTTTTGTCCGAACTGAACGTGAAAAGCAATACGGTCTGTCACTTGTCCGAAAACATTGAAGCGAAGACGTCGGATTCCTAAATCACTTGTAGAGGATTGACTGTAACCGTCAACCAAAGTGCCTGTATTACTCTCGTTGTAACGACCCCAAAATTGCCCCAAAAAGGTAGCTTTTATAAATTGCGAACCACTTTCGTTCAGGTTCTTTTTTAATTCGAGAAGTTTATAATTTGGCTTGCTTTCTTGGGCAAAACTTTGAAAAATTAAGGTAATGGATAAAAGGGTGAGAATTGAGAATTTCATTTATTTTTCTTTATGTTAATAGATTGATTGAATACTTTAAAAATCAATCCACTAACATCGATAGCAGGCAAACAAAATAGATCTTTTAAACCGAATATTTTCACAACTGATTTTGGCTAGAACAGGCTTAAAAATCGATTCACTTCCAAAATTAAAAGATGAAAGTTGAACATCCACCCATATTTTTGTATTTTCTTCACTCGTATCATTTTGCTCCTCTTCCCACTCTGGAATTGGGAAAACATTCCATACTGGAATTTGATCGGCTAATTTAAAGACGTGATGTGCAATGATTTGTCTCTTTGACACTGAAGAACTTTCCAAATCACCTGCAGATGCAGAAAAGGAAAGAATAAAAATCAGAAATAATACAAGATATTTCACAGCGCAAATGTAGCGTACATTTACTTGCAATAATATTAAAATTGCTGAATTAACAATTAATTATTTCACCAGTTTAAAACGAACAATTTGTCCCTCTTTCATCAGTTCAACAAAATACAGACCTTTGGGTAAAGAACTTGTTACCAAAACAATAGAATCGTTACCATTTAAAGTTTGCTGCCTATACTCTTCAATTGTTTTTCCATGAACATCACGCAAAACAATTTTATCCAACTGATACTGAGCCGTCGATAAATTGCTGATTTCTATGCTGTTCTCAAAGGGATTGGGAAAGGTTATGATTTGACCTTCCTCTATCGCATGCTCAAGTAAACCAACTAGCGCAATGACTGCATTAACTTGAATAGCACATGTTCCTTGATCTGAAATTGTACAAGTATATGTTCCTGGACAAAGTCCCGTTGCCGTTTGAGTAGTTTGATTCAAAGGATCATTCCAAGAAAAATTGTAAGGACCCGTTCCGCCACTTACTACAACTGTCGCAACACCATCACACAAATAAGTAGCACCCGAAGGAAAAACGCTTGCATTCACCGCGGGAATGGATTCTATTTCAAAACAAACTTGATCAACAAGGCCTAAGGCATCCGTCACGGTTACGCAGTAACTTCCTGGGGCTAAATTTGTGGCGGTTGCCGTAGTTTGATTGCCAGCATTGCTGTCCCATAAAAAAGTAAAAGGTGCTTGCCCGTACAATGGCGTCACAGTTGATATTCCATTCATGTTCCCTTGACACAAAGGGCCATTCTGAGTGTAAGTAAGCGCTAACCCGTTAGCTGCAGGCAAACTTGGAATAAGTTTCAAGGTCACAGGCAAGTGATCAGAAAGATAATATATCGCTCTAACGACGCTATCTGGATATTGTGAATTTGTAGGAGCGTTTAAAAGACCAGTATTGTAATGTTGACCATCATTTCCAACTGCTTTATACGAATTCGTGAGGTAATTCAAATGATCTCCTCCCGCCAAAACATTTTGCGTGACTAGAATGTGATCGAAACGATCATCCATTCCGCCTGTGGCACCGCACGCCCATGAACCACTTGCTCGTGGAGATTGGGTATGAATGGCAGCAAAAGAGGAATTGCTGGTCCAGTTTCCAGGTTGGAAAATGGGATCAAAGAAAGGATTGTTTCCGCCAGTAATCAGGTTTTGATAACATGTTTCCGAACTTTGGTAGGTATTCAAATCACCACAAAAGAAATGGTTGCGCATCAGTGGTTTGGATTCGACATAGGTTCTGAAAACTTGTGTTTGTTCGGCTCGCTGAGCTTTATCAGCAGCTGCACTTCCCGCCTTTAAATGCGCCATGTGAACTTCTATGAAAATGGTATCTCGGTGCTGTGCAATGTTCGGATCTTTCACCATCAAAGTATAATGATTGATGTCGCGACCATTTGTCGAAATTGGTTTTTGTCGTAAAAAAATTAACTTATCGGTGTTGTAGTACATGGCATTGTTCAATCCACCTCCTCCTCCACCGGAATAGATGAATGGCGCCATTTGGTAATTTGTCGCGCCGAAAACATTCAAAGAACGCGTTAAAACGCTGTCTGCTCCGTCTTTCGTTTGAATTTCGCAGGCAACAAGAATATCGGGTTTGATGTAGCGAAGGATCTTTCTTAAAGTATCCGTTCTGTTCGGTGGATTAACATTGTTGGTTCCACAGTCTGTTCTACCATCTGGAAAATTCAGTAAATTATAAGAAACTAGCGTAATGGTGTCGTTTTGCGCAAAGTTGATTCCTGCAAAAAGCAAGGTGAAAAGGAAAAGAAATTTCTTCATTCGACAAAGGTACAGCGAGAAAAGTCAAGACCCGCGGGAATTAACAAATTAATTTTTGTAAGGATCCAAAGCCAAAGTCCAATCGTAATCCAAAAATTTCAAATCTTTTTTCTTTTCCTCTTTGGTGATGATGCCATAGTGGACCAAAAACTTTTTAATGCCTCTTTTTTTGCCAAAATCAGCTCGGAACCAGGAGAAAAGTACAGGCACTTTTATGTCTTTTTCGCCGATAACACAGTACTTTTTCAAGTAATCACTAACGCTTTCGTCTAATTCTTCATTGATTTTGCCAGAATGATAAGCAACTATCGGTGGACAACTCAAAGCACCACAATTAAGCGCATAGTGAATTCTTGGGTCCACTTTATTGATACGAAACAATCGTTCAAATCCACTCACTTTTATTTTTCGAAAAAAGCCTAAGCTTAACTTTGACTTGGATTTACGCAGTATGCCGTGTTCTATGATATCAAAACTCAAAACCTCACCAGCAATAGTGATTTGTTTGGCTTTGAAAAAGGCGTTTCTATCCTCAAATAAGGCTGGATTTTTTTTCAATATATACTGAACGCTAGTATTGTAAATATTGATCCAAAACGCCAACGTTTTTTCGTCTGAATCCAATTCTTTTTTCAGCTTTTCCTTATCATAAGAAGCCAACATAAATGCTGCACTGTTGGCCCTTACACTATCATTTTTATTCACTGCGTTGAAAAACTCAATAGAATAATCTTCGGCAGAGGGTTCCTTTACAACAATTGCTTTAGATGCCAAAGTCATAAATAGAAAAATAAGCAAAATTAAAACTCTCATAATCAATTATTTAAAATGCTTCGCCCAATGTTATATACGGATAGATTTTTCCTCCTCCAAAGCCCACGTCAAGACGAATATTCACGTGATCTTTTTTATTCAATTTATACCTCAAACCTACGCCTGAACCTAGTTTTTGGTTTTTAGCCTGCCAAGAATTCCAATTTGGCGCCACCCAACCTACCCCAACAAAGGCTGTAAATCCCCAGTTTTTCAAAAATTCTTGTCGCCATTCTAACTGCGTTTGCCAAGCAAATTTGTCTCTGAACTCACCCTCAAATTGACCTCTTAAACGTTTTGACCCGCCCAATAAACTCAATTGATAAAAAGGAACATCACCCGTATTTTGTTGATAATTCAAATTAAAACCAATGACAGAACGTTTAAACGGCGAATAAAAATAGGACGCATCGAGATTGAGACGCGTGTATTCATAATCACTTACATATTGTCCCAAGTCAATTGTACTATTAACATCTAAATAAATCCCTCTTCGAGGATAGAAAATGCTATCACGTGTATCCAAAATCAATGCAGGTCCTAATCCAGAATTAATTCCCGCATAAATTCCTACAGGTTTTTCTGTTGCCAAAAGACCATTTTCTTCCGTTTTCAAATCATAATACGCATCAAAAGCATAGCGAACACCTACGAATAAATTTGGCACCAACTTTTTGTATCCCGAAACCCTTAATCTCGGGAAACTAATGTCAAATTGTTCCTGTTTATCTTCAATTTTCCCGGGTAGATTGCCTATTCCCGAATAGAAATATACATATTCATAAAACCCAAGTTCTCCATTCAAACGGTAGCTATCATTTTTAAAAAACAAAGCGTAAGGCAAATAAAATAGAATTTGTTTTCGACTGGTGTAAGCAAATCCTAGGGTGACACTTGATTTTTTTGCAAATAATGAATCTTGTTTCCAATTCCACGTCATGATGCCCAAAGCTCCGACCGCAACTCCTGTTTCAGGGGTGTAATATGCAATTGGAAAACCCGTTATTTTTCGCTTATTAACCAATGAATCAGAACTTTGTGAAAAAACAGCAGAAGCTACTGTGAGGTAAGTTAGCAATAAACAACATCCTATTGGGTTTTTCATTCTGTCTAAAATTACGAAGAAACCGAGAAGATGGATGTTATCTATTTATTCATTTCACGTGTTTAAGCTCAATACATTTCGTATTTTCAGTCCATGAAAACAAAAAAAGAAATAGTTGACAATTGGTTACCAAGATATACAGGCGAACAATTAGAAAATTTTGGTTCATACATTTTGATTTGCAATTTTCAGAATTATGTGGATCAATTTGCTGCGAATAATAATGTTGAAGTTATCGGTCGAGGAAAGCCAATGACCTGTGCGACAGCGGACGGAATAACGATAATCAATTTCGGTATGGGAAGTGCTTCTGCAGCGACTTGCATGGATTTACTTTCTGCCATTTCGCCCAAAGCAGTTTTGTTTTTGGGTAAATGTGGCGGATTGAAAAAGAAAAACAATGTTGGCGATTTGATTTTGCCCATTGCTGCTATCCGAGGTGAAGGAACTAGTTCAGATTATTTGCCAGCCGAAGTTCCCGCACTACCTTCATTTGCCTTACAAAAAGCGATATCAACGACCATACGTGATCATGCTTTGGATTATTGGACGGGAACATGCTATACAACAAACAGAAGAGTTTGGGAGCATGACGATAAGTTTAAACGTTACCTCAAAAAAATCCGTGCAATGGCCATTGACATGGAAACTGCAACGATTTTTACTGTTGGATTTGCCAATCGAATTCCTACGGGTGCTTTGTTACTTGTTAGTGACCAACCCATGACACCAGAAGGAGTTAAAACGGATGAAAGTGACAAAAGCGTTACCACCAATTTCGTTCAAAATCACTTGCAAATTGGAATAGAATCTTTGCGCCAATTGATCAATAATGGAGATACGGTTAGACATTTGAGATTTTAATATCTACAGGACATTTGGAAGGCAGAAAACAATCAAATATCCGATTGACCAATGCGGAAATCTTTACCCGTGGGTCTTTCGAAAATACTGAGTTCAAACAGATGAACGACAGCAAAAATATGGTCAAAAATATCGGCTTGAACACCTTCATATATTTCCCATTCCTTTATTTTTGAAAAACAATAAATTTCCAAAGGCATCCCATTTTCAGTAGAATCCATTTGACGAACCATGAGTGACATTTCTTGATTCACAAGCGGATGTTTTCTTAAATAATGCTCAATGTAACGTCTGAAAACACCCAAGTTGGTTTGCCTTCGTCCATTTATAGCATTGTCTCCGGTAAAACCATGCTCAATGTTATATGCCTCTATTTCTTTTTCGCGTTGAATTACGAAATTTTTCAACAACTCGATACTTTTCAATCGTTCAAGCAATTCTGGATTGAGAAACTTAACCGAGTCTATTTGAATATTGACTGCCCGTTTGATTCGTCTTCCATCCGATTCTTTCATTCCTCGCCAGTTTTTGAAAGAATCTGAAACGAAGGCGTAAGTGGGAATTGTGGTGATTGTTCTGTCGAAATTTCTGATTTTAACAGTAGCCAAAGCAATCTCTTCTACTTCACCATCCGCACCAAATTTATCCATCGTTACCCAATCTCCAATGCGAATCATATCGTTTGAAGCGATTTGAATACTTCCCACAAAACCAAGAATCGTGTCCTTGAAAACAAGAACTAAAATAGCAGTCATTGCACCTAAACCTCCGAGCAAATACCAAGGAGTTTTGCTTGTAAGAACCGACAACATGATAACGATCAATACGATAGTCGAAATTATTTTCGCGACTTGAACATACGATTGAATGGGCTTATCACTATATCTCTCATCTTCTTCAATAATATCTCGAATGGCGGAAAGTGTTCGATTGACAATAAAAATAACCACAATGATGATCCACATCCAAACGAATTTGGTCCAATATCCTTCCATCTTCGGAAATTGATAAAAAATAATAGAGAGGAAATATTCCATGAACATCAATGGCGCCAAATGCGCTAATGCTCTGAAAACTTTATGTTTAACAAGATGGTCATCCCAGCTCACTTTTGATCTATCCACTAACAATCCGAGCAGACGCACCAATACATTTCTAAAAAACCACCATAAAACAAAACTTAGAATTGCGAAACTTCCCAACATAGCCAAAGACCAATATATTGAATGGTCTTCATAGTTTTGTTGATCAAATACAAGCTCCCCGCTAATTGTTTTGGTATAAAAACTTTTAATCCAACTGATGATACTATCCTTCATTTTTAGAACTTTGTACAAAGTTACTAATCAAATTGAGCAAACGCGGCATTTACATTTTAGGATTCATTACCTTGCTGGCATTCCCTATTTCAGCTTATTTAGTCCTTTATTTTTTCAACGATTATGATCTCGAAAAATTCATTCGCTGGAACGAAATTCTTCAACCCGAAACGATTCTTGGCATGACTCTCGGCGTTATATACGCCTTTTTCGCCTTGGTATTCATGGGTGCTCCTGTCTTCGAAAAGCTACCGAATCGAGTTGAAATGATGGTGAAAAATATGAAATTGACAATTTGGGATGCCTTGTTTTTGTCAGTTTGTGCTGGTGTTGGGGAGGAATTACTATTCCGTGCAGGAATGCAGTTATACGTCGGACCTTGGATAACTTCAATCTTTTTCGTTGCCATACATGGATATTTAAACCCAATGAACTGGCGGATGTCGATTTATGGATTAATCGTCCTTCCTTTTATATTCTTGATTTCTTTCGGTTACGACACATTTGGTCAATGGTTCAGCATTGGTGCGCATTTCTCTTACGATTTTGTACTGTTTATGGCCTTAATTTCCGATTCAAAAGAAGTCAATTGATTTGAATTCTTAACCTATTCGCCTGATAGACCATTAAGCATGGTGGAAGTGCCGTATAACTGTCAATTACAAGAAGTTCCAAGAAACGTAAATCGCACATTTTCTCCGTAATCGTAGTCATGGGACCTGCGTAGTCTAGATACAATTCCTTCAGGTTTTGCAATTGTCCGAAGTCGTCAGAAATTTCCCGAATATTGTTTCTTGTTAGGAATAAAAATCTCAAATTTGTGCAAGAACCCAAAGTTGGTGGCAGTGATTTCAAACTATTAAACTGAAGTTGAAGACTTTGTAATTTTTGTAAATTCCCTATTGAGATAGGCAGTTCCTCCAATTGATTCTGCCTGGCTCAAATTTCTTCTAAAGCGCTCAGTTCGCCTATTTCTTCAGGAAGTGTTTCTATTTTATTGTACTGAATGGATAAAATCCTCAGTTTTTTAAGTTGTTTTATTTCCGGTGGCAAAGTTGTCAATAGGTTATTTCCCAAATACAATTCCTCTAGATTTTCCAACAAAGCGATTTCTGGTGGCAATTCCGCCAATTCGTTTTTGAACAAGCGAAGAGATTTCAAATTTTTACGCTCAAAAACATAAGCCGGAATTTCCTTTAAACCTTTTCTGCTTAGGTCTATCACCTCATCAGGGTCATATTTCATCGCTTTTACCTTGGCAACAAGGCATCCGGAGAAAAAAAAGGCAACCAAAACAAATGTCCAAGCGTTTAATACATGATAGGTTTTGACTTTCATTTGGTTAAATTACGATAAGATATTTATCTTTTTCAAGCTTAAGTATTATTCATTTTGTAATTTGGCATATAAATTGAAATACACCTTCAAATTAAATATTAAAAACCAAAGAAAATGAAATCATTAAAATTAGGAACCTTAGTTGTAGCTAGTTTGTTCGCTATCAACAGTTTTGCTCAAACCAAAGCAGAAAGAAAAACAAAGGCTGAGCGTACAGAAATGAAAACGGAGCGTATGAATATGACTCCAGAGGAGAAAGCGCGTAAACAAACGGACAAAATGAATGAAAAATTGGGCCTTTCTGATGATCAAAATAGCAAAATCTATGAGATCAATTTAGGAGTAAACATGAAGAACGCAGCTGTTCGCACGAATGAGACGTTCTCAAAAGAGCAAAAAATGGAGGCCATCAAAGGAAATAACGATGGTCGTAAATACCTAATTCGTGAAACTTTAAACGACGAGCAAAAAGCTAAGTTTGATGCCATGAAAGAAAAACACGAAGCACACAAAGCTGAAATGATGGAAAAAAGAGGCAGCAAAAAAGGTAAAAAAGCGGCTCCTGTTGAAGAAGATTTAGAAGACGAAGGATTGTAAAATCTGATTTAAAAATACAAAAGGGCAGTTTCGACTGCCCTTTTTTTATGTGTATATTTTTGAAAGATGTCGTTAACTTCTTTGCAAGAAATTCAATTCGCTTACTTCAATTTATCAGCAAAAACCTTTTTGAATTTATCGACTTTCGGACGAACTACGCCCTGACAATAAGGATTTTGTGGATTCAATTTCAAATAATCGTGATGATATGCTTCCGCTTCTGAGTAATTGTCCAATGGAACAACCTCTGTTACAATCGGATTATCCCAAACCTTCGCTTCATTCAATCGTTGAATGTATTTTTCTGCTATTTCCTTTTGTTCCTCATTGTGATAGTAAATACCCGAACGATATTGTGTTCCAACATCTCCACCTTGACGATTCAAGGAAGTAGGATCATGAACGAAAAAGAAAACTTCGAGCACATCGTCAAAAGAAATCTGATTTTCATCATAAACAACTCGCGCTACTTCTGCATGTCCTGTCGTTCCTGTACAAACCTCTTTATACGTAGGATTATTTACGTGTCCATTGGAATATCCCGGTACAACGGAAACAATTCCTTTCAATTCTTTATATACTGCTTCGATGCACCAAAAACATCCGGCACCCAATGTTGCTTCTGTCATATTTATTTTTCTGAAGGATAAATTTACTTCTTTTTAAAATTCAAGGACGCTGAATTCATACAATATCTCAGACCAGTCGGTTTCGGTCCGTCATTAAAAACGTGTCCCAAATGCGCATCACAACGTCGGCAAACAACTTCTTCACGAGTCATACCAAACTGATTATCAACATTAATGTTTACCGCACTTTCCGAAATCGGAGCATAAAAACTTGGCCAGCCCGTTCCTGATTCAAATTTGGTCTTGCTATCGAACAATGGTAAATCGCAACAAACACAATAGTAGGTTCCTTTGTCATGATTGTCCCAATATTTTCCTGTGAAGGCACGCTCAGTTCCCGCTTCACGCGTTACGTGGTATTGTTCCTCAGTTAATTGCTTCCGCCACTCTGCTTCAGTCTTAACCACTTTATCACTATCCGCCGGATTGGTAATTGCTGATGTCGGATTCACAGAACCGGATGATTCATTGGTATTGTTCAATGAAGAACTGCAAGCCAAAACGCTCGAAGCTAAAACTAGTGTGAAGATGATATATTTCATTTTTTTTGAATTAACTATTAAGACTAAATAATTAAAATTGTCTCTTAGACCTAAGCATTAAACTCTATTTGGTCGCCAATTGTTCATTTTAAATTACCTATTGTCTATTTTATATTATTAAGAACGAAAATCATTCTTTTCCTTACAATTTCAAACAGTGAAACGAAATAAAGGAAGTACTTTTGCCGCATGAAATATACGTATGGTAGAAACTTTTGGATGTTGTGCTTGTCTGTATTTCTGTTCATGACTAGTTTCAATCTGATTCTCCCTGAACTTAACGACTTCATTACCAGACTTGGTGGTGCCGACAAGAAAGGATTAATCTTTACCTGTTTTGCCATTACAGCTTTAATTTCTCGCCCATTTTCTGGGAAATTAGCGGATACAATCGGTCGTAAAAAAGTGATGTACATTGGAATTGGCTTTGCTATTCTATCCAGTTTAAGTTATCCACTTAGTCACACTGTATTCTTCTTTTTAGGCCTTCGCTTTTTACATGGAATAGGCGCAGGATTCAACCCAACTGGTGCAACCGCTTTGATGACAGATATTCTTCCATCCAATAGAAGAGGCCGAGGAATGGGCATTTGGGGAACTTTCATTTCTTTAGGAATCGGTGTTGGTCAATCCTTAGGTTCACCCATTACGGAAAGCTTCGGTGTCAATAGTTTGTTCATGGTCTCTGCCGCTTTTGCCGTTTTCTCTTCCATTCTTTTGTTTTTCGTTAAAGAAACTTTGCCAGAATCAAATAGACAAAAATTTCATTTTGGTTTATTGAAAATAGGAATTAACGACATCGTCGAACCTTCAGTTTGGCCTTGTGCTCTAGTGATGTTTTTATCAGCAGTCAGCTCCGGAATTATCTTCACAATCACTCCAGATATTTCGAAGTATTTAGACATTTCCAATAAAGGTTGGTTCTTTCTGTTCTATACCATTTCAACTATTCTTGTTCGACTTTTCAGCGGAGGATTGTCCGATAACATTGGCAGACGAAAAACTCTGGTTATCGGCATGGCTTTATTAATTATCAGCGTGATGATGATTGCTTTTGCAAGAACTTGGGAAATGTACACCGCCGCGGCTGTAATGTTCGGCTTCGCAACCGGAATTTCAAGTCCTACCATCTTCTCTTGGACTGCAGATTTATCGCATCCAGAAAGACGAGGAATTGGTTCCGGAACCATGTTCATTGCTTTGGAATTGGGCTTTATTGTTGGTTCACTAAGTACAATCTTGACCTATAACAGTACTTGGGCCACTGTTCCGATTGCCTTTGGATTTGGTGCATTGCTCGCTCTTGTCGCACTATTTTATTTGCTGTGGCATTTGAAGTATAGCAACTCAGCTACTTGATTTTTTTTAGACTTTTTTCTTTTTTTGGGCTTTCTTGTTTCCCCCTTTTGGAGGGGGAAACTTTAGGACAATCGCGCCCTTATTCAATCTCATCATCCACCTGTAAAAATTTCCTCAACAATCGGACGCCATAATAAAAAGGAATCGTATCCAGCAGAGCGAAAACGACTTTGAACAAATAGGAACTCAGGATAAAATAAAACAATTGCGTTCCTACTGAAACACCTTCTCGCATGGGAAGTGCATTGGCATAGAAATAGGTAATTAAAATGACTGCGATGGAATCTACCAATTGGCTCGTCATAGTTGAAACGTTATTACGTAACCATAATTTTTTTCCTTTTGTAAGTGCTTTGAGTTTATGAAAAATGTAAACATCGCAAAATTGGGCAGCCATGTAGGCAAACATTGAAGCGAAAGTGGCACCAAAAGTGTAAAAACGCATTTGATAAAAGGCGTAACCATAGGGCACTTGTACTTTTCCATCAACGACGGACATTTCCAACAAACCTTCTGCATTCAATTCTGGCGGAGGATTTAGCGCTCCTCCTAACCAAAGAACGAAAAGTACCCAAACATTCAATCCCAAACCTATCCAAACCACCATATTAGCCCGTCTTCGACCAAAAATCTCGGAAATAAAATCGGTGCACAAAAACGTAATGGGATAAGCCAAAACGCCTACTGCGAGTGAAAACCGAAGCGGACTATCTTCTGGAATTCCCAACCAATGTGACAAATCAATAAAACGAGAAATGCCTAAAATGTTGAGCATGGTCAGCGAACCCAGGAAAATTCCAGCGAGTGCAAGGGAAGTGTATTCTCGGCGGTGTTTGATTTTATCAGCAATTTTCATTTCGGAGACAATCAAATCAAAATTAAGCAAACTTATTTGAAATCTCAAGACAGTCACGCTCTTCTGCTAACAAATAGAAATAGGTATATTCTTTCACTGGCAGAATAAAAGCTTTCAAAATAGTCAAATTCAGAACTGAAATAAGTTGAACTCTTTTAAAATATACCAAATTCATTTCCTCAACTTCTATACTTTGAACAAAAAGACGGCAAATAATTAATAAAGAAAGAATATTCATAATTTACCATCCGTCCCACAAGGCGTCTAAATTATTCATTCTCAATTCTTAATTATCAGCCCCTCTACATTTCCCCATAATCCAATCGCTTGACTTTGATATAACGAGGAATCAGATATTTGCTTTTGCTGAAATTTTCAATAACCACTCCTCTGCTGGTTGAGGCATGGATAATGTATACGCCATCTTCCTTTACTTCGTAGACCATACCGACATGACCTACACTAGATGAAGAAGTGCTTCTGCCTTTAAAAAACATCAAATCGCCAGGTCGAGCTTCTGAAATTTTTACGGTTCGTCCCAATTCTGCCATACTTACACTGGTTCGTGCAATTGTAAAACCGAAATTTCCCATGATATACATGATGAATCCAGAACAATCAAATCCAGACGGAGTTGTACCTCCCCAACGATATGGAGTTCCCAAAAATTTCTTGGCAAATTGCAACATTTGATCTACCTCTGGATTCGATTTGGATGATACATTTTCAGAATCTATTGGTCTATCAAAGGTCGGGAATTGAAAAGTTTCTTTAATTGAATCGCTTTTTGCTTTTTCTTTCGCTAACCTTAATTCTCTGGTTTTTATGGAATCTTCAGGAGATGGTTTTGCAATAGGTAATGGCACTTTTAAAGAGTCTGCAGTTGTAATACTCGGCACGGTGTCAGTGCGTCCATTCACTTGTCCATAACTAAATGAACAAATCACTATGAATAAAATTCCGAGAATTTGAGCCTCTAACTTCATGCGGGTTGCAAAAATATGACTAATTTTCGATAATAAAATTGTAGAATCAGCTTTGGGACGCATTACTAACATTCATTTAACAAAACTCTATTATAGCATAGGCGAAGTTGCTGAAATGTTTGATGTTAACACTTCTTTGATTCGTTTTTGGGAAAAAGAATTTGCCTTAATTAAACCAAAAAAAAACAAAAAAGGCAATCGCCTTTTCACGCCAAAAGACATCATGACTTTCGATAAAATTTTTGATTTGGTAAAAGACCAAGGATACACTTTAGAAGGTGCGAAATTGGCTTTAAAAAGTGGCTATATTCCTGAAGAACAATTCACAACTGAAGATTTAATTGATCGTTTGGAAAGAATCAAACGTCGATTGATAGCGTTGCGATAATTGCCTGCTGTATTTGTTCAGCGCTAACTTCTATATCGTATACACCTTTTCCTATCTTCTCCAACAAAGAAAAACGGAATTCGTTCCCTACATTTTTTTTGTCATGGCGCATCAAATGAAGAAAATCATTTATTTCTTCAACCGAGAATTTTTGAATCTGAAAATGAAAATTGAGAACTTGGTGAATTTTACGCATTTCATTTTCACTTAAAATCCCAATTGCAAAAGATAAGTAAGATTCAGACAGCATTCCATGGGCAACTGCCAGACCGTGAGATATTTGTTTAGCGGTATTCAGCAAGGTTCCTTCGATTGCATGACCTACAGTATGACCAAAATTCAAAAGTTTTCGCGGTCCTGATTCTTTCGGGTCGCTTTCTACTATTTTTCTTTTAATTTGAAGAGAATTTAGAATATCATTTTGGTTAATTTCAGTCAATTCCTTATTCGATAATTGTGTGAAATGCTCTTTATTAGCAATCAAACCATGTTTGAGCATTTCAGCAAGTCCATTCAGCTTTTCGCTCTCAGCCAAAGTCTCCAAAAAAACTGTATCGATAAAAACAGACCTTGGATGAGAAAAAGTTCCCAGTTGGTTTTTAAAAGAACCCAAATCCACTCCAGTCTTTCCACCCAAACTTGCGTCAACTATGGACAACAAACTGGTTGGAATGTAGATGCAGTTCATACCCCTTTTGTATATCGAGGCAATGAATCCACCCATATCACAGATTACTCCGCCGCCCAAGCAAATCATCAAGTCATTTCGACCCAATTCCATTTCTGACATGGCTTCCCATACTGAAAAACAAATTTCCAAGGATTTATTCTCTTCACCAGAAGGTAGTTCAATAATTTCAGCTTCTTCTAAACCATCGAAATACATGAATAATAAGGGAAGGCAATGTTCTTTCGTATTTTCATCTACCAAAATGACTTTCTTGGCATTTTGATAATTCTTAGTCAAAATTTTTCCGAAACCAGATTCTTGCAAACTACCAATTGCTATTTCACTTTCAAGACAAGAAAATCGTTCCATTCTTAATCAATTTTAGAACAAAGATAATAAAGGCAATTTAGCATATATAGTTTCAAAAAACAGATTAATTTTGCGGGCATGATTTCCTTCGAAAATACCGCAATTGCTTTTCAAAGTAAAAGTGACAAAGATTTGAAAAGAGCCTACAGGTTGTTCAAACTTGTTGGTGCATCTTGGTTGGTTAAAATTGGCAAACCGTTGACCATGTTGGCGATAAAATTAAAGTTACCGATTAAGGGAATCATCAAACGAACTATTTTTCGTCAGTTCTGCGGTGGCGAATCAATTTCGGAGTGCAGCGCACGGATTAAAGAATTAGCGGATTCAGGCATTGGCACTATTCTCGATTACTCCATCGAAGGAAAAACCGAAGAAGCCGATTTTGATGCCACAGTGGAAGAAATTTTAGCGACACTCGATGCAGGCGCCGGAAATCCCGCCATTCCATTCGCGGTTTTTAAAACTACAGGAATTACTCGTTTCGGACTACTTGAAAAAGCAAATGACATTGATTCTATACTTAACGATGCGGAACAAAAGGAAATGGACCGTTTGTTGACGAGAATGGAGCGCATTGCCACAAGAGCATTTGAATCTGGAACTCCAGTTTTTATTGACGCCGAAGAGACTTGGATTCAAGATGTTATCGACAGAATGGCTTATGACTTGATGATAAAATTTAATAAGGAAAAGGCCATTGTTTACAATACCATTCAAATTTATCGTCATGATAGATTGGAACACTTGAAAAAAGAAACCCAAATCGCGACGGAGAAAGAATATATTTTGGGTATCAAGCTTGTTCGCGGTGCTTACATGGAAAAAGAGAGAAAACGTGCTGTAGACAAAGGCTACATTTCTCCAATACAGCCGAACAAGAAAGCAACTGACAAAGATTTTAATCTAGCACTTGAATTTTTAGTGGAAAACATAAACCACGTTTCTTTTTGTGCAGGATCGCATAACGAAGACAGCAATTTATTATTGACCCAACTCATGACAAAAGCTGGTCTTCAACATGACGACAAACGTGTCCATTTTGCCCAGTTGCTGGGAATGTCTGATCATATTTCATATAATTTGGCGCATGAACACTATAATGTTGCCAAATATGTTCCTTACGGTCCCGTTACAGAAGTTCTCCCTTACCTTTTGAGAAGGGCAGATGAAAATACCTCAGTAGCTGGACAAACCAGTCGAGAGTTGTCCTTAATCATTCAAGAAACAAAAAGAAGGAAAGCGACAAAATAGCTGATGGAAACTGCTAATCGAAAAAAAAGAGTTATTTGGACCTACGTTATCAGTGCGTGCGTGCTCGTATCTTATGTCGTAATGCGTTTACAAGTTTCAACAGAAATTATTCCAGACTTTAAATTAGAACAATTTGGCGCCGCTTATGCTAAAGATATATACGATGGAGCATTTTGGGGTGTAATCGTAAATTCATTTCTACACAGTAAGTTTAGTGCCTTCATCCTCAATTTTTTCTTCTTCTTTTTCGTTGGGCGAATCATCGAAAAAATGAACGGCAGCTTATTCTTACTTGTATTTGGATTGAGTGCATCTGTGATTACATCTTGTATCGAACTTGCGATGTCTTCGGACCCAGGAATAGGCATGACCGGCGTGAATTTTGCCTTATTGGGATACATCCTTATTTCGCCCGACATCAAATGGAGAAATCCTTGGTTAAGAGCACTACCTTGGTTTGTGGTGGGTATTACCTTGTTTCTTTGTGCGGAACAAATTGCTAAAAACGATTACCAAATTTCGGTTTTTTCCTTATTGTCTGGTCTAGTTTATGGTCTTTTACTAGGTTTATTGAAAAGAATCACTTGGCTTTTTTACACCTTCCAAGTCATACTTTTTTCGCTTTGCATTTTGTCTATTGTTTACAATCCTTATTCGTCTGAGTGGAATAATTTAAAAGGCTACCATTTTCATCAATCAGGTAATCGAGAAAAAGCAACAGAGTTTTATAAAAAAGCCATTGAATTATCTCCGGATAATGTTGCGGCCAAAAAGAATTTGAAAAAAATCGAAATCGAAAAGCTCATGGATGTAGCTTATGACTATCATGCCGAGAAAAAATACCAAAAGGCAAGAGAAATCTATGTACAAATTCTCACTTTGGATAAAACGAACCAATGGGCATCAGAAAATCTAAAAGAACTCCCCTAATTGATGTGAATTTTTCTAAAGTTTTGAACAGAACACATATACAGTTATCGCTTTCCTTATATTTGTGAAAAGAGATTAAAACCCATGCAGCTCATTTTATCCAAAGAAGAAATTCAACAGAAATTAGTTCGTATTGCACATCAAATTATCGAATCTACGTATGATATTGATGTGGTTTATTTAGGCGGAATTGCTGGAAATGGATTTTCCATGACTGAAAAATTGGCCGCCATTATTAAAACTTATTCCAAGCAAAAAATTGTCGTTTTTGAGATTAAAGTGAATAAGGAAAAACCCTGGAGTGAAGATGTACATATTTCTATCGATGCAAAAGAACTGATAGATGGCTATATTCTGCTAATGGATGATGTTTTGAATTCTGGAAAAACCATGCAATACGCCTTGGTGAAATTTCTTCAACAACCCACAAAAGCAATAAAAACTGTCGCTATGGTAGACAGAAAACACCGTCGCTATCCCATTAAAGCTGATTTTGTTGGATTAAGTCTTTCAACTACTTTAAAAGAGCGTGTTGAAATCATGGAGAAAAACGATAATTACGAAGCATATTTAGTTTAAAATGGAAAGAATTACAGAAGCCAATTCCAATTATGACGGACTTGAAAAAATGTCTGTAAATGAGTTGTTGATGAAAATCAATCAGGAGGATAAAAAAGTTGCTTTTGCTATCCAAGAATGCATTCCACAAATTGAGGCTTTTGTGAAAGCATGTTATCAACGCATGTACAAAGGAGGTAGACTTTTTTACATCGGTGCTGGCACAAGTGGACGTTTAGGAATTGTTGACGCAAGTGAATGTCCTCCAACCTTTGGTGTCGCAGAAAATGTCGTGGTTGGACTAATAGCTGGTGGAGATAAAGCTATTCGAAAGGCAGTTGAATTTGCTGAAGATGACGAAGAGCAAGGTTGGAAAGATTTACAAGACTATTTTATTACAGGTTTAGACACTGTGGTTGGTATTGCCGCGTCTGGAACAACTCCATATGTATTAGGTGCTTTAAAAAAATGTAAAAAACACAATGTATTAACAGCTGGAATAACCAGTAATCCTGGCACTCCTCTTTCTAAAATCCCTGATTTCCCCATAGTTCCAATCGTTGGCCCAGAATTCGTTACAGGGAGCACACGCATGAAATCAGGTACAGCCCAAAAACTTGTTTTGAATATGATTTCTACTTCCTTAATGATCCAATTGGGTCACGTAAAAGGAAACAAAATGGTAGACATGCAGTTGAGTAATCACAAATTAGTGGAACGAGGAACTCAAATGATAGCTGCTGAGTTGCAAATTGATTTGAATGAGGCTCGAGAATTATTGAAAACGCATGGCTCCGTTCGCAAAGCAATCGAAAGTAGAAACCATTAAGGGTTTATCCAACCATAAAATCTAGATTGCTGTAAATTGTTTGCATTAGCAACCATACTTTCTTCTATCAATGGCGGCGAAACCATCATTACATAGTACCATCGGCCTTCTTGCGCTAAGATTTGGTAATAAGATTTTGCAGGAAAATTAATAATTTGATTCGTGGGCGAAAACCTTGCGGCATTTTCTTTAATTTTTCCTTTCGACCAATACAACATTGTTTTTCCTTTTAGCTTTCGATAATTTTTCGGATAACTAGATTTGAGCGGAAAAAATTTCCCATTCATATCTGAATCTCGAGCGAGAAAATAGCGCTGTGTCAGGTGCATTTTATTTCTTAACCATCTTACGCGCTGAATCAAATGTGTGAATTGAGAACAACATGGATATCTGTGATGGTATAAAATAATTTCACCTGTTCTGGGATGTTTTTTAAAAGCCAATAAATGTCCATCATCCCA
The DNA here is from genome assembly GCA_041751955.1 of Crocinitomicaceae bacterium. Classification (GTDB taxonomy): domain Bacteria; phylum Bacteroidota; class Bacteroidia; order Flavobacteriales_D; family Crocinitomicaceae; genus UBA2040. The sequence continues at coordinate 25,488 of JBGSIB010000069.1, forward strand.
AAAAACTTCTTTCCACACACTTCCATATTGAACAAAAATTGAAAATCGTTCTTTCTCCTCTGAGATCAAAGGTTTTCCGCTGAAAAGCAGCTCTGGCTTACCGTCGGCATCTAAATCAATTAAATGCCACATGCTTGAAAAACGATTCCAATAAGGCTGAAAAACAAGACTTGTATCTACAGCTTTGGAATAATCGTGGTCTAATCTGTTGTTATCAAACAACCATCTTACCACTTCCCTAGTTCTATCAATATCTTTATCAAAAATAGATTCGAAATCTGTCTTTCCTCTGTTCACAAAAAGTGAGGCATCAACTCGCGGCATCACCACCGGTGCACTATAAGAAGTGGCTGTTGTCAAGAAAATAAAAAATGAAACTATTTTTCGCATGATAAAAAAAAGGGGATTGCTCCCCCTTTATATTTTAAAATAAACGCTCTATTCTTCTTTAGCTTTTGGTTCTTTTTTTCCTTTGCCTTTGTCAATGGCAACAAAAAGTTCCTCAGCACCGTCTTTAATGTCCAAACTAATCGTATCGCCTTCTTGCAAATTGGATTTGATTATTTCTTCCGCCAATGGATCTTCGATATACTTTTGAATCGCTCTTTTCAAAGGTCGCGCACCAAATTTCTCATCATATCCTTTATCAACGATAAAATCTTTTGCTTTATCTGTCAATTTTATTTGATATCCTAAAGAGTTGATACGTCCGTATAACTTCTCCAATTCCAAATCAATGATTACATGAATATTCTCACGTGTCAAGTTTTTGAACATGATCATATCGTCCATACGGTTCAAGAACTCTGGAGAAAAAGCTTTTCTCAAGGCGTTTTGAATTACGGTTTTCGTGTTTTCCTCTTTTTGATCCGTTTGACTTTTCGTTCCAAAACCTACTCCCGTTCCAAAGTCAGCCAACTGGCGCGCCCCGATATTAGAGGTCATGATTAAAATCGTGTTTTTGAAATCAATTTTACGACCAAGACCATCTGTCATGTGACCTTCATCCAATACTTGAAGCAAAAGGTTAAAAACGTCTGGATGTGCTTTTTCAATCTCGTCCAAAAGGATAATTGCATACGGTTTTCTTCTTACTTTTTCAGTCAACTGACCACCTTCTTCGTATCCAACGTATCCTGGAGGCGCTCCAACCAATCTTGAAATAGAGAATTTCTCCATATACTCTGACATATCAATTCTTATCAAAGCATCGTTAGTGTCAAAAAGGTACTTCGCTAAAACTTTTGCCAATTGTGTTTTTCCAACACCTGTTGGCCCGAGGAAAAAGAAGGAACCAATTGGTTTGTTTGGATCTTTCAATCCAGCACGGTTACGCTGAATAGCTTTCACAACTTTAGCCACAGCTTCATCCTGACCAATTACTTTTCCACGAATGTCCTCACCCATGTTGACCAATTTGCCACTTTCAGTCTGAGAAATTCGTGTAACTGGAATCCCACACATCATAGAAACTACTTCCGCTACATTCTCTTCTGTTACAGTAATACGAGTGTTTTTAGACTCCTCTTCCCATTTCAATTTCGCTGCATCCAATTGCTCTTGAAGTTGACGTTCATTGTCTCTAAGTTCAGCCGCTTTTTCGTATTGCTGAGACTTAATTACCTCATTTTTTTGATCCTTAAGTGCCTCAATTTTTTGTTCTATATCAACGATTTCTTTAGGCACGTTAATATTCGTAATGTGCACACGCGAACCTACTTCGTCCAAGGCGTCGATAGCTTTATCTGGCAAATGTCTGTCCGTTATATATCGTTCCGTCAAGCGAACACATGCTCTCAAGGCATCTTCTGTGTAGGTGACACCGTGATGTTCTTCGTAACGTTCTTTTATGTTGTTTAAAATTTGGAAAGTTTCTTCCTCATTTGTTGGTTCGATGATTACTTTTTGGAAACGACGTTCCAATGCTCCATCTTTCTCGATGTGCTGACGGTATTCATCCAATGTTGTTGCCCCGATTGCTTGAAGCTCGCCTCTTGCGAGAGCAGGCTTGAACATATTGGAAGCATCTAAAGAGCCCGAAGCTCCACCAGCGCCAATTATCGTATGAATTTCATCTATGAATAATATAATGTCAGAGTTCTTTTCCAATTCTTGCATTACCGCTTTCATTCTTTCTTCAAACTGTCCACGATATTTTGTTCCAGCAACCAAAGAAGCCAAGTCCAAGGAAACAATGCGTTTATTGAACAAAATTCTGGAAACTTTACGCTGAACAATGCGCAAAGCCAAACCTTCCGCGATGGCACTTTTACCAACACCGGGTTCGCCGATAAGAATAGGATTGTTTTTCTTTCTTCTGGAAAGAATTTGACTCACTCGTTCTATTTCTTTTTCTCTACCCACAATCGGATCTAACTTACCGGCTTCAGCCATTTTTGTTAAGTCTCTTCCGAAATTATCCAAAACAGGGGTTTTTGATTTCGGATCTGTTGGCTTGCGCTGAGAAGAAAAAGAATCTCCTGACTCTTCTTCCTGACCCGGGAAATCAGCTTTTGACTGAATGTTATCATTTAGAATTGCTTCCAATTCATCTTTTGCGTTTTCGTGTATCACTCCATACTTGTTTAGTATCCTACAAGCTACACTATCTTGTTCCTTTAATATAGACAACAACAAGTGCTCTGTTCCTATCATTGGACTTTTGAAAAGCTTAGCTTCGAGATATGTTATTTTTAAAACTTTTTCTGCTTGTTTAACCAAAGGGATATTGGTCAAATTGGCATTTTTTATCGAAGAAGATTTTGACAAATTCATTTCGATTTCTTTTCTAATTTGAGCCAAATCAAGATTAAATTCCAAAAGGATTTTAATTGCTTTACCATCTCCTTCACGAATCATACCTAATAAAAGATGCTCAACCCCGATAAAATCGTTCCCAAGTCGAAGAGCTTCCTCTCGACTAAAACTTATCACATCTTTGACTCTTGGTGAAAATTTTGCTTCCATATTTTTCTTCTTCTACGACTAAATAACAATATAAATAGTCCATTTACAAATATACAACGTTAAAATTGTTAATAAGTGCGTGAAAATGCCAATTTTCCACAGATTTTTGTTAGTAATTAGCCTTTTAATAAAACCGCATACTTGTGCTGAAATGACTATCTTCGACGCTTGCATAAACCAGCACAAAACACGTGCTAAAAATGAAAAAATGTCAATATGGCAGAGGGAGAAAAAATTATACAAATAAATATAGAAGATGAAATGAAAACGGCCTACATCGATTATTCGATGTCAGTTATTGTTTCACGTGCCTTACCAGATGTAAGAGATGGTTTCAAACCCGTTCACAGAAGAGTATTATATGGTATGCATGAATTAGGCGTTGCCTCTAATCGTCCGCACAAGAAAAGTGCAAGAATTGTCGGTGAAGTACTAGGAAAGTATCACCCGCATGGTGATAGTTCTGTATACGATACTATGGTTCGTATGGCTCAGCCATGGTCTCTTCGCTATCCTTTAGTCGACGGTCAAGGTAACTTTGGTTCAGTTGATGGTGATAGTCCTGCCGCTATGCGTTACACCGAGGCTCGATTGAGAAAAGTTGCTGAGGAAATGTTGGACGATTTGGACAAAGAGACGGTTGATTTCCGACCGAACTTTGATGAAAGTTTGACAGAACCAACTGTTATGCCATCCAAAATTCCAAATCTATTAATGAATGGTGCAAGTGGAATCGCCGTTGGTATGGCAACGAATATGGCTCCTCACAATTTAAATGAGGTTGTTGACGGAATACACGCGTATATAGATAACAAGGATATTGATCCTGAAGAATTAATCAAATTCGTAAAAGCGCCTGATTTCCCGACCGGAGGAATAATTTACGGCTACGAAGGCGTGAAAGATGCCTTATTAACAGGTCGTGGACGAATTGTCATGCGAGCGAAAGCTGAAATTGAAGAAGATAATGGTCGTGAGCAAATTATAGTAACGGAAATCCCTTACCAAGTTAACAAGTCAGATTTGATTAAAAAATCGGCTGATTTAGTAAATGACAAGAAAATTGAAGGTATTTCTGACATTCGAGACGAGTCGGATAGAAATGGTATGCGCATTGTATATGAATTGAAACGCGATGCAATTCCGAATGTAGTTCTGAACAAACTTTATAAGTTTACAGCGCTTCAAACTTCTTTTTCCGTAAACAACATTTGCTTGGTTGATGGAAGACCACAGTTGTTGAATTTGAAGCAAATCATTGGTTATTTCGTTGATTTCCGCCATGAAGTGGTTATTCGGAGAACGAAATTCCAATTGCGCAAAGCTGAAGAAAGAGCGCATATATTAGAAGGATTAATTATTGCATCTGACAACATCGATGAAGTTATCGCAATTATTCGAGGATCTAAAAGTCCTGATGAGGCTCGTGAAAAATTGATGGAGCGTTTTGCTTTATCAGATATTCAATCACGTGCTATCGTTGAAATGCGATTGCGTCAGTTGACTGGACTGGAGCAAGATAAATTGCGTGCTGAATTTGACGAATTGACAATATTGATTGCAGATTTGAAGGACATTTTGTCAAACGAAGATCGTCGTATGCAAATCATCAAAGACGAATTGACAGAAGTCAAAGAAAAATTTGGTGATGAACGTCGTTCAAGAATTGAATATTCAGCTAACGAAATGCGAATTGAAGATTTGATTGCCGATGAAGAAGTAGTAATTACCATTTCTCATGCAGGTTATATCAAACGAACAAGTCTGACTGAATATAAAGTTCAAAACAGAGGTGGAATGGGCTCTAAAGGCTCTACAACACGTGATAAAGATTTCTTGGAACATTTATTTGTTGCTACTAATCACAACTACCTTTTAATTTTCACAGAAAAAGGACGTTGTTTCTGGATGCGAATTTTTGAAATTCCAGAAGGAAACAAAATATCCAAAGGAAGAGCAATTCAAAACTTAATAAATATCGAACAAGACGATAAAGTAAAAGCTTATGTTCGTGTTGAAGATTTGACAGATAAAGAATATGTTCAAAACAACTTTATCATTATGGCAACTAAAAATGGAGTCATTAAGAAAACAAGTTTAGAGGCCTATTCTCGTCCAAGAATCAATGGTATCAATGCTATTTCTATTCGTGACAATGACGAATTATTGGAAGCAAAATTGACCAATGGTACAAATGAGATCGTAATTGCTACATCTGGCGGTCGCGCTATCCGTTTCAACGAAGAAAAAGTTCGTCCAATGGGTAGAAATGCATCCGGTGTTAGAGGCGTAACTCTTCGCGATGATCAAGATGCAGTAATCGGCATGGTATGCGTAGAAGATATTTTCTCAACAATATTGGTTGTTTCTGAAAAAGGATATGGAAAAAGAACATATTTGAATGATCCAGAAGATCAGGAACCGGTTTACCGCATCACAAACAGAGGTGGAAAAGGTGTGAAAACGATAAATGTTACGGATAAAACAGGGCCTTTATTATCCATTAAAAACGTTTCGGATGAAGACGACTTAATGATCATCACGAAAGCTGGTGTAGCAATACGTATGCATATTGATACCATCAGAACGATGGGTAGATCTGCTCAAGGTGTTCGTCTAATCAATCTAAAAGGTACCGCATCCATTGCAGCCATTGCTCGTGTTCCTAAAAGCGAAGATGAAGATGAAGTGATGTATGACGAAGAAGGTAATATTATTGAAACACCAACTTCCTCAGAATCAGATGATGAATCGGGTGACGAAACAAATGGCACGAATATTGAAAATGATTCAGATGTGGAATAATAATTAATTTTGCATCATTATTAAAATATGAAAAATAATAAAATGAAAAAGTCATTACTTGTTGGGGCTATCTTGATAAGCTCTCTTTCTTTCGGACAGAAAAAAAATGAAACTTCTGCAGCCGTTGAATATTTAAATAAATTCGTTCCTGCTCTCCAAAAAAAGGATTACGCAACAGCGAAAAAATCAATTGTAAGCGCGAAAGAGTTTATTGATTTAGCGGCAGAAAATCCAGAAACGAAAGAATCGGAAAAAACACTTTACTACAAAGGTGCTATTTATTTAGGTGCTGTGCAGCTTAGCAATGAAGCAAAAGATAATTCTGTTTTAGAGTCTTTTGGTTCAAAAGACAAGGCCCTTTCTGCAAGTGCACAAGCTTTCCAACAATCTTTTGCCAATGGTAAAAAATTCAAAAGCGATGTGACGGAAAGAGTTGATAACGCTAGAAATATGCTAGTAACAGAGGGGCAAGTTGCCTTTGATGAGAAAGATTACAAATCATCAGCTTCAGCATTTGGTTGGGGCGTAAAATTCAAAGAGTCTATCGGTGAATTGGATAGCACGCTTTTGTATTTTGCCGCTCTTTCAGAGTTGAATGCAAAAGAATACTTTCCGGCAGCTGAGAAATTCCTAAAATTAGGAAAGGCAGGTTACGATGGTGAAAATAGTTATCGTTTTGCAGCCATGTCATACCGTGAAGGTGGTGACATGTTAAAAGCAGAACAAGTCGTTGCAGAAGGTCGAAAAGCTTATCCAAACAGCAAGGACTTATTGATGGAATTGGTGAACGTTAAATTGGATGCTAAAGATAAGGCTGGAGCAGAAAAAGCCTTAAGCGATGCCATTTCAGCAGACCCAACAAATCCTCAATTGTACTATATTATTGGAACAATTTATATGGAAATGGGTGAAAATGCGAAAGCTGAACAAAATTTAAGCAAAGCCATTGAGTTAAAACCTGACTATATAGATGCTCAATATCAATTGGGTGCTCATTATGTTTCATGGGGAACAGATTTGAAAAAAGAAGCAACTGGTTTAAAATTCGGTGATGCCCAATATGATGTTTTGATGCAAAAGAGTACGGACACGTACAAAAAAGCTGTAAAACCGTTGGAAACGTACATTACAGCGAACCCAAAGGACGCAAGTGTATTGTACATTTTATACCAATTGAATATCAATTTGGAGAATCCAGAGAAAGCAGCTGAATACAAAAAACGTTCGGATGACGCTAAGAAATAATATGCTCAAATAGAATTTGAGTTCACATTACAAGAAGAGGTACGAGAAATCGTGCCTCTTTTTTTGTTGAGCATCCTAAACCACTTTTTATCTGAGTTATTTCTAACAATGATTTCTCGCTAATTAACTCAAAACTATTGCTCATATAGAATTATATCCATATCTTTGCACCCTCAAAATGAGCAACCATGCATCGCTCTGTATAAACACTTTCAATTTGGCACGGCAAATTGAAATACAAATTTTAAAAGCCAAAATGGCAAAAGAAATCCAAGCGCAGGGAACTGCAGATTTCGATTGGGAAGCGTTGGACCTTGATGGTTACACGAAAATCGAAAGATCCGAGTATTCAGACAAATACGAGGAAACTCTTAATTCAATCGTTGAAAGAGAGGTTATCGAAGGTACAGTAGTAGCTTTGAACAAAAAAGAAGCTGTAATCAACATCGGTTTTAAATCCGAAGGTGTGATTCAAGCGAATGAATTCCGTTACAATCCAGATTTAAAAGTTGGCGATTCAGTAGATATCTACGTTGAATGTCAAGAAGACAAAAATGGACAATTGATCATTTCTCACAAAACGGCTCGTATGCACAAGGCATGGATCCACGTGAATGATGTATTGAAAACGGGAGAAATTATCACTGGTTTTGTAAAATGTCGCACAAAAGGTGGTTTGATCGTAGATGTATTTGGTTTAGAAGCTTTCTTGCCAGGTTCACAAATCGATGTGAAACCTATCCGCGATTACGATATCTATGTTGGTAAAAACATGGAATTCAAAGTAGTAAAAATCAACCAAGAGTTTAGAAACGTTGTCGTTTCTCACAAAGCGTTGATCGAAGCTGAGTTGGAAGAACAAAAGAAAACAATCATCTCTGGTCTAGAAAAAGGACAAGTATTAGAAGGTATAGTGAAAAACGTTACTTCTTATGGTGTCTTTATCGACTTGGGTGGTGTAGATGGATTGATTCATATCACAGACCTTTCTTGGGGACGTGTTAATCATCCTGAAGAAATCGTTGAATTGGATCAAAAATTGAATGTTGTAATCTTAGACTTCGATGATGACAAAAAACGTATTGCTTTAGGTTTGAAACAATTGCAACCACATCCATGGGATGCTTTGGATACAAACTTGAACGTTGGAGATAAAATCAAAGGTAAGGTTGTTGTTATGGCAGATTACGGTGCATTTATCGAAATCGCCCCAGGAGTTGAAGGTTTGATTCACGTTTCAGAAATGAGCTGGTCTCAACACTTGCGTTCAGCACAAGATTTCATCAACGTTGGAGATGAAGTAGAAGCAGTTATTTTGACTTTGGACAGAGAAGAAAGAAAAATGTCTTTGGGTATCAAACAATTGATGCCAGATCCATGGGAAAATATCGAATCAAAATATGCAGTTAGCACGCGTCACCAAGCTAAAGTTCGCAACTTCACCAACTTCGGTGTTTTTGTTGAGTTAGAAGAAGGTGTTGACGGATTGATTCACATTTCTGACTTGTCTTGGCAAAAGAAAATCAAACATCCATCTGAATTCTGCAAAGTAGGAGACGATATGGAAGTTGTGGTTTTAGAAATCGATAGAGAGAATAGAAGAATTTCTTTGGGTCACAAACAATTGGAAGAAAATCCATGGGAAGTATTTGAAACTATCTTCGGAGAAGGTTCTGTGCAAAAAGGAACAATTATTGAGAACAAAGATAAATCTGGAATCGTTGCATTACCTTATGGAGTAGAAGGAATTTGTCCTGCGAAACATTTGCGTAAAGAAGACGGATCGAATGCGAAAATCGAAGATACTTTAGATTTCAAAGTAATTGAATTCAACAAGGATGCGAAGAAAATCGTAGTTTCTCATACACGTACTTTCGAAGAAGGAGAAGATCGTCCATCTACTAAATCAAGTGGAGCTTCATCATCTAAAAAAGGATCAGGATCAAATAATACATCTGATGCTGTGAAAAATGTAAACAGTTCAAATGAAAAATCTACATTAGGAGATTTGGATGCATTGTCTGCATTGAAAGAAAAAATGGACAAAGAGAAATAAAATTTTTCTTTCCAAATAATTGAAATGTCTCAGTTCCGATAGCAATCGGGATTGGGGCATTTTTTTTTTGACAAAAATTCTCCATCAATTGTAATAAGACATTTTACAATTTGACGCGCCTCAAACTCACTACAAGAATCAACCATGCATGAATAACCAATTGACAAACGTGATTATTTTTAACATTGAGGAATGAAGGGAAATAAGAGTTTGTATTTGACGTGGATTGGATAATTAATACCGATTATGTAATCAATATAGTCCAATGAACTGGACTATTTTCATACTATATCGGCATAATAGCGAAAGTTATTGGACTAAAATTAGGTCCGCCTGCGGCGTCAAGAGAAAGATATTCAGTACACGAAGCGCAGTTATTAATTTGCATGAAACTGCTTAAAAAAACCGTAAGGTTTGCTCCTTAATTTTTACACTGACAACATAGCTCGATGTCTAAAACCTTTGGTGAATAATTATTTTGGGTTATTACATTATACCGTTTTACCTTTGATAATGCCGTAATAAAATTACGCCAGAACCAAAGCTACGACGTCATTATACGTCATAATTCAATGAGTCATTTTACGATAGAATTGGTATTAAATCTCTTTATGATCTTTACTTCTTAATGTTTGAATTCAAATACACCATAAGTCTAACGTATTTATTTTATGAAGTTTACCTCCATTTTATTCAACCAAAAAGGAGTGAATAAAAATAAATCTTTTTGAGTCCGTCGCCATCACAATTTCATAGATAATTTAAAATAAAACAGATCTAGAAACAAGTGGTGATAAATTAGTGACGATTCAATTTTACAATTTCATAACGAATTAAAAATGGTTAATTGAAAAATTTATCTTATTTTGTGGGAACAGGGATAATATTCAATTATACACCCCATCCTTAACTCTGAGTGAAAATATTTTCACCAAATTGAGAAGATCAAAAAATCATTAGATTTTGTTCGATTCCTTTGAATTAAATCGTCTTCTTGCATTTACATAAACTCCCTTGAATATTCGGAAGTTTTAATCACATTATGGTTAAATACTGATGGGAAATAAAATTTTTTATGACGGAAATAACAATATTTAATGCTGTTGATAAGCCAAGCGAATTGGAGAAGAATGAACTAGTCGATTTTTTGTTTGATAATCTAGAGCAATATGGCGACCCCAAGCTACATATAAAAAAAGCGATTGACTATTCAATAAAAGAATTCATCTCTTTTGGCGGCTTTACCATGGTATTAAATGAAAATGGAATGATAAAAGGAGTTGTGGTCGTCAATCAAACAGGAATGGGTGGTTATATCCCTGAAAATATATTGGTGTACATCGCAACGCATAAAAACCACAGAGGCGAAGGTCTGGGCAAAACTTTGATGAGTAAAGCCTTAGAAATTGCTCAAGGTGATATTGCTCTCCATGTCGAAGCAGAAAATCCTGCAAAAAAACTATATGAAAAACTCGGTTTTACGAATCCCTATTTAGAAATGAGATTAAAGAAATAAGGTTTGGAATTACACATAATAGATTTATCTATTTTTATTGTTTATTTATTGTTCATGCTAGGAGTAGGATTCTACTTCATGCGGAAAAACAAATCTGAAGAAGATTACTATGTCGGCGGTAGAAATATGTCTGCAGGGCATATCGGTCTTTCAGTCGTTGCAACAGATGTCGGTGGTGGTTTTTCTATTGGACTCGGTGGTCTCGGTTTTTTAATGGGATTATCCGGTAGCTGGATGCTTTTCACAGGTTTGGTTGGCGCATGGTTAAGTGCTGTGTTTTTAATTCCGAAAATTTATCCCATTGCTAAGAAACATAAATTCCTCACGTTTCCGCAATCATTGGCCTTTCATTACAATGCAAAAGTCGCCTTAGTAGCAGGTATTATTTCACTCATTGGTTATATCGGTTTCACCAGTTCTCAAATTTTAGCCGGCGCAAAGCTTGCATCAGCTACTTTTCCCTCCTTTTCTATCAATGATGCGGTCATCATCATGGGAGTGATAGCTGTTATTTATACTGTGATTGGTGGAATAAAAGCGGTAATCTACACAGATACCATTCAATGGCTGATTTTAATGCTCGGTTTAATCTGTATCGGCATTCCTATTGGATACAATAAAATTGGTGGTTGGGAAGCCATCAGTGCCATTTTGCCAAGTAGCTTTATGTCGCTTTCAAATATCTCCTTTATTCAAATATTCAATTGGTTCATCACTATTGTTCCGATTTGGTTTGTTGGAATGACATTGTATCAGCGAATTTATGCTTGTAGAGATCAAAAAACAGCTATTAAAGCTTGGCGAATTGCAGGACTTTTTGAATGGCCGATTATGGCTTTTATGGGAATCGCATTGGGTTTGTTTGCGCGTGTAGCATACGAACAAGGAATGTTCACGGAAATTGGTTATGCCCGGGTTCTGCCCTAGATCCTGAACTCGGATTACCTCTTTTATTGAGAAGCATACTTCAGTTGGACTGATGGGTCTTATGATGTCCGCTTACTTTTCAGCAATAATGTCTACGGCTGATAGCTGTTTGATGGCTGCTTCAGGAAATTTTACAACGGATATTTTAGGCTTTTTCAGAAAGAAAAAGAATAAGAATGGTGTTCGGAATTCTCAAATAGTAACGCTCATAATTGGTGTTTTTGCTGTGATTTTGGCAACCAATATGCAGGACGTACTGGAACTCATGCTGTATTCATACGCCTTTATGGTTTCTGGATTATTGGTGCCGGTAATCGGAATACTGGTTTTAAAAAAACCTTCTTCTCTGGCGGCCATAGTTTCCATGATTCTAGGAGGAACCACCACATTGGTTTTGATCATTTCTAAAATTCCCCTGCCCTATCAATTGGATGCTAATTTCTTTGGAATTAGTATTGCAGCAATCAGCTTTGTCCTTATTCAAAACTTGAAAAGAAAAATAGCATGAAAGAAATACTCGAAAATATTTTACCTAGTTTAGAGAAGATTCGAAAAGAAATACATCAAAATCCTGAACTTTCTGAGCAGGAATTTAATACCTCAAAAACTATTCAAGAATATTTAAAGAAACACACCAACGGTGGGATAGACAGCTTCGCCAAAACGGCAGTAACCATCACTTTCGATAGCGGAAATCCAGGAAATCAAACCCTACTTCGGGCCGATACAGATGCGCTGCCAATTCAAGAAATAAATCATTTTGAATACAAATCAAACGTAGCTGGAATAAGCCATAAATGCGGTCACGATGGACACACGGCAATAATGCTAGGTGTTGCTCGGAAGTTAAGCAAAAATCGAATAAAAAAAGGAAAAGTAGTGCTCCTTTTTCAACCAGCCGAAGAAAACGGTATGGGAGCTGAAAGCGTTTTAAACGACAAGCAATTCCAAAAAAATCAGTTTGATTATGTTTTCGCATTGCACAATATTCCTGGATATCCGAAAAATCAGATTATCATAAAGGAAAATATTTTCAATGCCAACGTGAAAAGCATGATTATCAAATTAAAAGGTAAAACAGCGCATGCAGCAGAACCTGAAAAAGGCTATAATCCTGGGCTTGCCATAGCGCAAATACTTCAGTTTTGTGAGGCTGAAACAAACAACAAACCCGAAGAAAATGACTTCTTTTTAATTACACCAATTCACATGCAAATGGGTGAATTAGCCTATGGGATTTCGGCAGGAGAAGGTGAAATTCATCTCACGATTCGAAGTTGGGATTTAGACTTGTTTGACAAAAAATGCAAAACACTCGAAAACTTTATAAAAGAAACAAGTGCTAATTATTACTTGGAAGCCGAAATTTCATGGACACAAGTATTCTTTT
>JBGSIB010000070.1:0-31251 GCA_041751955.1 Crocinitomicaceae bacterium
AAATGTAGTATCGTTGTACGGCGCTGTCAAGTCTGAGTTGGCAACAACCGTTCCTGTTCCGTTTGTGAAACCTAGATCACCATATTGTAAGTTGAATCCAGTCGCTGGATAAGCTCCACCAGGATATGTTGTCCAGTTCCATGCTGTAAATACAGAATCAACCGCAGTTGCTGTTGTTATTCCAGATGGATTTGAACAGAAAGGCAAAGTATTCACTGTAGTCATCACACCATCACCTTGAGATGTCGGTGAACAATCAGAATAAACATAGAAATCATAAACTGTATTTTGCGTCAATCCAGATAGAACATTCCCAAGATTATTTGTTGATGTAATAGTTGTTCCACCAGTTGTTGGATCAAATCCAGTTGGACCATAAACAATCGTCCAATCTGTTTCATTGGCAATACTCGGTGTCCATGACAAACTCACCTCATCAGCAAAAATATAGTCCACCAATAGGTTTTGAATTTTCGGACAATCTACATAGTAGAAACGAACACAACTGTTATTTTGTAAATAAGTTTGATTATTTGTTGAGATAGTAAAATCTTGATTTGCACCAGATAATCCTATATCCGCATTTCCACCAAAGTCATCTGCTGCATTCGGAACACCAAATACAACATCATCGTATACATAATAAATGTTCATGTCCGCTTCGTGAATTTGCAATTCAAATGTTACATTTGGCGCGCCAAAACTTCCCGCGAAATTACAACTGCTGTCCCACTGAACAACCAATATACGGTTCGGCGCAGTTCCTAATTCTTCCACCCAAACATTTCCAGTTTCATCGTCCAAATCATCTCCCCATGGGAACATGGTGCCCGATGCCATCGTATTGAAGTTTCCTCCATAACCAATGTTGGCTGTAGTTGAACCCAACTGAATCCCACCATTATTTCCAACAGTTACATTGGTAAACAATTCATTCTGCATTAAAATTGGGAAAGGCAAAACAAATCCAGCTTCAGAATCATCTGTCAAACCCAAATCATTTCCTGTAAGAGAAATATCGATAAATCCAACGCTTGGACACTCTGTGCTTGTTTCCATATATTGTCCCAAACCATAAGTGTTCCAAGAAACAGCTGGAGTCCAGAATGATGTATCACCAGGCCCGCAGATACCTCGCACATAGGCTTGGTAGAAGGAATTTGGTGTTAAACTTGGAATATTCAAATCAGAGTTAGGTGAAGCTGCAATGGTAGTGCCCGTTCCTAAGGTAAATCCTTGAGGTCCGTATTGAACTTCCCAAGCTGTTTCAGCACCACCTGCTGTCCAATCTAAATCTGCACTAGTTGTTGCTGCACTCACAACTTGAAAAGCTGTTGGTTGAGGACAAGTTGGAACTGGTGCGATATTTACAAAGTAATCTTCAGTTTCACCTGCAAAGTAGCCTCCGCATGGCGTAACACCTGCAACATTTGTTGTTTGATTCAACACTACACGCATTCTTGTAATTCCCAAGGTTGCTGTTAAAGGAACAGTGAAGGAAAAATTATCAGTATGCGGACCAGCAGTGAAAGTCGCAGGTACATAAACATCTTCACCTGGATCAGTGAAAAGCCCATTTTGATTATAATCAATCCAAACTTTAGTCACGTTAACCCAACCAAAGTTACACTCTCCTGTAGTTACACTCATTGGATAAACGACACCTTGAGCCAAATCTGGAGGAGTCAAAGTAGTAAAATTAGAATATTGACTCGTAACGCTTCCTGGACCACCTGTCGAAGTACAAGTTGATGTATTATTCAATAAACCTAAAGTGACATTAAAAATATCTTCATCAAAAGTTGAAGTTGCCGTGCTTGCACAATAACAATTCAAGAAATTTCCTATTGTTATCTGCACTGGTGTAGTTGTGTCAGATAACGCAGCACTTGTGCATGTTACAACACAACGATAATATCCGTCATTTGTAGCAGTCGTTGGGTAACTCGCAGCTGTTGCCCCAGCAACGTTTGCATAACCCGTACCTGAAGCAGAATATTGCCATTGGTAAGTTAAACCAGAAGCATTAGTTGCCCCCAATAAACCAAAACTGATAGGAATAGATGGACATGGGTTTGCATCACTAACCGTAGCAGAACCTGCTACTGGTTGTCCTGTACATCCAACAGCGGCTATTACGTCAAAAACATAATCTTCTACCTCACCAAAAGACAATGTCGTTGAACAATAATCTCCTGTCGCTGGAGTACCTGCATATAAACACATAACACGCATACGAGTTGGTCCAGGTACAGCACCCAGAGGAACTGTTATCGTCCCGGTGTTTGACGCTGTGCTAGACGGAGCGCTATAAACATCCTCACCTGCGTCAGCAAAATCTAAATCCGCATTCCAATCGACCCAAACTCGAAAACCTTGGCCCCAAGTCGACCCAGATTGCATCGTCAAAGTAATATTTTGCCCTTGAATTTGAGAGCAAGAAAGTGCACTGTAAAAAATAGTGTTGTTTACATTTCCGTTACATCCCGTATTATTGTTTGTAATGTTAGACGCACCGCCAGTTGTACTGAAATTATTAATAAAATCCGCGGAACTACAGGCAAAAGAATATACCGGTGAACAATATTGCGCTGAGATTTGTGGCGAAAACAGCAGTATTGCCAAGAAAGCGGCAATCACTCCTAATTTTGTTGAAAATCGAGAACTCGATTTCATAATTTTTGCAGAATTTGAAGATTCCGAAACGGTACCTTCCCTACTCCGACTCCAAGAATCGTAAAGATTATTCATAGTTGATTTTTTAAAATTGTTAAATGAGAACGCAAGATAAATACATTTTTAAAATAATTCACATTTTTTTAACAAAATAAATTGCGCTTTTTGAACTTCAAAAAAAAGAAATTAGCGGGTAAGCGAATTCAATTCTCCTTTCTCTAGAGTAAGTTCATCCAAAACAGCCGAATAAATAGCTTTTAATTTTCCTTGATCAGCGGCATAAAAATCAAATGATCGGGTGTATCTTTCCTTCGTAACGTGGTGTTTTTTGAACATTGCGTCAGTAGAAGCATCGACTATCTTATGGTATTTATTTATCATCTTATAAGTCACATCTACGTGTCCTTCTATTAGCACTAAATCCTTAGTGATTTCAATCATTTTTCGCTCTGGAATCAAATCTTTTGGCGGTGAAGGTTTGCGTATTTCAGAAACACAGGAACTAAGGAATAATATGAAAATAAAAATTAAAATTCGTTTCATTTTTTTTCAAATAATAGGCGCTTACCCATTTGCCCTTCATTTATATTTCCGTGGTTATAAGCTAAATATCCATTGACAAAAGTTGAGCTTATTGCATGTGAAAAATTTGTTCCTTCAAATGGGGACCAACCACATTTATACAAAATGTTATCCTTGCTGACTTTGTATTCCTGAGTAGGATCAACTACCACAATATCTGCAAAATACCCCTCACGCAAATAACCTCTATCTTCAATTGAAAAAAGCGTAGCAGGCGCATGAGCCATTTTTTCAGCAACACGTTCTTTCGATATTTTCCCTTCTTTGGCCTTTTCCAACATAGCCAGCAAAGCGTGCTGAACGAGCGGTCCGCCTGAAGGTGCGGAAAAATATTTTCCCGCTTTTTCTTCTAAAGTATGAGGAGCATGATCTGTAGCGATCACGTCAATAGCATTAGACAAAACACCTGCCCAAATGCCTTCTCTATCTTGAGCTGTCTTCACAGCAGGGTTCCATTTGATTAATGTTCCTTTAGACAAATAATCTTCATCCGAAAACCATAAATGATGAATGCAGGCTTCTGCGGTAATTTTCTTCTGTTCTAAGGGAATATTGGAATCAAACAACAACACCTCTTTGGCAGTCGAAATATGCAAAACATGTAACCTAGAACCATGTTTTTTGGCTAATTCCACAGCCATACTTGAACTCAAATAGCAGGCTTCTTCAGATCGAATGTGCGGATGTGCGGACATAGGAACGTTTTCTCCATACTTTGCTCTGTATATTTCAATATTTCGTCTGATTGTAGCTTCATCTTCGCAATGTGTCGCAATCAACATCGGTACTTTTGAAAAAAGCCCAGTCAAGGTTTGCTGACTATCCACTAACATGTTTCCAGTGGATGAGCCCATGAATATTTTAATTCCACAAACATTGCGCTCATTGGTTTTCAAAACCTCTTCTAAATTGTCATTAGACGCGCCCATGAAAAAGGAATAATTACCCATCGAACTTTGCGAAGCGATTTGATATTTGTCTTCCAACAATTCTTGCGTGAGCGCATTGGGAACAGTGTTTGGCATTTCCATGAAAGAAGTTATTCCTCCCGCAACAGCCGCTCTTGATTCTGTGTAAATATTTCCTTTGTGCGTCAAACCTGGTTCCCGAAAATGAACTTGATCATCTATACAACCGGGCAGGATCCACTTACCTTCACAATTTATTTCCGTTGTTGCAGAATCCGATTGAATATTAGAGGCAATTTTTTCAATTCGTTCACCAGAAATTAAAATATCACCTACGAAGGATTTTCCTTCATTAATTATGGTTCCGCTTTTTAATAGATATTTCATATTTTCATGAATCTCATTTTCAAAACACCGAATATGGCTTCTTTAAAAATACTTGTGCTCATTTTCGACTTGCCTCGTTCTCTATCTTTAAAGGTAATCGGAATTTCTTTGACCTTAAAACCTTTTTTTATGGCCTTATATTTCATGCTAATTTGAAAAGCATAACCTTTAAAAACTGCCGAATCTAAATTTAATTGTGCCAAAGCTGTATTTCGAAAACATTTAAAACCTGCAGTTGTATCTTTTACCGAAATCCAAAGCACCATACGAACATAAACCGAAGCATAATAAGACATCAATTTTCTACCTAGGGGCCAATTTTCAACACTTCCACCTTTAACATAACGTGAACCGACAACCAGGTCTACTTTTTCATCTTCAGCTGTTTGAACCAATCGAGCTAGATCATCAGGATTATGTGAAAAGTCACAATCCATTTCTATGGTATAATCATAATCCCTCGCCAACGACCACTTGAAACCGGCAATGTAAGCTGTTCCCAATCCTAATTTCCCTTCACGCTGAAGCAGGTGAACTTGTTCTGGGAAACGTGACTGATATTCCTGAACAATATTCGCAGTGCCATCTGGAGAATTGTCGTCAATAATCAATATATGGAAATTATTTGGGTAGGAAAGCACTTTATCAAGCATCAAACCAATATTCTCAATTTCGTTATATGTTGGAATTATGACTAGTGTTTTTGGCACATTCTTTTTTTTGAAGTCTTAAAAATAGTCAAATTTCAATCAACACATTGTACCCTTCACTATTTCGCAGAAGAAAAACGTTTTTCCTTTCGTATTTTTAACGAATGAAACGCTTTTTAATTCTTTTTTTACTCCTGAGTGAACTCGTTTGTTCCCAAGATTTCAAAAATGTAAAATTGCTCGACAATTGGTCCAACGACAGTTTACTGACTTCCTCCAACCTAGTCAGATACAATGACTGTTGGGGGTTTACCTTATTAGAATCTGAATATGCAGTACTAGGAAGTACTGAAGGTACACATGTTTTTGAAATCAGTTCTGATGGACAATTAGTTGAAAAAGGGTTCGTGAAAGGCGCTTTTTCCTCGGCACAAGTGGTGCATCGAGATTTTAAGACACACAACCAATATTTATATGCTGTTTGTGACGAAGGAAATAGCAGTTTGCAAATCATCAATCTTTCTTATTTGCCAGATTCTATTCATTTGGAGAATGAATTGACCAATGAAATTGGTCGGGCTCACAATCTATTCATTGACAACAAAAATGAATTGCTTTATGCTTTTAGTGTCACGCCTATCATTGGCGGTCAAACTCAATCCCCTCTGGCAATGCGTGTTTTTTCATTAGCCAATCCTATCCAACCTGTACTCTTATATAGTGGACCCGATGACATTGCAGAAGTTCACGACGGGTACGTTCGAGACAATATTGCCATTTTAAACTGTGGGGTTGATGGTTTGAGAAGATATGATTTTACAAATCCGACAAATCCTCAGTATATTCAGAGTATTCCGTTTTATCAAGAACAAGGCTATAATCATCAAGGTTGGCTAAATCCAGAAGGAAATGTTTACATTTTTGCTGACGAAACCGAGGGGAAAAAAATAAAGAAATGCTCAGTCGAAACCAACGGAAATATTCAAATTAACTCCTACTTTGGCGTTGGATTTTCTGAAGGTAGTGTCCCACACAATATAATGATAGATGATCAATTCGCCTTTGTCGCATACTACAATTATGGTTTCCGGATTTTCGATTATTCCAAAACCCCAGTGGAACAAGTTGGTTTCTACGACACTTATCCAGATGAATCCATTTATCAAATGAACGGTGCTTGGGGCGTTTACAGCGATTTGCCATCTGGTCGTATATTGGTCAGCGACCGTAAATACGGTTTGTTTTTATTCAATTTCGATAAAAAAGTTTTTAAAACAAGGAATTCTGAAGTTTTACAGTATTATCCTAACCCATTGATTGCGGGTGAAAATCTGACTATTTTCCTGAACAGTAATTTTTCAGGCACTTTGACATACCGACTCATGGATCGTTTGGGGAAAAAAATAATGGAAGGTGAAATTGAAAACTTCAATCACTTCCAGTTGCCTTTAAATATAGAAGCTGGATCGTACCATCTGGAGATCAATTACACTAGAAACTTGGAAAAAATTGTGGAGATCGTTTCTATAATTGTGCGTTAGCAAAGGCTTCCTGTACAACAGAATATTCGAAACCTCTACTCGCCAAATATTGAATTACCTTTTGCTTTCTCGTCCAAGCATCTTTTTCTTTTTCCAACAAAGTCCATTTTTTTTCAACCAATTTTTGTGCTGCAGCAAGATAATCGTCGTAGTCAATGGATTCAAGTGCATTGGTGATTAGAGATTTCTCAATCCTTTTTTGGAGAAGACTCATGTAAATTTTCTTCTTCCCCCAGCTTTTGATTCTGAATTTACCCGTGACATAAGATTCCGCAAAGCGCTCGTCATCTAAAAATCCCGATTCCTCGAGATGAAGAAGGATTAAATGGACTTCATTTTCATTTAATCCGTAAGAAAATAGTTTTTGTCTTGTTTCGTCAACCGAGCGATCGCGATACGCACACCAACTTTCGATTTTGACTTTGGAGTTTTCAAAAGAAAAAAAACGCCCTGATTTTTCCATCAGAGCGCTATTTCGTTATTCTTTTTATCTATGAATGAGTATTGTAGCAAATTATTTGCGGTGATGGATTGAACTTTCACCCACGTTTTGTACTTAAAGAACCATTTCATTTGTCGTGAATTGAATAATCCACTTGTAAAATATGAAGCCAAATATGGATGAACTTTTAGGGTAATCCCTTTTTCAGCTCTTTCTTCAATAAGGTATTTCAATTTGCTTTCAATTTCCTCTGCATATAAAATGGAAGCTTGAACTTCGCCCGTTCCATTACAAGTTGGACACTTTTCAGACGTTTTAATGTCTGTTTCTGGTCGAACACGTTGACGGGTAATTTCAATCACTCCAAATTTAGACGGAGGCAAAATATTGTGTTTAGCTCGATCGCCCTGCATAAAACCTTTCAGTTTTTCATGCAAAACTTTATTGTTTTCACGCGTATGCATATCGATGAAATCAATTGCAATGATTCCTCCCATATCGCGTAATTGAAGAACTCGTGCGATTTCCTCTGCCGCTTCAACGTTCGTTGCTAAGGCATTACTTTCTTGACCATCGGCACCTTTACGATTTCCACTATTCACGTCAATAACATGCATTGCTTCGGTATGCTCAATGATCAGGTAACCGCCTGATGGCAAAGGAACTTTTTGTCCAAACAACATTTTGATTTGTTTATTGATTCCAAACTTCTCGAAAATGCTAATCTTATTGTCGTGTAATTTGACAATCTTTTCTCTACCTGGAGCAATATCAGCTACGAAACTTGTGACATCTTCGTACAAATCTTTATCATTCACATGCACGTTGGTGAAATCAGCATTGAGCAAATCTCTCAACATAGAAGAAGTTTTGTTCATTTCTCCCAAAACACGTTTAGGTGGAACAGAATTTCTCAAATTGGTATGCATGGTTTTCCACTTCTCCGTCAGATTTTTAAGGTCTTGATCAAGAAGTTCAATCTTTTTATTTTCAGCAACAGTACGTATAATAACGCCGAAATTTTTCGGTTTAATATTGTCCATCAAATCCTTCAATCTTTTGCGCTCTTCAGCGTTTTTAATTTTCTGAGAAATGGAAACCTTGTCTGAAAATGGTACAAGTACTAAATACCTTCCTGCCAGCGTAATTTCGGCACACAAACGTGGTCCTTTGCTGGAAATTGGCTCCTTGGCAACTTGTATCAGAATATTTTGCGATGCAGAAATTACATCACTTATTTTGCCGTCTTTATCAATGTCCTTTTCAGGTTTGAAATAAAGCAAATCGGCTACATTTTGCTTGCCTTTAAGTGTTTCTTTGGTAAACTTATTGAGTGACTGATATTGTGGTCCGAGATCTAAGTAATGCAAAAAGGCATCCTTTTCGTATCCTACATCCACAAACGCAGCATTTAGACTGGGCACGACTTTTCGCACCCTGCCTAAATAAATATCTCCTACTGCAAAATCAGGAGTTCCTTTTTGCTCTTGGATTTCAATAAGCTTTCCGTCTTTCAACAAAGCAAGCCAGACTCCGTTATCACGGGCGTCAACTACTAGTTCTAAACTCACGAAAGCCTAATTTAAACGTTAGAAAAAAAAGCCCAGCACGCTGGGCATTACTACTCAAGAAATTATTTTTTCTTCTTGTGTCTGTTTTTTCTAAGTCTTTTCTTACGCTTGTGCGTAGCCATTTTATGTCTTTTTCTTTTTTTACCGCTTGGCATAATTCTATATGTTAATTATTTAATTTCTTCTCAAATGCCTGATATACAGACAAAAAAACACTCCCGTAAATTAACGGGAGTGCAAAAATAATAAATTAAAACGATTTTATATCATATTACTGATGTAAAAATCAGCTTATTTCACTTTCACTTTCGACTTAACCTCTTCAACAAAAGTTTTTGCGGGTTTAAAAGAAGGAATGTTATGTGCAGGAATTAAGATAGTTGTGTTTTTTGAAATATTTCTACCTGTTTTTGCTGCTCTTTCCTTAACAATAAAACTTCCGAATCCTCTCAAGTATACGTTTTCACCTTTACTCATTGAAGACTTGATGTTTGACATCATAGATTCAACAGTTCTCAATACTTCGTTTTTCTCTAAACCTGTTTCGGCTGCAATTTTGTTAACAATATCCGCTTTTGTCATTTCTAAATTCTTTAATTTGTGATTATCCTTGTAAAATTCGGAGCAAAATTACCAATCCTTTGAGATTAATTGCAATGAATGACAGAGTTTTTTTTTAGAAAAATAAATATGTCTGAAAATATCAACGTATTAATTATCAATTGGTACGAACAAAATAAGCGTGATTTACCTTGGAGGAACACTACCAATCCATATGCTATTTGGCTCTCTGAAATTATTTTACAACAGACACGAGTGCAACAAGGTTTGAGTTATTATCAAAAATTTCTGCAAACTTTTCCCACAGTTATCGATCTTGCGCAGGCAAGTGAGCAAGAAATTTTGCGCAATTGGCAAGGCTTGGGCTATTATTCGCGTGCCAGAAATTTACACAAAACGGCTAAAATAATACAATTAGAATTTGACGGGAAATTTCCGAAAACGCATGCAGAAATCATTCAACTTCCAGGAATAGGAGATTATACAGCATCTGCAATTTCATCTTTTGCTTTTGGGGAAGCACAAGCAGTGCTCGATGGAAATGTTTTCAGAGTGCTTAGCCGATTGTTCAATATGAACACACCAATAGATTCCGCAAAAGGGAAAAAAGAGTTTAGAATACTTGCACAAGAGTTTTTAGATAAAAGCAATCCAGCGACCCATAATCAGGCTATGATGGAATTTGGTGCGACTTTGTGTACGCCTAAATCACCAAATTGTGCCGAATGTCCAATTCGCCTAAATTGCATCGCATATGCAAAAGGCACGGTTGCTAAACTCCCGTTAAAAGAAAAAAAACTTCAAATTCGCAATCGAAAAATGACTTATATTTTTCTGCAAAAAGAAAACGAAATTGTCATCAACAAAAGAACAGATAAAGACATTTGGCAGCACTTGTATCAGTTTCCACTGCTAGATGACCATAGCTTTTCAAATAAAGACATTCAATCAGAATTTGAAAATTTGCTCGGAGTAAGTATTTCGAATTTTAAATTAGCTGACACAAAAAAACATCTGCTTAGTCATCAAAAACTCTCAATTGAATTTTATACCGGTCAAACTGACCAAGTACTTAAAGAACCTCAAAATCAGTTTGTTTCCTCATCGGAACTGGATAATTATCCTTTTCCAAGACCGATTGTAGAGTTTCTCGATAATCTAGACACAAACGTTGATAAATAAATTGATAAGAATCAATTCAATTCTTATATTTGTAAAAAGGCTGTTTTTACATGGCAGGAAGTGTCAACAAAGTTATATTAATCGGTAATTTGGGAAAAGACCCTGAAGTCCGAAGGTTAGAATCCGGGTCTGTTGTAGCAAGTTTTCCATTGGCTACTTCAGAATCCTATACGGATAAATCTACTGGCGAGAAAAAAGAATCTACTGATTGGCACGATATCGTTGTTTGGCGAGGATTGGCGGAAGTAGTTGAAAAATTTGTTCGCAAAGGCATGAAAATTTATGTTGAAGGTCGTTTAAAAAAAAGATCCTGGCAGGACAAAGAAGGACAAACGCGCTATACCACTGAGGTGTTATGTGATAATTTAACCATTCTTTCGCGTCCAGAAAACTCAGAAAAACCAAATAATCAACCCAATTATTCAAATGAAGGCATTCCACCCAAACCGGATAAACTGGATGGGTTATTGAATGACGACAATGATAATTTACCATTTTAAAGGCAAATGCATCCAAGCCCCTCCACACTTTCAATAGATCCTCTGGTCAGTATTCAACAGGCAGGTTTCTTTACGGAGAATATTTCCATTTTAATCATTATCATTATTTTACTTGCTTGTTCCGCCATAATTTCTGGGTCGGAAGCAGCTTTCTTTTCCCTATCACCAAGTGAAAAAGAAGATCTAAAACAGGATGATTCGAAAAAGGCGAGAACCGCACATCGTTTGCTGACAAAACCACAAGAACTATTAGCTACCATACTGATAACTAATAACTTCGTAAATGTCGGTATTGTCATTTTGTCCAGTGCCGTGGTGCATTCTGCCATTCCTGATTCTGGTTCGGAAACATTCCGCCTAATCGTCGAAGTATTCGGAATAACACTGACCCTTTTGTTGATTGGCGAAGTAATACCAAAAATATACGCCACTAAAAACGCTCTTTATTTGGTCAAACAAATGTCTGGAACACTTCTCTTTTTGAGTATTGCTCCTCCCATTTCTTGGATAAAGAAATTTTTGGTTAATGGTTCAAATATCATCCATAAAAGAGCACGAAAAAAAGGAGTGAAAATATCTTCAGACGAATTAGAACAGGCACTTGCCCTAACCAGAGAAGAAGATTCACATGAAGGTGAGCATAGAATATTGGAAGGAATTGTAAAATTTGGAAATACGGATGTAAAACAAGTGATGCGTCCTCGAATGGAAGTTGTTGCAGTAGATAAAACAGCTGATTACAAAGAAGTTATGGATGTTATTCTGGATTCTGGTTATTCTCGAATTCCGGTCTATGATAGTAATTTCGACGATGTTATTGGAATTTTATACATCAAGGACATTCTACCATTTCTAAATCATAAAGAAAAGGACGTCAAATGGATAGAATTGATTCGAAAACCATTTTTTGTTCCAGAGAATAAAAAGATTGATGATTTGTTGAAGGAATTTCAATCAAAAAAAATGCACATGGCTGTTGTTGTGGACGAATATGGTGGCGCGGATGGTATAATTACTTTGGAAGATATTTTGGAAGAAATTGTTGGAGATATCACCGATGAGTTTGATGAAGATGAAATTGTTTACACGAAAATTGACGAATTCACGTTTCGTGTAGAAGGAAGAACAAGTTTGGTCGACTTGTATAAATTATTAGAAATTGATGGCAAAGAATTCGATAGCATTAAAGGAGAAGCCGAAACCTTGGGCGGGTTTATTGTCGAAAATGCTGGACGAATACTAAAAAACAAAGAATGTATTTTAGTTGGACAAACAAAATTGACAGTTGAAGCATCTGACAAAAGAAGAATAAAAATGGTCAAAATAAATCTTCCAAAAACAGAAGAAGAATCATGAAAATAATCGGTTCACTTAGTGTAATATTCCTTTTTCTCTTTTCGGCATGTGAAGGAAACGAGCTTCTCATACCTAAACCTCCAACTTATTTGCGACTTGATTTACCTGATCACGCCTACACTACTTTTTCGGATAGATGCCCTTATACCTTTCAGTTATCGCAATTGTACAGTGCAAAAGAAGTTAGCAAAGATAATTGTCACAAAGACATTGACTTAGGAAGACTCAACGGAACAATACAATTTTCATACATCGATATGAAAGAACCTTTGGCTCAATATGTTAATTTCTCTAATGACCGAGTGGACGAGCATAAATTAATCGCAACGGCAATTAACGACGAACAAATTATTCATCCCGGAAAAAAAGTTTACGGTACTTTCTTTGAATTGCAGGGAGACGTTGCAACTCCTTTTCAATTTTATCTCACCGATTCGACAGACCGATTTGTTAGCGGAGTTGTTTACATGAATTGCAAACCAAATTATGATTCATTGCGACCAACACTTGACTATTTGAAAGTAGACTTGTTAAAATTGATGAATACATTTGAGTGGAAATGACACAAGAATTGTTTTTATCCCTTGGTTCTAATTTAGGCGATCGAAAATCAAATATTATAAAAGCATATTCTGAAATTGAGATAACAATAGGCCCAATATTAAAAAAAAGCTCGTTTTTTGAAAACGAAGCCATTGGCTTTGAATCAGAAACTAAATTCATCAATTCCTGCATACAGGTTCAAACAGATGTAGAGCCAGAACAAGTTTTAATAGAAATCAAGGATATAGAAAAAAAGTTAGGAAGAATATACAGTCCAAATATATCGGGTTATCAATCACGATTAATCGATATTGATATAATTTTCTTTGGACAGTGTAAAATTTTGTCAAAGACATTAATCATTCCACATCCGAATTTTAATAACCGCAGTTTTGTTCTTGTTCCATTGCTAGAAATCGCAAAAAATTTCATAGATCCAAGAACTCAACTCACTGTAAAACAATTGTTTAAACTTTTGCCTTAATCCAGAATGTCATAATAAGGTAAAATAGGACAATTGTTTCTAAAAATGAATCAATCAAGCTATTGTACAGTTTTTTTTATTTACTTTTGTCACATAATCTTGAAATTAAACCAAATATGAAGAAACATACGCTAGTAGGTTTTGCTTTTTTAGCAGCGGGTACACTTGTTACAGGTTGTGACCTAATGAAGGACTTAACATATGATGTTACGCCAAGTCCTCTTGAAATGCACGGAGATTCCGTTAGAGTAAAAGTTGATGTAACATTTCCAGCAAAAGGAATCAAGAAAAAAGCAAGCGCTGAAATTCAGCCTATGTTAGGTGACACGCCGCTTAAACCTGTAACTGTTCAAGGCGAAAAAGCTACAGGTAATGGTAATGTTGTTCAGTACAAACCAGGAGGAAAAGTAACGTATTATGACGTTGTTGCTTACAAACCTGAATTTGAGTACACAACTTTGGACATTACTGGTACTGTTTCTAAAGGAGGTAAAGTAAAAGATCAAATTGATCGTACGACTATCGCACCGGGAACGATTATTACTCCTTTGTTGGTGAATAAAGACTTCCGTGTAACAATGGAAAAAGACAATTTCAAACGTGTTAATGAAATGACACAAATGTCTTCTATTGGTTATTTGAAGGGTAAATCAGACGTTCGTTCTGGAGAATTAGTTGATGAAGACATGAAAGCAATGTCTGAATGGATGAAAGTAGCAGAAACGAATGATAGAATTAAAATCAAATCGATAAAAGTAGTTGGTTATGCTTCGCCTGAAGGAGAAGAGGATAAAAACAATACTTTATCAACTGACCGTGCTGAAGCTGGTAAAAAAGCAGCTATGGGGTTATCTAAGAAAGCAGGAAATACAGTTGGTCAAACTGAAATCTACAATTTAGAGGGTAAAGGTGAAGATTTCGCTGGTTTTAAAACTGAATTGGAAAAATCGAACATGAACACAGATGAGAAAAACTTAGTGATTCGTGTATTGGAAATGCACAAAGACCCTACAACACGTGAAACAGAAATGCGTAACATGGGTAAAACATTTACATACTTGGACAAAGAGATTTTCCCTAAACTACGTCGTTCTGAAATCACTGTAGTTTACGATAAAACTGGTTACACAGATGAAGAGTTAAAATCGATTTCTACTTCTGCTACACCTGAAGTTTTAAATTTAGAAGAAATGCTATTTGCAGCTACGTTAATCACAGATTTGGACAAAAAATTAGCGATTTATAAAGCGGCAGAGAGAAAATACCCAACAGATCATAGAGCCTTTAATAATGCTGGTGGTGTATACTACATGCAAGGGAAAATGTCCGAAGCAAAATCTGAGTTTGAAAAAGCAAACAATATCAAAGACAACGCAATCGCTAAAAACAACTTAGGAGCTATTGCTGGTTCGTCAGGTGATTTTGTGAAAGCGAAACAATTGCTTGATCAAGGTAAAGGTTCTGGTTCTGAAAATGGCTACAACCACGGTATTTTAAATATCAAAGCTGGTAAATATGCTGAAGCAGTTTCTAACTTCGGATCTGAAGACACTTACAACAAGGCTCTTGCTCAATTATTGAATGGCAATGCCTCAGGGTGTATTTCAACTTTGAACAACTCTGCAGACAAAGAGTCTGCTCAAGGTTACTACTTGAAAGCAGTTGCTGCAGCTCGTCAGGATAAAATCACTGATGTAACAAGCAACTTGTCAAAAGCAATTGGTATGGATGCGTCTTTGAAGACAAAAGCTAAAAATGACAGAGAATTTATCAAATTTGCTGAAAACACGGCTTTCACAGGTTTATTATAAAAAAAACAAATGATTTAAGGAATCCTTCAACTTCGGTTGAGGGATTTTTTTTTGCCAACTTTTTGCTAACTTTATACGTCTTTGTTTTGGAATCTATTGAGACCTGAACCCTAAAAATTGACTTATCAAAGTTGACTCTATGATTAAAACTGTACTGACTTTGACTTTACTATTTGCTCTAAACTGTGCAGTTAAAGCTCAAAATTTCTGCGGTCAGACAACCACGAGTAGCACAACCAATGAAGCCATAGATGTTGAAATAGACGGAAGTGGAAGTTCATATGTAGCTGGTTACTTTTCAGGAGGAACTAGTTTTGCAGTTGGCGTTCCCCCTATTGCTTCGCAAGGTGCAAATGATATTTACGTCTCAAAATATAATTCAAATGGCGGATTTCAATGGGCCAAATCATTTGGTGGACAGTTTTCAGACAAGCCAACAGATTTGGCAATAGACAATGCTGGTGACATTATAGTTACAGGAGAATATTTTGGACAAATCACCTTTGGTTCAACTACTTTGAGCTCATCGGGCAATTCCAAAGACATCTTTATCGTTAAATTGAACAGTTCTGGAACGGTTGTTTGGGCAAAATCTGAAGGAGGAGCAGATAGTGAAAATGCATACGGCGTCACCGTTGACGGATCAAACAATATTATTTTAACTGGGCAATTTAAAGGATTAAGTCAAATAGCTGGACAAACGGTTAATAGTTTAATAGATCCTACATCAGGAAGCGTAAACTTTGATTTATTTATTGCCAAATATACACCGGCTGGGGTACCAATATGGTTACAAACAGGGCAAGCCAAATTTGAAGAAAGAGGTTTAGCCGTGGCATGCGATGCATCAGATAACATTTTTCTAACGGGGCAATTTTCTGATACTATGGTTATCGCTGGAACTACAGTGAATAATGCAGCATTATCTGTTGGTTTCGTTGCCAAATTTTCATCAACTGGAACTATGGCTTGGTTAAATATGATGAAAGCTGGATTTGTAGTACCCTATGATATTGAAATCAACTCGGCAAATGAGCCAGTAATAGTTGGTGATTTCTCCGGTTCCATGCTCTACATTACTTCTTCTGGAAACACAACAATTAACTCTCCTTTCTCAAAGAAAATTTTTACTTTAAAAATATCCAACGCAGGGCTTCATATCTGGAATAAGGTTTTGGGATCAGACAACGAACTTTCAGCAAGAGCTGTATCGATTGATGCAACACAAAATATTTATGTTACTGGACATTTTAGGTGTAATTGGACGGAACTTCATAACGGACAAACCGCTAATTACAATAGCGTTGGTTATCGAGATGCTTATTTAGCCCGAATTGACAACCAAGGTAGCTTAAGTTTTGCTAAAACATTTGGGAGTCAACTCAACGACGAGGGTCAGGGTGTGGCCATAAACAATCTACAACAAGCAGTAATATGTGGAACACACACCCAAATTTTAAATATTCCAATAACTACATCTTTTGGTTATAGTTTCTTTTCCGGTACAGGAACATCACAAATATTCTCCCTTTATAATGCATTTACATATCCTCAAAATCATATGTCATTGTTTGGTGATTTGTCTGCCAATTCATTTTTGACGAACGCAGTGCACTTAAATACGCCTGATTATAATTATTTCATAGGCACCCCAACAGATTCATTGGATGGATTCATTGAAGATCCGCTTATAGATACAGTTCATTTTTGTAGCAGTGAGTCACTCTTCTATGATCCAAACACGTATGTCTACAACCCCACATTGTATAGCCCAATTCTTTACGGTCCTGATTATACGTATTTGTGGAACACTGGGTCAACAACAAATCCTTTAAGCGTGAGCCAATCAGGTACATACAGTGTAATTGTTGAAAGAGTTGATGGTTGTATAGTCGGCTATGATACCATAGTGGCAATACTTGAACCTTCCCCTCCAATTCCATTGATGAGTGATAATTTAGGCATCGCCGTTAATACAACGAATTATCCTACTTATAATTTTTGTTCACCCGATTCAGTAACAATCAGTTTCAGCAATTTATGTGCAGGTTGTTCGATATTTATTGGCCTTGTTAATATTACTGACACTTTACCACACGTATACAATGAAGGAGGTTATTATCCTGTCGGGATAACGAACGAATATTGTATCACAAACAGTTACTTTATTATTCAATTGGACTCAACAGTGACACATGATTCCATTAACCCTTATCTATATTTCCTTGAAGACACGGATCACAACGATACAATAACAATATGTGCTGATGAATGGTTGAACGTTCATGTTTATGATTCTATAACAAATCCCAACGCAATTGTAGGACAATTTTTTAGTCAACCTACAACAGGATATTATTTCGATGTGCCGGCTACACTTTCGGGATATTTGCTTTATCAGCCACCTGAAGATGTTAATGCGATTTATTACCATCCGACAACAACTGGCTGGCATGTTTTTACCTATCATGCTGGTCTTGGATACAGTAATTTATGCGGTTCAGATGTCACCAATTATTTAGTAACGGATTCGGTTTACATTATAGTCAATCCTCTACCGTTAGGAAATTCAAATATTTCTTCCCCTAGTTTGTTGTGTCCCAATGATTCCGTTTTTTTAACCGTCAATCCTGTTTATACAGGATTCATATGGCAAGGACCGAATATAACCTATACCAGTCCCAACAACGACAGCATACAGGTTACTTCGGCCGGTAATTTTACTTATTCCGGATTGATCACTGACCCAATAACAGGATGCACGGATTCGGTGACCAACATTTTTACTCTTTATGAAAAACAACCGCCAATAATTGTCATGAATCCTTTGGATGGAATAGTCTGTCCGGGAGATAGTGTAGATTTTTGGATACCAAACACTTACGCTTCATATAACTGGGTGGGACCAAATGGTGCAAATCTGTCCAATACCAACACCTACACGGATGCCCAACCTGGATTCTATTATTGTCAAGTGATAGACTCAAATGGTTGCGTCTTGACAACACCAGCTGTAGAAGTTAATGTTTACACGCTCCCAACCTTATACGCCGATCCTCAACCCATCCTTTGTTCACTGATTCCAATTACTTTAAATGTTAGCTATTCGGACAATGCTGTGATTAACTGGATAAACCCTTCATGGGCAGGAAGTTCATCCCAAATTTCAGTTATTCTGCCTGGAACTTACATTTGCCAAATTCAACAATGCGGCATCACTACGATAGACACATTGATCATTGCGGATGGTTCATTTAGTCTCCCTATATCTGTCACAGATACTGTTTTATGTTATGGAGATACGTCCGTGATTTCTGTGCCATCTGGGTACAGCTCATATCTTTGGAGTTCTGGACAAACTGTAGGTAATTCAATAGCAGTAACTCAATCTGGCCAATATAGTGTTTCGGCTATAAATCAGTACGGTTGCGAGGCCTTTTCGGATACGATAAACGTAACTACTGTGCCACTTTCTTTTCCACCGAATGTGCCAGATACAGCAATCTGTGAAGGTGACAACGTGGTATTGATTAATTTGGACGCGCTACCTGTCAATTGGTTTGATCCCAATTTTAATCTTCAATATACGGGTATAAACTTCACCTTTAATAATGTATTACAAGACACCGTTGTTTATGCCGCATACAATGTTCTAGGCTGCCCACCTGCCTATCAGGAAGTAAATGTAATTGCTCTTCATCCATTTGATGGCGGGTTAATTCTCGGAGATACAATTGTTTGTCCGCTCGACGCTACCCAACTTTCACTCAATTTAAGTCCAGGAAATGTTGAATGGTTTATCGATGGTCTCTACATTAATTACGGCGACACGTTCGACTATATCGGCACCGCTGGACCATCCGTTCATGAAGTAATGGCCGTGATAACCAATAATTGTTTCTCCGACACGGTTTTTCAAAACATTTACACTTTGACCTCTCCAGTTTTAAATTTATTTGAGGATTCGGTTATAATATGTGGAACAAATGTTGAAACAATCGATGCACCAAATAATTTCGATTCTTTGTCTTGGACAACACCAATCGGAATAGTTGTCAGTGACTATTTAGATATCACAAGCGCTTTTGGAAACGGCACCTATGTTTATGCTCAAGGCTCGGATATGATGGGGTGTTCTTCTAACATTGATTCTATTTTGGTTATCGTTCCGAGTAGTCCGAGTGTAGTTGTACCCGTTCCAACTATGCTTTGCTTGAACGATACTGTGAACCTTATCGCAACAACAAATGCTGATAGTTTAGTTTGGTCTGGACCATTTGGTTCTTTCACAGGATATCAATTGAGCATAGAACTCACAAATCCTTTGACAACATTGACTATAGTCGCATACGATTCATATGGTTGTTCTTGGTTAAATTCACTCGTTTTAAATACTGGAGCTAGCCCTTTTACCATACCCAGCGATACAATTCTTTGTTTTACAGAATGGTTAAATCAAATGAATGTTTCTGGTGAGTTGACTTGGTACAACAATAACGGTGTGCTACTCGACACCAACTCAATCATTGATAATAGCTGGTATGCTTTCACTGCAGTCAATTCAATTTCTGGCTGTTCTGTTACCGATTCGATTTACATCGTTACCGTTTCCTGCAACAATACATTTCCAAATGTCATTACTCCAAATGGTGACGGAATCAACGATTATTTTGTTATTGACTATGCGCTAAAACAACCCAATAATCAGCTTATTGTGCTAAATAGATGGGGTAATGTTGTATTCGAAATGGAGGCTTACGATAACACTTGGGACGGGAATGAATTGCATGACGGTGTCTATTTTTACATGTATAACTCCGACACCAAGAAATCAAATGCAAAAATTGTCCAAGGCACAATTCATCTGCTTCGATAGTTAAGAATATAGTTTGCTGTTAAACATGTATTGAAGCCAAATACTCCTGTTCTTTTTGTCCCGGAGTAGGAAAATAATTCACTTCACATTTTAGAAAATGCACATCCATTAAAGTGGAATAACCGCTGCGCGAAATAAGTTTTTGTGTTTCGCGTAATCGTTGATCCATATCCAACCATGACATTTTTTGAGAACTCTCTTTTTCTTCACAAACACCTCTATAAAGAATACACCAATTACCTTCCTGATGCTCAAAAATATTTCTTTGTTCTTGATAGAATTGCTGTGCATATGGTTCCGGACCACTCACCAAAACTGTTGTCCATTTTCTATCGCTTTGTTCCTCGTTTCCTGAAAATCGAGATAAAATGCCAATATACGTGTAAGGAATTTGGATCGTTTTGCTTGGATTTGACAAATGTCCTGCCATATTAATTTTAGGATCATCAACTATCCAAATCTCCGAAAATCGATTCATCATCCGTTCATGCATTTTTTGAACAAAACGAAGATGCCTCGGCAATGGCAAATTTATTTGGTGCGTAATGAATATTGATTTCACCTCTTTATTGCTAAAAAAATAACGATGGTCGCTCAAAACAAGAGAAATATTATTTTCAGACACATAACTTCGAACAAAGTTTTTTTCTTTCCTGCCGAAAGAAAACAATCCCAAAGTAGAAGCCAAGATATCTGCTCCAAAATTTCCGTTTCCTTTAAAACGAAAGGGATAACCTGGCCATTCCTTAAAAGTTAAATCAGATAAATACTCACTCAAAACTGCATATTGTTGGGCAGTGCAAGCAAGGTGAATTTCATTTTCCTGACTTTGCAATTTTTGTAGCAAAGGAATGGCGCGCGACATGTGTCCCCAACCCCAATTCAATGGAGAAAACAACACATTTTGATTTCGGATATTTTGTAGCATTGCCAATTCGTTAATCTTGGTTAAAACTAAGCAAAAAACATACAGATTTGAATAGAAATTCTTTTTCGAGAAATGTCAATTGTTTTTAATTTATAACTTTAGCTTTCAATTTTCACACAAATCAATTATGGATCAAAACGAATTTAATAAATACGCAACCAAGCACATGGGAATCAGTTCCATGCACTTAGGACATTACATCGAATCATCCCTTACACCTTATATCATTGAAGAACGACCAATGAATATGACCCAAATGGACGTGTTCTCGCGTTTGATGATGGACAGAATTATTTTCTTAGGAACAGGAATTAACGATCAAGTTGCCAATATCATCAATGCCCAACTCTTGTTTTTGGAATCTGTTGATCCTAAAAAAGATATTCAAATCTATTTGAACTCTCCAGGTGGTGGAGTTTATGCTGGTTTGGGAATTTATGATACCATTCAATACATCAAACCGGATGTAGCAACGATCTGTACAGGAATGGCCGCTTCAATGGGGGCTGTGCTGATGTGCGCCGGAACGAAAGGTAAACGTTCAGCCTTGAAACACTCTCGAGTAATGATTCATCAACCTTTGGGAGGTGCTCAAGGTCAAGCATCTGATATCGAAATTACAGCTCGTGAGATTGCAAAATTGAAAAAAGAACTTTACGATATTATTGCCCGTCATAGTGGACAAGAGTACGAAAAAGTTTGGGCGGATTCAGATAGAGATTACTGGATGACAGCCGATGAAGCAAAAGCTTACGGAATGGTGGACGAGGTTTTGGATAGAAGTCCAAAATAGTTCGATTCAAAATTAATCTTAAAAAACGGGAAGTATTGAGTTGCTTCCCGTTTTTCTTTTGGCTTTCAGCCCTATTTTTCCTTACTTTTGTATATCACGGTCGTCCTTTTCGACAAAAACATAAAATGTGAAAAAAGATACTAGTTGTTCTTTCTGCGGAAAAAAACGTAACGAAGTTGGATTATTAATCGCAGGAGTAACAGGTCACATCTGTGATAGTTGCATTACTCAAGCACACAACATCATCCAGGAAGAAGAATTGAACAGTCGTGAAAAAAAGGCTGTAAATCCAGTTAACGTGCTGAAACCAAAAGAGATTTTGGAAAAATTGGACGATTATGTAATTGGTCAAATTGATGCCAAAAAAGTACTTTCAGTTGCGGTTTATAATCATTACAAAAGATTGAACCAACCTGCTAAAAAGGACGAAGTGGAAATTGAAAAATCAAACGTCATTCTAGTTGGTCGTACAGGAACAGGAAAAACGCTTTTGGCTAAAACGATTGCCAAAATGTTGAACGTTCCATTTTGTATTGCTGATGCTACGGTTTTGACAGAAGCTGGATATGTTGGAGAAGACGTAGAAAGTATTTTGTCGCGTTTACTTCAAGCTGCTGATTATAACGTTGAAGCTGCCGAAAAAGGTATAGTATTCATAGATGAAATTGATAAAATTGCTCGAAAAAGCGATAATCCTTCCATCACGAGAGATGTCTCGGGAGAAGGTGTTCAACAAGCTTTATTGAAATTATTAGAAGGAACTGTTGTGAATGTTCCGCCTCAAGGAGGTAGAAAACATCCTGAGCAAAAAATGATTCAAATCGACACACGCAACATACTTTTTGTTTGTGGTGGAGCTTTTGATGGAATTGAAAAAATAATTGCTTCCCGTGTTAATCGCCAAACGATAGGTTTTTCTTCCAATGACGAAGAAAGAGTAGATGGCGAAGTGATTTTGAGATATGTAAATCCTACGGATATCAAAACTTTTGGACTTATTCCTGAATTAATTGGTCGTTTTCCTGTTTTAACATATCTAGAACCTTTGGATGCCGAAAGTTTAAGAAGAATTTTGACCGAACCGAAAAATGCTTTGGTGAAACAATATCTTCGTTTGTTCGAAATCGATGGAATTCAATTGACCTTCGATGGCCCTGTTCTCGACTATGTCGTAGAAAAAGCAATCGAATTTAAGCTAGGTGCCCGTGGATTGCGATCCATTTGTGAAGCAATTTTAACAGAGGCTATGTATGAACTTCCTTCGAATGACGAGAAAACATACAGAGTTACTTTGGACTATGCGCAAGATCAATTCTCTAAATCAAAAATGGCCAAGCTCAAAGTAGCTTAAACTGATTTAATTCTAGGTCGCAAAAAATCAGTGAATTCTGAATTTGCAGTATTTAATTACACTTCCACGAGCGGTAAATAATTTCTCGTAATGCGTTTTGATATAGAAAATTTCCTTTGTCACCTCATCTAAATCGTCTGATAAATCATTGTATAAATCCCAAGTGATCAGCAAAGGTTCGTAGTTTCTTTCTTTGATTTCATCTGTTGTAAACTCAAAAAGCAAATCGCTATCCGTTTTGACGTGAACAATTCCTCCAGGTTTCAATAGTTTTTTATATTTCTCAATGAAATTGCTGGAAGTTAAACGTTTATTCGGTTTTTTGGGTTGAGGATCAGAAAATGTCAACCAGATTTCGTCTATTTCGTTTTCAGCAAAGCTCTCCAAAATAAAATCAATTTTGGTTCGACAGAAGGCAACATTTTTCATGTCATTTTCCAAAGCTTCTGTCGCGCCAATATACATGCGACTGCCTTTGATGTCCACACCAATAAAATTGTGCTCAGGAAAATGTTTAGCCAAACCAACAGAATATTCTCCCTTTCCACAACCCAATTCTAAAACAATTGGATGATCATTCCCAAAATGCTTTTGCCAATTGCCTTTCAAATCATTTTCCTCACCAATTATTGGCTCGAAAAAATTCGGATAATCTTTTACCGCTGCAAAACGTCTTAATTTGTCTTTCCCCAAAACTTTAATTTATTGAATTATAATTTTTTGAACATAATTTCCGGACCGAATCAAATAAACTCCATTTGAAAAATCGTCATTAGAAATAAACCAATCATTTTCTCCTGTGTGAGTCGCAAATTTCTGCCCATCAATTCCTGTCAACTCTATTTTTTGTGGAAATTTAGTACTTACTGTAATTCCACTTTGGTGATACGATATTTGAAGAGGATTCGTCGAAATTAATTCTTCCAGTGCTAAACTTTGATTCTGTAACAAAAATGTACGATTGCTCACGACTTGATTGCTGTCCATTCCGCCGCAAACAACCCAACGGCCCGCATTCAACTCACCAATTCCTCGTAAATCCATCACGCCAAACGGCTCGGCATCATTATTTTGATAGGTATTCAAAGGAGAATTCAAATGCAGTATTCTATTTTGCGGCTGCACTCCTCCTGATCCATTGTAAGCGATTCCGTCGTAATTATAGGCTATCGATGAGCCGCCAAGCCAAAATATTGTTTGCCCGGCTGCAGAACACGCTGTTCGATATCCAGCTCCACCGGGTGCTGGTATCATGGTCGACCAAGTAATATCCGATGGATTGTTGGGATTGATATACCCTTTACGCATGTAACTTTGAGCAACAAAATTAACTCCCGACGTTACCCCTCCAAAATAATACAGTGTGTCACCTACAATGTATCCAGAGGCACCAAAAGCCTTGTACACGTTCGTATTCGGCACAGAAGTTCCCACCGCCCATTGATTCAAACTTGGATTAAAAATTTGAACATCTGGTTTATTGGTAGTCTGCGACCAACCAGTAACCACATAAATCAAACTATCCTTATAAACACACTGTACGTGGTCGTCTATCGGAACTGGAATGGTCGCTGCATCTGTTTCAAAAGTATTGTTTAAAGGATTGAAAACGTGAACTTTATTAGAGGAAATTTCATTTCCATTGGGAAGAACATGATAGCCGCCCATGATATAAATTTTTCCATTCACATAACTTGCTCCCATTGCAATTTTCCCCAAAGTATCGGGTAATGGTGCTAGCTCAGACCATAAATTGGACATGAAATTGAGCACAAAAACACGTTGATGAATACCAGCACTCGTTTTTGTGCTGTCTATTCCGCCGAAAGAATACACATAGCTTTGTCCGGTCAAAGAATTGAAACTTGCGACGGCATTGTTGCTGGTTCGTATGGGTATATTCGCCAATGGTGTCCAAGACCATTGAAACTGACCAAAAACTGGAAAACAAAAAAATACAAATAGAATACTAGTGTATTTCAACTTCATAGCCTACGTGTTTACGAATATTGAGTACCCTGCCGCCATCAAATAACAAGTATTGACCTTTGATTCCCAATAATTTACCTTCAATTCTTGGTTCCTTATCAAAAGTCATGCTTTTAACTTTTACAGGATATTCCAAAACTGGATAATTGATTTCGATAATTTCGTCATTTTCAGAGAAATATTGGGTCAAATCAGCTGGCAACTGATCGTGCAAAGTCCATTTCTCGTCTTCCAAATCAATAGATGCGTCGAATTCATTTTTCAGCATTCTCTGCCAATTGGTTTTATCCGAAAACATCGCCTTCAATTCAACCTCAAGACGACCAGCTTCATATCTATTGGGCGTTTCAGCCAAACGAATAGCAGCTTTCGCTCCTTGATCTATCCATCTTCCTGGAATATTTGTACTGCGTGTCACTCCTACTTTCACAATATCACTTGCAGCCAAATACACAACATGCGGTTGATTGTGGTGTTTTTGTTCCCATTCCACATCCCTGCCTTCACCAAGATGAGCTCGGCATAATTCAGGACGAATAATACATTCAGCCGCTTCAGGAGCTGCAATAAAACAAGGGTAGCAAAACCCCTCGCCAAACGAATTTTTGGTCCGCTTACCGCATTTTTGACAATTGATTACTCCGTCATATTGAAGAATAAGATTTTCTCCAATGAAATCATTCATGACAACTTCCTCAGACCAATTCAACGTATATTGAACCTGATTTCCTAGTTCGACGTGCATTTTATGTAAAAGTCCCTTCATTTATTCTTCAGGAAGTATATTCATTTTATCAGCAAAATGGTAACAATAATCTCTCAAATCTGCTGTTATGTTGGCTTCGCCTGTAGCTCTTTCGAAAGTATCTGCCATTGTCAGCAAAGTTTGATGAAAAAACTGCTTCATCTCTTCAATGGAGAGTTCCTTAACCCATAAATCTATTTTCATGGTGTTTTTCTCCTGTCCATTCCACATCGAGAGCATCATGGCTTGAGCCGATTCTCCTTTTGCACCGCCGTCTGGAGCATCCCATTTAATTTCGATAGGTAATTTATTTTCATCCAAGCCGACTTGAATTTTTATTTCTGAAATACTTTTAATGCTTTCGTCCATTTTTAATCTATTTCGTACGCCTGTAATATTTTGCTGTACGGTGTTTTTAATAATTGTTTTAATGTGATATCGTTTTCGTCCATATAGTTCTGTACCAACTTCCATCCCAAATATTGTCCCAAACGATCTGGGCCTTTTTCCGGTAAACCTGGAGTAAATGGTCCGGGCGCTAACATATTGATGGACTCATCTTCATCAATTCGGAATAGCATTTTTTCCTTGACCAGATATTTCCAAAAAGAGGTCTCATTTTCTTCTGCCCATTTTAAATCTTCAGGCGTATATCGAATAATAATATCAGGCGAAGCCTTAGGATAAGCAGCTTGTGTATAGTACAGAGCTTTGCCCCAATTGATCATATTCTCGGCTAAATTCCCTTCATTCATGACGACAAGATGTGTAGAAACCCATGAACAAATTGCGTCTCTTTCCAGGTATTTCTCCTCCATTCCTTCGGTAATCCATTTGTAAAATACCTGTTGAGGTAATTGTTGAATCAAATCATCATCCTTTCCTAAGTAGCGCTCTATTCCTATTACGATTTCATTTTGTGTTGAAAAAGCACTGCTCTGAAAAACAGTATTGGCAAAAACAACAGCATTCGGAATTTTTAAGTCTGGAAAATGAAACTTTAAATTACGAAAACCTTCCTCTATCACCTCATGCTTTGAAACTAGTTTTGGGAATTTTTTCAAAATTCTTTTTTCAAACTTAAGCATGAAAGTGTCTGCCGCAAAAAGCTGAATATTTGACAGTATTGTACTATCGTTATCTTCCATCACACGCAATCCAACACCTAATTCATAAAAATAGGCTTCTTTTATTTCTGCTTTGAATTTTTCATGCCATGAAACCAAGTCAGCGCCTTTCGCATGCTGAAAGACCGAATCCATATTATAATAGTCGATATCCAACTTAATTTTAGAGGAATCGACATCCAATGGGTCATTTTTACAGGCGAATAACAAGCCTAGGAGCAAAATTGCTCCAAATCCCTTCTTTATTGACATTTTTAATCCTTATTATTGTAGTCAAAATTAACCAAAACTCAGGTTTGTTTATTAAATTTATTTGATAATTGATAATTCTATGAAAAAAATCATTTTACTCTCTTTTCTCGCATTTACAGGATCTCTATTTTCTCAGGACGAAACGGACAAAAAAATCCAAGCTGGAATAAGTATTTCTACCGGTCTAAATTTGAATAAAACGGCTACCAAAAGAATGTCGACTAACGGTGTCGGAAATGCAACTTCGTTTGGATTGGCTTTAAATTATAACATTTCCAACACTATTGCATTTGCCTCGGGAATAGACATAGACTTTGAAACGAATAAAATCAAACCTTCTGGCGAAGTCGGATCAAGCTACTATCAATACAACGATACAAAAATCGAATTGAAAAAGAATACTAAACCAGGATTTCCAGTTTATCATTGGACGGAAAGAAAACAAAAACCTGTGTATTTGACAGTACCGACCATGATGTTGTTTCGCACGAAATATTTTGGCGATTTTAGATACTTTGGAAAATTCGGTTTACGCACGAGTTTTTTATTAGGGAACAAAATAAATGATAATGGTTTTACGGTGGCTTCAGATTCAACAGGCACTGAAGTTGCAGCGGAAAACAATACAATGAAAGCTGCAAGAGATATGAACTTTATCCGAGCAAATGCAGGTCTGGCATTGGGTGCCGAATGGAACTTTTCCGGTTCTACTTCTTTATGTGTAGAAATGGGTTATTATTATGGTTTTACGCCAATCTATGCATCAAACAAAGCTGACAACATGACCTTATATTTCAACGACCCGACGAATAATAATGCTGCAAATTATTATTCAAACGATATGACTCAAGGCCAATTGAAATTGAAAGTCACCGTACTTTTCTAGAACCCGATGAAATATCCTCTAGTCGCCGAGCATATTATCAATTGGCTGAAAACATATTCTGAAAAAGCTCGAGTTGATGGCTTTGTTATTGGCATATCAGGTGGTATTGATTCTGCTTTAACCTCAACACTATGCGCTAGAACGGGCAAAAAGACTATACTCTTGTCCATGCCCATTCGTCAAACTAAGAGCGAACATTCCAGAGCTAAAAATCATTTAGCATATATGACTGAAACATATTCGAATGTTGAAGTTATAGAAATAGATTTAACCCTTAGTTTTGAGCGGCTAGAAAAAGATTTTCCGATTGAAACCTTGAACAATCATTTAGCCATGGCAAACACTCGCTCACGCCTTCGGATGCTCACTTTGTATGCAATTGCACAAACAAATAGATGTTTAGTTGCCGGTACAGGAAATAAAGTAGAGGATTTTGGCGTTGGTTTCTATACGAAGTATGGTGATGGTGGTGTTGATATTAGTCCAATTGCAGATTTAATGAAAACGGAAGTTTGGGCATTAGCTAAAGAAATTGGTGTTCTGCAAGAAATTATTGATGCCAAACCGACAGACGGATTGTGGGAAGATAAAAGAAGTGACGAAGACCAAATTGGAGCCAGTTATCCAGAATTGGAGTGGGCCATGGAGTTTGGTGGAGACGAAAATACTGTAACCGATAGGCAGAGAGAAGTTTTAAAAATATATAAAGCTTTTAATAATGCAAATCAACATAAAATGAACCCAATCCCGGTTTGTCTTGTACCGGATAGCCTACGAAATAACTAATAATAACACTATGACTTTTCTCAAATTAATTTTCCTTGCCCTAGTTCTTTGTGGAGCAAATTTTTCGCTTGCTCAAAAACAAGACTTCAATGTTTATAGACCACTTAAGTCTTCTGGCGAAATCCCTAAAGATTTCAATACTAGCACTGCTGACAAGGTAGAGGCTGATTTGGAGGTACGTCGAGAAAATTTCACTGTGGAAGAGCAAAAAGAGTTCACACAACGAATCCATCAAAGCGTTGACGAATTGCTACAATCTGGAATGATTACTTATGGAGATGAAATTTCTTTATATGTTCAAAAAGTTGCGAAAAATTTGTTGAAAGATGATGTAGAATTGTACAGCAAATTGCGATTTTACACGATGAAATCAAACATTACCAACGCTCTTTCAACAGATCAGGGAGTTATTTTAGTCACAACTGGGTTGATTTCACAGTTGACGTCAGAAGCTGAATTAGCGTATGTTTTATCACACGAAATTGTGCACTTCACTGAAAAACACGCCATGGAATGGTATGAATTTTCAACTGACAAAGACATCAAACATAAATTTCAACAAATGAGCGTCTATTCGCAAGATCGTGAATTTGAAGCGGATGTAAAGGGTATAGATATGTACCTCAGAGCAGGATACAGCAAGGATTATTTGACATCATTGTTCGATGTTCTAGCCTATTCTTACCTTCCTATTGACGAAATTGCTTTTCCCGAAACCTATTTCAATTCGCCTTTATGCCAAATCCCATTAAAGAAGTTTCCTAAAGAGAAATTTGATATTAAAATGGATGAAAACTATGATGATCGTAGAAGTACTCATCCAAACATCAAACGAAGAAAAGAAAAAGCTTTAGCAACAGCTGACAC
This sequence comes from Crocinitomicaceae bacterium, assembly GCA_041751955.1. Classification (GTDB taxonomy): domain Bacteria; phylum Bacteroidota; class Bacteroidia; order Flavobacteriales_D; family Crocinitomicaceae; genus UBA2040. The sequence continues at coordinate 29,795 of JBGSIB010000070.1, forward strand.
ACTAGAAAATTGGGGGAATTCAACTAACTTACTTGGCCTTGATGAATTTGTATACGTAAGAGATGTAGCAAGATTCGAACGTTTGCGGTCCGATATGTTAGACAAATCTTATGATCAAGCCATTTACACGATTTTCATTTTAGAACGTCGATATCCAACTTCTATTTATCTGAATAGAATGAAATGTCAAGCATGGTATGGTCTAGCAAAAGCAAAAGCGAACCAGTCGAACGACTACAATGAATTCGATTATGAATACGATTATTTTGAAGAGGAGGTTGGTTTTGGTAAAGAAGGCGAAATAGGGAAATTACAGTTCTTTATTGATAACTTGGATGGTATTGAAACAGCGACATTAGCTGCGCGCATAGTCAATGATAGCTACAAACAATTTCCAGAAGATGTAGAAATCAAGGAATTGTGGAACCGAACTATGAAACAATTGGTTTTCAATAGAAAATTTGAACTCGAGGATTTTTCAGATCTTACATATGATGAATATGTCAAAAAGGCTAGCATAAAGGATACTGTAAATGAAAAAGTATTCTCGGCTGAAGATTGGGATAAAATGACCAAGTACCAAAAAATCAGAAGCAAACGAAAAGAAGCAGAAGAAATAAAGGCTTTGGATAGCACCAATTACTATTTGTATAATATTTCAGATATCGTAACAGATTCTGCATTCCTTGAACTTTATGAGGAAAACAAGGATGGTGAAAAGGAAGAGTTTTATTCTGATTTTTTTGAAGAAGATTATGGTTACGATTTTGACGATTATGAAATGTCGCGCAAAGAAAGACGGGCTTTACGAAAAGAACGTAAAAAAATGGAAGACGATGAAGATACTTTTGGAGAACCGATAGAACTTTCTGAAATCATTGTTGTAGATCCATACATAGCTCAATACGAAGGCTCTGAGTTAAGCCCTGAAAAATCAATAAAACTGGAAATTACCTTTAAAGAAGCATTAAAGGAAATAGCTGAAAGCAGAAAATTGACTATCTCAACAATCGGTAGAAGCAATATGGATGGAATGACGACAGAAACATTCAATCAGAAATGTCTTTATGTCTCATTAATGAGTCAATTGAACGAGTTCATGACAAAAAACACCTTCCCTGTTGACTATTCCGAATTGATGGAAATGGAAAAGAACAAAGAAAATCGTAAAATCATATTTGTAGCCTTATTGAACGATTTTGAACAAATGAACTATTATTACCAACGTAAAGAATCACTTGGAAAACGCATAGCTAAAAAATTCAAGAAAGAAGAAAACGCGAGCATGTTTATGATAATTATGGATCCTAAAACACAAGAAATTAAATTGCAACAAAGAGTGATTTTCAAAAAAAGCAAGAACAAAAATGACTTGCGAATTCAAATTGAAAAATTATTAGACACAAAAATTGAAAACTACGACGACCTCTTTGAAGATATGGAAGAAGGCATGGAGG
>JBGSIB010000071.1:0-4837 GCA_041751955.1 Crocinitomicaceae bacterium
ATTTTTGTATTCTCCTGGGGTCATGGCTTCTATGTTGACGAATAAATCGTGCAGTCGTCCCATGCCAGATAAGCCTGTTTCCGTGCTGGTGTGAAATAAATTGATTTCTTCTTTTCGAAGTTTTTCTTTAGCATATTGAACGCTGATGAATTGAAGAAATTTTTTGGGACTCACACCAACCCAAGCGGAAAACATCCTTTGGAAGTGAAAAGGGCTGAGATGAATTTCTTTTGCAATATCCTCAAGACTAGGTTGTTGCTGAAAATTATCATACAAGAAACGTATCGCTTTAGCAATTCGATCAAAATCGATGGACTTTTCTTTGTTTTCGTTCACACGACAAATCTCGTCTTTTATTGGTGGAGTGACAATCCGTTTCTTGCGGTTTTTATAAAAACTTGTAGGCAAATAACCTCGCTATCTATTTACTTCGTTTACTCCCGAAACCGCATCAATTGATCGCTATTAAAAGTCCATTCTGGTGTAAACAGTCGGTCTTGAATGTCTGAAACGGAATACCACGGACTGAATTCTGGATTATTCGGATTTTGCAAAATTTGAATTTCTTGGGCTGGCATGTAGCTTTGCGCGAGAAGAAAAATGACTTCTTTCGTTTCTGGATTTGTGGCCATATCAACCACCAAAACAGCGTGACCCGGAGATCCTCCTCGGATGAAAACGTCGCCGATTTGAAGTTCTTTTAATGGAACATATTGCAATTCTTGAGCAAGTGACAAAGTGCCGGCATAATTGAAAATCAACTCCAGATAATTCCAGAATTCGGCGTAGGAAGTAGAAGTGGAACCGCCTTCTATCCATTTGGTATTGTTGCCGTTGACCACTATTCGTCTACCTTTTAGCCATTCGGTATAATCCACTCTGAAATTGATGGTCAAGTTGAAATGAATTTCCTTGTAGCGTTTTTGTTCCCACAAATATTCTGCACGTAGTCGCATGACCGCATCGGCACATTGATGCAGGTCTTTTTTTCCAATTTCCAAATCGACAACCGCTTCATAAACATTGAAATTTGGTTTCGTTTCTCCATTGTACAATTTGACTTTCGATCCGTTCGGTTTTAAAGGCAAATTGCGAAGATAATCGCCGTAAGATAAATCGTCTTGAGCGTTACGTATGAAATGATCGGGCGGCAATATTCTTGTTGAAACTGTTGTTCCTTCTGGATTTATTTTAGGCACAATTTCTGTCTCGCTGGATTCATCAGAAGGCGAGATTTCATTTTTGTTTTGGTCTTGTCCACAAGAAGAAAGATGCACAAGAATTATGAAAAGTAAAAGGCTGAGTTGTTTCATTTTTTTGTGACGTTGAAAGATCAATACTAAAGTATGATTTTCTCGGCAATCAAAAAAATGAAGGTTCAGATGTACAATCCACTAGCAACCTTCAATACCATAAAAGAAAATAAATTGTTGGTTTATCTTTTCGCCTTTTGCATTAAGGGCAGGTTCCCATTTGCCTGTCGTTTTTGGAATCAAATCGAGATAAGCGACATCCAAGTGCATAAAACCCGAAGTAGAATTGAGCGAAACGTTTTTAACTTCGCCTGAACTCGTTACCGTAAATTGAATGCGTCCTGGTTGTAAGCGATCACCTGACATGCGGTCGATTTCTTTTTGGCTGTTGTCTCTCAAATATTGAAGGAGTGCATCCGATCCCAGACTGTATTCTGCCTGTTTTTCAGGGACAACCGAAATATAATAAACAAAATCGTAGGGTTCCATTTTGCCCGTTTCCGGATTTTGATAGGAGCACGTAGCTTCGATATGAAAATCATTGGAATAATCCAGCGAGGCCAAAAGTTCCCGTTGCTTGTCATTTAATCGTTCGTTGTTTCCGATTTCAATTTTTTTCTCCGATCCATTTTCAAAGAAAATATGCACATCATTAAACGCACACATATCCTTGGTTGCTTTTTCCGGAACAAGATCCTTTATTGTTAACGCTTGATTTAGCTTTTCTTTGGAAATCGTTGCTAAAAAGCGGGCTTCCACTTTGAGCAAAAAGTCGGGATGCACCTCTTTTTTTGTCCGCGTTTCGTCTATTTTTGAAATTTCAGCACGCTGAGCGCCTGCCGTCAGATTTTGATTTGCGCCTTTCCGATTCCAATTTTGAATACCAAATCCAAAAAGACCAAGGGTCATTACTGCAGCGGAAAAAATGAGGATGTTTCTTTTCATAATCAAAGTGTTACGATTGTTTATTGTTCCACTAAAGTAGGTAGCATTGGGTTAGCAATTGTCAAAAGAAGTGTAAAATGATGTAAAATGAGTGTAAAAAATATACCATTTTACACGACTATCCAACGCAACAAGATTATTTTAAAGCTGCTGGCAATTCTACTCCATTGCCATTGCTGGTCCAAAGAACACTGGTAATCCACCATCTTTTGCCATCGAAGATTAGTTGCAAACTGTTGACACCCTCTTCTTCAAAGTCTAACTCTTTGGCGTAATAGCTTTGAAAAACATTTGCGATGCCATTGTATTGATTGATGACCGTTTTTAATGGTTTTTCTACGAACCCATCTTTTTCGTATGCATCCATCCCAACTCTCACAAATTCTTCCAAAGTGAAGGTTTTTACTTTTCCGTTTCCCGTTTTATCGTGACTTAGAACACTAAATTGAGCGTCAGGCGTGAAAAGTTGACGAAACGCTTCCCAATTTCTATTCTCTCCTCTTTCACCAGAAATAATCTTATAGATTTCACCAATAGTTCCTTCAATTGTTTTGACAACATATGAATCTAAATCAACACGGTTTTGAGCGAATGAATTGGAGCTTAGCAAGAATGTAATAAAAAGTGGGAGTAGGGTTTTCATGATTTTTGTGTTTTTTTGATGATTGTCTTTTATTTAATTGCTAAAACTCCAAGCGTTTCTAAATCTTTGTCTGTTGCTCTCGGCTATGTTTTTTGAAATCGTTAATTTTTTGTTGGATTTCTTTCATTCCTAATTGATCAATTGAAGAAACGACAGCCGATTCAAATGTATTCGTTTCACAAAATTTGATCAAACTTTTAAATTCTTGAGGTTTATCAAAATATCGATTACTCGATTTAATTTCTACTCCCCAAACAGGTTTATAACTTATGTCATATACTAACGGTTTCGGGCTTGGCGAAGGTGGCGATTTTCTGTGTTGCGCCTGCGGCAGAAAAATGGAGCTAAGCGTTTGTTATGAGTATTTAATTTTTATTTCGAAATCTTGTGCTTAGTGATTAGTTGGGTTGAATTGAGTCTTTCCAAGATAGAAATAATCAATATAGCTTTAAAAGCTAGAGTTTATTCGTAAATAAAATACTCCGCAACATTCACCTTGTATATATTAATTTTGTATTCAGGATGAGAATTCTTATATGCCTTCAAATCCAAAAGAAGTTTTTTTCCGTGTCGCCCCATCCATTTCCCCCAATAAACCACAATATTCAAATCACCATTGTTAGCATTTAGATTAACTTTAGTGCCATCGTAATTTCTATACATTTTAGTGTCATCATAGAAATTTTGAGTTGAATCAATAGGCCATGCGTTATTGGGTGGGTAGGCCTCAAATATTTTCAAATTTCTGTAAGAGCCTTCACAAGATGAATATTGAGAAACCATTTCACCGTTAGAATTAAATGCTTTAAATTGAATTGGTCTAAATCCATCGGGCCAATTTGGTTTGAATGGAAGATTTTTAATACTGTCAAAAGCTGGTTTGAAAAAAACGTAATTGTAGTTCGTGTCGATATCTATTTTTTTTAAATATGCATCCAACTTTACCTTCTGTTCTTTTTTTGGATTACTAATTCCAAGAAATAACTTACAACTTCCGAGAATGAGTAATACAGTTAATAAAATTAAATAATGAAATTTCATAATTTTTATTCACTTTTAACATTGCGAGATTGGCTCAGCTAATCTCGCAATGTTTGTTAAAAAAATAATTACCCGATACTTTATTTTTATTGAGATATGTCAACAATTACGGTGCCATATTGTCCTTCGTTTGGATTTAGGAAATATGTACCCTCCTTTATTATCACATTAGACAATCCTAATCTTGAGGCTGTAACTTGATCTAAAGTCATATCATCTGTCATTTTAAAAATGTGACTTTCATCAGTAATAAAGTCATCAGGAGTTAACATTAGGTGTTGATCGTCAATTAAAGTCAACTCAACTGCAATAATATTATCATTTCTTTCATCGATAGAAATTACATCCCCAGGGTTCATTGCCGATGAACTAAAAATGACACAAATCCAAAATGGTTCACCGCAAGGCGGTGGATATGATGATCCACCCGTATATTTCTTCGTATGTTTGGCCTTCACTTTTATTCTTGGAGGTCCTTCGGCTAACTTTACATTTATTGTAGAGTTATTTGGTTTCACGTTTTGCGCGTTATTGTGGACAGATTGATTAGTTTCTGAAATGGACTTTTCACATCCAATAATTCCAATTGCAAAAGCTACAAGGAATAAAAAGCTGAAAATTAATTTTTTCATAATGTTAATTTTTTATAAATAAACATAACCTTAACTTTTTTCAGGAAGTGTTTAGGTTAAATCTTCTCCCAAAAGAGCATTTTTTCTTTTCGCTAGATGCTAGTTCCCTAAGTAATTTTTCCATAAGCTGGGTACCTGAACTGCTCTATCTACTCGTGTTTGCTTTGCTCATAACGTATAGAATTGGAAATTCCGCTGAAAGTGAACCACTCATTCCGCGGTAAAGTGAACCACCTATTTCGGAGCAAAGTGAACATAGTATTCCGCTCTAAAGTGAACCACCTTTTTTACGTTTGATTTTCGACTATTGGTTGTTTCCGTAT
>JBGSIB010000072.1:0-38014 GCA_041751955.1 Crocinitomicaceae bacterium
AGGCTCCAGTGGTAACATTGGAATCATTCGATAAACAACTTTTGGGTCAAGTCGCTGCCAAAATTCGTTCCCTCCGTAAGCCAGAGCCATACAAAGGAAAAGGTATTAAGTATGTTGGTGAGGATATCAGAAGAAAGGCAGGTAAGGCTGCAGGTAAAAAATAATTAATTTCATTACGTTATGGCATTTAGCAAATTAACAAGAAGAGCAAAAATTAAAAGAAGAATCCGTAAAAAAATCAACGGAACTTCTAAGTTGCCTCGTTTGTCGGTTTACCGTAGTAACAAACAAATCTACGCGCAAATCATAGACGATTCAAAAGGGGTTACCCTGGCTTCTGCATCTAGCTACAAAAATAAAGCTGCCGAAAAAGGAACAAAAATCGAGCAAGCGCAAGTAGTAGGTAAAGAATTGGCCGAAAAAGCAATTAAAGCTGGTGTAGAAGGTGTTGTGTTTGATCGCAATGGCTACTTATACCACGGAAGAGTGAAATCATTGGCTGACTCAGCAAGAGAAGGCGGTTTAAAATTTTAAGAGAGATGACATCAAAAATAGTAAATCGAGTTAAGGCTGCTGATATTGAACTCAAAGACAAGCTAGTAGCGGTAAATCGTGTAACGAAAGTTACCAAAGGTGGACGTACTTTCTCTTTCTCTGCAATCGTTGTAGTAGGAGATGAAAACGGAATCGTTGGTCACGGACTAGGAAAAGCGAAAGAAGTTACAGAAGCAATTACAAAAGGAATTGATGACGCGAAAAAGAATTTGATTCGCGTTCCGATTTTGAAAGGTACCGTTCCACACATGCAAAAAGCAAAGTATGGTGGTGCTGAAATTCTACTTAAACCAGCTTCAGAAGGTACAGGAGTTATCGCCGGTGGTGCGATGCGTGCTGTATTGGAAAGCGTTGGTGTACACAATGTATTGGCAAAATCTCAAGGTTCTTCTAACCCGCACAACGTAGTGAAAGCTACAATGGAAGCGTTGGGTAACATGAGAGATGCAGTTGCAGTGGCGAAACAAAGAGGTGTTTCATTGGACAAAGTTTTTAACGGTTAATAGATAGACGCAATGGCTACAATTAAAATTAAGCAAGTAAGAAGCGTTATCAATCGTCCTGCTGATCAAAAAGCAACGATTAAGGCGTTAGGATTTAGAAAGTTGAATCAGACAATTGAAAAAGAGTCTAATCCACAAATCCTTGGAATGATCAATAAAGTACAACATCTTGTAGAAGTTGTAAAGTAGAAATAAGAAATCGGTTTTATCATGAATTTACATAATTTAACTCCCGCAAAAGGTTCTACGAAAAGTACGAAGAGAATTGCACGTGGTCAGGGATCTGGTCACGGTGGTACTTCTACTAGAGGACACAAGGGACAAAAATCAAGATCAGGTTATAGCAAGAAAGTAGGTTTCGAAGGTGGACAAATGCCTTTGCAACGACGAGTGCCAAAATTTGGTTTTAAAAATATCAACCGCGTTGAATACAAAGGAATTAACTTGGATATCATCCAATCGTTAATCGATCGTAAAAACGTTTCCGAAATTACTCCAGAAGTATTGAAGGAAAATGGACTTATCGGTAACAATGAGTTAGTGAAAGTTTTAGGAAGAGGTGAACTAAAAGCAAAAATTAGCGTAACAGCTCACAAGTTTTCTCAAACGGCGAAATCGTCAATTGAGGCTCAAGGTGGGAATTGTTCAGAAATCTAATTACCTTTGCAAACATTTTTTTAGCAAATGAAACGTTTTATACAGAATATCAAGAACATTTGGAAGGTTGAAGAACTTAGGAAAAGGATTATCTATACCCTAGGTTTAATACTTGTATACCGAATTGGTTCATTTATTATTTTGCCAGGTGTGAATTACGAAGCACTAGAAGCATCAGCAGCACAAGGAGAGCAAAATGCGCTCGAATCTTTGTTGTCGTTGTTCTCTGGTGGTGGCTTTACGAACGCATCCATTATGGCTCTAGGTATCATGCCTTATATCTCTGCATCGATTATTATGCAGTTGTTGGGTATGGCGGTTCCTGCTGTTCAGAAAATGCAAAATGAAGGTGAATCAGGTCGTAAGCAAATCAACAATTACACTCGTATTTTAACCATTATTATTTGTGCGCTTCAAGCGCCAGGTTATTTGGGGTTGTACGTGTCAAGTAAAGGTGCTTTGCCAGTGGATGCGTCTACTTTTTGGTGGGCACAGACAATTATTGTTTTGGTAGCGGGTGCCATGTTTGCTGTTTGGTTGGGTGAGAGAATCACGGACAACGGAATCGGTAACGGTATATCTTTATTAATCACGGTAGGAATTCTTTCACGTTTACCAGGTGCTTTTACAGCTGAGTTTGGTTTCGCAATGGAGTCAGGAAACTTGATTAAGATACTTATCGAAATCGTAGCGTTCTTCCTGGTTGTTTTAGCAACTGTTTTGATTGTTCAAGGTGTTCGAAAGATACCTTTGAATACAGCGAAGAAAGTTGTAGGATCAAGAGCAGTTGACGAAGCTGGTGCGAGAAATTATTTGCCAATAAAGGTAAATGCAAGTGGCGTAATGCCAATTATATTTGCTCAGGCGATTATGACCATCCCAGTGATGGCTTTTGCCGGAGGTGGTGGAGAAGGAGGTTGGATTCAAAGAACGTTAGGCGATATCTATGGTATTCCTTACAACGTTTTGTTGGCTGTCCTTATTATTGTCTTCACCTACTTCTACACAGCGATTATGATCAACCCACGAAAAATTGCCGATGATTTGAAAAAGTCAGGTGGATTTATCGCAGGTGTTCGTCCCGGTGAAGAAACAGCTGAATATATTGATACATTGGTTTCGAGAATCACGTTCCCAGGATCATTGTTCTTAGCTATTATTGCAGTGCTTCCGGCAGTTGCTAAATTAGCTGGTGTGAATGATGCCTTTGCTATGTTCTTTGGAGGAACTTCACTATTGATTATGGTGGGTGTTGTTTTGGATACATTGCAACAAATTGAGTCTTACTTGTTGAATCGTCATATGGATGGTTTGATGGAAGGATCAAAAATAAGAGGTCGTAGAACACAAGGTGAATTATCAGGATTCTAGGATATGGCAAAGCAAACATCAATAGAACAAGACGGTGTAATCATCGAAGCCCTTTCCAACGCAATGTTCCGCGTTGAATTGGAAAACGGTCACGTTATTACAGCACATATTTCTGGTAAAATGAGAATGTTCTACATTAAAATTTTACCAGGTGATAAAGTAAAAGTTGAAATGTCTCCTTACGATTTGTCAAAAGGAAGAATATCATTTAGATACAAATAGGTTAAGTCCTAAAATAATAAAGAAAATGAAAGTTAGAGCTTCAGTAAAAAAGAGATCTGCAGATTGCAAGATTGTAAAAAGAAAAGGGAGGGTTTATGTGATCAACAAAAAGAACCCTAAGTTGAAACAAAGACAAGGGTAAATTTAGAAGATTATGGCACGTATTGCAGGTATAGACTTACCAAAAAACAAAAGAGGCGTTATCGGATTGACGTATATATACGGAATCGGACGCAGCAGAGCGAAACAAATTTTAGAAGAGAACAAAATCGACTTGAACACAAAAGTTCAAGATTGGGATGATGATCAGTTGAACCTGATCCGTACTTCTCTAAATGAGATTAAAGTAGAAGGTGCTTTGCGTTCAGAAGTTCAATTAAACATCAAGCGTTTGATGGATATCGGTTGTAACCGTGGAATCCGTCACAGAGCTGGATTGCCTTTAAGAGGACAAAGAACGAAAAACAACTCTCGTACAAGAAAAGGAAGAAGAAAAACAGTTGCAAACAAGAAAAAGGTGTAACTAAATAATTAATAACAATGGCAAAAGCGAATCAAAAAAAGAAGAAGAATGTCAAAGTAGAAGCATCGGGTGAAGCGCATATTCAAGCTACCTTCAACAATGTTATCATCTCTTTGACGAACAACGCTGGACAAGTTATATCTTGGTCAAGCGCTGGTAAGAAAGGCTTCCGCGGTTCTAAAAAGAACACACCTTACGCAGCACAGGTTGCAGCTGAGGACGCAGCAAAAGAAGCACATGACTTCGGATTACGTCGAGTAAAAGTTTATGTCAAAGGACCAGGAGCAGGGCGTGAGTCAGCTATCCGTTCTTTACACAATGCAGGAATCGAAGTAACTGAAATTATTGATGTTACACCGATGCCGCACAACGGTTGTCGTCCTCCAAAAAGAAGAAGAGTTTAATAAATTTTTTAATAACAAAGGAGAATTCTACTCGTCGAAGGAAAGCCTTAATTCACGAGTACTCCACTTAAATAAATAAGATGGCAAGATACATTGGTCCAAAATCAAAAATCGCACGTCGATTCCGAGATCCTATTTTCGGTCCTGATAAAGCGTTAGACAAAAGAGCCTACGGTCCAGGACAACATGGTCCTAACAAGAGACGTGGCGGAAAGCAATCTGAATACTCTATTCAGTTAGCAGAAAAACAAAAAGCAAAATACACTTACGGTATTCTTGAGCGTCAGTTCTCGAATATGTTTGAGCATGCTTCACGTATGAAAGGAATTACAGGTGAAAACTTGTTGATCCTTTGTGAAACACGTTTGGACAATACAGTTTTCCGTTTAGGAGTTGCACCTACTAGAAATGGTGCTCGTCAATTGGTTTCCCACAAACACATTACTGTGAATGGTGAAATCGTTAACATTCCTTCTTACATCGTTAAAATGGGTGACGTAATTGGTGTTCGTGAGAAATCAAAATCTTTGGAAGCTATCCAAGAATCTTTGTCTTCAAGCAACAAAAAATACGATTGGTTGGATTGGAATTCTTCAGACATGTCTGGGAAGTATCTAGCCCTTCCACAAAGAGAAATGATCCCTGAAAACATCAAGGAACAATTGATCGTCGAATTATACTCTAAATAATTAAACAAAGCATTAACATGGCAATTTTAGATTTCCAAAAACCTGACAAGGTAATAATGATTCAGTCCGATGAGCATCACGGACAATTCGAATTCCGTCCGTTGGAGCCGGGGTATGGTATCACTGTTGGTAATGCATTGAGACGTATCTTACTTTCTTCTTTGGAAGGATTTGCTATCGCTTCTATTCGTATTGAGGGTGTAGACCATGAGTTTACAACTATCAAAGGAGTAGTTGAAGATGTAACAGAGATTGTTTTGAATTTGAAACAAGTTCGTTTCAAACAACAAATAGAAGGAACAGATTCAGAAACTGTAATGGTTTCTATCTCAGGACAAGATAAATTGACAGCTGGTGACTTGGGTAAATTTACCTCTGCTTTCCAAGTGTTGAATTCAGACCTTGTTATTTGTAACATGGAATCTTCAGTGAAAATTGAATTGGAATTAACGATCGTTAAAGGTCGTGGATACCTTCCAGCTGAAGAAAACAAAACAGGAAATGCACCTTTCGGTACTATTTTCATCGACTCAATTTTTACGCCAATTAAAAACGTAAAATTTGCGATTGAAAACTTCCGTGTGGAGCAAAAAACAGATTACGAAAAATTAGTTCTAGATATTTCTACTGATGGTTCGGTTCATCCGAAAGAAGCATTGAAAGAAGCAGCGAAAATCTTGATTCATCACTTTATGTTGTTCTCTGATGAGCGCATCACATTGGACAGCGAAGTAAAAGCTGATACTGAAGAATTCGATGAAACTTCATTGCATATGCGTCAGTTGTTGAAAACAAAATTGGTTGATATGGACTTGTCTGTGCGTGCCTTGAATTGTTTGAAAGCGGCAGATGTTGAAACATTAGGAGATTTGGTTTCATACAATAAAAACGATTTATTGAAATTCAGAAACTTTGGTAAAAAGTCATTGACGGAGTTGGAAGACTTGGTTGACAACAAAGGATTGAACTTCGGAATGAACGTTGCGAAATACAAATTAGACAAAGACTAGAACGTACATTATCATATTAACATGAGACACGGAAGAAAAGTAAATCATTTAGGAAGAAAGACAGCACACAGAAAAGCGATGCTTTCTAACATGGCAACTTCACTTTTGATGCACAAGCGTATCACTACAACAGTAGCAAAAGCTAAAGCATTGAGAGTTTATGTTGAGCCAATATTGACAAAATCAAAAACAGATTCTACACACTCACGCAGAATGGTGTTTAGTGAGTTGCAAGACAAAGAGATCGTTACTGAATTATTCAGAGACATCGCTCCAAAAATTGCTAATCGTAATGGAGGATACACACGTATCATTCGTTTAGGTTACCGTTTGGGTGATAACGCTGAAATGTGTATGATTGAATTGGTTGACTTCAATGAACTTTACAGCAATGACGGAACGAAGAAAACAACTCGTCGTTCAAGAAGAGGTGGTTCTGGTTCAGGGGCGACAAAAGCTGCTGATGAAGTAATTGCAGATGAAACAACTGATGTTGTTGAAGAAGCAACAGAAGTAAGTGCTGCAGCGGAAGAAACAGTTGCCGAAGTAATCGAAGAAGCTCCAGTAGTGGAAGAAGTTGCTGAAGTTGTTGAAGAAGCGCCAGTAGCAGTTGCAGAAGTTGTTGAAGAAACACCAGAAGTGGTTGTTGAAGCAGCAGGAGATGATTTGACGAAAATTGAAGGTGTAGGACCGAAAATTGCTGAAACATTAGCAGCAGCCGGTTTATCTACTTTCGCTGACGTTGCAGCATCAACTCCTGAAGCAATTGCAGAAATCATCGCTGATGTGAAAGGAAATCATACTCCGGAAACATGGCCTAAGCAAGCTCAAATGGCTGCAGACGGACAGTGGGATGAATTGAAAAAATGGCAAGACGAAATGGATGGCGGGAAACCAGCTTAAATTTCTGATTACATAATAATTTTAAAAGGCGTTCCGATTGGGATGCCTTTTTTGATATCCGATTATTTTAAACGATATCCAATTCGGAACTCAAAGTTAAATTTAGGAATAAAATGATTTCCTTTTTGTTGTATCCAATGCGCTGGGTTTGTCCAATCGCCAATCATTTTTCTTTTGGATTCTGATTCAGAGATACCGTTTGAAATTGCATTATATCTTGCCCCTATTCCTAAATTAAAACCGACTTCAAATCTTTTTAAGTAAATGGTTTGCCATCCAAAATTGAAGAATAGTCCAAGAAATTGACGATGATTCTCATAAGTTATTTGATAATTCAGAATGGATTTTTCACCTTCGATTGAATCCCTGCGAGAATAAAACTGGTTTCCATAACTCAATTCAATTCCCCAGTAATTGCGTTCATTCACACTGGATTTTGGCAAGATAAATCTTAGTTCCTCTTTTAAGGTGAAACCAACTAGACCTTCCTAGATTTCGGTATTAATAAAATTAAGTGTATTGGTATGATATCGAACATCCGTGTTCAATACGATTGGGCGTTTGAATTTATAATCAAGAGCTAAATTAATTCCAGGGCCTTGATAAAAGTCAATTAATGCGAAAGGTGAGATTTGTATCCCTAGTTTTGTTCTATATGAAGAATCCTGCTGGCAAAGGGCAACTGTTCAAAATATACTAAATAATGTAGAAACGAAAATTTTCATGAAACCAATTTTATAAAAAAAACACCCCAAAAAATTGAGGTGTTTTTACGATAAATCAGAAAGTAAACAAGTTAGTTTTTAACTATGCGTTTTGTGGAAATCGAACCATTATTAAAAATCGTTACGAAATACAGCCCTCTTTCATAATTGGTGAAGTCCATTGAAGTTTTATTTTCAGTGAAGTCTTTAATTGTCAATTTTTGTAGCTCTTGTCCAAGCTGATTGCTAACAATAATTTTAGCATCGTCAACTAAATTTTCTGAAACCATCAATTGAACATCTCCATTTGTTGGATTAGGGAACAAACTGAATTGGATTGAATTGAATTCAGCAACAGACAAATCACTTGAAATATTAATGTTATCGATAAAAGTGCTATTCCCATAACCGTTAACGTTGATGAAACGGAAAATTACATTTTGACCCAGAAATGCAGAAATATCTACTAATTCGTTTCGCCAATGATTTGCTGCATTTGGCGACCAGTTGCTTGTGCTGCTTCCGCCTGTCGCCAAGACTGTTCCACCTTTTGCATAAATGTTGGTCCAAGTAGTGCCACAATCTGCAGAAATATTAACTTTTAAACTGTCTGACAAACTAGTACTATATTGACGTTTTGCTAAATCAAAGCTCAGAGAAGCCATTCCTCCAGCGATAGCATAAGAATTCGTTTCAAAATAATCTTCTTGGCCTGGTGCGTTATAACTGTAGTTATCAATATATGCGGTTGTTGTTAAATTCCCATCCGCACCTGTGATATTTGCTCCCTCTTCCCAAGTTATATCGCTATCAGGGTTAACTATTGTCCAGCTAATCGGAACGAAGCCTGAAGTTTCGAAAGTCTCCAAAAATGGTGTCAATGCTCCAGTAGTTTGAGCTGTAAAATTCAATATTTGTTGATTATTCGTTGGATTACCATCACTAGCAATATTCACCGTACATGTCAAAGTATAGTTGCCAGAAGTTACTATAATCACAGGTGTTGAGAAAGTATATAGGACTTGCTGTCCTGAGGTCAAAGTACCTGTATACGTTTCAGTTACCATTGGTTGTCCTGATACTTGGTAGGTCACTGTTATATTCGAAATGGAATTTGAACCTCCATTCAAGAGCTGAATTGCAGGAAATGCTCCACCAGGATTACAAACAGGTGAAAAGTCTATACCTTGATTAACAATACTTGACACCGCAGCATCAATCGGGAAGGCACAATTTAAAATTCCGCCACCATAATAACTGGCAATAGTTCTTCTACTTTCCCAACCCAAAGTTGCATTTTTAGCCACGATTGCATACCAAACAGGATTTGCTGGATTGGATATTGTATGTGTGTAACTGGTTGTGGATGAATTTCCTATAACTTCCATGTATTGAGCCCCTAAAATATAAACATCATAACTCTGTGCATTGGCTACTGCATTCCATGTAAAAGTCATACTGGTTGGGCAAACTTGTGTTATGTTTTGACCTGTTACTAGACTTGCAATGGAGAATGTAGAATCACTAATATCAGAAACAGATCCCCGTGTAACGCGTATTAATGCATTTCCAGTTATTGTATTAGGAACAGCCCATTCATATGTTCTCAAAAGGGAACTCACGGTTGCTATACTATTCCAACTCCCACCATTGTCAGCGCTATATTCAAGTGTAAAATTGCCTGAAGATTCTGGGGCATCCCAATGTATAGATTCATTTTCACTTGGAACGAAATGTTCCCCTTGGTTTGGATAAGTTACAGTGATTTCATCTGAAATGATTTCATAAACCACGAAATAGTTTTGAGGCCCCATTGGTACAGCAAAACCGGTAACATCAATTGTATAACTTCCAGCTACAGGATTATTGATGACTACTTGTTCCATATTATTTAGATGATCTGCTCCATTCGTTGCTGGCAAATTCAAAGTAGTCGCATTCGGTGCTGGATTCAAAATCCAAGGTAAATAGTCAGCGGAACTAGGATCTGAAACAACTAAATCTAAGTCGTTAATTAATGCGGTACTTGCACCATTTGTTGCAGCAGGATCCATCCAGTATAGCATGAAACGAACTTGTTTCGTGCCAGCAGGAACTGTAATGTTATGAGAATTAGAAACATTCTGAGAAACAGAACCAGTCAGATGTCGACCATCTTCAATTAACATACCTGCACGGAGAGCATTGACAATTCCCCAACCAAATTTAAAGTCAGGTCCAATGTTCCCAGCATCATTTGCCGTATTCAACAAGGTTGCTTTTATAAGAGCGGCTGGAGGTAAAGATCCTCCATTTGTTTCTTGATAAGCTTGATATAACTGTGCGGATATACCTGCAATTCCTGGAGATGCGCCAGACGTACCCCCGAAAGTTAAGTAATCATTGTTTTCGTCTGTGGACATTTGATTTTGTCCATTTGCAGCAATATCAGGTTTTATTCGACCATCATATGCCGGACCTCGACTACTTGAATTGGCCAAGGAACCATCAAAAAATAAGTTGGCTGTTGCAATAACGTTTTTCCCTTGTTTATGTCCGCCAGTGATATTCCCCCAGCCAGACCCAGCACCGTAGCTACAATCTGAGGTACCATTGTTACCAGCTGAAAATACATGCAGTAACGATGGTGTTGCATTTGCTTGTTGATCAACCGTAACAGTAGTACTTGTATAGCCGTCGTTACAGCCGTTACTGTAAGAAGAATTAGTGATTTGAACGTTTCCAGTACTTATGCCCGTTGTTGTGGCGGCATCCAAGAAATTGGAAGTGTAATTGGAAACGTAAATATTCGATCCTGCTGCCATACCTCGCATATCGGGATCTAAATTCCCTGCGCCCGCCATTATTCCTGCTACTCCGTCACCATGGGTTTGCCCCGTTCCACTAGCTGCAGAATTGTCAATTCGACCTTCAAAATCAATGTGAGGGCCAACAATACCATCATCCCGAACCAATACCCCGATGTTTAATCCGGTATATTGTCTTCCTGTTGGTGTTTGCGTATCCAAACCATTTGAACGATGCAAGCTTCTTCCTCTTGTGTCATCTTTAATGGATGGAGGTGTTGTTTCTTCAATGTATTTAACAAAAGGATACACACCAAGTGAATTGATTTGATTCAGTGGTATTGAAACCTCCAAAATAGAGTAACCTCTATAATGTGTTACGATTTCAACCCCTTCAATTTGTAACTGGGCAATTATATCATCCATTGGTATGTCGTCGTATATGGTCATGATGAGAAGGGCATTTTCTCCTTGTATAGCCCAAGAATTAATATCACCTTTTCTCAAGTCTTCGGTAGTTTTCATAGAGGCCGAAATTGGAATAATTCCACGAACTCCATTTTCAATTAACAACGGTTTTGAAACATTCGCCCGTATTTTCGCTAAGTAAGTAAAATGAGAAATGTAATTAATGAATTCTACTCCGTTTGCCTGGATTATATTTTGTTCTTCTTGAGTTGGAATTTGATTGAACTGCATCCAAACATAGAGATTGTCATCATATTGGCTGGATTCTAGGTCAGACTTCAAGTTGATTTCGGCCATGTTTGCCGGGATACTAATTTCTTGATTTTGGAATGTGAAGTTATAATCTATTTGTCCGAAAGCCCCTTCAGATAAACCAAAGAAAGCAAGGAAATAAATAATAACTCGAGTAATTTTAAGTCTAGGGTATATCATGTAAAACTATTTAGTTAATAAAATTTCATCATTTATGTCAAGCATCTAAAATACAGATAAATTTTCACCTTGAAAACTTTTAATCCAATACTATTGGAATCACAAATTATCTTTAAATCCCATGAATACTGAACAATTGAATAAAAGGTTGTTGATTAACTAACAATCCTGTGTAGAAGTTCTCCATTTCTTTTGCCTTTGAACCATTTGAGAATTGTAATTTTGTCACAAATTTTTAGGCATGGACGAGAAAAGGTCAGCAGTGTTATTGTTAGAAGATGGAACAGTTTTCCATGGTGTATCCACTGGAAAAATTGGAACCACAACAGGGGAAATTGCTTTTAACACAGGAATGACAGGGTATCAAGAAGTTTTTACAGATCCTTCGTACTTAGGGCAAATACTCATCATGAATACTGCTCATATCGGTAACTATGGTGTACACGAGTTAGAAGTTGAATCAGATAGTATTAAAATCTCAGGACTTGTAACAAAGAAATTTTCAGACGGATATTCAAGACCTTCGGCATATGAATCACTGGATTCTTTTATGAAACAAAATGAAACCGTTGGTATTTCTGAAATTGATACACGGGCTCTTGTTCGTCATATTAGAAGCAAAGGCGCAATGAACGCTATTATTTCTTCTGAAAACATGGATGTTGATGATTTAAAAATTCAGCTTTCTAAAGTGCCATCCATGGAGGGTCTAGAACTTTCTTCTAAAGTAAGTACAAAAGAGCCTTATGAATCACTTCCTGAAGTGACGAAATATAAAGTGTCACTTGTCGATTTTGGTGTAAAGAATAACATTGTACGATGTTTGGTAGAGAGAGGATGTCATGTAAAAGTCTTTCCTCACAATGCAACAAAAGCAGATATAGACAGTTTTCAACCGGATGGATATATGCTGTCAAATGGGCCTGGTGACCCTTCCGCTATGCCAGAAGCAATTGCTTTGGTAAAAGAAATTGTTGCCGATGGAAAACCTGTTTTTGGAATTTGTTTAGGTCATCAAATATTAGGTTTATCCCAAGGATTGAAAACGGAAAAAATGTTTAATGGCCACAGGGGAATAAATCATCCTGTAAAGAATCTTTTGACTGGAAAAGGTGAAATTACTTCTCAAAATCATGGATTTGTTATTGAACGAAAAAGTGCAGAAGAGCACAATGAGTTGGAAATTACTCATCTCCATTTGAATGACGATACAGTAGCAGGAATAGGGTTCAAGAATAAACCCGTTTTTTCAGTCCAATATCATCCAGAAGCTTCGGCAGGACCGCATGATTCAAGATACTTATTCGATCAATTCATTGATAATTTTATAAAATCAAAAGCATGAGCTATATCTCAAATATTATAGGCAGACAAATACTGGATTCTCGCGGGAATCCAACAGTTGAAGTTGATGTAATTACTGTGAACGGTGTATTAGGAAGAGCGGCAGTTCCGTCGGGAGCCTCTACAGGAATTCATGAAGCAGTTGAATTGCGTGATGGTGATAAAAGCATGTACCTTGGAATAGGTGTTTTGAAAGCAGTAAATAATGTCAATACAGTTATTAATGAGGCTTTGTATGGAATGGATATTTTCAATCAAAAGAAAATTGATAGAGTCTTATTGGCATTAGACGGTACGGATAATAAATCCAATCTTGGTGCAAATGCAATTCTTGGCGTTTCCTTGGCTTGCGCAAAAGCAGCGGCCCAAGAAGCGGATTTGAGCTTATTTCAGTACGTAGGTGGAGTTGGTGCAAATACCTTACCAGTTCCGATGATGAATATTCTAAACGGAGGTTCTCATGCCGATAACTTGATAGATATTCAAGAATTCATGGTAATGCCTTTTGGTGCTAGTACTTTCTCGGAAGGATTGCGCTGGGGAACAGAAATTTTTCACCATTTGAAAAATGTTTTGAAATCAAAGGGGATGTCTACAAATGTAGGAGATGAAGGAGGTTTTGCTCCCAATTTAGGTTCGAATGATGAAGCCATTCAAGTAGTTCTCGAAGCTATTGAGAAGGCTGGCTTCAAACCTGGGGAGGACGTTCACATTGCCTTGGATGCAGCTTCATCTGAATTCTATAATGCCGAAAAGAATCAATATATTTTTGAATCTACCGGTGATCATATGTCGCCTGCGGAAATGGTAGACTACTGGAAAAATTGGGTGAACAAATACCCTATTATTTCCATTGAAGACGGTTTGGCTGAGGATGATTGGTCAGGCTGGAAATTATTGACTGAAACGATTGGAAACAAAGTTCAGTTGGTAGGTGACGATTTATTTGTAACCAATACGAAGCGACTTCAAATGGGTATTGACCAAGGAATTGCTAATTCAATTTTGGTCAAAGTGAATCAAATTGGAAGTTTGTCTGAAACAATTGATGCGGTTCAATTAGCAACTAAAAACAGTTACACAAGCGTGATGAGTCATCGAAGCGGAGAAACAGAAGATTCTACCATTGCTGATTTGGCAGTTGCATTGAATACGGGTCAAATAAAAACAGGTTCAGCTTCCAGAAGTGACCGAATGGCGAAGTACAATCAGTTGTTGCGCATAGAGGAAGAACTTGGAGACAACGCTTATTACCCTGGAAAAGATTTTAAATTTTTATAACGTAAAAACTTAAGAATCTAACAAATAGTTAAAAAATGGGGTCTTGCCCCATTTTTTTTTGCCATTTTTTTACATTATTTTTGACAAAACAGACAACCCTCCTCTACAACATTCGTCTTTCTAAAAAATTAAAACTATGAATTTGTCATTACTGATAGATAATCTATCGTTTGCTAAATCTAGAAAAACCGTTATACGTAGTTTTCTATCTTTAGGATTCCTTTTTGTCTTCAATGCCGGCACGGCTCAGCAAAATGTTACTTTCACATACACGGGTGGTCCACAAACATGGATAGTTCCCGCTTGTGTAAATTCAATAACAGTTATTGCGGCTGGAGCACAGGGGGGAGGCCCTACAGGTGCTTCTGCTGGTGGTAGAGGAGCAATTATTACAGCTACTATCCCTGTCATTGCAGGTCAAATAATTCAAATCAATGTTGGTGGTCAAGGACAATTGATCAACGGTGGTTGGAACGGCGGTGGAAACGGTTGGTCTGGCTCACCCACAGGACAATCTGGATCTTATGGTGGTGGTGGTGCGTCTGATGTTCGTATCTCCCCTTATGCATTAGCTAATAGACTTGTTGTTGGCGGCGGCGGCGGCGGTACCTCTTCTCAAAGTGGACAATATACTATTCCCGGTGGAACTGGTGGATGTGTGAACGGCGCTACAGGCGGCGGTTCCCCTTTTACCGGAACTGGTGGTGGTGGTGGAACTCAGGTGGCCGGAGGAGCTGGTGGTCCCCCTTGGGGCGGCGGTCTTTGGGGATTAGCTGGGTCTATAGGTCAAGGCGGAGTGGGTGCACATGATCTTTCATTCGGAACTTCCGGCGGCGGCGGCGGCGGCGGTTACTATGGTGGCGGCGGTGGCGGCGGTGATAACTGCTGTGTTGGTGCCAACGGCGGTGGTGCCGGTGGTGGCGGTTCTAGCTACGCTCTTACACAAGTTTCTTGCGGAAATGGAAATTTAGGAAATTTAGGAAATGGATACGTTACTATCATTACTTCAAGTGGAGTTACTGCATCAAATACGGGAGCTTATTGTGAAGGAGCTACCATTCAATTAAATGGATCTCCAGGGGCGACTTATGCTTGGACGGGGCCTAACGGCTGGACATCGAATGTTCAGAATCCTACAATATCGAATTGTACAATAGCCAACGCAGGTGTTTACAGTTTAACAGTTACGGGTGTTGGATGTCTAGCGGCAGCTACAACGACGGTTTCTATTACACCTGCTATAACGCCTAGCGCAGGAATCGATGATACCGTATGTTTTGGTAGTCCAATTCAATTGACAGGCTCAATTACAGTGGCTACAGATGCAAAATCATGGTCATATTATGCGCCAACTGTTTTTCCAGTGCCAGGTGTTTCATTCTCACCAGCATCTAACAATTTAACACCAATTGCCTCGGTTACTCAACCAGGAACGTATAATTTCATTTTATTAGAATCTAACCCAATTTGTGGAATCGTTAGAGATACAGTTGTCATCTTCGTAAAACAAATGGACATTCAAACTTCTTATACTGACCCGCTTTGTGGAGGTTCAGCCGATGGAACCATCACAGTAAATGGTGTCGCTGCCTATGAAAGTAGTTTCGACGGTGGTGTTACTTGGTCAACAAATCTCACTGGAACTGGATTTACCGCAGGGACATACAATGTTTGTGTTCGGGATAATAATATGTGTCAAGCTTGTGGACAAGTTACATTAACAGATCCAGCACCCATTGTATTAAGTGTAAGTAACGATACTTTGGTTTGTCAGAATGGAACGGCAACTTTGAGCGCTTCAGCTGTCGGGGGTATTTCTTATGACTTCATTTGGTCTCAATTTCCGACAACTGTTAACACACAATATGGTTCACCGGTAACAAATACATATTATACTGTTCAAGCCATGTCATCAACAGGATGTCTATCAAATATGGATTCCATTTACGTGACAGTAAGGCCACCAATTTCTGGAACTATTTCTCCAGATGCATCAGTTTGCCCTGGATATACAACCATGCAAACGGCAACGGCAACTGATGGAATAGGGGCACCATACACATATACATGGAGCGATGGTACGGTTGGAAATGGCGCTACTCATAGTTATTTAGTTTCTCCTCCCGTTACAACTCCTTACACTGTTACAATTACAGATGGTTGCGAGTCTTCGCCTTTGGTATTGTCAAATGTAATAACAGTATCTCCAGTGCCAGTTCCAAGTTTTGTTTCACCAGTTCCTGAGTATTGCGAACCAGCTGAATTTAATTTATATGTTACAACGAATCCAACAGATTTTGTAACCGCAACTTGGATTTTGTCCGATGGTCAATTTTATACGAATTTGGATACAATTAATACAGTTCCAATGGATTTCGGAAATTATAATGTTCAGTTGATTCTAGAAAATCAATATGGTTGCATTGATTCCGTAACTGCTTATGGGTATTTAATTTCTCACCCAATTCCAGATTCTAAATTCAGATTTTATCCGGGGATTCCAACTATGTTCAACACTGAGGTACAGTTCACTAATTTCTCTGTAAATGCTGTGTCATATCAGTGGACATTTGAGAATGGTAATCCTGCGTCATCAACGGAGGAAGAGCCAATTTCAACCTTCCCTGAAGGTGAAGCTGGATTTTATGATGTCATGTTAATCGTGACTAGCGATTTTGGTTGTATCGATACATCAATTCAAACAGTTGAAGTAAAACCAGAGGTTATAATTTATGCACCTAACACATTCACTCCTGACGGGGATGAGTTTAATGGCTCTTGGAGAGTGCATATTGTTGGTATTGACGTGCAAGATTTCACTTTAGAAATTAGAAATAGATGGGGTGAATTAATTTGGGAATCTAAGGATCCTGAAGCTGCTTGGGATGGAACATACAATAATGAAAGTGTGCCTCAAGGAACATATAGCTGGTTTATCCGTGCCAAAGATCTAGTTACTGATGAGCCTTACCTGTTCAAAGGTATGGTGACAGTTTTGAAATAACTGTGTGAATTTCCAACAATGCCGTGAACTATTTAACATCTATTGATTGTTTAATTGAATAGTGCGGATATTTGATTTACATTTATAAACTTATTAAGAGTAGGATAAAAATATGTACAAAATAAAATTTTTAGTCTTGTCGTTGATGGTTGCGCAGATAAGTTTTGCTCAACCATCAAACAACAACTGTGGTGGTGCAACGGTTTTAACTCCTTCATCCGGCTGTAATCCAACAACTGGAAATACTGCTGGTGCAACACAGTCTCAACCAGCTTGTACAGGTTCTGCTAATGATGATGTTTGGTACTCTTTCGTTGCAACAGCGCCTGCTCATAGCATTAATGTCACTGGAAATGGAACTTTTAACCCTGTGTTACAGGTTTTTTCTGGAACTTGTGGTGGGTCATCTTTAGCTTGTGTTAATGCCACAGGAAATGGAGGTACTGAAACTTTTAGTTCGGGTTCATTTATTATGGGAATTACGTATTGGGTGAGAGTATATAATTTTGCAGCTACAATACCCTCGAATACTACCTTCAATATTTGTGTTTCAGATCCAATTGTGGAGCCATCATGTGACCCTAATTCACCGGAGCCATCCAACACTCCAGTTCCTTGTTTACAAGTACCGAAAATTTGTCAGGTTAATGGGTTTTGTGGCACCACCCAAGGTTACCACGCTACACCAACAGCGACAGTTTTAACTCCTTATTCAGTTAATACATGGCCACAACTTTCAGCTGCATTTTGTGGTAGTATAGAGAATAACTCATTTGTCAGATTTGAGGCAAACGCCTCTACTGTTCAATTAAGAATTTATGGTTCCTGTACTTCTGGAAATGGTATTCAGTTACTAGCATATTCATACTTAAATCCAGCTGACTGTGGTACAGGTCCTATCACAAGTTATGGATGTTTTTCACCAATTACTCTAAATCCTTCTCCAGCAGCTGGAGTTCCTGTTACTTTTACTGGTATGGTACCAGGGCAAACCTATTATCTCATGATTGATGGATTTGCAGGAGCGGTTTGCGACTATAAAATTGGAGCTGATTATGGTGTTCAAGTTCAATCTAACGTTACTCCTGCATCGTCTACAATCTGTTTGGGAAATACAGTCACTCTAACTGCCAGCGGTGGCAATGGTATATATTCTTGGAATCCCAATCCGGATTTGAGTTCAACTACTGGAACTACCGTAACGGCTACACCAATTTCACTTGGGCTTCAGACATACATTGTAAATTCCGCTTCGACTGACCCTTCTTGTCCTGGAACAGCTGATACGGCCTTAGTTAACGTAACAACAATACCAACACCAGTGGCAGGACCAGATGACACGGTTTGTTTTGATCCGAATGGAACAATTATAAACTTGAATGGGGTATTATCAAATCCAACAAACGCTAAACTTTGGCAATATATCCCACCAGCAGGTACAACTCCAACGGTGTCTTTTACTCCAAATTTCAGTGCTTTAAATGCTGTTGTAACGGTAAATCAACCTGGTTTGTATAAATTTATATTAAGGGAAACTAGCCCAATTTGCGGAGCTTACAGAGATACCTTAGACCTACTTGTCATGGAACTGCAGCAGAACTTGACATATACTCCTCCATCTTGCGCAGGTGTTGCAGATGGAGCTATTACAGTCTCGAATCCAGAGGCGAATGAATTCAGCTTTGACAATGGTGGAACTTGGCAGCCTTCTGCCACGCAGAATGGGTTTGCAGCAGGAACGTATGATATTTGTTCGAGAAATTATCTAGGATGTCAAGTATGTTCCCAAATCACCGTGGTCGATCCAACACCAGTTGTTTTGACCGTGAGCAATGATACAATGATTTGTGAAAATGGAACAGCAACTTTAATGGCTTCCGCAATCGGCGGTAATTCCTTCACATACAACTGGAATCATACCTCTGATCCCTTGGGCACTCAAAATATTTCTCCAATTGCACCTGGATACTATTTCGTGAATGCTACGAACAATTTTGGTTGTTCTTCATTGATGGATTCTATTTATGTGGATTTGAATCCGCCTATGGGTGGAACAATAAGTAATGCTTTTGCGATTTGCCCAGGAGATAATGCAATGGTCACTTCAACAGCCTACGGTGGGATTGGTGGATCATATACACATACTTGGTCAAATTCGGCATCTGGAAATGGGGCTACGCATTCAATTAATGTAACTCCCGGAACGACAACAACCTATACAGTAACGGTTACAGACGGTTGTGAAACAACTCCATGGACAAATTCCATGATAGTAACAGTTTCGCCTCTTCCTCAACCAAGTTTTAATACTCTTATAGATAGCCTCTGTGCACCGGGAGTATTTACAGTTTATAATACAACTGATCCTTTAACAATCCAGTCGGTATCTTGGTCAATTTCCGATGGACAAACATTCTCGAATTTGGATAGTATTGTTACTGGTCCGATGGTGGCTGGGTCTTATAATGTTTCTTTAACAATAACGTCTCCGGATGGTTGCGTGAATACACATACTGAACCAAATTATTTGGTTTCCATGCAAATACCGAATTCAAATTTCAGATATTTCCCACAAACGGTTACTGCTTTGAATACTAATGTTAGTTTGGATAATTTATCAGTGGGTGCAGTAAATTATTTTTGGACTTTTGAAGATGGAAATCCACTTTCAAGTAATGCGGTTAATCCAACTGTGATGTTCCCTGAAGCGACGGTCGGAAATTATACAGTTCAACTTGTTGTGGAAAGTAGTTTTGGTTGTTTAGATACTAGCTACCAAATTATTCAAGTTCGCCCTGAGGTAATATTATATGCCCCTAATACCTTTACACCAGATGATGACGAGTTTAATGGGACGTGGAGAGTTTTCATTGAAGGAATTGACCCATCAGAATTTGAATTAATCATATACGATCGTTGGGGTGAAGTAATTTGGATAAATAATGACCCAACAGCGGAGTGGGATGGAACTTTCAAAGGTAAACGCGTACAGGTTGGTGCATATACTTGGAGATTAAAGGCGAAAGATGCCATCACGAGTGAGGGTTATCTTTGGAATGGTCATGTTAATGTTTTAAGATAGGATTCTTTCTTTAGAATAGGGTTTTTCTTGTATTACCCTTAACTTTGTAATTCAAAATTTACTTCAATGAACGTAATAGAATTACAATCTTCGATAAGCGAAGGAATTCCAAATATCTTACCCTTAAAAAAGGAGTATAATAGTCTTGTAAATCATGCACCGAAGCGAAAAGATATTCTTTCGAATGAAGAAAAAAAACTTGCGCTAAAAAATGCACTGCGGTATTTCAAGACAGAATTTCATGCGGAATTAATAGTAGATTTCAAGGAAGAATTGGAACTTTATGGGCGTATTTATATGCACCGATTTCGTCCTGATGAAGAAATAAAAGCAAGACCAATTTCTTATTACCCCGGTAAATGTGAGCAAGCTAAAGCAATCATGCTTATGATTCATAATAATCTTGACCATGCTGTTGCTCAACATCCACATGAGTTGATTACTTATGGAGGGAATGGAGCTGTTTTCCAAAATTGGATTCAGTATAAATTGACCATGAAGTATTTGTCAGAAATGACCGATGAGCAAACTTTGGTTATGTATTCGGGTCACCCATTGGGTTTGTTCCCCTCTCATAAAGATGCCCCACGAGTTGTAGTGACCAATGGAATGATGATCCCAAATTATTCTAAACCCGATGATTGGGAGAAGTTTAATGCCCTTGGTGTTACTCAATATGGACAAATGACGGCTGGTTCTTTCATGTACATTGGACCTCAAGGTATAGTTCATGGAACAACTATCACGGTATTGAATGGATTTCGGAAAATTAAAAAAGAGCCTGGAGGTTCCCTTTTTGTAACCTCTGGTTTGGGAGGAATGAGTGGTGCTCAACCCAAAGCTGGTAATATAGCGGGATGCGTAACGGTTTGCGCTGAAGTCAATCCAAAAATTGCGAAGATAAGACTTGATCAAGGTTGGGTGAATGAAGTAATCAGTAATTTAGATGAATTGGTAATTCGAGTTAAGGAAGCGCAGGAGAATAAAGAGGCGGTTAGTATTGCTTATCTGGGAAATATTGTCGACGTCTGGGAAAAATTTGATAAAGCCGACCTGCATATTGATTTAGGTTCAGACCAAACCTCATTACACAATCCATGGGCCGGTGGTTATTATCCAATTGGACTTTCTTTTGACGAAGCGAATAACTTGATGGCGAATAATCCAGATGAATTCAAAAACAAAGTTAGAATGACTTTGGTGCGTCATGCGGCTGCTGTCAATAAACATACGTCAAAAGGAACTTATTTCTTTGATTACGGAAATGCTTTCTTGCTTGAAGCTTCTCGAGCCGGTGCAGATGTGATGGCTGAAAATGGAATCGATTTTAAGTACCCATCTTATGTTCAAGATATTATGGGCCCCATGTGTTTTGACTATGGATTTGGTCCTTTCCGTTGGGTCTGTGCTTCAAATAAATCAGAAGATTTAAACAAAACAGATGCAATTGCTTGTGAAGTTTTAGAGCACATAAAAGCTACAGCACCCGAGGAAATACAGCAACAAATGGCTGATAATATCCAATGGATAAAGGGTGCGCAACAAAATAAATTAGTGGTAGGCTCACAAGCGAGAATTCTATATGCTGATGCCGAAGGAAGAATGAAAATTGCTGAAGCCTTCAATAAGGCAATTGCAGCTGGCGAGGTAGGTCCAGTTATTTTAGGCCGTGATCACCATGATGTTTCTGGAACAGATTCTCCTTATAGAGAAACGTCCAATATTTATGACGGTTCGAGGTTTACGGCAGATATGGCGATACAAAATGTTATTGGTGATTCATTTCGTGGCGCAACCTGGGTTTCCATTCATAATGGCGGAGGTGTAGGCTGGGGTGAAGTCATCAATGGTGGTTTTGGTATGCTGTTGGATGGATCTGCGGATTGTGATCGTCGTTTAAAATCGATGCTACACTGGGACGTCAATAACGGAATTGCCCGAAGAAGTTGGGCGAGAAATGAAGGAGCTATTTTTGCTATAAAACGAGCCATGCAAGCTGAGCCTTTATTGAAAGTTACTGTGCCGGAAATTGTAGATGATTCCTTGTTCGAATAGGACTTAGAATTTTAATCAAAACTGAATTTGATTCTTTATTTTTCATTCGTTGGTTAAAGTAAATTTTTCCAGCAAAATAAAACTAACTAAAGAATGTTAGCTGAATCTAAATAATTCGTAATTTGTAAATCAAAAATTCGTAATCGTTTCTATTCTGATTAAGTTATGGTAACCTTAAAATATAAAATATACATCGACGCTGCCCGAGATAAAGTTTGGGAAAAGCTGTGGAAAGATGAAAACTATCGCCAATGGACAGAGGCTTTTAATCCAGAAAGTCATGCGGTCAGTGATTGGAATGAAAGCGATGAAATTCGATTTTTAGATGGAAAAAACAATGGAATGTTTGGCCTTATTGAAACGAAAATCGATAATGAAGTAATGGTTTTCAAACATCTAGGCGATATCTTGGATGGTCAGGACATGGAAAGAGAATGGGCTGGTGCACGTGAGCAATATTTTTTGCTAGAGCGCGATGGCAAAACTAAACTCAAAGTAAGTGTTGATGTTCTGGCGGAATATGTAGATTATATGAATGAAGCTTTTCCAAAAGCATTGGAAGCGTTAAAGAGTATATCGGAAAAATAAAATGGCCACGTTTCTGTCTGTTGATGAATACATTGCTTCCTTTCCGCCAGAAATACAAAATCGTCTGAGTGAAATGCGAAGGATAGTTTTTCAGGTTATTCCCGAGGCAAAAGAGAGAATTTCATACAATATGCCTGCCTACGATTACGATGGTATTCTATGTTATTTTGCTGGCTTCAAAAATCATGTTGGATTTTATGCACTACCGACATCTCATGCAGTTTTCGCTGAAGAATTATCTAAATATAAAGTGGGGAAAGGTTCAGTTCAATTTCCACACATGGAAGACTTGCCAATTGATTTAATTCGGAGAATGTTATGGTTCAATATAGAAGAAAAGGGAAAGAACTGATTCGACAAGAGGGAAGTGTTTAAAATAAGTTATTTTGCTCCCCAACTGCTTCAAGTTAGTTACCTTTGCACTTCCAAATTTCAATATAATGAGAGCAAATTTGCCCGAATCTCCGAACCCTCGAATAGTCATCGTTGGTGGCGGATTTGGAGGACTACGTTTGGCTTACGATTTGTCGCACAGCAATTACCAAGTAGTTCTCATCGACAAAAATAATTACCATCAATTCCAACCTCTTTTTTATCAAGTTGCTACTGCTGGTTTAGAACCAAGCTCGATTGTTTTTCCTTTTCGACGGATGTTTCAAAAGGCAAAAAACATTCATTTTCGCTTAGCGGAGGTTAGAAATATTTCCACGGAAAAAAAGCAAATTGAAACGGATCTTGGTCAAATTAATTATGACTTTTTGGTTTTAGCTACAGGCGCTGGAACAAATTTCTTCGGAAATGAACGAATTGCAAAGCTATCTTTTCCCATGAA
Source organism: Crocinitomicaceae bacterium (assembly GCA_041751955.1). Classification (GTDB taxonomy): domain Bacteria; phylum Bacteroidota; class Bacteroidia; order Flavobacteriales_D; family Crocinitomicaceae; genus UBA2040. The sequence goes on from JBGSIB010000072.1 coordinate 23,414, forward strand.
AACAATAGGTGAGGCATTGGTCTTGCGCAATTCCCTTTTCCTCAGTTTTGAACGTGCATTGGCAAGCGAAACGGAACTTGAAAAAGAAAGTTACTTGAACGTAGTGATTGTCGGAGGAGGACCAACCGGAGTTGAAGTGGCTGGAACGATTGCTGAAATGAAACGGTTTATTCTTCCACGTGATTACCCTGAAATGGATTTTTCTTCAATGCACATTACCTTGGTTGAAGGTTCGCCCCGAGTACTAAATGGAATGAGCGAAAAATCCTCAGTAAAAGCTCTCGAATATTTGAAAAAATTAGGTGTTGAAGTAAAATTAAATACTATTGTTCAGGATTACGATGGCCACGTTTGTTTCATTATGGGTGGTGAGAAAATTTATACACATAATTTGGTTTGGGCCGCTGGAATTATAGGAAATAAAGTTTCTGGATTACCGAATGAAATTTATGTACGAGGTGGTCGTATGGAAGTCGATCGTTACAATATGGTGAAAGGTTCTGCGACCGTTTATGCACTTGGAGATGTGGCGTATATGTCCACACCAAATTATCCAAACGGACATCCTCAAGTGGCACAAGCTGCTATCCAGCAAGCACGAAATTTGGCTAAAAATTTTATTGCACTTTCCAAAAATCACAAAATCAAAGAGTTTGAATACAAGAATTTGGGAAGTATGGCAACCGTTGGAAGAAACAAAGCTGTTGTTGATTTACCAAAAAGACATTTCTCCGGATTTTTTGCTTGGGCTGTTTGGATGCTGGTGCACTTGCGATCCATACTTGGAAAGAAAAATAAGTTTTTGGTTTTCTTAAATTGGGTTTGGAATTATTTGACTTATAATTTGTCTTTGCGATTGATTATTCAGAATCCGAAAAGGGAAGAGGTGAAGCCTGACTAATAGTCTTATGTCTTAATAAATATTTAAATATTTATTAAGCTTAAGTAATTGATAATCAGTGTTAAAATTGTGAATAATTAAACATAGGTGATTTCAAGTCTCTCAATTAAAAAGGATAGTTATCAGTTTTTCTACCTCTCATTCCACCCAAATCATCTCTGACATTTCCGTATACAACAAACCCTTTTTCACCTTTTCAAAACCCATTTTCATCATTAAATTGGCATAATGTGAAATTTGTTTTTCGTGCGATTTACGAGGTTCGCCGGTTTTAAAATCAATTACTGTAGCTTCTTTTCCATTAACGAAGATCTTATCAGGACGACTATTTTTTTCACCGTGGAAAAGAATTTTTTTCTCATTCAATATTTTTGAAGCTTCAGCGTACATTTTACCTAAGTGTATTTCAAATAAATTTTTTGCTTCAGCCGAAATCCTCTCTTTGTTTTCAAAATCGATTTCACCTTGGGCAATAAGTTCATTCAACTTCACATCAATATCAAATTCCGATTCTACGACGGAAAGTAAAAGGTGGAACTGATTTCCATAGAGCTGAGCGTCGCTCATGGTGTATTCTTCTTGACGATTATTTTTCTCTAATGCAATGGATGGAAACCATAGAAAATCGCGCAAAGAATCTGGTGTAAATTCATTGAAATCTCCTTTAAAAATTCTGTTCACCGATTCATGAATGATTCTTTCTCCAAGTATAAGTTCCGTTTTTTCTTCGTTCCATTGGGCTGGAAACAGCTCATCAAGAATATCAATAAATTTGCCTTCTTCTTTGCTTTTTTCATATAGGCTTCGCACATACAAGCGACTTTCTGCTCGTGTAAAAGCGACGTAATACATGTTCAAATTATCTGTCATTATCTGATTGGCTTCCACTTGGGGATAATGCTCATAACCTTCAATAGTTGCGGTTTTTTTACCATCCAAAAGCGAAGGACGCCCCTCAATTTCTACGTAATATTTTTGCTTGTCCTTTTGCGGGTCACCCATAGAAAGATTAGGAATTATAACCACAGGAAACTCCAAACCTTTGCTTTTGTGAATGGACATAATCGTCAAAGCATCGTCACTTTCTGGCAACTGAACAGGAGATTTATATCCGATTTGTTTGTATTGCTCCAAAAATAACTGAAGATCTGGTCCAAATCGCAAATCGAATTGAAAAGCCATATCCAGCAAATGATGTACATAATGATTGTCTAATGGATCAATTTTCACCAAATCACAGAACTTGGTAATCAAATCAAAAATGGATTGATAGTTGAAATAAAAATCTTTTTCTGTCAAGAAGAAGTCATCGATGAATCGTATTTCATCTAAAAACTTATACTTTTTTCCTTCAACTTCAACCAAATATTCATCGTATTTAGAAAGAGGCAGTCTCTTAACCAAAAGAGTTTGAGAGATGAATTTCTTACTAATATTGTCAATACTTGGAGATCTTCTTTTCTCCAGGTAAGTAATTATCCATTGAACAATAATATCTGAATTCACAAAGAGTGAATCGGCACTAATTACTTTATAACCAGCCGCTATCAAATGAGCTGCCCATCGATTGCACTCTTCGTTACGTCTTCCCAGAATAGTAATGTCTTTTGGCAAAAATCCATCAGCAAGAACTTCTTCAATCCATGCGATGGTCTGGGTTACTTCACCTCCTTTACTTTCTGGAAATTCTTTTTTATCGAAAGCTTGGATATGCACATAACCTGTTTTTTGCGAAACTGAATCTTGAAGAATATCCTTGTAAAAATCTCTAGTTTCTTCAGGAAGTTTATTTCCAAGCGCTTCGAAAACAGCATTGTTAAATTCAACAATGGTTTTGTTTGATCGCCAATTTTGTTTGATTTGATTCTTTTCTCCTAACAACTCAAAAAAGGCCGATTTTTCTGCAACTATGGGGTCATTTTCAGGATTGTAAATTTTCGGGAGAACGACAAATTGCTCGGCAATTCCATTTTTGAAGCGATAAATGGATTGTTTAGGATCACCAACGATGAAATTCAAATTTGCTTTTGCAATCCCTTCATGAACCAGCGGAACTAAATTCAGCCACTGCATGCGCGAAGTATCTTGAAATTCGTCCAATAAATAATGATCGTATCGATTGCCCAAACGTTCATATAAAAATGGCGCTTCTTCGTTTTGAACCAGTTGACCAATTAATTGATTGAATTCAGAAATACGAATCAGGGATTCATTTTTCCGCATGTTTTCCAGTCGAACGGCCAATAATTGAAGTAACCACATGTTGTGGTAATTGTTGCGAATGGACAAAAGTAAATCAAGCTCCCTGGCTATTGATGTATATATAGATTCAAATTGCTGTAACCTTTCGGGAACCCCATCAATAGGAGGAGTTGACTTATTTCCTTCTGTTAAATTGGAGATGCATGCCGATGTCAAAAAAGGCTCCTTCGGAACTTTTTCGCCTTTTAATTTGGAAAGTGTTTTAAGTGTTGGTTTGCCGCCAGCAATTCTAGTTGAATCCGACCAAATGTCTATAGAGTCTAGAAAGTCTATAAATTCATTTTTTTCTGTTAGAAATTTTGCCCGAAGCGCGGAGATAGCTTTTTGCAAACTTTGAAAATCAGGATTTGTAAATTCATAGCTCACCAATTTTTCTATTGTTGATTGATGTTTTTCTGATTTCAAAATAGCAAGAAAATCAATTAAGTCTTTTCTGAAATTCCATTTTTCACCTTCTTCAAGTTTGACCTTTGAATAGGTGAGAACAAGTTGCGTAATTAACTGATGTTCAGCCGTTCCAACGTCATTTAATAATTGGTCGACAACATTCTCTAAAATTTCATCTTCCTTGATAATAACCTCAAAATCAGCAGGTAAATCGAGCTCTTTTGCAAAACTGCGAATTAGCCGTAGATTAAACTTATCAATCGTAAGCACTTTGAAATCTTCATATCTATGCAGTATTCGCAACAATATTTCGCGTGATCTTTTTTCAAGTTTTTCTGTAGAAATTTTCAACGATTGACATAAAACCGCCTCGTATTTTCTTTTCTCCTTCGGAAATTGATCGGGAAAACTCATGACTTCCAAAGCTTCGATTATCCTCGTTTTCATTTCCAAAGCGGCTTTATTTGTGAAAGTCATAGCCACGATATGTGAAAACGGTTCGGCTTTTTCACTCACAAAAAGTAATTCAAGATAGGTCAAAACTAATCGATACGTTTTACCACTGCCCGCCGAAGCACTTAAAATTTGGAGAGGTTTATCAGGTGAATGAATCATGAACTAAAAATAGATATTTTTCAACGAAAAGTAGGAGTTCAATCCACCTAACAATCATCACAAAGAAATATTTTGTACAAGTATGCGCTTTTCGTAAATTTGATGAATGAAGAATATCTTTTACATTTCTGTTTTTAGTGCCATCCTGCTATCGGCATGTAAAAAAGATGATCCAATTGTTTGTGATCCTGCGCCAAATCCAGAAAGTCTAGAAGTTCACTTAAAACCTGTACTGGATGGTGTTGACTATAATGTCAATGGTGTCATTGAAAGCAATCAAGGCTATAAATATTATTTTACATCAATTAAAATTGTAGGTACAAATGTTGGCAACGGTACGGCTGATTTTGGTTCTGATTTCTTATATGATTTTGGGGGGAACGGCAATTTATTGGTAAAAGGGTCTGGATCTTTGATAGATTTTGCAAATCTTAGCTTCAATATCGGTGTACCAACAGATTTAAATCATGCCGACCCAGCCTTACCGGCAAATAATTCTGCATTGAATATTACAAATATTGGTGATATGCACTGGGGATGGAATCCAGGATATAAGTTTGTGACAATTGAAGGTAAAGTCGATACAATTCCTGATGGAAATGATAATTTTGATCATAGTTTCTTCTTTCATTTAGGTACCGATTTCCTTTTCAGAACGAAAACTATATCTAATATTTCTTGGACGTCTATTGGCGATTCTCAGTATTCAACAACATTGAAATTGAATGTTAAAGATATTTTGGACGGTACCAATCCAACAGACTTAAGAGTAAATTTTGCATCCCATTCCAACAACAATCAAATGTCTTATAGCATTATTGTTATGGATGCATTTGCTAATGCCATTAACAAATAAATATGCGTTTAACGCTTTTTTTTTCTATTTCTTTACTATTCTTTTCCTGTAAAAAAGGAGAAATAAAACCATACGCACAACCCTATATTCTTGAGGAACCAAGCCATTTTCCTAAAATGGTAATTCCTCCTGATAATCCTTTGACAGTTCAAGGTGTTGAATTGGGAAGAAGATTGTTTTATGACAAAAAATTAAGTGCAGACAATTCTCTGTCCTGTGCTGGATGTCACTTCCCTCAAAATAGTTTTTCAGACCCGAATCGCTATTCTACTGGAATTGACGGGATACAAGGGACAAGAAACTCAATGGCTCTTGTCAATTTGGGGTATCAGAAATTTTTCTTTTGGGATGGAAGAGCAAAAACTATTGAAGAACAATTACTTGAACCCGTGCCAAATCCGATTGAAATGCATCAATCTTGGAAAAATGCCTTGATTAAATTGCGAAATGATGCTTCTTATCGGAAAGATTTTTATGCGGCTTTTGGTACGGATCAATTCGATGAATATCAAGTTGCCAAAGCTATGGCTCAATTTCTTAGAACAATGATCAGCGGATTCTCCAAGTACGATATGTTGTATAAGCAAATCAACGGATATCCAATGAATACCAAAGAGCTAAATCTCTACAACCAAATTACTTTGGAAGAAAAGGCGGGTTATGATCTTTTCCTATCTCTTAACGGTGGTGACTGTGTTCACTGCCATTCAGGTCCATTGATGCAAGTGAATATCTTTGCTAATAACGGATTAGATGCTTCTTTTGTCGATAAAGGTAAAGGGGAATTGACTGGATTGCCTCAAGATATAGGTATGTTTAAGGTACCTACGCTCAGAAATATTGCACAAACTGCGCCTTACATGCACGATGGACGTTTCCAAACATTAGATGAGGTAATTGAACATTATTCCTCCGGAATTGTGATGAGTCCGACAATAAGTCCAACAATTGAATTCGCAAATCAAGGTGGTGTCCAGTTGGACGCCTTTGAAAAAGACCTGATAAGAAAATTTCTTTTGACTTTAACAGACGAAGAGTTTCTTAAAAATCCTAAATTTGCGCCTCCGAATTAAAAGAAATCGAACTTTCGGTTCGGTTTTTGCGTATACACAGTGAAACAAATTTGATTGCAACCTCATGTCAGAAGAAAGACGATTAACAACGGAAGAAAAGGCACTTAAGATTAATCTTACCAACGACATTTATGGTTGTTTTGCAGAAATTGGAGCTGGTCAGGAGGTTGTCTCTAATTTCTTTAAGGCAGGTGGAAGCTCTGGCACGATTGCATTTTCACAATCAGCCTATGATATGAAGGTGTCTGACTCCTTGTACGGTGAAGCGTCTCGATACGTATGTGAAGAACGATTGACTACCATGCTTAAAATTGAATTTGCAACTATGCAAAATCGTTTGCCAGAAAAATATACGGAAGCTAGATTTTTCAGTTTTTGTAATACAGTCGAATCTCTGAATTATCATAAAACGAATCAGGGTCATGGCTGGGTAGGAATAAGGTTCCAAACGGAAATAGGTGGCCCAACAAGTGATGTTGTTTTACATGTTAAAATGCACGATAATAGCCATAAAGCTCAACAGGAAGCCCTTGGTATCTTAGGTGTAAATCTCATACATGCCAGTTTTTTTCAAAATGAGGAAATGAATCAATTTGTACAAAGTCTATTGCACCGTTTGACGAGAGACAGAGTTGAAATTGATATGATTCGTGTATCTGGCTCTGCATTTGAAGGAGCGGATAATAGAATTTTAGCATTAAACTTGGTGAAACGTGGAATGACAGACGCCACTATGTTTGATTTAACAGGAAATGTTTTGCAACCGACTGCAGCTTTGTACAAAAAGAATATTCTTCTCATGCGAGGAAGATTCCGTCCAGTAACCAAGGTGCATTTGGATATGATAGAGGCTGGAAAAAAACAATTTCTTCAAGAAGATGGAGTAGTAGAAGATAATGTACAGGTGATTTTTGAATTGACCTTGAAGGATTTAACTGCCGATGGAAGGATTTCTGATAAAGATTTTGTGGATAGAGCAGAATTATTGAGCTCTTTAGGCTATACTGTGATGATTTCTAATTATTTGAAGCATTACAAAATGGTTGATTATTTAGCGACTATTGCTAGAGGAAAAATGATGGGAGTCCTTGTCGGAGTTTACAACTTGCATACCATTTTTGACGAAAGATACTATGATAATTTACCAGGTGGATTGTTAGAAGCATTCGGTCGTGGGTTTGGTCACAAAGTGAAATTATTCGTTTATCCGGCAAATAATGTTGAAACAGGTGACTTATACACCTTAGAAGAACTTAGAATTCCAAATCATTTGAAAGGTTTACTTCAATTCATGAAGGACAACAATAAAATGGCCTCAATTGAAGGCTATGACTCCCGCTTATTGCATATTCTTTCGGATGATGTTCTTTCGAAAATTAGGGCTGGTGTATCTAGTTGGGAGGATGATGTGCCGTATGAAGTTGTAGAAGCCATTAAATATTTTGAACTTTTCGGTTACACAAAGAAGGAGAAAATATTAGCTTCAAAATAAATTCTTTAAATTATAAGTCTTTTTGCCTGTAAAGTAAGTTTTCATCGTAATCGTTTACGTTCTGAAAAATATTTTTTATCTTAGACGACTCAATTAGGTTCATGTCACAGATAAAGAACGCTCAGATACGCTACAGAATAATAGATCGCTGTCTTCGAAACAAGTACAAACCAAATCCGTCGAAACGAGACTTACGGGAAGCTTGTGAAGAAGCTTTATATGGATCCGTTCATGGAGATAATATTTGCGATTCAACAATCGAAAAGGATTTGTTTGCTATGCGTATGGATCACGATGCCCCTATCAAATACTCAAAAATTAGTAAAGGTTATTACTATGAAGATGAAAATTTCAGTATAGAAAATATTCCTTTAACGAATGAAGATCTTCAAGCAATTCAGTTCGCTGCAAAAACACTCATGCAGTTCCGTGACATTGAAATGTTCAAGCAATTTGGCAATGCAATAGATAAAATTGTGGATCGTGTTACTATATCGGCAAATCCATTGGATGAAAAAATTAAAGAACATGTCCAGTTCGAAACAGGTATTAAAACTACTGGAAATCAATTTCTTTCGATTATTCTGGAAACCATTCAAAATGGAAAAATGGTCAATTTTGAGTACGCGAGTTATTTGTCCACAAATTCCAAGCTCAGATTGGTCTCACCTCTTTTGTTGAAAGAGTATCGCAACCGATGGTACCTCATTTGTCATGATGAAGAGAAAAGGAAAATTACAACATACGCTTTAGAGAGAATGGGAGAAGTGTCGGTAACGAAACAAAGTGCAACAATCCCAAAGAATTTTTCGCCAGAAGATATGTTCGAGCATACGATTGGTATAACCACGTACGATAGCGAACCTGAAAATGTTGTATTCAAAGCCAATAATTTAGCCGCAAAATATATAGAGTCGCAGCCCTTTCATCACTCTCAAATTTTGGAGAAAGAGGGAAAAAACAAGTCAACTTTTTCACTGAATGTTATTCCAACCGAAGAATTAATTCGTGAAATCATGAGTTATGGAGGAGAAATCGAAGTAATTTCACCTATACATTTGCGCGACAAAATAGCAGATCGTGTTGTGGACATGATTCAAAATTATAATTTATAGATGGAAATTATTGTAACGAAAGAAAACGGACTAGCAACTTTAAAGTTAAATAGGCCAGAAGTTTTTAATTCCTTTAATCAGAAAATGGCGTTTGACTTGCAGAAAGCACTCGATGATTGCGCTCAGGATGATTCAGTTCGCTGTATTGTGTTAACTGGAGAAGGTAAAGCTTTTTGTGCTGGACAAGATTTAGCTGAAGCTACTGATCCAAAAGGTCCGGAACTAAAATCAATTGTTCGGGAACATTACAACCCTATTATTTTGAAAATTAGAGCGATCGAAAAACCGATTATTGCCGCTGTGAACGGTGTTGCAGCTGGAGCTGGTGCGAACATTGCCTTGGCTTGCGATATAGTTTTTGCGAAAGAGTCAGCCTCGTTCATTCAAGCATTTTCGAAAATTGGTTTGATACCTGATTCAGGTGGTACATTTTTCTTACCAAGATTAATCGGTTGGCAAAAAGCAGCTGCACTAATGATGACTGGAGATAAAGTTATGGCCAAAGAAGCAGAATCTTTGAACATGATTTACAAGGCTATCCCAGATGAAGATTTCGATAAAATTGTTTCTAATTTTGCAACAAAAATGGCTGAAATGCCTACTCGAGGTTTAGGTTTAACAAAGAAAGCTCTGAATTCTTCATTCACAAATTCCTTGGAAGAACAATTGGAAGTCGAGGAAAAATTTCAAACCGAAGCAGGTTCATCACATGATTTTAACGAAGGTACAAGCGCTTTTTTAGAAAAACGTAAACCTAATTTTATTGGGAAATAGATTTTTGTTTCCCCCTTTTGGAGGGGGACCAAGGGGAGGAACCTCAAATTTAGACTTTATTGGAATGAAAATAGGAATACTTGGAGCGGGAACAATGGGCTCAGGCATAGCACAAGTTGCTGCACAAAATGGTCACGAAACGGTTTTGGTGGATGTCAATCAAGAAATGTTGACGAAAGCAGAGAATAGTTTGGATAAAATTCTCAGTCGCTTGGTTGAAAAAGAAACTATTTCGCCAGATGACAAAATCAACATTCAAGGTCGTATCACTTACACTTCTGATATGGAAGATTTCAAAGGTTGTGGCTTGGTCATCGAGGCTATTGTCGAGAAATTGGAAGTGAAACATCAAGTTTTTGCCAAAATGGAAAACATCGTTTCGCAAGACTGTATTTTGGCGAGTAATACTTCATCGTTATCGATTGCTTCTATTGGTTCTTCTTTGAAAAATGCTGATCGAGTTATTGGTATTCATTTTTTCAACCCTGCTCCTTTGATGCCCTTGGTGGAAATCATTCCAGCGGTTCAAACTAGCTCTGAGACCCTGAAAAAAGCAAAAGATTTAATCGATGCTTGGGGAAAAACGACTGTGGTTTGTAAAGATACACCAGGATTTATTGTCAATAGAGTTGCACGTCCATTCTACGGAGAAGCTCTTCGTATTTATGAAGAAGGTATTGCGGATTTCGCTACCATTGATTGGGCCATGACGGAAATTGGAGGTTTTAAAATGGGACCTTTTACGCTTATGGATTATATCGGAAACGATGTGAATTACGCCGTTACAGAATCTGTTTTTGCAGCATTTTATTACGATCCACGATTTAAACCATCTTTTACACAAAGACGTCATGCAGAAGCTGGATACCTAGGAAGGAAATCAGGTCGAGGATATTACAATTATGCTGAAGGTGCAATTCAACCAGAGCCGAACGAAAATCAGCAGTTGGGACAAAAAATAGTGGATCGCATTTTAGCCATGTTGATTAATGAAGCATTCGATGCCGTTTTCATGCAAGTGGCTAGTCGAGAAGATATTGACAAGGCCATGACCAAAGGAGTGAACTATCCAAAAGGTTTATTGACTTGGGCTCAAGAAATTGGATTGAAAAAAGTTCTTGGTCAATTGGAAGCACTGTTCGTTGAATATGGAGAAGATCGATACCGTCCAAATCCTTTGTTGAGAAGAGAAGCGGCGAATATATAAAATTATGCAATTCTTCATAAAATCGGTTAGGCTGAATTTCGATATTAAAAAGCAATTGAAGAATACGTTCAAAATAGAAAAAGGAAAAGGTGAGGGTCACGAGATGGTTTTTACCTTTTTTATTTTTGAATTTTTTTGTAGGTTGTATAAACCGCCTTCCCCCAATAATAAATCAAAATTGGCAGAACGATAAACGTTAATTTATTAAACTCCCATGCCTTCTTAAACTCAAAGTGTATTGTATGCATTACCCCGCGCGTCATTCCACAACCAGGACATTCTATGTCTAATAACCTCTTGGAAGGGCAAAGAGTTTCTCCTGTATCAAAATGATTGGCAGGTAAAAAAATTAGCACTACCGGCATCGCCAATAGTGCTAACAAAAAGATTGGATATTTTAATTTATTATATGACACCTTCTCTATTACATACAATGAAGGCATGAATAATACCAGGTATTCCACAAAGCAAACAAAGTAAAACATTAATTACGACATCCTTAACTTCCCAATCCGTAGCTAATCCAACTGCAACAAAAGGAATGAAAATGCAGAGTAAGATGTAAACAATTGAATCAATTGGTAAGGGTGCATCTTTTTTTACTTTTTTAATTTCATGTCGCAACTCTTTGACCATTTGTTTCGTGGTTTGATCTTTATTAACCTTTGCAAATGATAATGATTGTACTTGAGATTTTTCCGGGGCAATTTTTCTCGAAATTTCATGAGTTGCTTCTTCAGCCGGACGCATAATCGGTGCATTTGACTTACTCAAATTAAGCATTTTATCATTTTTACCGTCTTGCTCCGAAATGTTATTCACGCGCAAAGTTTCAGATGGAATGTTGTGAAGGGCCTTTTTTTCAGTTACGGCAACATCCTCTTCTTCGATTTTAACATCATCTTTTTGAACCTTGTATTTCTTGTTCAAATTAATATGAAAACCACCAGTGTGTTTTCTTTTCTGAATTCTGTGATTTGATACTACTGAGTTGTCTCGTGCACAAGCCCCTAGTAACAAGGCAAAAGTTAAAATTGCCGAAATTTTGAATGTAAAGTGTTTCATAATTGTTTGATTTTAGTTATTAAAGGAAGTCAAAAATGATCAATTATGCAAGCTATGCCTCCATTAATTTATGAATAGTATCTCATTTCAATTTTTTCTTTGCTTCCTCTGAATAAAAGGAACTTGAATTAGCAATAGATTGAAAAATTTCCTTGGCTCTTTCCCCTTTATTTTGTTTTTCGAAACAGAGTCCAAGATACCAAGAAGCTTCATCATCAAAGTTGGCAATTTCGCTTCTTAAAGCTTTTGTGAAATAGCTAGAAGCCTCATCAAATTCACCTAAATTGTAAAAAACAAATCCAGAATAAAACAAAGCATTAATGTCATCGTCATACGTTTTTAAGATTAAATCAAAACGATTCAAAGCTTTCTTTAAATTACCTCTGTTCAACAAATACATTGTTTTGTCTATATAATCATAATAAGGAATGTCCACCTTTTTCAGAAGAGGTTCTTCTTCGATGGAATTTGTATCTTCTTTGTTTGCCGAGGTTCCAGTTAAATCAAGCTGCTGCGTAGCCACCTTAGGCTTATTTCGTAATACGCGGTAATCAACCAATTTGAAATCGGACAAGTAAATTTCTTTAATTTTCTTTTTTTGAATAGGAAGTTTGGATAGTTCTTTTTCCTTGATTTTTATTTCGAGTGTCGGAAGTTTATCAACCATAAAAATTGGATGTTGAATTTTTTCTTCCTTTTTAATAATAGGCTGATCCTCTTGTTTCTTTTGTAATAATTTTATTTCTGTTTGATTCGAAACGTTTTCTTCAACAAGTGTGTCGTATTTTTCTGCGATGTACAAATCCGTTACCTCAACCAATTTTTTTTTTGTCTCCTTTTTCACCTGAGAAACTTCGCGTTTCGGAGTTGCAGTCAAAAAAAAGAAAAGTCCTACTGCTATGCAAAGAGAAAATAAACCAAAGTACAGGAATAAATTGCTCGGTTTTGAATTGAAACGTTTATCCAATTTGGACATTTCTACATCCTTAACTCCAGCTTTCTTCCAGCCCTCCATAGCATCAAGGTCAAACTCATCCAATTCTGTTGGGTCCAAAGTTTTATTCCCCGACAAATGATCGTTTAAGACGTCTCGTGATAGATTGTCTTTTGGGTTAAAACTATTATATAATTCTTTACTACTCATGGTTTCGCCTCCATTAATATTTTCAAATTTCTTTTACCGTTTTGAATGTTGCTCTTAACGGCGTTGATTGACATGGACAGTGCCATGCTTATTTCTTGGTAACTCTTGTCCTCTAAATAAAACAATGTAACACACATTTTTTGGTCTTCCTTCAGGTCGAGAATAGCACGCTCCATTTTATCAATTTCCTTTTCCTTCTCCTTTTTTTCTATTAAAAGGGTGTCATCCACGTGCAAAAGTGACTCATTGATTTCTGTCTGATGAGGATTCTTTTTACGAAGTTTCATCAAGCATTCATTCTTGCTTACTTGATATAGCCAAGATTTGAAATATCGGATCTCATGTTTTAGGATGAGGTCCGGAAGTTTTTCAAATATTAATGAGCAAGTATCTTCCGCATTTTCAACTTGCTTCATATATTTTATACAAAGTCCCAAAACGAGGTGTCCGTAACGTTCATATAGAATTTGTATGACTTCGCGCGATGGCCGCTCGTTGTATTCATAAACGAGGTCTTCATCACTCAATAATTTATATTTCTTTCGCTGATTAAACATTGTTTTAAATATAGATGCAAAGTTTGATTTGATTCCATAAAATCTTAATTAAATTGCACTATCTAATTGAATTATCATGAAAAAAATTGCAATTATCACTTCTGGTGGAGATTCACCGGGAATGAATGCCTGTGTGCGAGCTATAGTAAAAACGGCTATCAATAAAGGAATTGAAGTCCTGGGGATTCAGGATGGTTATCAAGGCATGATTGAAGGTAGAGGAAATCTTATGTCTTTTGATCACGTGAATAATATCGTTCAGTTGGGAGGTACAATACTCGGTACTGCTCGTTCCAAAGAATTTATGTCCAGCAATGGCCGTCAAAAAGCAATTGCTTATCTCAAAAAAGAAAGTATAGACGGGCTGATTGTTATTGGGGGTGATGGAAGTTTTGCTGGGGCAACTCAACTTTCCGAGGAAATGGATATTCGTATTATTGGCATTCCTGGCACGATCGACAATGATATTTATGGAACGGACCATACGATTGGTTACGATACGGCGCTGAACACAGTTGTAAACGCTGTTGATAAAATTAGAGATACAGCTTCAAGCCATCACCGTATATTCATTGTTGAGGTCATGGGGCGTGATGCGGGGTTCATCGCTTTAAATACTGCCATTGCTTCTGGAGCAGAAGATGTGCTTATACCTGAAGAAATAACGGACATCAGTAAGTTAGTGCAACATATAAAGGGAGCAAATAAAGGTCGACGGAGCACAATTATTATTGTTGCTGAAGGTGATGATGCCGGAGGCGCAATTGAAATCATGGATAAAGTGAAGCCATTTTTGCCCGAATATGAAATGCGTTTCAGCATATTAGGTCATATCCAACGAGGAGGTTCACCTAGCGCTAAAGATAGAATTATGGCAACCCAAATGGGAAGTCGGGCAGTAGAATTGCTCATTAAGGGTAAAACCAAACTCATGATTGGAATGAAAGGAGAGGAATTTATATACACGATCCTTGCTGAAAGTATCAAATTAAATAGTCAACCAGATTTGACTAAAATTGAATTATTGGAGCAGCTAAGAACTCGTTCTGATAAGTGATCCGATTCTATCCAAATAATCCCAATTTTTTTTCAAAGGTTAATTGCTTTATTTTCAGGGCTATTAAGGTTATGCTAAAAAAAAATTAAAAAATAA
>JBGSIB010000073.1:0-142768 GCA_041751955.1 Crocinitomicaceae bacterium
GTTCTTTGGAGATGAACTCGAACTTGATACTACCTGGGTTTTGTTGGGCGTGATATCTTCCTTTTTTTCAGGTATTGCTTATGTTGCCATTGTGAAATTGAAAGAAACCGATTCACCCATTAATATTGTGATGTTTTTTCCTATGTTGGCTATTCCCGTAACAGGTGTTTGGTGCCTTTTTGATTTTGTGATGCCCCATGGATGGGAATGGCTCGCGATTCTGCTCATGGGCATATTTACGCAAATGGCGCAAATATTAATGACAAAAGCACTGCATGTATCCGACACTGCCCGCATTGTACCTTTTCAGTATTTGGGAGCCGTATACGCTTTGGTGATTGGTTGGATAGGTTTTGACGAAAAATTGAATTCTATTTTATTATTGGGCATTGCAATTATAATTGCGAGTGTTATCGCAAATGCATTTTATCAACATAATGTAAAAGCCTGATTTTTTCCTAAATTTACCCTATGAGCGATAAAATAAATCGGTTAAATCTTGCCCATTTTGGAAACATGGAACTTCTTGCCAAACAAGTGGTTGAAGGTTTTATAACAGGAATGCACAAGAGTCCGTTTCATGGGTTTTCGGTTGAATTTGCGGAACATCGCTTGTACAACAAAGGTGAATCCACACGACATATAGATTGGAAACTTTATGCTCGTTCGGATAAAATGTTCACCAAAAAATACGAAGAAGAGACAAACTTGCGTTGTCAGATTGTTATTGACACTTCGTCATCCATGTATTATCCAGTTAATTCGGATAATAAGCTGCATTTCTCTGTTTATGCTGCAGCTTCGTTGATAGAATTATTGAAAAGACAAAGAGACGCTGTAGGACTTTCTTTTTTCAATGAAAAATTGGATTTGCATACGCCCGCAAAATCTAGTCAAAGACATCATGTCTATTTGTACAGTGAGCTAGAAAAATGTTTGGCTCAATTTAATGAAAACACGAAAAAAGAGACCAATTCAGAAGAAGCTCTTCATG
The DNA here is from genome assembly GCA_041751955.1 of Crocinitomicaceae bacterium. Taxonomy (GTDB): domain Bacteria; phylum Bacteroidota; class Bacteroidia; order Flavobacteriales_D; family Crocinitomicaceae; genus UBA2040. The sequence goes on from JBGSIB010000073.1 coordinate 995, forward strand.
CGATTGCGGAGTTGTGTCATCAACGCTCGCTTATTGTTATTTTCTCAGATTTGTTGGATGATCCTGATAAAACAGACAAATTATTTGAAGCGCTTCAACATATCAAACACAACAAACATGAAGTTATACTTTTCCATGTTACAGATAAGAAAAATGAAATAGATTTTGAATTAGAAAATCGTCCATACACCTTAGTTGATATGGAAACTGGAGAAAAAATGAAGTTACAGCCAGCAGAAATCAAAGAGAAATACCAGAATGAAGTACGTGCCTATTTTAATGAGATAGAAATGCGTTGCATCAAAGAGAGAATCGATTTCATGCCAGCTGATATTTCGGAAGGATATGAGCAAATTTTGCTCAAGTACCTCATCAAACGACAAAAAATGGGTTAATCGTATTGATTAATTGATAACAATACCAAAGTACAGGCCTCTTCACAAATTATCCCTTTTGACTTGGCTAATCTATAAAATTCAGGGTTTTCAGTTCCAGGGTTAAAGATAATTCTTCTCGGTGACACGTCTTCGAGGATGAAATTATAAAGTGAAGGTTGATTTCTTGGACCCACATAGAGCGTAACCGTATCAACATCATCGTATTTTTTTTGCTCGGTTTCAAATACAACATTATCCACTTGACCTTTTTTCTGTCCGAAGGCCTTAACCGGTTTATTATTAACCAACAAAGCTTTGATTGCTTTATACGCATACCGATCTGGATTTTCAGATGCGCCTACTACTAAACTGAATGTTTTATTCATGATTTTGGTTGATGAACGGGTTGCAATAAATCCAAAACGGTTTTTACAGGACTGAAAATTTCATTGGGTATTTCAATAAAAATTGAATTCCATTTTGCCATAGAGCCATTCCAGAGACCAGGAAGTTCACAATAAGAAATTTTCTTTCCTTGATGCTCTTTGTCGACAACGAAATACTTCTCTTCGTCGATAAATTGGGTTAAATCGTGTTTTTTTCCTTGCGCGTCAATCGTATTCAATGCAATCATTACAGGATTAAAGTGTGTACTTTTAACCATCATAGGTTGTTGCTCGCTTGAAATTTGTGCCTTTTCAACTATTTGTTTACTGAGCACATTTTTCTCCTTTACCCAATATGGCCCACCACCAGGCTGCCCCACATTTCGCACCATTCCACAAACCCGCAATGGACAGTGCAACTGTTCAAGAATTTTTTGATCTGTCCAGTTTTCCAAATCCTGTGGATGAATGAACTGATATTTTTCGTTCAAAGAAATAAATGCTGTTCTATCAAATTCTCTAAGTAGATCTATTATTCCCAATCTTGCTTGATCCAAAACACCAAGTAACAATTGCCAATAGCGTTGAGAAATTTTGTGATGATCCCAATGTTGGATGTTATCAATATTCTTGATCAATATTATTTCTTCTTCGATATTGTTCAAATTCGATAAAAGGGCACCATGACCAGCAGGTCTTTTTAATAATTGACCATTTTCATCTATTGCGGGCGATCCATCTGCATGGAAAGCGAATGCATCCGTATCATTTTCTTGATAAGAAAACCCTATTTTTCGGCCAGGCCCACTGAATTTTCGAAGGTTATTAATACTCTCATTCAGCTCATTTTTAAATTCTTGCTGAATTGTGAAATGCATTTGTTCAACCGTAAAGTGAACATTTTCGCCTTGCAGAATTTGTTCTTGAATAGGATTGAGTACAAAATGTCCCATGCGATGAAAGGGAACAAGTCCTTTGGGTTTTTGTCCTAATCGAAGTCCCTTTCCATTTAAAATGTACATGACAACCTCTTTCGTGTCATAATTACCTGATTCCAGGCTTCTTCTCAATTCAAAAGGCAATAAAGCATGAAAGGCGAAGCGATCCATACTATTGAAAAACTGCTCAACCATTGCCGTATTTTCTTCATTGGGATTCTCCAAAAAAGAATATAGAAACTGAAACATTCTTGACCCAGAGCCTGATGCAGGAATAAAAAATGAAATAGTATGATTGCTTTCCAAGCCTTTGAGTAAGAGTTGGTTTATTTCATCATCTGAAAATTTAAGAATACCTTCATTCAACCGACAAGGTGCATACAATTCGATTTTCGGATTGCCTTTTTTGATGTTTTCTTGTTGCTTAATAGCCTCTGCTGGTAAAATTCCTTTCAATTCTTTGTTTATTTGTGCTGTGAATTTGCTAACTCAATATCTTCAATATCGCTTCAATTCAATATTTATTGTACGCAAAAACAAGAGTTTTGTTGACAAAGTTAGACATTGCCTTCAAAAGGGTAATAAAAAACTTGATTTTGAAAACGATCTTGAACCTTATCGCAGCGATGCAAGGAACTCTCAAAAAAAAATAATCGTTACCGATTTTGGCGCTGGATCTAAAAAATTAGGCAAGGAAAGAGTGGTTTCTTCTATTTACAAAACAAGTGTTGCATCGCTAAAATTTCAGCGATTAATGTTTCATCTTATTCGTGAATCTGGGTCTAAAAACATACTTGAAATGGGAACTTCTTTGGGTTTCTCAACTGTATATCTATCAAAGGCAACAAACGGTTCTGTAACAACTATAGAAGCTTGTCCTCAAATCTTTGGCGAAGCAGATACACTTTTCACTTCTTTGAATTTGAAAAATGTCCACGCTATTCAATCCACCTTTCAAGATTATTTTGACGGCGGAACAGAAGTTAAATTCGACTTCGTATACATTGATGGTCATCACGACGGAATGGCGCTATTGAATTATATAGAAATTCTAAAGTTACGCTTAACAGATGAAGCTATAGTTCTTGTCGACGACATTCGCTGGAGCGACAGCATGAAGTCAGCTTGGGATATGCTAATTGCAGATTCTTTTTTTCATCAAAATCATGACCTTTTTAGAATGGGTATTTTGATTGTAGAAAATGGATTAGAAAGAAGTGTGCAACAAGTTTAGAATATCGGGTCTTTCGTGAATCACCTGTCTGGTATATTGCGGTAAATCTGCTGTTTCAAGTCTGTCGGAATGAGCATTGTCTTTTGCAGAAAAACTTTGGGCTGGCGCTGAAACTAAACTTATGCCATTGCCACTCATCGTAAAATTGGCAACACTTGAAACATCATCAAAAAGAGATAAAGTCTCTTGCGAATTATCTATAACCTTTTCACGACTTTCTGCCCTAGCAAAACCATCATTCGGTCCATTTGTCGGGGTGATTGTTCTCGATTCAGCAACTTGTACAGGACTTTCAACAGCAACTCCCTCTAAATCATTCTTTTTAGCTTTTTCTTCGGATTCTTTTACTGGTGAAATCTCTTTATCTTTTGCTTTTGGTTGGACAGTTTTATTTTCAGCCACTCGTTCAGTTTGGTCATTTTTCGTTATCAAAGGATAAACTATAAATACAGCCAAAAGAACAGCCGCAATTGCCGCTGCAGATCTGAACCACAGATAGACTACTTTTCTATTCTTTTTCTCGCTACTGGCAACCGTCCTAATTGGAGTGGCAGTTGCATGAGCTGCTGCAAATGTTTCCATCAAAGAAGCCTTTAATTTGGGACTCGGGGCAATATCTTTGTTCAATGAGGCAGCACTTGCGATAATTTGACGCATGGTGCTATACTCCTCTTCTGAACTTGCCCATTCATTTACCAACTCCAATTCATTCGAACTCAATTGAGCGTAATCGTTGTTTTTGATGATATCTTCTACTTCTGTACTCATAATCTTTTTTATGCTTGAAGTCCAACTTTGAACTCCATTAATTTTCCTGTCAACTGTTTTACGGCATAAAATACGCGTGATTTTACGGTGCCTTCATTGATATCCAAGGCATCCGCAATCTCTTTTATAGAAAAACCTTGAATATGTCTCAATTCGAACACTTCGCGATGTTTTTCGTCGAGTTGTTCTAATTCTTTTTCCAAGGCTTCTTTGAACATACTATCTTGTAATTCTGCATCCAATGCTGTATTATGTGCCACTGCTAAATTTTCCTCCATTCCGTTTGAAACGACTTGGCGAACTGCTTGTTTTTTATATTCATTAATGGTCATATTGTTTGCTACTGAAAATACCCATGTTTTAAAAGACTTTGTCGTGTCAAATGCATCTGGATTATGAATGATTTTGGTAAACAAATCGTGAACAAAATCCTCTGATTTTTCCTTATCCTTCCACATTCTTCGATAGAAATACTGATATAAATGTTTGGCATAGCGATCATATAATTCCTGGAACGCAAGTTCTTTTCCATTCTGCATTTCCAGAACCAATTGCTCATCGGTGAGCTCTTTGTATGTCGTTTTTAGCAAGCGCATGCTCAAGCTCTATCCTATCTTGTCGTTATTTCTTTAATAATAATGTCAATTTCCGCCTCGGCTTCGGTGTCTCCATTTCCTTGATAATACTTCTTCATCTGCATGAGCATGGGAAGGTAATTGTTCACCAAATCATTGTCTTTTTTATCAATGAGTTTTTTGTTCAAACTATTTTCCCATAATTGCTCGTTTCGAATTGACAAATCAGTCGGAACATCGATATACTCAAGGACGAGTCCTGAAATGTATAACTTATCCAAGATCGGTAACAAGTACTCTTTTGGAACGGTTAGTGAAATTGCTATAGATTTGGTTTTGTTTAAACTGCACAAATCAGCAAAATATTTTGTGTCGACAAAATCACCTTCGGGCAAAATCCATCCTTTGGCTTTTAGGTTGGTTCTATATTGCGGTGAAGTTAGCCAATCCAAAGATAAAATTTGGACATCTGGTCGCTCTCTTTTCACACTTTGCGCATACATGGCAGCATAACTATCTTCTTTTCCATGCGTTATCAAAGTTGAATTTTGTGGAACGCTATTTACCATGTCTTCACCGTATGCCTCAGTAGACTCGGGATAAACGTCTTTTTGAGACAAATCTAAAAGAACTTGGCGTTTTTCTTCTTCCTTATCCGTTAAAACATAATACGTTAGCATTTCCTTTTGAACGAGCTCATCGGTCGGTTTCATTTCCTGAGCCTTCAATAGTGCTTTTGAACGCATTAAATCATTTTGTCCATTCAGATAGTAGAACAAATAACTTTCATAGGATTCTGGTTTTGATGCGGCAAAATTGCGAAGCAAATCATCCATTCTTTCTTTTTGGTCTTCAGAAAAAGAGCGCTGCGTGCGTTGTTCGTTGTAATATTTTAAATTGGAAATGTAAGACGCTCGTTGTGCATCAGAGTCCATGGCGTTTGCATCAAATGTAATAGTCGAAATACTGTCTTTCTCTAGTTTCAAATCTGACGGAAGAACCAAATCGACACTTTTCTCCGCGGAGGGCGCTTCAACTTCCTCTTCGGAAACTGCTTCTTTCTTTTTAAGGGCTTTTGCTTTCACTTCCATTGGGATAGGAACTGTATTGGTGTTGACGTTGGTGTTGTTCGTTTCCTTTCCAACTTGCGATAAAAGCAAACTGAAAGGAAAAATCAATAAAAAAGTGAACAAATAAAATTTCATTATCGTTTATTTGTAAATCTGTACAAGTTACATTTAATTTGGTTCAATCAAAAATGACAAGTTCGGAATTTTCTTCAATATCTCTCGAAAAACGTTTGCATATTCTCAAAACGGAGGCTGAATTTATAGCGTCTCGACAAATTCCGTCCTATAGTGTCTCTTTGTTCGTTTTGCATGGTTACTATGTCGAGCTTTTTGTCCTAAGCAGTTTAAATAGAGTACAATGGATAGAAGTACAAACCAATCGTCAAATCATTTCTGAGTATGTTAGAGACATTGATTTAGACGATTTATTTTCTTAATGCTGGATCTTGTACTTCCGACCTAATTTTCAATGTTCTTAGTCGATCTGAAATATCTTGGACTTTACCCGTTGGCACTTCATGAAGAATTACTTTGATAACAGACCCTTCTTGAACAAATTCTTTTCTGTAATTCAATCGAAGTAATAAATCGGTCAGATCACCGTCCAATTGTGTACTTGAAATCTCAAATACTACGTTTCTCAAATCCTTTTTCTTCACATTATCTAATCTTGTTTGGTCAGAAACATATATTGTATCCAATTCATTTCTTAGGAAATAGATTTGAGGAATATCTTCTAACTTTTTGTACAAGTTAGATTTAATTCTTTTATCGTTGATATCGTAATAAAAACTGGCGTGGGAGTTGAATCGATTTAGGATATCACGGGGAAATTCGTCAAATTGTTTTTTAGAAACTAATTGTAAATTAACCCCTTCCTGAAGTGTTTTGGCAATATTCTTTTGATTTTCCGCATTTAGTTTTTTCTCGGAATCCAGTCGTGATTCAACATCCTTAACAACCCCAATAGCTGTTTTTTCAATTACAGCAGTTCCGTTTTCTTGCAATAATTTTTCTGCCTCTGCAAGTGAAATTCTTTCTCCGTTGTAATATGCCGTAATGTATGCATCTGAAATACCTTTATCAAAAGCCTGTTTGCGTTTTGGTAATGCTTCCTCAATGGAAACATAAACTCCTGCTGAGTAACGAATTTGACCATTCGGCAATCGTTTCGTAATCAATGGAGACATCTCTTTTAAAGTCGCTTTCGATACTGGTTTGTTGTAAACACCTAATTGAACAGTATAAAACAAGCCTTTTTTAGTTTCAACCGGGAAAGCTTGCGCTGCACCAATTCCTTTGTAATAATCCAATTCAGTGATCATTATTTTTGTTGTGTCCTTCGGCGCTGGCGCTTGTATGGCTAGTTCATTGATTTGAATAGGTGTGCAAGCATTTGTTTCTTCTAATCGTTTTGCCTCAGCTAAAGTGATTCGTTTTCCCCCACAGTAAGCTACAACAAAGGCATCAGAGTATCCAATATTCCGAATGGATTTTTGCGCATCATACGCTTTCGAATTTCCTTCAAAATAACCTGCCATGTAAACGATAATTCCATTACTCCGTTTTTCTGCAGAAACGGGTGTAAACTCGTTAAAAACTGACTCAGCTACTGGCTTACTAAATGCTCCAACTTGAACCCGATACATCAATCCTGAAGGCATTTCACTTTCAGCTTGGATGGGTTTTGCTGTTTCTTTTGGTTTAGTATTGGTTGTATTAATAGCAAAACCATCTTCAGGAATTGGAACATAACCAACTGCATCTGATTTGGACATTGGGTCAACCCCTCTAGCCAATAAATTATTAACGAGTGCCGCTTCTTTTGGGTCTTTTGGCATTAAATTTTTAATGTCCATTTGACGTTTCGCTAATTGTGCTTTCAACTCAATAATTCTGGCTTCTTTTTGTTGAATTATCTCTACTTTATTCGCAATCAATTCGTCAATTTCTTCACTAGGATCTGTCATGGACTCTTCCACCAATTTCATGGCTTCAGATTTCTCTCTATCAATTGCAATCAGCTGCAGTTCAATTTCTTTCTCCAAAAATTGCGCATCATAATAAGCGGTTGACAATTCTTTATACGTTTTGCCTTCGGCAATTTTTCTTTCTTCTAGATAAGAAATTTCTTTTTCTTTGGAATCCTTCGGTAAAGTTGCCGTGGCTTTTGTTGGCGCTTGAGAAATTTTCTTATCTACTTTCGCAATTTGATCATTGATTTGGGTGCGTTTTTCAACTAAATCCTTTCTTTCCTCAAGCAACTTATCTTCTTCTTTTGAGCTTGTGGTATTCTTTAATTGCTCATCTAAAGTGTTAATTTTGGCAGTGTGATTTGACTCTTCAATTAACAAATATTTACGACGCGCTTCCAATTCAGAATTCGTCATTAATGTATTAATCTTACCTTTTGTTAAGCGATCTATTTTCGTGTCTACATAGCTCATTTCTAATAAATCTGACGCTTCTTGTTGTTTCGCCATTGCTTGAGAAAGTAATTCTGCCTCTTCAACTGGAGATTTAGCTTTTTTAGCCTTCTGCTCCAAATCTTTGGATTCTTGATTTAACTCTTCCACCTTCGATTCAGCCAATTCCAGTTGTAAGCGTTCAGTAACCGTTTTACTTTCCAAAGATTTGAGCAACTCTAGTTTTTCATCATTTTCCTTTTTGGTTTCACGAACGATTGATTCCGTAATGTCATTTTCTTTCGCTATTCTTTGATCAATTACTTCAATTAATTTCTTTTCAATTTTTCTCGATTCCTTCATGGAAACTTCCTCGTTCAGAGATTCACGCAATTGGTTTTCTTCATCTACAATCTTTTGCAAGGCTGGATTGTCATATTTAGCGGAAATGACCTCACTGGCATTGTCCTCAACTTTTGAATTGTTCTCAACAACTTCTCTTTCTATATCTCCAATGGTTATTCTTGCAATTCGTTTTTTCCTTTGCACAGTGGCTAACTCTTCAGCTATAACCGATCTTTCCTCTTGAAAATTTTCTCCGTTGTTCGTCTCTAAAAATTGGTATTTAGAATCTAAAGTTTGAAGTTCCACTTCATATTTCTCTAATGCATCGAGTTGTTTTTGCAAACCTTCTGCTGTGGTTTCTTCAGAAATCATAATCTCATCCTGACCATCTCCCAAAAATTCATTTCTTAAGGCATCAACTGTTTTATATATTTTAGTTGACTGTTCGCCCGAAATGGCCGTGACCGCCTGCGCATTTAATGTTTCTACTTCCTTTTCAAGAATAGCGATATCGGCTTCTTTTTTGGTCAATGCCTGACTGATTTCGAACACTTTTTTAGTTAAATTCTCGTTGGATGGATTTGCTGATGATAATGTTGTTACCTTTTTCCTTTCGTTTTCCAAAGCTTTAATAATAGACTGATTAATTTCTATTGATTTTTTTGCTTTCTCAAGGTCCGTTAACTGATTATTCCGTTCGATGGATTGTAAATCGCTTGTAAGTTTATCAGCAACACGTTTCAATAATTCTCCTTCGGTCTCAGGAGCAGAAACAAGGCTTATTGTATTTTTATTTATATCATTTTTAGTCGCTGTTTCCAATCGCTCAATGGCTTTTATTTTAGACGCATCAGCCGATTTATCTAGCTTGTTCTTAGCCAAGGTCAGAGATTGAATAAGCTCTTGATCGAGAGTCAATTCTTCTTGTATTTCGGTGGTCGTTTTATTGCCAATTGTCACCAATCTCGTTTTCTCTCTTTCGTAACTAGGTGAAACTTCGCGTAAAATGGCTTTTTCTTGTTCAAGAATACTTAGTTGTTCGAACTTATTCACAGGATTCGTTTCGGGTTCTGTAAACGCCAAACTTTCTAATCGTTCTATTTCCTTTTTATTCTCTGCAATTTCATTCCGCTTTGAGCTTATCACCGATTCAATTTCAGTTACTTTCTCCTTCAAACTTGATACTTGTGGATTATCATTACCAAGTCTATTGAATTTAACCTTCTCCTGTTCTAAGTTTTTGATAAGCGCCTGATCTAACGACACCATTTGTTTTAATTTTTCGACAGGACTTATTTCGGAATTGTTTTCCAAAGCTGTTTGCTGAGCTACAATGTTCTTGGCAATTCGACTCACTAATTGCTTCTCTGTTTCTGGCAATGCCAATAAATTCATTTGGTTGTTCGCTAGAGAAGATTGTATATCTGCCTCTATCCTTTCTATCGCTGCAATTTCCGCAGATTGAGTTTGCGGATCAAGTTTCGATTTTTCTTCTGTCAATTTTCTTTGTGCTGATTTGTCCAAAGCAATATATTCCATTGCTTTTTCCTCTTCGGATTTGTTACTTTCCTGAATTTTCGATTTATCCTCTTCGTAGTTCCAATTCAGTTGTTCTTGAATTACCTTTTCTTGCTCAGTTTTGGATAACTTTTCGAAAGTATTCAATGGAGGATCAGGTTGACTATTTATACTAGCGAGTTCAGTATTTATTTCTTTTATTCTATTTTCTCTCGACGCGAGTAATTGCGATTTTTCTTGAATTAATTCATCGATTTGCGCCGCTTTTATCTCCAAACTTTCTACCTCAGGATGCTCTTCGATTAGTGCGGAAAGTTTTGCTTTCTCTCTTGATAAAACTTCTATCAATGCATCATCAAGGGCAACTTGACTTTTTGTCCGTTCCAATTCGTTCAGCGAAGAATTTTCTAATTGCGCCAATTCTTCGGAATAATCTTCATCTAATCGATTGATTAATTGATCTCTCGTTTCATCAACAGCCAAAAGATTTAGTTCATTCTCGGCAATATCTAATCTGGTCTTTTCTTCCAAACGTTCAACTACTATAATTTTGGTTGCATCCGTTTGTGGATTCAATTTGGATTTTTCTTGCCCCAATTGAGCTAACATAGCTTTGTCGAGTTTCAATTCTGTTTCGACATCCGTTTTCCTGTTTGAACCGATTGATTTTAAAGATTCTTTTTGACTTGAATAGTCAGTGTTTATATCGGCAATGACCTGTTTTTCTTGATCTTCATAGCTCAGTTGGTCAAAAGAATTAACCGGATTTGTAGCAATCTGATTATTTAACTCACTAATCTTTGTTTCGTTCTGAGCAATATCAGCAGTCGCGTCGTTGATTAATCTTTTCGTTGCTGTTATTTCTGCTGACTCTGTTTTTGGATCGAAATTATCCAAATTGGAAGTTAGCTTTTCGAGCATCAATCTATCCAAAGCTAATTCTGTTTCAAAAGAACCCAAATTCCGATTTTCAAGCTCACTGAATGTTTCTTTTTGAGCGACATAAGACTGATTCAATTGATTCAGTATTGTTTGATCTTGTTCTTTGGGAGAAAGTTTTGAGAAAGCTGAAACGATTGGCGTATTGCTCGCTAATTCCTGTAATCTAGTTATCTCGTTATTTCTTGTAGCTAGGTCAGCGGATTTATCGTTTTGCAATTGAGACAAAAGTGACATTTCTTTATCGACTTGTGCTTTTTTGTTCGGATTGACCTTTAATTCTTGTGTAATCTCTCCTTTGCGTTTCTCTATTTTCGTTATTAAACCGGCATCATGCTCAGCTAAAGCTCGAAGTTGAGCAACTTTATCTTGATTGGTGTCTTCATTGATATGCTTTTCAACTTCGACGAAGGTATTATCCAATTCCTGAAGAACGGAGTTTGGAGTCATGTTTTGCGCAATTTCTTTAGAGCGCTCTTGCTCAAAGGTATTGTTGTAGGCCGTTAAATTTGCTTCTGCTTTTGCTACAAGTTTGTTCAAACTAGCCCTCTCCTCTTGGAAAGCAGCGTTGTTAGGATCTTGCTGTATTTTTTGACTTAAAGTATTGATTTGATCGGTTAATAAGCTTTTATTCTCCTTTTCTAAATTCGCTAACTGATTTGCTTTATCCTTCGTGGTAAGGTTAGCGTTGTTTTCTAAACTCGCTTTTAAATCTTTGTATTGAGGATTTGCCGCAACTAACAATTCATCTGAAGTTCTGGCTTGAACCGTTTGCTCTGTAAGCACAATATTACCATTTTCAACATCGCGAATAACTTCGGCTAGATAATCAGCCTCCTTATTTTCTGGTGCCTTTTTAAGTTCTTCCCAGTGAATTGATGCCAACTGCATTAGCACAACTTCCTTCGGTAAAGGCTTGTTATCCAGCTCATTGAATTCAGAAAGTTCATCTGTCAAGAATTCTTTTTCTAAACGTTTGTTTTTAACGGTTTCTTCAATGTTTCTAATTTCATTGTGAATGACAACTAAGTCTTTTTTCTTCAATTCAATATTTTTCTTGGTCTCTTCCGGATTTTCCGCCTTTCCTTCCAACAAGAATCTTTCGAGATAATCGATATTGTTTCTGAGGTCTTTGCTTGAAGTTTCATAGTTGAACCTTCTCGAGTTTAACTCCGTCAACTCTTTGTTGAGATTATTGATTTGAAATGTTGTTGTCGTTTGGTAATCATCAACAGTATCCGTCATAGCTGATTTCACCACAACTTTATTCTGTGCGATGAGCTGCAATGCTTCAGCATTTTTGTCTTCTTTTAGCAATTTTTGAAGCTCCGCCCCTTTTTTCTCCCAATCTGCGGCGCGCTCTTTTTGATCCTGATACAAGACAAGATTTTCCTGAACCTTTTTGTTTATTTCTATTAAGTCTTCAATTTTATCTTCAGATTCAGCTTTTTGCGCCAAGAGTTCTTTGGACTCCATCAACAAATTTTGTTTTGTCATTGAATTATTCTGTGCATCTCGATAGCTTTTTGCATTTTCAGCAAGCTTTGAATTGATTTCATTAATTATTTTAAGTTCTGCTTCAATTTGAAAAGCTGCCTTTTTTTCTATATCTCCAGCCTCATTTTCCATCTTACGGATTGCTCTTGCTTTGCCCTCCATTTCGTTGGCAATCTCTGTCAAGGTATAATCTTCAGCACCAACTTCAGCCAATATTTTATCGTTTTCCTTGATACTTTTTAGACTATTCACATCAAATTTATCAGCGTTTGGATCAAGTGTCGCTTTACCCGCAAATACTGATGCCAAGACTTCATCTTTATCTAAAACTGCTTCATCAAACCGATCCAATACACGCACGACCTCTTTTCCGTCTTCCATGAAATGCATGAAACTTTGTCTCACTGGTTTGATATCTCTTTTGGACGGTACATTCACGTTAGCGAAAAAAACTTCTTCCGAACCCTCCATGCGCATTTTGTATTTGTACTGACCACTTTGGGGGAAAGTCAAGATAATCTGACCATCGCTATTTGAGGCAAAAGTTCCAATAAGGTCACCGTCAGGATTTTCCACATCAACTGTAAGTTTCTTTAGTTTAGGGCTTATTTTTGATTCGTATCGTCCAGCGATGATACTGAGTTGAGAAGGTAGTTTGTCGACTCTAATTTTGTACACGTATAGTTTGCCCACCTCACTTTGACGAGCAGAAGCAAAATAACCGTTTTCGTTTTTTGCATCTACCAGAAAAAAAATGTCATCATCTGGCGATGAAACAGCAAAATCCATATTTTCTGGTTCACCAAACGAATCAGTATCTTGGTCGTATTCACTTCTAAAAACGTCATAACCTCCCATTGAATTATGTCCCTTGGAACTGAAATACAAATATTTTCCATCTGGACTTCTGTAGCAAAAATCTTCGTCGTATTTGGTATTAACTTTCCCTTTTACCAATTCTGCTTCTCCCCAGCCACCAGCAGGTTCACGTCGCTTACGGTATATTTGTTTTCCATCAATTTCTGATTCTCCATAGGAAGAATAGTAAATTTCGCTGGCGTTTTTCGGAAAATAAATCAGTGGAATATGGCCTTTTTTCTTGTCTAATTTTGATTGATATTCAGCCGTTACAGTGATTGAGCCACCCAGCTCCTTCATGTCATATAAACGGAAAAACTTATCAGATTCAATTTCTTTTTTGTCGAAAACAATCATTTCTGAATAGTTCATCAAAAGTCGTCGTCCATTTTGACAAGTTTCGACGAGACGAGCGATTTGGTATACTTCAGCTTCTTTTGGCCCACTAAGACTAGCAAATTTCTCATAACTTCTTACAGCATCATTGAACAAGTAATTGAGATGATAAGCTCTGCCTAAAAAGAAAAAAGCCAATGGGTCAATTGGCGGATTATCTGTGGCAAATTTTAAGTACCGCAAAGCATCTTGTTTTTTATCTGCATTGAACAAAAGACATGTGCCGTATCTGTAATTATATTCACTGTTTTTGGGCGAAAGGGAAAGTAGCCTTAGATATAAAGGTGTTGCTTCAACATACTTTTCGTTTTTGAAAAGCTTGTTGGCTTGGTCCACTATTTCTGCTTCTGTTTGAGCGTAAAACGACAAACAAAAAAGCATAGCGACCATCAAATGGCCCATTTTCTTTATCATGCCAGTTACTGGTAGTTGAATACTGTACAATGAGGTGAAAATTTGGTTCAAACTCAATCTTTTTTCTTGAACAGAGGCATTTTTGATTCTGTTCGGTTAAGCAATCTTGTAATGTTCTTTCGATGGGCGAAAATGACAGCGACACTCAATACGATACTGAACAAAATCAAATTCAACGAATCAACATGAAATCGAAAACGCAGGAGAAAAGGGAATACAATTGCAGCACTAATAGCACCTAAAGAAACGTAAGAGCTAACGAGATAAATAACGAGAAAAAGACCCATTGCAATGATGGCGGCCGGCGGATGCAAACCAATGATGATTCCGAGAGATGTCGCAACTCCTTTTCCACCATTGAAATTGGAAAAAATTGGAAAAACATGACCTAAAACACAGGTCAAAGAACTGATAAGCTGAACGTTTACAAGCATATCAGTTCCCAATCGGTCGGGCATAAAAATGAGCGGTAGCAAGGACGCAATCAGGCCTTTAGTCACATCGATGGATAAAACGACAATTCCAGCTTTTTGTCCCAAAATTCGAAAAGTATTGGTGGCGCCTGCGTTCTTACTACCATAATTGCGTACATCAATCCCGTACCAACTCTTTCCCACCCATACGGCCGTAGGAATTGACCCCAAGAAATAACCGATTAACGGATATAAAACAAAATTCCAAATCATATATTATTCTTCCTCCTTTCCTAGAAGTCTTAAAAACCTTTTCAAATAAGGGTTCGAACCAGCTGGTATAAACTCATAGTTGAAGTTTTTAGACTTCTTCTTGTCATCTTTTAATTCTTCAATGGCGACTTTAAAATCAACATCGCTAGACATGATGCGTAGCTCACCATCTTTTTTAACCATTGTATAATCCCAGAAATTCGTTGAACCTCCAGTTACAGAGAACAAGATAGTGAATTTATCACTTTGTGCCCCACTATAAGTTTTCAAGAAAAAGGATTCCATATCAACAATTTTGAAAACTGCCTTATCAAAAACATTGACTAAAACGGCTGAGTTATCGGCTGAAACCAAGCCTCGCTCTTGCATTCTATCGGTATCAAAACTCACCAATTTTACGCCCGTAAAGGTGATTCCATTAGAAAGTTCGCTTGGTAGTTTTTTTACTTCACCTTTTATGAGATAGTCCGATTTGAATTTATCTGCTACTTTAGCGTCAGAAGACCATTCACGCAAGGTTTGTTCCAGATTGGTTTCTTCAATATCCATAAAAGGAATACCAGGAACCAATTGCATACGAGCAGCCAATTCCTCAAAGGGTTTTTTCTCCAATTCCATTTTGAAATTCAAGGTTAAGTCAAGACTCGTTTTACCCGTATTTTGATCGTAAGAAGCATCACCAAACGCTTTCACTTCAGCTTGACCAAAATCCATTCCTAGGTTAATTAGTCCGTTACCTTTCATAGAACAAGTTTCAGAATTTAAGGTGATGATATTTCCTTTTTCCGTTGGATTCAAAAACTTATCTTTTGGTCCAATTTGGAATTCCTTTGAAGCTTCGTCATATTGTAAAACACCGCTTGCAGTGATAACAATAGGATCATTTTTATCAGCGATAGACGACAAAAATGTTGGATAAATTCTGATGCTATCCGTTGCACGTGCATCCCGCCAAACAAGTCCTGCAGAAATACGTTCACCATCCAAGTTTTTCATTTCTCCTGAAACTGGAATTTGAATAGCTGTCGGGTCGATTTCTGTATCGAAAGCCAACCAATTTCGCTCGAATTTCGCACAGTTATGGTTTAACTTTGTAGCTCCTTTGTATTGAACCAATGGAGTTGCCGCTCGCACTATAAGTTGACCGTAATAATCAAATTTTTCGCTCAAATGAAAACCTTGATCTTTAGCAATTTCTCCTGTTGCAACAGTTTGATACGAAGTATCTAAACCAATTTTAGACATTTTGACAAAAGTCAAAGTTCCCTTCGAATCAAAATACGGATAATCTCCGACTGCTTCGTATGCTCTTCGTCCTGTTATTTCTACTTTTGCCTTAACAAAAGTATGGTATTTCGTGATGTAATTGGCAACGATTTTTGCGTCTGGAATAGGATCGATTTTTGCTTTTTTACGAATCGTTAGTTTTTTATCACTTGGCGAAATACGTGCATCCGCTATGTCAATGAAATCTATGTCATCGCAATAAATTACTTTTTCCTTGATGGAATATGTTGCTTTTGGGGCTTTGAAACTTAACGAATCCTGCTTCTTGTTCACCGAGAAAAAATTTGGTGTGGCCAAATCCATGCCTGCATCAAATGAAATATCTTTTTCTTTGTTGCTTTCCATATCAATTTTATCTTGGTCCATGTACCAGTTGAATATGTCCATTTTACAGATATATTCATTAATTGGAAATGCAACTGTTGATGAACCACCATTGGAAACGAAGACCCCTTTTCTATCGTTAAAAGATATTTTTGCGGCAACGTTGTCCGTTTTAAAGGTTATTTTATCCTCATCTTCCTCTTTATTGGTGTTTCGTAGATTGAAGTTGGTTGTATCTCCTGTAATTTCGCGCGCTTTGTACCCAAAATCTTTTGATACCAATGTTGCCGTTAGGAAATTCATGAGTCCTTCTCCTCGCATACCTTTAGGTGTCAAATAGGCTGTGCCTTTTAATATGGCTTGACCTTCAAAAAAGTCCAGATCACCTTTCTCAGTAGATTTTGCTTTTAACAAATTCAAACTCGGTACGTACGTAATGAAAACATCTTGACCTTTGACAGCAGGAAATTGAATGCCAGTCAACACTTCTTTATTTACAAAATTAGCGTAGCCAATGGTACTGTCTGGAAGAAATGCAAGCGCTTTAGATTCGGAGGTTGAACTCAAAAAATTAATCGTTCCTGCACCCTGTAAACCAGAATTAGATAGAACAATTTTATTGTTGTAATTAGCGCTTGTTCCATAAAATGAATAACCATTTCCGTCCAACTTTTTGGAAAAACCAAGCGAATAATCTGGCATAATTTTCAATTTCTCTCGGAATTTCGGAAATATCCCCGCTGATGTCAATTCTCCATCAAGGCGAAAAGATTTTTCAGCAAAATTGTCTAAGCTATCTCGAACAAAAGGGTCGACTGTAAAGAAAAAACGGGTGCTATCATAAGCCCCGCGATATATGTTTTCACCGTTGTAGTATACTTTGGAGGATTTTGTAGAACTTAATTTAGGATATCCTTTGATTGTTTTATCTTTCCCTGATCGATTGTTCGGTTCATCAACCAACAATTCCCCAACAATTCCATGAATTTTTGAACTCAATGTAATCGAACGATTTCCATCTGCTTCTGACATTGGTTTTACGCTAAAATTTGTATTGTTTGTTTTGGTAAGATTGAATTTGAATTCATTGTATCGAAAATCTGAAAGTTCAGCATCAATTTCTAATTTTCCTGCATTAATATATCCTTTGAAATCAAAATCTCTATTCTTCTTTACCGTTACATCATACTCTTTTGGAAAAATGGTCACATTTTGGGTTTCTGATATTGTAATCTCATCCACTGCCAACAAATGCAAGTCCATCGTTTTTAAATCCAATTGACCAAAATTGGTCATCCTGCTTCTTTGTCCATTTATCGTATTGTAATTGTCTTGCACAGCTTGCAGAAATGGATCCTTAGCAATTTCTTCTGGAGAAAATTTCACCAATGTTTTAGGCCGTAAATCAGCCGTAAAAATAATATTATCATAATCACGCTTGCCAGCTCTTGCCTCAACAAAATTGATTGTTTTTTGATTGATTGTAATTGTCTTGTTTTCTGTGTCATAATTTATAAAACCTTGACTTGCAAGATCCAACAAGAGCGATTTCACTTGGTCCACAGTACTTCCAAGAGCAGAGGCAGCCACCCCTTCTGGGATGGAATGTTGATCATTATTGTACGAATAATCCAAAAGAGAAACCAAAGGGTGCTTACTTGATAATCCTTGAATTTTACTATAAAGTCGAGCATCAAAGTAATTATTCGACTCCATACGAGCAATTCTTTGATCTTGGCTCATCCCAAAATTGAAATCGAAATTGAGCACTTTAGAGCCTTCTGTCCATACAATTTTAGGCACATACATTTCTAGTTCATGATAAGAATTACTGAACGGTGCCTGACCTATTCCACTGGAACTTCTTTGAACTTCAAATAAATGACTTTCCTCTGTATATAAAAGTGTGGCTCCAGGATGATATATAGAATCTTGCACAGCTAAATGCATCCAAAAAATGGCGTCCTTTGAAAATATTTTCTCATCATTGATGGTGAATAATTCCGATTTTGCAATCACAAAAACTTTTTTACTATCGAAAATGGTGAGTATTGCCGGCTCGGCTTTTGTTCCAAATCCCTCAAAATCCCTGCCTTTCATGGCGAATCCTCCCTCATAATTCATTCCGGGTTTGATTTCGTTTATTTTAAGTCGTTTATCGTAAGAAAAAAACTGAGGATAATTTTTATCCTCCTCACGTCTGGAGGTTAAGGCTTTATCACTCAACTTCCCTAAAATTGGTCGATTGAATAACGGGGTGTTAAAAAGAACACTGTCCGTATTGAAATTAGATGAGGTTAAGGAAACGTCATAACTTTTTAGTTCAGCATATACTTGCGACTCACGAAGACCAACCTTTTCCCAAGTAATGGTTCCGTTATTTCCTACCCATTTCTTCAAAAAAGGGTCGAAAACTCCGGCCGTATTTTCAATAACTATGCTGTCCTGATAGGGATTTTTTTTTGCATCCTTACTATCACGGTTTTCAATTCTACAAATTAAATTCCCTCCATTTAAGACAAAAAAAGCTCTTCCGTCACTATCAAAAGAAAAGGTTCCTCCTTCATAAAACCAGGTATAGCTGGATTTCTTGGTCAAAATTTTCTCCGAGAAAAAAGACGAAGATAAATCGATGAAATCCTCGAATTTTTTAACATTTCTAGCATCCAATAAGTTATCCACTGTCGAATGCCAAGCATCTATACTTGCCGTGCTTTGTCCAGCTTTAACAAGAGAATACATGGAATAAACGTAGTTGTATAGTTCTGGATAAGGCTTTAATTTTTTCTCAAGTATCAAGTTGGAATTTGCTACCATTTTCTTGAACAAAACATCTGAAAATGAATTGCTTTCCACTAGCAGCAGAGGTAATTCTTTTTTCGAAAATTGACTAAAATCTCCTTTTCCATAATCCGAAAGAGTTTTATGAAATTCTTTTACAAATTTCTCTCTATCCTCTGAAAAAATGGTTTGAGCATTTGAGAATTGAACTCCAAAAACTACAAGAAAAAGGCCAATCAAAAATTTCATCATACGTCTCTTTTAAATTGAATGGCAGCCCACGATTCTTTGTTCCAACTTTTTTCAAGATGAAAATCAAATCTTGCTGCAAATTCTATTAATTCATTCATATCCGTCTCAAAAAAGCCACTTATGATTAACCTTCCGCTATTTTCAAGCGACAAAGCATAAGCTTCCATTTGAGATTTTAATACATTTTTATTGATATTGGCAAGAATTAAACCAAACTTTTTGTCGTGGATTAAATCAACATCCCCGTGTAAAGTGATGATGTTTTTACATTGATTTCGGAGGGCATTTTCTCTAGTATTTTGCGCTGACCATTCTTCAATATCAATCGCAAGAATATCGGTTGAACCCAGTTTTTCAGCTAGGATAGCCAAAATGCCCGTTCCCGTTCCCATGTCTAATGTTTTTTCTGGCAAAGGACCATATTCAAAAAGTGCTTTGCTCATCATCCATGTTGTTTGATGATGCCCAGTGCCGAATGACATTTGTGGTTGAATTTCTACAATCATGCCCTTGCGCCCTTTCTTTTCATGAAAAGGTGCCAAAATGGTCAAATACTCTTCAACCTCCACTGGATGAAAGTCAGCCTCCCAAATCGCATTCCAATTTTGTTGTGGGATTCGTTCAATGTCCAGCTTAGTAACAAGATCATTTTCAGCTGTCCACGCAAGTAATTTCGATTGCAATTTTTGCTCATCAACATCGGTGCCATTTGTGTAAGCAATAATTCCCATTTCTGTTTCTTCAAAAGCAGTGCATCCTTCATCCGCCAACCATGAAATAGCGATTTCAGACCAAGGAGTCCTGGGTTCAATCTTTATATGTAATGCTAATGTTTCCATTTAAAGTGCTTCTGCAATTTGAATAAAAGATTCTGCCTTTAAGGATGCTCCACCAATTAAACCACCGTCAACGTTTGGACAAGCAAAAAGTTCCTTTGCATTTTCAGGGGTGCAACTACCTCCGTATAATATAGAAATTTTATTGGCTAAATCAATACTATACCTTTCAGTAATCCATTCACGAATCGATTTATGCATTTCTTCAGCTTGGAGAGTACTAGCCGTTTTCCCACTACCAATAGCCCATACAGGCTCGTAAGCAATAGTTGCGTAAAGCATTTCACTTGGAGAAAGATGAAACAGCGCCTTTTCCAATTGCGCTTTAACAAACTGTTTCTCCTTACCTTCTTCTCGGATATTGAGTGGTTCGCCACAACAAAATATAAATGCTGATTTCTGTTCAATGCAAGCGTTCACTTTTTCTTGCAGAAAATCGTCATGTTCACCAAAATAGGCGCGGCGCTCAGAATGCCCAATCAAAAGGTAATCAGCACCGCAAGCTTTTGCTTGCGTAATCGACGTTTCACCAGTATAAGCACCTTGGTCTTTTGGGAAAAAATTTTGAGCTCCTAATAGAATGTGATGATCACGCAAAGAATCATACCGACACAAATACAGAGAAGGTGGAAAAACGATAACTTGAATATGAGATGGCCAATCTGATTTGACTATCAACTCATTAAACAACCTATCTGCTTCATCTGGTAAAAGATTCATCTTCCAATTTCCTGCTATAATTCTCTTTCTCATATTCTAATTTAATACATTCTCTCTTAACCACTTGTAATCTGGGGTAGCTCTGTGTGGATATTTACCTTTAACAACACCTTTTTTCAGCACCATTATTGAAGGGTTTGAGCGTGCTATCGCTTTTAGTTCTATCTCTTCGTTTGTAAAAACCGCTATCTCAAAGTTATACTTTTTGCGAAAGGCATTTATTTCTTCATTGCTCGAATTGGTAAGCAAAATCATAGGTATACCATCTTTTTTAGAAGCTTGGAGAATAGATTTGTACTGTCCTACTTCCGCCCAATTTGCTTCTGAAATGTTTTTTGCTGTCAGAATTATGATTCTTTCTTGCTTTAAAATATCCTCAAGAATATATAATTCCTGCTCTTCCTGATTTTTTATAAACTCCACGGTGTCTTTAATCAAGAAGCGATTTTCTTCGTATTCATCTCTTGAAAAGAGACTAGATTCTATTCGAAGAAGTGTGTCTTTCTCCATATCATAAACTTCGTATTGAATCCCCTTGACTGGTAACATTTTATTCGAAACAAAATCAAGGGCAATCTCACTTTTTGTCAAATTTTCAATTGCGACAAAAGGATCAAATTGTTTCGTTATCGAAGGTAATTTAATCGCAACTTTCTCTGTTGAAATGTTACGTACAAATTTCCAATCCTTATTTTTCCAAATCTTGGAGACATTGTAAGTTGCCTCGTTCATTTTGCGAATTTTACCCGTTCGATTGTTCTTGTAGACCAATATATTTTCATATTTACCATCTACTCCGTCGTTCATTTTCTTCTTTAAATTACTTCCTACAGCGTAAGGTCTGTAATCCTTGATAGGTTCATATAAAAGCACATAACTTATAAGCAAAACTGAAAGAAAAGTTACCCATCCAATAACAGGCCAATGCTTGTTTGCTTTGATTTTATCGTTTCTTAACAACCATAGGGTTCCGAAAAAGGCAACGAAGGAGAATAGGACTGGAAAAAACCAGCCAAAAACCCAACTCAACAGTCTTATGAGCGACAACGCTGGCAACCAATACCACGTTCTGTTTTCTTCAGGAATTGTATTCTTTTTGAACGCTCCTGCTACCAACCAAATGGATAGGTAAAGTAAGATTAGATCTTTCCAAAATGACTCTGATGGTGTCAAAGACCTTCCCAACGAACCTTTCATTGCATCTCCAAAACAGCCACAGTCATTCACACATTGGGGTGTTTTTATTTCTTCAATAATAATCTCATTGGTATAAGCAATCAGTTTAATTTTCTTATCGGTTTTGGTTTGTTGGACTTTTAATTGACCAAGAGCGCTATTTAACGAATAATGATCTCTATCAGAGAAATTTGCTTTATTATCGCAACTTGCGGTATGCCAGGTCAAAAATGTAAAAAACAGCATCATCGACATAACAAGTACTGTTACTATTTTCATTTTTTGGCGGAAAAGGAGTAAAACACCAAGGACAATTTCAACGATACAAATGAAAACCGCAATTCCTAAAGCCATTGGAATCAGGTATTCAAAACTAAAATCTGGCATCCCAAACCATTCTTTGATTCGATAGGCTAAGGCTCCATCTTCAAAATACTCCTCCAATTTATAGGAAAAACCAATTGGGTCATTTGCCTTCACTAAACCTGAAACGATGAAAATTCCACCAACGAAAACCCGTGCGAAATTGTTGATCATAAGCCTTCCACGGAAGAGTATCAAACCAGCAATTGAAAAGGCAAAAAGGCTAAAGCCGAGAACTTTGAGCCACAGTGAATTATCCGCAAACGATGCATGGAAACCAAATAACAAGGTAGTTATACCTGCTAGGTTCAAAACAACAAAAATCAGATTGAAAAAAAATGAACGTCCGGCTACGAGTGCTTTTGGTCGCATTGCATTTCTTCTAGTCATTTTCCAAATGGATTAAAGAAAACACAGAGTAATTGAGCATGTCGTAATAATTGGCATCTATGCCTTCGCTAATTAAGGTGGTTCCGTTGTTGTTTTCGATTTGTTTGACCCGAAGAATTTTCATTAAAATTAAATCTGTTAAGGAACTAACACGCATGTCGCGCCAAGCTTCGCCGTAGTCATGATTCTTTTTCATCATTAAATCATGTGCGACAAGTGCATATTTGTCAAATAATCGAATGGCTTCTTCAGTGCCAATCTCCATATCTGTTAATTGCTTTTCTTCCAATTGAATGATTGCCATGATACAGTAATTCACAATAGCTGCAAACTCTCCTTCGATGTTTTCGCCAACTTTGTTTTGTCCTGTCTCTTGTATAGTTCTGATGCGTTGAGCTTTAATGAAAATTTGGTCGGTTAAAGAACTTGGACGAAGAATTCGCCATGCAGTGCCGTAATCTTTTGTTTTCTTCAAGAAAACTTCTCGGCATTCATTTATTACTTTTGTGTATTCTTTGGAGGTTTTATTCATTTCGATAATTAAGCGCAAAACAAGGGATGAAATTACATAATTTCGAGCAACATGATGATGGTTTCTAAGCAGAAGTTATTAGAATTTACTGACAATTTGGTCATGGGAATTCTAAACGTAACACCCGATTCTTTCTACGCCGATAGTCGTGTTCAGAATGAGTCTCAGATTTTACTTCGTGCTGAAAAAATGCTTTCAGAAGGAGCCGACATACTGGATATTGGTGGTTATTCGAGTCGCCCTGGAGCAACTGATATTTCTATCGAGGAAGAAATAAAGCGCATAGTTCCGAGCATTCAGCTGATCAGAAAAGAGTTTCCTCAGGCATTGATATCGCTTGACACCTTTCGTTACCAAGTGGCTCGTGAAGGTATAGAAGCTGGCGGAGACATTATAAATGATATTGGTGCTGGAATTTTGGATCCTGAATTGCCGAAAATTGTCGCTAAATATAAAGTTCCATACATTATTATGCATATGCGAGGAACACCTCAAACCATGCAAACCTTGACTCACTATGATAATTTATTGCAAGAAATACTCATGTTTTTCAGTGAAAGAATCAAATATCTGAGTTCAATAGGAGTAAACGATATCATTCTTGATCCTGGATTTGGCTTTGCTAAAACAATGGAACAGAACTACGAAATGATAGAGAAGTTTGAATTATTTAAAATGTTCAACTTGCCTCTGTTGGCTGGAATATCACATAAATCTTTCATTCAAAAGCAATTAGGCGTTTCAGTGGAAGAAGCAAAAGAAGGAACGGAGGCGCTGCACGGACAATTAATACGGAAAGGTGCACAAATATTACGCACCCATAACGTAAGGTCAACTAAGGACACACTCGAACGAATTATGAATCCTATATAAGTTTTCAAAAATCCATTTTTAGAAAAAAAAATAGAGCAAAAGGACTTTTTTCTTTACTTTCGTAAACGTATATATATTAAAGTATGAAAATATTAATTGCATTTTTCACCCTAACACTGTTTTCTCTCACCTCTTTATCCCAAATTCAGGCGTCTTTCACATACGACTCTACGATTTGTGTGGGTGACTGTATAACGTTTACAAGCACTTCAACGGGAACAATCACTGATTACGGCTGGAGTTTTCCTGGCGGCGACCCAACATTAGCGACAACCGAAGATCCTGGAATAATTTGTTTTGATGTTCCTGGGGTATACACAATTACTTTAGGGGTGCAAGGGCCAAGTGGAATTAGCACAGTATCACATGATATTTTAGTCGGAAGTTATCCTGATTCAATGTATGCTTTCGGCGATACATTG
Source organism: Crocinitomicaceae bacterium (assembly GCA_041751955.1). Taxonomy (GTDB): domain Bacteria; phylum Bacteroidota; class Bacteroidia; order Flavobacteriales_D; family Crocinitomicaceae; genus UBA2040. Next base: position 25,357 of record JBGSIB010000073.1, read on the forward strand.
ATTGACATGGGAGGATCAGCATACGTTTCAGCACAAGGTTTCCCTGGTGGCGGAACGTATAATTGGACTCCAAACATCGCTTTTGATTGTCCAGGTTGTCCAGAAACATTCGCTTCTCCTTTGGTGCCAACCACTGCAATTGTAGAGTATATTTCTTCAACAGGATGTGCGATTCAAGATACAGTTACAATTGGCATTAATTTTCTTGACGTTCTCGATGTTCCGACTTCCTTTTCCCCAGATGATAACGGTATTAATGATTTCGTTTTTGTTAAAGGACCAGGGATCGTAACAATGACGTTCAGAATTTTTGACAGATATGGTCGCTTAATGTTTGAAACATCTGACCAAGCAGAAGGATGGGATGGAACTTTTAACGGTGTTAAACTACCTCCATCAACTTTCCTTTGGACGCTTGAATATTCGCTTATTGGCGGTTTAAATGATGTTAAATCTGGTACAATTACACTTATCAAATAAAAAGAATGAAAAAATCACTCATATTTCTTTCTCTATTCTTATCCACTCAGTTGGGCGCACAGCAAGACCCTCATTTTAGCATGTGGTATGCTTCTCCTTCTTTATTGAATGCAGCAGCTACTGCAACGATGGAACAAGATATTTCTTTCTTTTCGAATTATCGTGGCCAATGGTTAACCGCTGCTCCGTCTCAATTCAGAACTAACGCATTTAGCGGTGAGGTAAAATTGGGAAATCAGCGTTTGCAATCTGGCTGGTTCGGAATAGGTGCTCATTACATGAACGATGCAACAGGGGAAGCTCAAATCATGTCAAATTTAGTTTCTGTTCCCATTAATTACGTTTGGGAAGGATACGAAAAGTCATATTTGTCTTTTGGTATTAAACCAGGTGTAATCAATCGCAGTGCGAGCAAAACTTTTCAAACTTGGGATAATCAATGGAATGGAATTGCCTTTGATCAAACAATACAATCAACTGAATCAGGAACGGAAAAAAGAACAGTTTTTGATGTTGGTGCTGGAATTTACTATAAGAAAATGCGGAGGGATAATTCCAAATTTGACATAGGGTTTGCAGCCAATCATTTGAATGCACCTGAGCAAGGATTTAAAAGTTTGTCCTTTCAAACTTTTCGTCAATACATCTTTCATACAAGTGGTAGCATTAAAATGGATCGATACAAGTTTTTACTTTCACCTCAGTTGATTGCTATGTTTCAAGGACCCCATCGTGACTTGATTTTAGGAACTTCATTCGATATTATCCTGAACGAAGGATCAAAACGAACGACTTTTGAACAAGGAAAAATGTTATCATTAGGATTGAACTATCGATTGAATGACGCTTTGATTACTTCATTCATGTTGAAATTAAATAGTTTACAAATTGGTGTTTCTTATGACGCTGCGTTGAATATCAATCGAATCCCAACAAATACTGTGGGTGCAGTTGAAATATTCCTTCGCTATTCATTTTACAAAGATCAGGTGAAAAGGTACTTGCATTAAGAAAATCGAAGAAAGATTATTATACGGAATCCTGATGTTAAAAAGTGTCAGGATTTTTTATTTCGCAAACTCTCCAGCGATCAATCCACCGGTATGAATGAAAACTATTTTTTTGTCCTTGAGTTTTGAATCGCGATAATAATCGAACATGGCAAAAAATGCTTTGCCGGTATAAACAGGATCGAGTTTCAGTTGATGTTCGTTTTCAATTTCTTGGATAAATTTCAGTAATTCAGCAGTTGATTTTCCATAACCACCAAAATGGAATTCAGAATGGACAATCATTTTGTCCGCGACATCAGAAATGATATCGTTGCCAAAACCTTGCTTTTTCATTAGACCTGAAATTTCAGCGACCGAATCAAAACCCTTTAAAACAGGAACAGCATGTACGTGTTGATTTTCCTGACAACTCATGGCAATACCAATACTTGTCGCACATGTCCCTTGAGCAAGCCAAATATCATCAAAATCCAACCCGATTTCCTGAACGATTTCCTGACAACCTACCATTCCTAAATAATTCTTACCTCCTTCTGGAATAATCTGATAAGCACGATACTCATCTTTCAACTCGTTGAGATATTCATAATCATCTCTCAGGTGATATTCTTCGCGAGTAATAAAACGAAATTCCATTCCCCAATCCGAACATTGTTTCAAAATAGAATTACTATTTGCATTCAGTTCATCTCCCCGAATTAAAGCCATAGATCTCAATCCCAAAGTCATACAGGCGTGGGCTGTTGCTAAGACATGATTGGAATAAGCGCCTCCAAATGTCAAAATCCCTGATTTCTGAGCATGTTTAGTTTGTAAAATATTGAACTTTAACTTGCGCCATTTGTTTCCAGAGACAGCATCGTGAATTAGATCGTCTCTTTTTACAGAGAACTGGAGATTATTTTCTTTCGACCATTCAAGGTTTAAAGCTTGCAATGGAGATGGGGTTCGATATTCGCTATAATTTGAGTTCATTTATATTAACAGTATTTTTGCCAAATGAATAATGATTTTTCATCTTTTTCGAAAAGAGGAAAACTAGATCCTGAGGATTTTTACACCACTCCAGAAGGTTATATAGTTTTTACAGAGAAGTACCACCTAAAAAGAGGATACTGTTGTAAAAGCGGTTGCAAACATTGTCCATACGGTTTCAACAAAGCTACAGGTAGAATTGAAAAATCTTAACGAATTCCATTTTCTGGAAAACGCCCCTTATATTGACTTAATATTTTCTTTATTTCAGCGATGTCGTTATCAACGTTCCCTGTCGCTTTGAATTCACCCCAGAAACCACCAATTTTCTTCTCGTAATCAATATACCCGATATAAATGGGAACTTGGGCTTTCTGTGCAATATAATAAAACCCTTTTTTCCAATTTGGGCTATAACTTCTCGTGCCTTCTGGCGTGAAAACCATAAACATTTCTTCGTTGGTATTGAAGTATTCAACTGCCTGTTCTGTTATGTTGGTTACTTTTTTTCTATCCACAGGAACACCACCCATCGCCTTTAAAATAAGGCCGAAAGGGAAAAAAAACAGTTCCTTTTTGATTAAGAACTTGGCGTTAACATTGTACTTGGCAAAAGTCATGCGTCCAATGATGAAATCCCAATTTGAAGTATGAGGTCCCATGACCACCACACATTTTTTCACATTCGGCGTGTTCGGATCAATTTTCCAGCCAAATAATTTAAGTATTGCAAACAATAATTTTCCCATACCACAAAGATAGTATTTCGTCAATTATCGTATTTTTGATGAAGCCAATCTTTTATGCGTATAAAACGATTTCTTGTTTCTTTGTGTTTTCTAATAGCCGTTTGGATTCTTTTTCTATTTGGACGCTTTTTTATTATTGAAAAACCCATTGAAAATCTGAGTCATATCCCCGAAAATAGCATATTTGCGATGCGTCTCGATGGCTCGAGTGCCTTAAAAAGCACCTTGTTTTCCATACTTCTAGAAGCAAATGACCCTGAGGTTATAGAAGTCATCAACTTACAAATCAATAAGAAATGGAAACGCAGAGGTGTTAGTAAAAATTTAGGAATAGATTTCCTGTCTGATATTGTCGTCTATGTTTTTCCTTTTGAGGAAGCACAAATGCTGGGATTTTCTTATAATCTGGACAAACCAGAACACATGCGAAAAAATGCTTCGGTGGCTTTGGATTCCAATCAGTTTTATGCCATTAATGAGAATATTGGTGTGGTATTAACTTATTTGGGGAAAAATTCGCTTAGTATTCAGCAAAAGGCTAAAGCTATTGAAACGGCGAAAAAAATTGCATTCGAGCCTACGAAAACAGACTTGGCGAAAAAAATTGCGAAAAAAGAAACGAATAAATTTGTTCAATTAACAAGCAAAGGAATGCTATACGGATCTTCCACGCTTTTTACCAGAACGGATATGGACTTGAGTTTGGAGAAACACTCCTTGGTTTTGGACGGTCAACTAATTAAAAACAAGAGTGTCTCAGACATTTTCCAAAACAAAAACTACACGCTTGAGCCAAGTGGGGTGCACTTTTATACTACCTTGATTCCAGAAAGCATCCAAGATTCCTTGCGCAAGTTTATTGGTCAAATGAATTTTAAAACCCCTGATATTCAAGCAATCGCGATAAATTATCGTGGTCTAAAAATCGACAATATCGATGGAACTTTGGTGCAATCACCTGACATGGATTTGGTACTCAATTTTAAGGACACAATTGATTTATTGAATGCCATTAAAAAAAGTACTTTATTTGATGTTCTAAAATGGAAATTTCATGATAATCAAACCATTACAAACGGAGTTGCAAGGTATTATCTGACAAAAATTGATAATAAAACCTACGCAATAAGTTCAAAAAAAATAGTGAAAACGAAAATGAATGAAGCGTCTTCTTTATTGAATATAAATGGTGATTTGTCACATTTTACAAATGTTTCAGGCGACAAATGGCTCATGCTTTTTTTAAATAATTTTCCCTTTTATTCAAACAGCAAAACATTCTTTTCGAAAACAAAAGGAATCAATTTAATGATCAACAATACGGTTTCAAACAATGCCATCGTGCGTGGAAGGATAAATTTTAAAGAAGAATATTCACCGATGAATGAGTTCTTCAAATTTGGTGTTCAAAATAACTTTATTCGATTGAAGTAAGTAATTCGTGAAAATATTGTGGCGCATGAATTAACCGCGAGCCATACCACGAGAACATTTCACCATCCACTAATTTGATTTTTGCCTTGGGAAATTTTATTTGAAGTTCGGCAATGTCTTGTTCTTTAAAAGGATAAGGTTCTGAACTTAAGAAAATTAGACCACAATCTGAATTTATTTCATTGTCTAAAACTGGATAGCGATCGCTTAAAGCCAAATTTTTTAAATTGCATTTTTCTAACAAATGAGAAATGAAGGTTTCTCGACCAGCCAACATCCATGGATTTTTCCAGATAAAATACAAAACATTTTTTTCTGTCTTCAGGCCCAGAAAATTATCGAAACCAAATTTTATTTGACCGACGATTTCAACAGCTTTTGCTTCCTTTCCGGTGATTCGACCAATTTCCAGCATCATCTCATAAGCATCTTCCAAAGTCTTGATATCGCTCATCCAAATTGGAGAAAGGTCCGCTAGAGATTCTATATTTTGTTGATCATTTTCTTCCTTATTGCCAATAATTAAATCTGGTTTCAAGCGTTTAACCTTCTCCAAATCAACATTTTTGGTACCACCAACACGTTGTTTCGTTTTCCACCAATGATTCGGGTGAACGCAAAATTTAGTCAACCCTACGAGTTCTTCCTCTAATCCAAGATGGTAAAGAAATTCTGTTTGCGAAGGAACCAAGGAAACAATTCTTCTGACCGGAGTTTGAATCTCCACAGAACGCTTCATTTGGTCAACGAACAGCATTTAAGCTAAAGAAGAAATTATGTCGTATTTGGTGACAATATGATACTTCCCATTGTCCATTTCTACCAAACAAGCGGCAGTTTGCTTGTTGATTAATTTGGAAACTTCTTCAACACTGGCAGTTGATTTCACAATTGGAAATGGCGCTTGCATGATGGAAGAAATTGGTGCATCAATTACGGAAGGATTCTCCACTAAAAGTTGGTAAACATGGTTGTCATCGATGGAGCCCACAAATTTATTATCCTTCATAACCGGGATTTGGGAAATGCCGAACTTACGCATGGCAGCAACAGCGTGAGAAACCAATTCTTCTCCATACAAAGTCACTAAAGGTTGTTCTTCATGCGTTTTAATCAATTCGGCTGCCGTTGTAAATTCTTCTTCCAAGAAACCGCGCTCACGCATCCAATCGTCATTGAACATTTTTCCAACATAACGACTGCCATGATCATGAAATAAAACTACGACTATATCATCTTCTTTGAACATATCCTTCATTTGGATAACGCCTTTCACGGCAGAACCTGCTGAATTTCCGACAAAAATCCCTTCTTCTCGTGCGATGCGTCGCGTATAAATTGCCGCATCTTTATCCGTAACCTTTTCGAAATGATCGATGATGTCGAAATCAACATTTGCAGGCAAAATATCTTCACCTATACCTTCGGTGATGTATGGATAAATCTCGTTTTCATCAAAAATCCCCGTCTCTTTGTATTTTTTAAAAACGGAACCATAGGTATCAATTCCTAAAATCTTGATATTTGGATTTTTCTCTTTTAAATATTTTCCAACTCCTGAAATTGTGCCTCCAGTGCCCACTCCAACAACGAAATGCGTGATTTTTCCATCCGTTTGTTCCCAAATTTCTGGACCTGTTTGTTCGTAATGTGCTTGACGGTTGGACAGGTTATCATATTGATTGACATACCAAGAATTTGGAATTTCAGAGGCCAATCGTTTTGAAACACTGTAATAAGACCTTGGGTCTGTTGGTTCAACAGCCGTAGGACAAACAACAACTTCCGCCCCAACAGCGCGAAGAATATCCATTTTTTCTTTGGATTGTTTGTCGTTTAAAACACAAATCAATTTGTAACCTTTGATAATGGCACCTAAAGCTAATCCCATTCCAGTGTTGCCTGAAGTTCCTTCGATAATGGTTCCGCCTGGTTTCAAACGACCGTCCGCTTCCGCATCTTCAATCATTTTTACAGCCATTCTATCCTTCACCGAATTCCCTGGATTGGTAGTTTCTACTTTTGCCAAAACGGTTGCTTTGATATCCTTAGTTAATTTATTCAAACGTACCAATGGAGTGTTCCCGATGGTTTCCAATATGTTGTTGTAAACTTTCATCCTAATTATTTGGATGCAAAGATAAGGCTTGGGCTCAATTAGGCATGAAATAATTGATAATTAATCATCAGAAATACTAGAAGTTAAGAGTGAATTGCGTTTCGACTTTTTGTGAAGGTTCTTCCAATTTATCAAAACTACTTAACGAAAAGCCTACAAGTCGAACTGAGCTGGAAAGGGGTAGAATTTCATTGAAAAGTTCAACTGCTAGGTTAAACAAATCAGTTTCAGACCTGATTTCTCTGGGAATGGTTTTACTTTTTGTTAATGTCTGAAAATCGGCATAACGCAATTTCATACTCAATGTTCTTGCTCTTTTATCTGATTTTCCCTGACGTTTCCAAAGCTTTTGCAACAAATTTTTACAAACTTCCCATAGTTCCAATTCATCGCCGATATTCTCCAGAAAGGTGTTTTCAACCGCTATGGATTTTCTTTGTCTTTCAGAATGCACTAGACGGTTATCTATTCCACGAGCAATATTATAAAAAAAAGAGCCCGATTTTCCGAAATAACGTGTTAACTCACCTTCCGAAAAAGCTAGTAAATCTTTTCCCTTGAAAATATTGAGTTCCTTCATTCGTTCAGCCGTAGCTTTTCCTACCCCATGAAATTTGTGAATGGGAAGCTGCTCCACGAATGCTTTTCCCTGTTCAGGTGTTATCACGAAAAGTCCGTTCGGTTTGTCTTCATCTGATGCCAATTTGGCCAAAAACTTATTGTACGATACACCTGCAGAGGCAACTAAACCAGTTGCATTATATATATCTGTTTTTATAGATTGTGCGAGAAAAGTGGCCGACGACATGCGCATTTTGTTTTCGGTAATATCCAAATAGGCTTCATCTAGCGACAAAGGCTCAATACAATCAGTGTACTGGTCGAAAACTGCGTGAACTTGCTCAGATACCGTTTTATAGGCATCAAATCGTGGACGGACAAAAATTAGTTCTGGGCAAAGTTCTTTAGCTCTTCTCCCATTCATAGCTGAACGAACACCAAATTTTCGTGCTTCGTAGCTAGCCGCAGCAACAACACCACGTTCACCTCCTCCTCCCACCGCAACAGGTTTTCCTTGTAATTCAGGATTATCTCTTTGCTCAACTGAGGCAAAAAATGCGTCCATGTCGATGTGAAGAATCTTTCTCATTTGAAAGAGAAACTATACGTTCTCGTGACGTGATTTGTACATGGAATATACCACACCAAAAGTAAGGAGTCCGAGAATAGTTAACAGAGAAATTTTTGTTGAAATTTCATAATAATGGACAATCAACATCTTGATTCCAACAAAGAACAAAACTCCGATTAACGCAAACTTCATGTAATGGAATTTATCCAGCATGCCCGCGAGGAAGAAATACAAATTACGCAAACCAAGAATGGCAAAAATATTGGACGAGAAGACTAAAAATGGATCAGTTGTGATGGAAAAAATTGCAGGTATTGAGTCAACAGCAAAAAGCACATCTGAAAATTCTACCACAATTAAAGCAGCAAAAAATCCAGTGGCAACGCGTTTTCCATTTTCAACAGCAAAGTATCGGCCATCGCGAATGGTCCAGTCAATCTTAAATATTTTCGACAAAAGCCGAACCCCAAAACTTTCCTTGAAATTCTCACTCTCATCTTCGTCTCCAATCATTTTAAAGGCCGAAAAGACCAAAATTGCACCAAAAACGTAAGTCGCCCATTCGAAGTTACGAACGAAAGCTGCGCCGACTAAAATCATCGCTAAACGGAAAACAACCGCACCAATTATTCCCCAAAAAAGTATGTTGTGTTGATACTTTCCTTCGATTTTAAAGAATTTGAACACTAAGGCAATCACAAAAATATTATCCAAACTCAGCGATTCTTCAATCAAATAGCCCGTGTAATAATCAAGCATGGCTTTTCCAGGCGCGGTTCCCAATTTATTGATTCCGTAAAAATTGACGTCGTATACCCAATAGATAAAGATGCCGAACAACAAAGCAATTGAAACCCACACTGCAGTCCATTTCAGCGAGTCTTTCATAGAGACAGTGTGATTCTCTTTATGAAAAACACCCAAATCCAGCGCAAGCAATGCAAAAACAAGAAGAAGAAAAATGGCCCAAACCATAAAAGGAAACCGATTAATTTAATATGTATCCAAAGATAATTATTCTTCGTTCTTCAAAACAGAAAGCTCCGATTATTCTTATTTTTACACAAACATTTCTTCGAATGGACTTCCAATTAAAATCTGACTTTCAACCAACAGGCGACCAACCTGAGGCAATCAAAAGCTTGGTGAAAGGTATTCAAGACAATTTATTTGGACAAACCTTGATGGGGGTTACTGGAAGTGGTAAAACCTTCACTATTGCAAATGTCATTCAGGAAGTCGGGAAACCAACCTTGGTACTAAGTCACAACAAAACCTTGGCGGCCCAGCTTTACGGAGAATTCAAACAGTTTTTTCCGGAAAATTCAGTCGAATATTTCGTGTCCTATTACGATTATTATCAGCCTGAAGCGTATTTGCCCGTAACTGGAACGTACATAGAAAAAGACCTACAAATAAACGATGAATTAGAGAAGTTGAGACTTTCTGCGACTTCCGCCCTACTTTCAGGTCGACGAGACGTGATCGTTGTTTCATCCGTTTCTTGTATTTACGGTATTGGAAATCCAAATGAATTTGCCAAAAGTGTCATGCCCATTCATGTTGGCATGACTGTTTCGCGAAATAAATTTTTGCTCCGTTTAGTTGAGAATCTTTATTCAAGGTCTGTGAATGAATTTTCTAGAGGCCAATTTAGGGTGAAAGGTGATACTGTCGACATTTATTTAGCTTATGCTGATTATGCACTAAGAGTAGAATTTTGGGGCGACGATATCGAGAAAATATCAACTATTGACCCTATAAACAACAGTACAATTGAGATTCTTGAAGATATCAACATTTATCCAGCCAATATTTTCGTGAGTAGTCCAGAAACGACGCGAAATGCAATTGATCAAATTACAATTGATTTGGGAATTCAATACGAAGCCTTTAAGCTGGAAGGAAAACATGAAGAGGCCGCACGACTCAAGGAGCGAACTGAATACGATTTAGAAATGATGCGCGAATTGGGTTATTGCTCTGGAATAGAGAATTATTCGAGATATTTTGACCAGCGAGAACCGGGAACACGTCCTTTCTGCCTTTTGGATTATTTTCCGAAAGACTATCTAATGGTTGTGGATGAAAGTCATGTAACCTTGCCTCAAATTCGAGCGATGTATGGTGGCGATCGTTCTCGAAAACTCAATTTGGTGGATTACGGTTTCCGTATTCAAGCGGCCATGGACAATCGTCCGTTGAAATTTGAGGAATACGAGGAATTGCTCAATCAAATCATTTATGTTTCCGCAACCCCTGCCGATTATGAAATTGAACGTTCAGAAGGATTTGTTGTCGAGCAAGTAATTCGACCGACAGGATTACTCGATCCGATAATTGAAGTTCGTCCAAGTTTGAATCAGATTGATGATTTGATTCACGAAATTCAAATTCGAGTAGACAAAGAAGAGCGCACTTTGGTGACCACTTTGACCAAACGAATGGCTGAAGAATTGCAAAAATATCTCGACAAATTAGGGATTTTGTGTCGATATATCCACAGCGACATTGATACCATCGAACGAGTTGAAATTCTGCGTCAGTTGCGCCTAGGAACTTTTGACGTACTTATCGGTGTAAATTTACTTCGAGAAGGATTGGATTTGCCTGAGGTTTCTTTGGTGGCCATTATTGATGCGGATAAAGAAGGATTTTTGCGCAGCACACGCTCATTGGTGCAAACCGTTGGTCGTGCCGCCAGAAATGTGGATGGCAGAGTCATCATGTATGCGGATAAAATGACCGATTCTATGCGTCAAACGATTGAAGAAACCGATCGCCGTCGCGAAATTCAGCACGCGTACAATGTCGCTCATGGTCAAGTTCCAATGGCTTTGAACAAGTCGAAAGAACGCATTATGGATTCAACAAAAGTAGCCGATGGCGATTCTGCAACTCGTATTTTGAAGAGAGCATACGAGCAACAAGAAGAAAATCTCCAAATGGCTGCAGAGCATCAAGGCAGTTACACCGACCAAGATAAATTAGCGAAGATGATAAAGGCAACCAAAAAAGCTATGGAAAGTGCCGCCAAAGATTTGGACTTTATTGAAGCTGCGCGACTTCGCGATGAGTTGTTTGAGATGCAGCGGTTTGTTGAGAAATGAATCCTTCTTTTTCAAAATTGACACCGTGCATTTTCAAAATTTATAACGTGCATTTTCAAAATAAAAGACACTTCTAGCTTCACAAACCATTCTTCCTGAAATGTTTAAGGGATTAACGTATTTCCAAAATTCAGTCAAGGAATTGGTAAAAAGTAAAACTTTGATACATACTGGAGATTTTATCCAAAATCGCACAGGCGGCCAAGTTACTCGTTTGGGAAAAAATAACAGAAATCGAGTAAATAATTTGACCAACAAGTTCCTTTAAAAGTTATATTTGATTGACATTGTAAGATTTTGCAATGGAAATTAAAATTGGTAAACATGCACAAAATCGTGGCTAAATTTACCTTTACAATTTTCCTAAGCCTCTTATGGGGTATTCCGTTTTTTGGGAAATCCCAAGATTATCATTTTGCCAATTCCTTTAACGTCGAAAACGGACTTCCTAGCGATCATATCTACGAAATTTGTGAGGACAGCAAAGGCTTTCTTTGGATAGCAACGGATAACGGAATAGCTCGATTTGATGGAAAAAATTTTTACAATTACACCATAAAAAACGGACTTCCTTCCAATGATGTATTGCAAGTTGTCATGGAAAAAGATGGAACAATTTGGGTGAATTGTTATAAAGAAACTCCCGCCTATTTTGATGAAACCAACAATTGTTTTGTGAATTTTGAAGGTGACGAAAAAATTGTTCAAATATCAAACACCTTATTGGAATATTTCCTACCACCATCTGGCGGGATACGATTTTATGGGAATTTACAATTTGTAGATTTTAAAAATAAAAAAGTAGCGAAAGTAGGAAGCCAATATTCCCCTGGATATCTGGAAAATGATGGAAATCAATACGAAATACAAGAATATTCAGCAAAAACGAAGCAGCGCCAGGCTTTCGAAGCCATTGACCTTTATCTCAATGACAAACTCCTAAGACAAATAGACACTTTAAATACAAGTCTTGTTTTCAAAAGGTTAATTCGAAATAACCATTATTTGACTTTTGAAAAAAATGGTCGAGTTACACGTTACGGAAATTTCAGTAATGAATCTCCTCTTGGCACGAAGGAAGTCGTTCAAATTCAAGAACGTATTAAATGGTGTTCTGTATCTCATAAATATTTAAATGTCATAGCAACAAGCGGTAATGTTTACATTTACGACCTTGAAACACTGCAGTTCCTCCGAAAAATCAACACTCCGAATCAGATCAATAGCGTATTTATTGACCGAAACGAAAATATTTGGTTAGGCAGTATTGACCAAGGAATGCTTTCCTACAAGAATACACCGATTCAAACTATTTCATCAAATAACGAAACATTTTCGAATAATCTGCTGAGTATTTCAAGCGGTCAAGATGGAAAAATATTCGCCGGTAATTACAAAGGTCAACTGCTTAAATATTCAGCAAATAAAACAGAAGTCAAACATATTAAATCCGAAATGTCTGATATTTGGTTGAGAAAAATTATTCAAAGAAATGACCAATTGTACATATTTTGTGATGACGGATATAGTCTAAATACCGAGAGAACACAACCCATTTTCTACAACCAATCTAAATTCTCCACTTCCATAAAGTCTGCTTTTCTGTTGAACACAGAAACGATTATTGTAGGATCAATAAATGGACTCTATGCCCTTTCGACGAAAGACCAGCAACAACAACGTTTAAAAAGTCCATCTTCGCGATTTTTATACTTCACTAAAATAAATGATTACAGCTTTTATACAGTAGATGCGGACGGTTTAGTGCATTATGACTTTCTCAATGAAAAATACTACTACGTCGATCTTAAAAAATACGCGAAAAAAAACAAACCATCGGCACTTACCGTTGGACCTAAACACATACTTTGGTTGGCGACAGTAAAAGGAGATTTGCTATTCTTACAAAATGAAAATGTGGTGGATATTATCCATAATGATGCTGGACTTCCTGAAAATATCACCGATTTATTGATGGTTGGAGACGATTTATGGATCGCCAGTAAATCGGGTATTTTTATTCTCAACTACTCGTTTTCTAAAGGTAAATTAAAATACTCGATTCACAAAATAGCCAAAAGCATGGGCTTGAGTTCTGATGTAGTTAATGAACTTTCTTTGAACAAGAATCAAATCTACGCAGCAACGAATAATGGGATTTCTATTATCCCCAGCCATATTCAATTTTCCAAAAGTGAAATTGTTCCAACAGTTATTTCGATTCGAATCAACAATAAAAAAGTGCCGATCGCTAACAGATATAAGTTGGCCAAAGATGAAAAAAACGTAATCCTTCAATTGGCAGGAGCTGAACTTTCTGGTCATTTTAAAAACTTTGAATACGTCCTTAATAATAATGGAAAGTGGACTGAATTAGAGGGCAACACCCTTAATTTTACATTGAGGGGAGGCGAAAATTCTATCTTAATCCGAGCAATTGATGACAATAACAATATAAGTAAGGCTCGCTTAAAATTAGTTTTTGTAGTAGCGATACCTTTTTACAACAAAATATGGTTTTGGGCACTTGTCGTTTTTGCCCTTACAGGAATTGTTTTTTGGATATACAGTAATCGTAAATTGAACCGTCAACAAGAGTCGTTTCAGCAAAAATTGGAATTAGAACGCCAACGAAACAAAATTACAGCCGATTTACATGACGATATTGGAGCAACGTTGAGTAGCTTACAAATCAACAGTATGGTTGCCAATCAACTGATAGACCGAAGCCCGAGCGAAGTAAAATCTGTGCTGCAAAAAATAGAAAACCAAGCGGAAAATTTAGCCGATAAAATTGGTGACATCATCTGGAGTATGAAACCTGGAAAAGAGGAATTTATTTCTTTGTCAATGCGAGTGAAAAATTTTGCAAATGACATTTTGGGTTCAACCAATATAAAATACAAAATAGAATATGACCCCATTTTGGATACTGAAATTCAAGACATTACGATGAGAAAAAACATTGTTCTTTTTTTTAAAGAGGCCATAAACAATGCTGCAAAATATAGTGCCGCCAAAATGGTGATGATAACCATGGATTTCAAAGACGAAATTATACATCTCAAGGTACAAGATGACGGAAAGGGATTTCAAATCGACCATAAAGCGGGAAACGGAATCAGTAATATGAAAAACCGAATAGAAGAGTTGAAAGGAGAATTTGAAATAATATCCGAGCCCAACCAAGGAACAATCGTTAAAGCTTTCATTCCAATCAACATTTCAAGCAACTAAAAATCTTATCTACCTTAATTGAGATAGAAATCAAGTCTTTTTCTTTTCTAACTTTGAACTAGATGATACGCATTTTTATTTACGACGATTCAGACGATAGACGGGACAGCTTAAAAGCACTTTTACGTTTAAACGATAATTTCCTATTTGTGGGTGAAGCTATAAATTGTGCTAAGGTTGTCGACGAAATGGAAGAATTCTTTCCGGATGTGGTACTCATGGATATCAACATGCCTGAAGTAAATGGCATTGAAGGTTTGAAACAAATAAAAAATGGTCATCCACAAGTAAAAGTCTTGATTCAAACTGCCTACGACGACAGTGATAAAATTTTCACCTGCATAAAAAACGGAGCCAGCGGATACATCCTAAAAAACGATAAACCACAACGCATTCTGCAAGCAATTGAAGAAGTAAGTCAAGGCGGAGCAGCCATGAATCCAGCTATAGCTCAAAAAGTATTGGATCATTTCAAACCGAGCACTACTCAATCCCCTTTAACATCTCGCGAAAAAGAAGTTTTGAGTCTTTTGGCAGAAGGACTGAGTTACAAAATGGTAGCCGATCAATTAGGCATGAGTTACGGCACAGTGAATTCGCACGCCAAGAATATATACGAAAAACTGCATATCTCATCTTTAGGCGAAGCAATAGCTTATTACTACAAAAATTTAAAGTAGCAACTTTCATTAAAAAACATCCTACCTAGATTACGGGATTTCAGCAACGAATTCTTTCTTTCACCTTTGTTGAGTCAATTGTAAAACTCTAGAGGACAATCAACTGCAGCTGGATTTTTACAGGAATTACAAACTATAAAAACGTAAGATTATGAAAAAGTTAGTACTCGTTTTCGCTTTATTCTTTTCATTTAACCTTTTAGCACAACCTGGCACTGTCTGCTGGCGTGAAATTTCCGCTGGAAAAAACTTCAGCATGGCAATTCGAAACGACGGAACACTCTGGGCCTGGGGATTGAACGGTAATTTATTAGGTCTCAACGGAAATACAGCCAACCAAAACGTCCCTATTCAAGTCGGGACAGCCAACGACTGGGTAGAAGTTTCTGCTGGGACGAATCATACTTTGGCGATAAAAACAAATGGAACCTTGTGGGCATGGGGCGATGGACAATTTGGCGCTTTAGGAAATGGACTTTTCAATTCAGCGACTTGGACCGTAACGCAGGTTGGAACCGCCACAGATTGGATACATGTTTCAGCTGGAAATAGATTTAGTATTGCATTAAAGAACAACGGTACACTCTGGTCTTGGGGATTGAATACGGTTGGGCAATTGGGCCAAAACAATCTAACTAATTTGAACGTACCTACTCAAGTTGGAACTTCAACAAATTGGAGCGCAATTGATGCTGGAGAACAGCATGCCTTAGCACTTGATGCTGGTGGATTTCTGTATGCCTGGGGAGACAATACAGCAGGCCAATTTGGCAATGCGACGAATACATCGGCCTTGGTTCCTGTTCCTTCAACAACGAGTACTTGGGGAAATATTTCTGCAGGTTTTGATCATAGTCTGCTGCTCGACCCTGCTGGAAATATGTTTGCTATGGGTGGAAATAGCAACGGACAATTGGGCGACGGATCCAACACCCCTTCCAATGTGCCTCTTTTGGTCGGAATAAGTAGCACGGGAGTGGTTGGTCAATATATTGCCATTTCCGCAGGTAATAACTTTTCTTTAGCCATTCGAAACGACAATACCCTGCATTCCACAGGTATGAATTCTCAAGGTCAATTGGGACTTTCTAACAATACAAATGTGAATGTTTTTACAATCGTTGGTTTATTGAATACGTGGCAAAAAATTTCAGCAGGGGATGTTCATGCCTTAGCTTTAGAAGTCACTGCTGATTTATGGTCAACTGGTAGAAATCTCGAAGGTCAAATGGGGATTGCAAATTTTATCAATTCGAATTTTTTACAACAAGTCGGCTGCACACCATCAACCGTTGGATTATTTGAGTCAAGCTCAATCGAATTAGAATTATTAGTTTATCCAAATCCTGCAACGAATAAAATAACCGTTGAATTCAATATAGAAAAAATTGAAAATGTACGTTGCACCTTAACGAATTTACAAGGGCAAATACTTGAAGCAACTGAAATTGTTAGCAATGGAAATACCAACCAATTGGAATTTAAAGTAAACGAATACGCTTCTGGTATTTACTTCCTAAACCTTCAAATCAATGGTCAAAACTGGACCAAGCGATTTGAAAAACAATAAATCACCAAGTAGTTAGTGGTTCACCAGACCAACAATAATCATCTAATAAATGAAAATTGTTGGTCTGTTTTATTTGACTTGTGTTTGAATTCAGAAAACGAACTAATTTTGTGGCATGAAATTCAACAACATCCTAAATCAATTCCGTTCCATTGCCATATTAGAAGGTATTTCTTATCTTTCATTGGCTATAACCATGCTACTAAAATACCAAGCTGATATGCCCTTACCCAACAAAATAGTCGGATATGCACACGGACTTCTGTTCATCATGTACATGGTTTGGCTGTATATGAATTACATCGATCGCAAATGGAGTTTGGGCAAAATTTCACTCTTGTTTTTAGCATCGATTATCCCTTTTGGAACCTTCTGGGCAGACAAAAACATACTATCAAAAGAAAGCAATTCATAAAAACAGCATTTAATTTTATCTTTGCTCAGAATATGGATGAAAGAAAACACGTAGAAGTCTGCTTCACCCCAGGAGAATACGACTATTTTAAAGATGAATATCAAATTGTGGTTGTCATTGACGTTTTACGCGCTACTTCTGCAATTTGTGCAGCTTTTGCTCATGGTGTGAAGTCGATAATTCCTGTTGCTACAGTTGAAGAGGCACGCGAATACCAAAAGAAAGGTTATTTGGCTGGAGCCGAGCGAAAAGGTCAAATCGTTGAAGGTTTTGATTTTGGAAATTCACCATATTCCTATATGAAAGAAGAACTACGCGGTAAAGAAGTAGTCTTATCAACAACAAACGGCACAAAAGCTCTTGATATCGCCAAAGATGCAGAAATGGTAGTAGTTGGTTCACTTTTAAATCTTGATGCATTGAGTAAATGGCTGGAAAAACAAGATAAAAATATACTTTGCCTCTGTTCTGGATGGCAGGACAAATTCAATTTAGAGGATACAATTTGTGCAGGCGCCATCTGTGATTATCTCGTTGGGACAGGTAATTTCATCAGTGATGAAGATTCATCAATCGCAGCAAAATATTTGTATTTATCAGCCAAAGACAATTATTTCGGATATTTAAAATCTAGTTCACATAGAAGACGATTAAAAAACTTAAATTTGAATGAGGATATCAAATATTGTTTGACGCCCAATCAAAATGACGTTATCCCAATATTAAAAAATGGCAAACTGGTTCAGGCTTAAAATAATTTTACTTTTGCTCCTCCCGTTAGGAATGAGTTTGATTCCTACGTCCAGTGAAATTCAAAAGAAATGGGGCTTTTTCGCACATAAGCGCATCAATCGTTTAGCCATTTTTACCTTACCTCCTCAAATGTTTGGTTTTTACAAAGACCATATAGAGTATTTGACCGAGCATGCTGTTGATCCCGATAAACGCCGCTATGCCATGGAAGGAGAAGCACAATGTCATTATATCGATATTGATCATTACGCCAAAAATGGGGAAAATCCCTTTGATATCGTTCCTAGAAGATGGGATGATGCCGTGGCAAAATTTACAGAAGACACTTTGCAAGCCTACGGCATTGTTCCTTGGCATCTTCAAGTTATGAAGTTCAGATTGCAACGCGCATTTGAAAGCAAAAATGTTGACCTGATTCTGAAATATTCAGCCGATATTGGACATTACATTGGCGATGCGCACGTTCCATTGCATACAACCGAAAATTACAACGGTCAAATGACAGGACAACGCGGAATTCATGGTCTTTGGGAAAGTCGTTTGGTAGAAATCAACGCTGAAGATTATGATTATTTTGTGGGCAAAGCCAAACATGTGGAGAATTTATCTGACTTCTTTTGGAACATAGTTCAAGGTTCTCATTATGCAGTTGACTCGGTTTTGACCTTTGAACGCACTTTGACAGAAACCTTCCCAAAAGACAAGAAATACAGTTTCGAACAAAGAGGAAACGTAACCGTTAAAACATACTCTTACGAGTTTTCTCAAGCATATCACGAAATGATGGGCAATATGGTTGAACGAAGACTTCGTTCATCTGTAATTTCTGTTGGAACAATTTGGTATACCGCTTGGGTTGATGCTGGTCAGCCAGATCTTGGGAAATTGCAAAATACTCCTCCATCAGCGGAATTTCTCGAAGAACTTAAAAAGTTAGAAGAAGATTATCACAACGGGGCCCACAAAGGACGTATTTGTGATTGATTTGGGTTTGAGTTGTTAATATTCAAGTTGACTGACATTAATAATATCTGTTAAAAAAGTCTAGACAAAAGCCATACGTCAATAGCCCGAAAGAATAAAATCCTATTTTTGATTACAAACTATGCAGACGATGATAAAAGTCGAAAATCTCTATAAGGAATTTCAATTAGGTAAAGCCCAACAAAAAGAGCTGGACACTAAAGCCAAAAAAGCTGTGGCAGTAGATCACATTTCCTTTCAATGTCAACCCGGTAGGATTTTCTCCTTACTTGGCCCAAATGGAGCAGGGAAAACTACGACCATGCGTATGCTTTCCACCATC
The DNA here is from genome assembly GCA_041751955.1 of Crocinitomicaceae bacterium. Lineage (GTDB taxonomy): Bacteria > Bacteroidota > Bacteroidia > Flavobacteriales_D > Crocinitomicaceae > UBA2040. The sequence continues at coordinate 44,330 of JBGSIB010000073.1, forward strand.
TTCAAACCGACGAGTGGAAGTATAGAAATTGCGGGAGTAGATGCCATTGCTCATCCTCAGGAGGCCCGAAAAAAGATTGGCTTTTTAACCGGTTCAACTGGATTATACGCAAGACTGACTCCAAATGAATTGGTTAAGTATTTTGCTGATTTATACAAAGTTAGCGATACTGACTTCAAGCAAAGAAAAGATAGATTATTCAATCTATTGGATATGAATGAGTTTCAAAACAAACGAATTGGAAAACTCAGTACTGGGATGAAACAAAAAGTTTCCATTTGCCGCACGATGATTCACGATCCTGAGGTAATTGTTTTCGACGAACCAACCAGTGGATTGGATGTTATCACTGCTGAAAATATTATTTCTTTGATTCGTGATTGTAAAAACGAAGGCAAAACTGTTATTTTCTCGAGCCATATTATGAGTGAGGTAGACTTGCTTTGCGATGACATGGCAATCGTTCATAAGGGCAAGTTATTATTCAATGGTACGATGGATGAATTCAGAAATAATCAACAAGAAAAAACATTAACGGGAGAATTTATTCGAATTATCAACGAAGCAAATACCGCAACAGCATGATTACAAAAATATTTTTAAAAGAACTTAAGGATACTTTGCGCGACAGACGCACCTTAATGATGATGATTGTCATACCCGTTCTTATTTTTCCAATTATACTCAACATCACGGTCGGAATTAGCAGCAGTTTCGAAAAAGATGCTGCCACAAAGAACATTAAAATAGGTTTCGTTGGAGATGCTCAAAGCTCTGTTATTCAAGAATTTATGAATATGCCGAAAAACATCGGTAAGTTCGATTTAATTCCTTACGCCAATAAATCAACTCTTGAAAAAGATGTCAAATTGGATAGTATTCAAATGGGTGTAATTGTACCGAACGATTACTTGGAAAACGAACGAAAAATGAGCGCAGTTACGGTCCAAGTTGTCTACAATGTAACTGATTTAGGGATTAAAGACAGAGCTGAAAAATATATGGAAGTTGTCGAAAAAAATGCGATGACCAAAAGATACAAGAGCTTGAGTTTGGATGAAACCAAGCTACAACCTATAGTGACAGAATACAAAAACTTAGCCTCTAAAAAGGAAATGATCGGAAAACTAGCGGGAGGATTTCTTCCTTATATTTTCATCGCCTTTGGTTTTATTGGCTGTATGTATCCTGCCATCGACCTATTTACGGGTGAAAAAGAAAGAGGCACAATTGAAACACTCTTAACGACTCCTGTATCGAGAATTCAAATTTTGGTGGGTAAGATGATGGTGGTTGTGCTTTCAGGTCTCCTAGCAGCCACAAGTGCATTAGTAGGACTTTACATCGCTATTAAAGTCATGAATTTTGAAGGAAATGAACAAATAATGTCTATCGTTCAAAGTATTTTAACCCCGAGTTTTATATTGATGTTATTCTTTTTACTTTTCCCATTAACCGTATTTTTTGCTGGAGTTATGATTCCAATAGCGGTTTACGCAAAGAGCTTTAAGGAGGCGCAAAGTATAATTACACCGCTGAACATAGTGATGGTGCTTCCTGCAATGGTTGGTCTATTTCCAGGAATTGAATTGAACACAATTACCGCCTGCATACCAGTTGTAAATGTAGTTTTGGCAACTAAAGAATTAATTGCCGGCACTTTAGATACCGGTCTTTTGTTATTGAGTTTCAGTATCATGGTGGCTCTGGCGGCGGTGGCTGTCTTTGTTTCTTATAAACATTTTGACAAGGAAACAAACGTAGTATTGTAGTTTGAAATTCACGTTGAATGGCTTAATTTTATGACGAATTCAAATCGTTCCTCATGAAATCTACATTTTACATTTTGTCTTTTTCGCTTTTTGCCTTCATTCAAAAAACTCAGGCTCAGTTGTATTTTCCGCCAAATACGGGAACATGGGAAACAATGTCGCCTGATAGTTTAGGTTGGTGTCCAGAAAAAATTCAAACTCTTTATGATTTTTTGGACTCTACCAATTCAAAGGCTTTTATGGTGTTGAAAGATGGTAAAATTGTATTGGAAAAATACTTTGACACCTTTACAGCAGACAGTTTACACGTATGGAATTCAGCAGGTAAAACGTTGGTTGGTTTCATGACGGGAATCGCCCAGCAAGAAGGATTTTTATCGATTTCAGATACCACCTCTGACTATCTTGGAACAGCTTGGACTTCGCTAACACCACAGCAAGAAGAAAAAATAACGATTCGTCACCAGTTGACCATGACCACAGGCATGGATGACATCACCAACGGCGATTGCACCGATCCCGCTTGCTTGACCTTCATCGCCGATGCTGGAACGAGATGGTCATACCACAATGCGCCGTATACATTGCTAAATACAGTGATTTCTAACGCCACTGGTCAAAACTTTAACACCTACATTGCCTCTAAACTTGGTGCAAGCACGGCTGGAATTTCAGGTTTGTTTGTGACATTTGGATACAACAAAGTGTTCATTTCAAAACCGAGAGTTTTCGCTCGTTTCGGATTGTTACTTTTAGCAGAAGGCACTTGGAATGGAAATCCTCTATTGAATGATCCTGCCTATTTTTCTGCTATGACCAATAGTTCTCAAACCATCAATCCATCCTATGGTTACTTGACATGGTTAAATGGAAAATCTAGCTTTAGGGTGCCCGGATTGCAGTTTTCATTTTCAGGTAGACTTTGTCCTGATGCACCGACCGATATGTACGCAGCGTTGGGTAAAAATGGTCAGATTATTAACGTAGTTCCATCTCAAAATTTAGTAATGATTCGCATGGGTGACGGAGATGGTGTGAGTTTGGTGGGCACACAATATAACGATTATATTTGGCTAAGAATAAATGATTTAGCTTGCACAAACAGTACAGAAGAAATAGACGAAAATTTTAAGATCAAAACTGTTCCAAACCCAAGCAAAGGTCAATTTACACTTGAGGGAATTGAAACTTCAGATCAAATTGTTATCTACAATACTTTGGGTCAAAAAGTTCCTTTTGAAAGAGTAGAAAACAATATTTCCATTTCACACAAAGGGATCTATTTTATTGAAACACAAAGAAGTAGCCAGAAAATAACCAAAAAAATAATTATCCAATAAATGAATGACCTACCTATCCTAGATTCCATTGAGCAACGTATTCTTGGTGTTTTATTAGAAAAGGAAAAAACAACCCCTGATTATTATCCGATGACGATCAATGGCTTAATGACAGCCTGTAATCAAAAATCATCGAGAAATCCAGTTATGTCTATCGATGAGGATGCCGTTCAAGTTGGAATAGACAGTTTACGTAGCAAAGGATTGGTCAATACAGTTGTTGGCGGCGGTAGTCGAACCTTGAAATACAAGCATCACGCAAGTGTCAATCTGAATTTAGAATTAAATGAAGAAGCCGTTTTATGCCTATTGCTTCTTCGTGGTCCACTTACCGCTGGAGAGGTAAAAAGTAATGTCGGAAGATTGTACGATTTCGCCAACTTAGAATCCGTACAAAACTGCATGCAAGGATTAGCTGACAATGAATTTCCACTAATTCAATTACTTCCGAAAAGACCTGGCCAAAAGGAAGGTCGCTATATCCATCTTTTAGGCGGCGAAATTAATATTGAAGACTGGCAAGAACAAGAATCAGGAATTGTGGCACCCATTTCCAATTACGAACAGCGACTATTGGCTTTAGAGGAAGAAGTTGCAGATTTGAAAGAGAAAATGGGAAAACTATTGGAGTTGTTGGATTAAAACCAAACACCAAGCCCAAAAAGCACTTCTAATCGTTGGTTTCGAGAGACACTGTTGTAGTAAAAAATGTCTTCGTTCGCCTTGGTTGAAAGAACTCTGCCTTCCAAACGAAAATAACTGTTGGGAATTGGTTTGTATTCCATTCCTAAAGTAAAACCAGTAATGTCCAGACCAACCAATTGATGATTGGCATTCTCAATAGGACCGGTCAGTACTTCCGAACCATCCTCAAACAACTCAAAACGCGTGTAGCTAGCCCATTTCGTATCCAAACGATATTTTGCCGCCAAAAGTGTAGAAAAGAATTGGGCTGTTTTTGACGAATCTGTCAACTGGGAATTGGTTTGAAAGCCATAATTAAGTTCATATCCAACTGTCCAATGTGTTGTTTTGTAAATACCTATCCAATTGTTGTATAGGCGCGTTTGCGGTCGATTAAAGCCGTCTGGCGACTCATCACATACCAAACTGCTGAAGGTTGAAGAAAATTTATCGTTAGGAGCATAAGAAATGGATGCGCCTAAAGCTTTATTTGCATTGTTTTCAACGAAAGAATTGAATCCGTTAAAGGCGTTCAATTGGAACGACCATTTTGGCGATTGAATCCATGTAAGCTTCGCACCACTCATAAAATAAGGTTCGAAATACGTAGTCGTCGCTATGCTTAAGGCCATATTTTCTCTAGGTTGAATGGATTCTAAACCTATGTGTGTTCTGAAATATCCTGCATCCAACCAAAGTTTTTTAAACACGCGAAAACCAACATTGGCCTCTTGAACATATTTCAAAGTAGGTGACCAAGCAGATTCAGAAACATCGCCAATGAAAACAGTTGCCGTTCCATGAAAATCATTTGATTCGTATTTGGTGGAAAACTGAATCATATTCAGTCCAAATTGATTATTTCGCGCCGAAACGGTTGGGAATTTAACAAAACCTCCAGCTCCAACTGTATCGGTGTAAAACCCATAATAGGTATCGATGTATCCAGAAAACGACAGTTTCCCAGTCGAATCAAATTCCGTTCTGTACGGATTTACTTTTGTGCCTGTGAAAGTCAAATCAGTTGTATCACGATTTATTTGGGCGAAACTCGAAGTTATTGAGCCTGCCACCAATAATGCCGATACAATTAATCGTTTCATGCTATCTTATCAGAACAATTTTGGTTGATCATCGTCACCATCAGAAAGATCCCATTCAATAGTATTATCTCCAGAATCCTCAGAATTATCCAAGCCAGCACCTGTCTCCTGATTCTCTGATTCAGCCTCAACCGGAGCAGCTTTGGTTTCCTCAGGCCACGATTCATCACCTTCAATTGGATGCGACAGAATTATTTCTTTCACTTTCAATTTGGTCAACTGATTTCCTTGGGCTTTCATACCTTTCACCTCAATGAAATTATTCAATTCCACTTCTTCGTCAGGCAGATTTTTCGTCGCTTTCAGCAGTTTATTGTAAATTATTTTGGCCACTGGTTTAAAAGCTGTCGTCACAACATCCATATAACTTCCCTCCGATTCGGAAATGAAACTAACTTTTTTATCTGTTGTTACCTCGCAGAAGAATCGTTTAACATAATGCATGTCCTTTTCAGCATCATAATATACAGTTGAAATCGGTCGATTTGGATACCATTTTTCAACGTGAATCATGTCCTCATCAAAATGTAAACTCAAATCAAAGGCCGACAACCTATACTCCCCCGTTTTATACAAAGTCAGAATTTTGTCTGTTCCTTTGAAAGAACCCAAGAACTTTCCACGACCTTCATCGTTCAATCTTCCTACAACATTGTCAAACCAAATTTTACGCGCCGCTAAAGTCGAACCGCCCACTTCTTTTTGGGTTATTTTCTGAACAATCTCTTTCGTAACTCTATTTCCACCTGATGCTCTTCCCTTGATTAACAATTCGCCCATATCTACATCGAAACGCAGTCTTTTCAGATGCGGACGAGGACGTAAGTGAATGGTCACTATCTCTTTTTCTCCATTCGGATGAACCGAAAAATAGAGCATTTTGGATCCTTTTGTTCCTTTGGTTAAATCGTACTCCGTGTCGCGGGTAATTGAATTCACATAAAAGCGTTTCATCATTGTTGGCCCTCCAACTCCGTCTTGATACATCAGGTGATAAATCGTTCGTTTGTCTCCTTTTTTCCAAACATCGGCATGTACAATTCCTTTGCCAACAAATTTCTTATCCGTCACTTTGGTAATCATCATTTTACCCGAAGCAAAGAAAATAATGACATCGTCAATTTCCGAACAATCGTTCACGGCCTCAACTTTTTTCAAGCCATAACCAATGAAACCTTCCTCGTAATCGACATATAGTTTTTTGTTGGCGATAATAACCTTGGACGCGTTGATTGTATCGAATATTTTGATTTCTGTTTTTCGTTCTTTCCCTTCTCCGAAACGTTTTTTCAAATCTTTGAAATAATCAATGGCATAATCAACCAAATTGGATAATTTTTTCTTCACTTCTTCCATTTCATTTTCGATTTTCAGCAAATTTTCATCTGCCTTATCGGTATCGAAACGGGTAATACGAATCATTTGAATTTGCGTCAGCTTCATCAAATCTTCGTCAGTTATTTCGCGTATTAACTTCTTTTTGAAAGGTTTAAACTTATCGTATAAGTATTTATAAAGCGATTCTCTATCGGAATACAACTTGAAATCGATGTACATTTCTTCTTGAATGAAGATTTTCTCCAAGGTAGAGAAATGCCATTGGCGTTCCAATTCATCCAAACGAATTTCAAGTTCTCTTTTTAACAGATAAACCGTTGAATCTGTATTTGCTTTCAAAATCTCAGAAACACCCATAAATCGTGGGCGATCTTTATCGATAATGGAACTATTCGGCGAATATGATACTTCACAATCCGTAAATGCATATAGAGCATCTATCGTTTTGTCAGGCGAAACACCCGGTGCCAAATGAATCATGATCTCCACTTCAGCCGAAGTATTGTCCTCGATTTTTTTGACTTTGATTTTCCCTTTATCATTGGCCTTGATGACACTTTCAATCAAAGAACCAGTTGTTGTTCCAAAAGGAATTTCGTGTATACTTAATGTTTTGTTGTCGACTTTTTTAATTCGTGCACGAATTCGAACTTTTCCACCTCTTAAACCATCATTATAGTTAGAAACGTCCGCCATTCCGCCCGTTAAGAAATCTGGAATGAGTTCGACTTTCTTTCCACGAAGATGATTGATAGATTGCTCAATGAGTTCGTTGAAATTGTGGGGTAAAAATTTACAAGCCAAACCTACGGCAATACCTTCCGCTCCTTGTGCCAAAAGCAATGGGAACTTCATGGGTAAATTCTCCGGTTCCTTATTTCTACCATCGTAAGAGGACAACCAATTTGTTGTTTTCGGATTGAAAACCACATGATTGGCAAATTTGGAAAGTCGCGCTTCAATGTAACGAGGAGCTGCGGCACCATCACCCGTGAGCGTGTTTCCCCAGTTTCCTTGCATGTCGATCAAAAGCTCTTTTTGGCCCAATTGCACCAAAGCATCACCAATAGATGCGTCACCGTGCGGGTGATATTTCATGGTATTTCCGATGATATTCGCTACTTTATTGTAGCGTCCATCGTCCATTTCCTTCATAGAATGCAAGATCCTACGTTGTACAGGTTTTAACCCATCATACAGACCTGGAACAGCTCTTTCCAAAATAACATACGAAGCGTAGTCCAAGAACCAATTCTCGTACAAGCCGCTAAGTGGAACTATTTTGTCATCTTTTGGCGCATCTGCAGGATTGAAACCGTCGTCTGAAGAGTCCTTATTCTCTTCGTTACCGTCTTCATTCCCTTCTTCGTTTTGGTTCAATTGCTCGTCGTTCTCGTCTTCCGCCATTTTTAAGAAGCTTTTTCTATGATTTCATTCGTCAAATCTGTTTCGTCTTCATCCTCAATATCTCCTTCTACGCGAAGATTGTCTATGATAAATTCTTGTCGTTCTGGTGTGTTTTTGCCCATGTAATAAGACAAAACCTCGTCAATGGAAGCGTCTTTCGTCAACATAACTGGCTCTAAACGAATATCTTCACCTATGAAATGCTTGAATTCATCTGGAGAAATCTCACCCAAACCTTTAAATCGTGTTATTTCTGGATTTTTACCCAAAGCGTCAATCGCATTGCGACGTTCTTCATCGGAATAGCAATACATCGTCTTTTGCTTATTTCTTACCCTAAACAATGGGGTTTGTAAGACATAAACGTGATTTCGTTTGACCAAATCTGGGAAAAATTGCAAAAAGAATGTCAGCAAGAGCATGCGGATGTGCATTCCATCGACATCAGCATCGGTTGCGATGACAATTTTATTATAACGAAGGTTATCCATGTCATCTTCGATATCCAATGCTGCTTGAATGAGGTTGAATTCTTCATTCTCGTAAACAATTTTCTTTGTTAAACCGTAGCAATTCAATGGTTTCCCTTTCAAGGAGAAGACGGCTTGCGTGTTCACATCTCTCGATTTCGTTATGGAACCACTTGCAGAATCTCCCTCCGTGATAAACAAAGTTGTTTCTTCAGCTTTTTCGTTTTTAACGTCTGTAAAATGTGTTCGGCAATCTCTAAGTTTCTTGTTATGCAAGTTGGATTTTTTTGCTCTATCCCTTGCAATTTTTCGGATACCTGATAATTCTTTGCGTTCGCGTTCTGATTGCTTTATTTTACGCTCAATCATTTCAGCGACATCTGGATTTTTGTGCAGATAATTATCCAATTTATCTTTCAAGAAATCGTTTACGAAAGCTCGCATTGATTTCCCTCCTGGCTCAATTTCTTGTGATCCTAATTTTGTTTTCGTTTGCGATTCAAAAACAGGTTCTATTACTTTTACCGCAACCGCAGCTACGATGGATTGACGAATGTCCGAAGCTTCGTAATTCTTATTGTAAAAATCGCGTATTACTTTCGCAACTGATTCACGGAAAGCACTTTGATGCGTCCCACCTTGAGTGGTGTGTTGTCCATTTACGAACGAATAATAGTCCTCACCATACGTGCGACCATGCGTGAAAGCTACTTCAATATCTTCATCTTCAATGTGTATAATCGGGTAAAGAGGATCGCCGTCCATGTTGTTTTCCAACAAGTCTTTTAGTCCATCTTTGGATTGAAATTTTTGTCCGTTATAGTGAATTGACAAGCCACGATTTAGATAACAGTAATTCCAAATCATTTTGTCGACGTATGCCGTCTTGAAAACATGTTTCTTGAAAATCGCTTCATCTGGAATGAACTCAACATAGGTTCCATTCAACTCGTCTGTCTTTTCTAATTTCGTTTCTTCAATCAGTTCACCTTGCGAAAATGTGGCACCTTTTTTCTCACCATCACGAACGGCATAAACCATAAATCGGCTCGACAAGGCGTTTACAGCTTTCGTTCCGACACCATTCAAACCTACAGATTTCTTAAACGCTTTGGAATCGTACTTTCCACCGGTATTCATTTTGGAAACAACCTCCACCACTTTTCCTAGTGGAATTCCACGTCCATAATCGCGAACGGATACTTTTCCATCTTGAACTTTGATTTCGACTTTCTTACCGTTACCCATGACGAATTCGTCGATACAGTTGTCGACTACCTCTTTGATAAGAATGTAAATTCCGTCATCAGCAGCCGCACCATCACCGAGTTTCCCGATGTACATACCTGGACGCAAGCGAATGTGTTCCTTCCAATCGAGGGAGCGGATGTTGTCTTCTGTATATTGATTTTCTGCCATGTTTACATTGTGCGATTTCGCAACTAACAAATATAACTTGATTATGAGGCTCTTTGCAGGAAAGTTATTACGACTTTTTCACGATTTAGGGTTGAAAAGCTTATTACCCTTTCGATTCTTTTCCATGTACTATTTTCCAGTCGAAGTTTAGTTTCATGAAGCCGATCTTAAACCTTCTCCTTTGTCAGCTGCATAAGCTAAACACGCCCTTATCGACCCAATGGTCAAATTCGGATATTCGTCGACGATTTTAGTGCTACTCATCTGTAACGAAAGCCAAGAAAGTACGTCATGCACACTCACACAAGTGCCTTTTAGAATAGGTTTTACAAAGTGGTCATTTGGATTTATTTCTATGTATTCTGTGTAATCCTTCGGATTTGAATACGGTCTTTTGAGGTAGATTTGCTTGTTCATTCTCTTCTGTTTATTTTCAATTATTCACTTTTTTCAACTGCGTACATCCTTTACGTTCTGCTCATCTAATCTTGTAAAATGATTATTTATTAAACATAATTTTGATTAAATATTCATCAAATATAATTAATTTTGTGAACTAAGGAGAATAAAGCAGCTTTTTTCGTGCTTTCGATAAAACGAAAAGAGATTCCCCTTTTTCATTTCGGGTAAAAAACGCACACGGCAGAATGCATTTGCCGTGCTTGGACAAATTGTACGAAAAAATTAGAAAAATGGGAAGAGAGAGATCAATTCTACACATGGATTTGGACACCTTTTTTGTATCGTGCGAACGTTTGCTCGACAGTCGATTGAACGGTAAACCGATACTCATTGGCGGAACGAGCGATCGTGGTGTGGTGGCGGCCTGCAGCTACGAAGCGCGAAAGTTTGGCGTGCACTCCGCTATGCCGATGAAAATGGCTATAGAAAGATGTCCAGAAGCGATTATCATCAAAGGAAATTCGTCGACGTACATGAAATATTCGGGCATGGTAACCGATATTATCAAGGAAGATGCGCCACTCTATGAAAAATCGTCGGTGGATGAATTTTACCTCGATTTGACGGGAATGGACCGCTTTTACGGCTGTTTGAAATACGCCAGTGAATTGCGCCAGCGGATTATAAAAGAAACAGGATTGCCTATTTCCTTCGGACTTTCAGAAAATAAAACGGTATCGAAAATTGCTACGGGCGAAGCGAAACCCAACAATCAAATCAAGATAGACTATGGAGAAGAGAAACCATTTTTAGGACCACTTTCCGTGCGGAAAATACCGATGGTGGGACTCAAAACCTATCAAAACTTACGCAATTTGGGGATTCAAAAAATTCAAACCATTCAAGAAATGCCACTAGAAATGATGGAAAGTGCTTTTGGAAAAAATGGCGGTGGAATCTGGAAAAAAGCCCAAGGAATTGACCATTCGCCTGTGATTCAATACAACGAACGGAAGTCTATTTCCACCGAAAGAACTTTTGACAACGACACCATAGATGTACAAAAGCTAAAAGGAATTCTCGCTGCGATGGCAGAAAATCTAGCTTTTCAATTGCGGAGAGGTCAGAAAGTTTGTGCTTGCGTTACCGTAAAAGTTCGTTATTCCGATTTTCAGACCCAAACGCTTCAAAAACACTTGCCTTACACATCCGCTGACCATGATTTGATTCCGCTCGTTGCCGAACTTTTTGAGCGTTTGTACAATCGCCGTTTGCTCGTTCGCTTGATTGGCGTGCGCTTCAGCAGTTTGGTCAACGGTCACCACCAAATGAGTCTCTTCGACGACAAAGCCAATTACGCCAAACTCTACCAAGCCATGGATAAAATGCGCATTCGTTATGGCGATAGAGCCGTTCTTCGCGCAGTGGGCATTGAAGCGAGAACGATTGGGAGGTGGAATCCGTTTTCGGGCGAGCCGCCGCCGTTGTTGGCTAATCGTAGATCTTAAGTTGGACCGCTGCGCTTTTGGAGTATTGACCGCTTTGCTGTTGGAGTATGAATCAGGCTTAATCCATCAGCGTAGCGGTCTAGCAGTCAGCCGCGGGTGACGATCCAGCAGCGAAGCAATCTAAAACAAAAAATGATAGCAAAATCACACTTCAGTCTAAAATTCGGCATAAAATCGCCCGAAGAAATTGTCCAATGGGCAAAGGATTCCGGCTACGCAAATGTGGCGCTGGCGGATATCAATTCGACTACAGCGGGCTTGGCGTTTTGTCTTGAAAATCAGCGGGAAGGACGCGAAACGATTGTGGGCGCTGATGTGCGAAATGGAATGAATTGCTGCTTCGTGGCGCTGGCTAAAAACAACCGCGGATACCATGAATTGAATACTTTTCTATCGCAACACTTGCACCGAAAAGAAGATTTTCCCGAACGGGCACCACACTTTGGGAATTGCTTCGTGATTTATCCGTGGGGAAAGGAACCGAAAAAACTCAGTGAAAATGAATTCATCGGAATTTCGCTGACAGATTTGAATCGATTGACGTGGAAAAACAAAGATGGCTTGAACCCGAAAATGGTCTTGCTACACCAAATGACTTTCCGCAACAAGCGCGACTTTAATACGCATCGGCTGCTTCGGGCAGTGGACCAAAATTGCTTGCTTTCGAAATTGCCTTTGGAAGAACAAGCTTCGCCTGAGGATCTGTTTTTAACGAAAGACGAACTGCTAGAAAAACTAGGCCACTTCTCCCCGCTTTTCGACCGAATGGAAGAACTTTTGAAGAAATGTCAATTGCATTTTGAATTTGGTGAAGAAGCCCAGCCACAGAACCTCAACACCTACACAGGCAGTAAAAAAGAAGATTTCATCTTGCTGAAACAACTCGCTTACGAAGGCTTGAGTTATCGCTACAAAGAGGTGACAGACACGGTCATTGCTCGGGTGGAAAAGGAAATTGAAATCATTGCTCAGAAAGATTATCTCTCTTATTTCCTCATTACCTGGGATTTCACATCCTATGCGCGATCGAAAAATTATTTCTACGTGGGACGAGGCAGTGGCGCCAACAGTATCATTGCGTATTTGCTGCGAATAACGGATGTCGATCCTTTGGAACTGGATTTGTACTTCGAACGTTTCATCAACCTGTATCGAAAAAATCCACCCGATTTCGATATTGATTTCTCCTGGAAAGACCGAGAAGATGTAACGCAATACATCTTTAATCGCTACCCAAATGCGGCGCTTTTGTGCACGTACAACACGTTTCAATACAAAGCAACCGTTCGCGAATTGGGAAAAGTTTTTGGTTTACCAAAATCAGAAATGGACGTCTTGAGCAAAGGTCGTTTTGATGTGCGGCAACTCGATCAACTTTCGCAGCTGGTTTTGCGCTACGCCAAACAAATCGAAGGACTTCCCTCCCATTTGAGCGTTCATGCGGGCGGAATTGTCATCAGTGAAAAACCCATTACTTGGTATTCTGCCACTTTTCTTCCGCCCAAAGGTTACGCCACGACTCAGTTTTCGATGTTGGAAGCGGAAGATGTGGGATTGTATAAATTCGATGTCCTCAGTCAGCGTGGTTTGGCAAAAATTCATGATTGTTTGGAGATCGTAGAATACAATCAGCCTGAAAATCCGGCGCACGACATCCACGATTTGGCCCATTTCAAGGAGGATCTGAAAATCAAACATATTCTCAGAAACGCCCAGGCACTCGGTTGTTTTTACGTGGAATCGCCCGCCATGCGTATGTTGTTGCAAAAACTACAAGTCGATGATTATCTGACATTGGTAGCGGCAAGTTCCATTATTCGTCCCGGTGTTTCGCATTCTGGTATGATGCGCGAATACATCATGCGCCACCGTTTTCCCGAACGACGAAAAGAAGCGCATCCCGTGATGATGGAAATCATGCCCGATACCTATGGCGTGATGGTTTATCAGGAAGATGTCATCAAAGTAGCGCATTACTTTGCCGGACTCGATTTAGGCGAAGCAGATGTTCTCCGTAGAGGCATGTCGGGCAAGTTCCGTTCGCGGGCAGAATTCACCAAAGTAGAAGAAACCTATTTTAAAAACTGTTTCGAAAAAGGTCACCCGAAAGAACTAGCTACCGAAGTTTGGCGACAAATAGAAAGTTTTGCTGGTTATGCTTTTTCCAAAGGTCATTCCGCTTCGTACGCCGTAGAAAGTTACCAAAGTTTGTACTTGAAAGCCTATTATCCATTGGAATACATGGTGGCGACCATCAATAATTTTGGTGGATATTATCGAACGGAAATTTATGTTCACGAAGCGCGCATGTTGGGTGCCACCATCGAACCGCCTAGCATCAATGAAGGTGATTATGAGTGTGTTATCCATGGTAAACGAGTGATTTTAGGTTTCAATTTGGTACAAAGTGCGGAAAGTAAAATTCTACAAAAAGTCTATCGTGAAAAGCGGTTGAATGGTCCCTACTCTTCTTTTGACAATCTGATGAGTCGCTGTTTTATTCCTTTGGAACAACTGCTGCTCATCATTCGGGTGGATGCCTTGCGCGACTTGCCTGAAGACAGAAAAAGTCTGCTTTGGAAAGCCCATTTGTATCACAACAAAACAAAAGATCGCGCACCCGAACCTGAACTTTTTCCCATGGAACGCAAGCAATATCAACTTCCCAAATTATCGGACAGTGAATTGGAGCGTGCTTTCGAGCAAATGGAATTGTTGGGTTTTCCGCTTTGCAATCCTTTTGATTTATTGCCCGAAGAATTGCCCCCACACACTTTATCGCGCGATATTCCCAATCGGAAAGGACTGAAAGTGACCTGTTACGGTTATCTGGTTGCCTTGAAACAATCCAAAACCGTTCGCGGCGACTACATGTATTTTGGTAATTTCATTGACATCGAAGGACAAATACTCGATTCCGTCCACTTTCCAGAAGTAGCAGCGCGTTACCGTTTTCACGGAAGAGGAATTTACGAAATTATCGGTGTGATTTCAGAAGAATTTGGGCATTATGCTATTGAAGTTGGGCAATTGCGGAAATTGAATTATATGGGGGATGTTCGTTACGAAGATTAATGGAATTTGGACCACTTCGTTGATGGATCATGGAGCATGGACCGTCAGCCGCGGCAGACTGATGGATCGTCATCTTAAGGTGACTGATGGAGTATGGACTGCGTGCAAGGATAATTGCATAATGAAGAAATTCAAAACGGATTGAATAAAGAAAAATGAATAGCGAATTGAGAAGAATATTATATCTTTGCGGCACAAATTTGCTGCCCACGTGGCGAAATTGGTAGACGTGCACGCTTGAGGGGCGTGTGCCTTCGGGTGTGCTGGTTCGAATCCAGTCGTGGGCACTTTTTAAAAACCAGCAGAGGGGCGATTAATCGCCCCTCTGCTGGTTTTAATCATATCCCAACCATTTCAAATTTTTATTGTCATTTTCTGTAAGTTTTTCCACAAAAAAACATCTTATCAAAATCCAAAAGGAAAATTGGAACGTATGTTAATTATATGCGTATTTTAAACCTTTTTTTATCAGAAATGTAACTTGAGCGATAAAACGGCCATATTGATTTTTTCCCGTTCGGCAAAAGCTGAGGCAATCGCCAAATCCTTTTTGCCTGACGAAAAAAGGAACTTTAAGGTGGCGTGTGCGCTGATAAATTCCATTCAAGCTAAAGCGGAAAAATCCGGGATTAAAGTCTTTATTTTAGATGAAAATCAACAGATTGGCGATAGTTTTGGTGAGCGATTTGCGCATGCTTTCCAATCCATTTTTGACTTAGGTTTTGAAAATATTATTTCCATTGGGAACGATAGTCCGGATTTGACATTAGACCATTTGAACTTAGCCATTCAGCAAATGGAAAAAGGATTCACGGTTCTTGGTCCAACCGTCAATCATGGGTATTACCTTATTGGACTAAACAAAAAACAGTTCCATTTCAAAGATTTTCAGGAACTGCATTGGCAAACCAATCTTTTGCAACTTTCGCTGAGCGATTATTTCGTCAAATCGAAAACGGAAATCACTTTTTTAGAATCATTAATTGATATAAACTCCGAGGAAAATTTACTCAGCTTTTTAGAGGAAACAACAGAAAAAACCAGCTTGTTTCGGGTACTTTTTTCAATAGTTTTTCCAACTTCTTTGAATCACGACGCCTTGCCAATTGGCGCGGAAAAATCGCTATCTGTTTCCATTGAGGGCTTGCGCGGACCACCTACTCCCTATTTCAACCTCAATTGAAATAAGTAAGTAATCCAAACATCATTTTAAAGTCATCCATGAAAAAAATTACCCTATTGGCAGTCTTATGCCTCGCGCAGTTTTTTGCATTTTCTCAAAACACAAAGGTCTCAGGAATTGTACTCGACTTCCAAACAAAACAAGGAATTCCCGGTGCGTTGGTCGAAGAAATGGGCAACAACAATAAACTTTACACCGAATCCGATGGAAGCTTCACAATTACGACCGCTAGTCTCAACGCGACGCTTTTGATTTCATATTTCGGTTACGACAAACAAGAAGTCCCTTTAGCGGGCCGCGCTAAAATCGAAGTGATTCTGCAATCTAGTGCACAAGAAGTTGGGGAAGTTATCATCACGGCCCTTGGTCTGCAAAGAAAAAACAAGGATTTAGGCTATGCTGTTCAAACTTTAGAAGCAAAAGAAATATCAGACGTTAAATCGCCCAATTTTCTCGACGGATTAGCTGGAAAAGTGGCTGGTGTAACCATCACACAAGGTGCGACAGGCGTTGGTTCTTCAGCCAAAATTGTGATTCGAGGAGAATCGTCTTTCACCAACAACAACCCTTTATTTGTTGTCGATGGAATCATCATCAATAACAATACAATCGTCAATCCAACAACAGATGCCGCAGCTGGTTTTCAAGAAATTGACTTTGGAAACGGCGGAATGGAAATCAATGCGGATGATGTGGAATCTGTAACGGTATTGAAAGGTCCAAGTGCAGCTGCATTATACGGAACAAGAGCCGCAAACGGTGTCATCATTATCACGACGAAAAAAGGTGAAAAAAGAAATGGCTTAGGCATCAGTTTCAACAGCACCACTTATTTTGAGCAAGCCTTCAAACTACCTGAATTTCAAAACAAATACGGTCAAGGAAATAGTGGCCAATTTGCTTTCAAAGATGGTTTAGGTGGCGGAACAAATGATGGTATTTCTTACTCTTGGGGACCAGAATTGGACAAAGGTATTTTGGTGGCACAATACGATAGTCCTGTGACGTTGCCAGATGGAACGATCGTTCGAGGTGGTGATGTGGCTGTTCATGGAGGTGCACCCATTACACCGACAGAATTTAAATCTTACCCAAACAATTTGAAAGATTTTTATGAAACTGGTGTAACGACAATTAATAATATCGCTATTTCCAGCGCTTTCGAAAAAGGTGATTATCGTTTATCTTTTACGGATATGAACAGTAATTCCATTCTTCCTGGTGTAAATTTGAAACGAAAAAATATCTCAGCCAAGTTAAATTTTAACCCAATTACCAAATTGAATATTGGTACGAACATCAACTATATCAACTCACAAAGCGACAATCGTCCTGGAGCTGGATATGGTTCTGAAAACTTAAACTATTCTATTGTAGCTTGGGGTCCGCGTTCGCTTGATATTACGGCCATGGAAGACTATTGGCAATCTGGATTGGAGGGTTTGCAACAATATTCTTTCAACTATACGTTTTTTGATAATCCGTATTTCATGATGTATGAAAACAGAAACTCTTTCAACCGAGACCGAGTGATTGGTAATCTGAACGCAAGCTACAGATTTTCAGAAAAATTTGATGTTACAATTCGCTCTGGAATGGATTTTTCAACGGAGAAAAGAGAACTTCGTAGAGCATACAGTTCCAATCGTTTTGTGAAAGGTGCCTATGCTGAACATTACGTGAATTTCCGTGAAAACAATACCGACATTTTATTCAACTACAAAGATAAATTCGGCAAAGATTTGTCTCTTGAAATTTCGGCTGGAGCCAACCGAATGGACCAAAGCACCTCGCTTTCTCAATTCACGGCAAGTGCTTTAGCCCAACCAGGAATCTATCGTTTGTCGAATGCTGCTACTCCATTGGAAATCAATGAATACAAAACTCAAAAGAGAATAAACAGTGTCTATGCTCTAGCCAAATTAGGCTACAAAAATTATTTGTATTTGGATATTACCGCAAGAAATGATTGGTCAAGTGCCCTAGCTACACCAAACTCTACCGATAACGTTTCCTTTTTCTATCCGTCAGCTTCGGCAAGTGTAATCGTTTCTAATATCGTTTCTTTACCGAAGAAAATTTCCTTTTTCAAAATTCGTGGTGGCTACGCACAAGTTGGAAATGACACAGATCCTTACAACACAGCTGGAGCATTTTTGCCACAAGTTCCTGTCAATGGTCAACCTACGTTTTCAAGTCAATCGACTATTGCCAATCCGAATTTATTACCAGAGCGAACAGGTAGTTTTGAAGTCGGAACAGACATTCGCTTTTTCAAAGATCGCTTGAAATTTGATTTGACATATTACGACGCAAAAACGACAAATCAAATCATTTCCTTGCCTGTGGCGGCTTCCTCTGGTTACAACCAACAAATTGTAAATGGCGGACTTGTTCGTTCGAAAGGTTGGGAAATATTTGCTTCAGGCACACCGATTCGAAAAGAAAATTTCAGTTGGCAAACTGGATTGAATTTTTCGCGCAATGTTTCTACTGTTGAAGAATTACCAACAGGAGTTGATAAAATCACTTTGGCCTATTCACGTGTTTATGATAATGTGAACCAAACTGTTTGGTTTCAAGTGGAAGAAGGTGGACGAATTGGAGACATGTACGGCACAGGATACAAGAAAAACGAAAACGGAGATTTCATTATCAATTCAAGTGGAAATTATGTTGCCAACAATGAATTGATCAAATTGGGCAATTACAATCCAGATTTTATTTTGGGATGGTCCAATAATTTCCAATACAAAAACTTTGACTTCAATTTCTTATTCGATTGGCGACAAGGTGGAATATTGGTTTCTAGAACATTAGCCTTGGCTGCTGTGGGCGGACAATTGATTGAAACTGAAAATCGTCCAGCAGAAGGAATTGTTGCAGAGGGAGTTGTCAATGTGGGTTCGGAAGAAAATCCAGTTTGGGAGCAAAACACCAAGGCTATTTCAGCGGAAAGTTATTATCGTCAATATTACGATCGTAATCATGAAGAGAACAACACCTACAATGGTTCTTATCTGAAGTTACGTCAGTTTTCTATTGGTTACACCTTTAAAAATGACAAGGCGAAGGGCTTTATTTCCCAAGACCACAATTTGAAAGTTTCCATCATTGGACGAAATCTTTTCGCTATTTCAAACATTCCTCATTTTGATCCAGAGCAAACTGCTACTCAAGGACAAAAATTCTTAAGCGGTGTTGAAGATATGTCTTACGCTTCCACAAGAAGCATAGGAATTAAACTGGGGTATAACTTTTAAAACATAGAATCATGAAAAAATACATCTATTTCGCAGCGGCCTTTGTTCTTTTAGGAGTTACAGCTTGCAAGAAAAACTTGAATACAATCAACACGAATATCAATTCTCCAATTGATGTGGAACCCAATCTTTTGCTCAGACAAGTCATTTATGATTATGGTGAACAAATGTCATACGAAGGATTTGTAGCTGGGAATTTATTGGGACAATACCTCACAATGGTAGATTTTAATCTATTCGATCGTCATGGTTTAACTCAGCCACAATTAGGAGGAAATCCTTGGCCTATTTTGTATAAAAACTTGCGGGACAACGATATCATTTTAGCAAAATCCCAAAGCGTGGCCATTCACAAAGTATATGAAGGTCCAGCGAGAATAATGAAAGCTATGATGACACAGGCTTTGACCGATATTTATGGAAACGTTCCTTATTCAGATGCATTGAAAGGTTTGGAAGGAAATGTGACTCCAAAATATGACGATCAGGAGCAAATTTACACAGGTCCTGATGGAATTTTAGACCAATTAAACAAAGCGATCGCTGCGATAGACGCATATACAGGCGTTCAGAAATTAGAAGGTGATTTGTTGTACAGCGGGAATTTATCAAAATGGCGAAAATTGGCAAATTCATTGAAAATCAAGGCACTCATGCGAATCTCAGATCGTGATGGAGACATTGCCTACGATGTTGCACAAGCGTTGCAAGATGTTGTAAATGGTGGAGATTTCATTCAAAGCAATAGCGACAACGCCGTTTTTCAATTTTCAGCTGCTCAACCGAATAGTTTCCGCATGCAAAAATTACGTGCTGGAGATTTTAATTTGTATGTGATGTCGCAAACAAGTGATACACTTTATCAAAAATTCAACGACCCTAGATTTCAAGTGTTTTTTAGAGGAACAGGAGCCAATCCAGCTAATTACAACGGTTTGATTAATGGTATCAATGCATCAACAACTTCCATTACTTTGGCTAACTATTCGTTGGCTGGAACTATTTTTAGAGAAAATACAGGGAGTTTGAAATGCAATTACATGACGGCTTGGGAAACCCAACTCTTATTGGCAGAAGCGGCTCAAAAATCGCTAATTTCTGGTTCTGCAATGTCCTACTACAACGATGGTGTAAGTAACGCTTTCGCGTATTGGAATGTTACCATGCCCGCTACATATTTGACTGTTGGAAATGCCGCTTTCAGTTCAGGCGATCCGATTGAACAAATCATCACCCAAAAATGGATAGCCAATATTATCAACGGTTACGAAGGTTGGATAGAATACAGAAGAACAGGTTTTCCGCAATTCTTGCCAGTTGCTGCTAGTTTGAACAATGGTTTGTATCCCGTTCGTATGCCCTACCCGACTGACGAAGGTGCTCTGAACGGTGCAAATTATTCAAGTGCGAGTGCTGCAACCAACGGAAATAGCATCAACGCGAAAGTTTGGTGGGATAAATTCTAAGTACAAAAATGACAGTATCAATTTTGCAATGGTCATTGGTGATCGTCTCCAGTTTGGTGATGTACGCTATTTCTCCATGGGCAAAATCGACAGATGATTTTTTCAAAGCAACAAAAAGTAATGGCCAAAAACCTAGCTTTTTGTTGCTTACAAGCAGCTTGGTCATTTCATGGATTTTCGCTAAATCCATAGCCGTAGCAGCAAGTTTGGGCAGCGATTATGGTTTAATTGGCGGATTGGCTTATGCTTGTTATTATCTTTCTTTTATCGTGGCTGGAGTCGTTATTTTTAAAATGCGCTCCAAAGGAAAATGGAACTCCATCCACAATTTTATTCACGAAAAATTCGGTGACAATGCAGTGAGATTGTTCTCTCTGCTCATTGGTTTTCGACTATTCAACGAAGTATGGTCCAACACCACAGTGATTGGTGCTTTTTTCGGTGAACGGGATTCTTCGGCCTATTTCTGGGCAATTGTCATTTTCACTATACTGACCTTGGCCTATGTCATCAAAGGTGGATTGCGCTCTTCCTTGCTGACAGATTTGATTCAAATGATTCTTTTCGGAACCTTGTTGGTCATCATACTTGGGTTTTTGTTTCCAGGTTTTGAAGAAAGTACAACTAGTAAATCTTTCACAGGAGAATTTTCCTTTTCCACTGGATTGAACTTCATGCTACTGGCTCTTTTGCAAATTTTCAGTTATCCTTTTCACGATCCTGTTATGACGGATAGAGGTTTTATTTCCGACGAAAAAACGACGCTAAAAAGTTTTATTTGGGCTGGAATAATAGGTTTCGCATGCATTTTGTTGTTCAGTTTGGTTGGTGTTTATGCACGTGTGAATGGCATTGAAGGCGACCCTGTGATGATGGTGAGCAAAACGCTGGGCATTCCGATTATGCTGATGATGAATTTGATTATGATTACCTCAGCAACTTCCACTTTGGATTCTACCTTTTCTAGTTTCTCAAAATTATGGGTGGTTGACATCATGAAAAGCAGAAAAATCAGCATTCAGAGAGGGCGAATGGCTATGGTCTTTATTACCGTTTTCGGGACTTTACCCATATTTTTTGGCGCAGATATTATTACGGCCACAACCATTAGCGGAACAATGGTCATAGGATTGGCACCAATATTCCTTTTCTGGAAACTCGACGTTCCGAAAATTGCCTTTTATCTTTCCGTCATTCCTGGAATTTTATTCGGTATTGGGTTAACTTTGCATTCGTTTCCCAGCACATGGTTTTGGACCGATGGAAAATACAACGATTATTTGTGGGTAAATGCAGTAGGAACAATTGCATGTTTCGTGTTATTTTTGGGTAGCGCAATTTATTTTAAATGGAAAAAAAGACAGAGCATATAACTTTCAATTCAGATAAACTTCTCTTATTTGGCGGAGTTTACAGCAACTTGCAAGCTTTGGAGGAAATGTACGCTATTGCCCAAGCAAAAGGTTTTTCGAAAGACGAAATCATTTGTACAGGTGATGTTGTGGCCTATTGTGCTCAGCCAGAAGAAACGGTGCAATTGATTCGCCAATGGGGAATTGCTTGTATAGCTGGAAATGTAGAAATTCAGTTACGAAGCGGTGCAGACGATTGTGGCTGTAATTTTGAAGGCGATTCGCGATGCGATATTTTCTCCAGACAATGGTACCCTTTTGCCAAAAAGCATTTATCAGAAGACTCCCTGCAATGGATGGAAACCTTACCTGATTTTTTGAAATTTAACTTTGGAAATCGCAAAATTGGTGTGATTCACGGAACGTTTGACGAAACGGCTGGTTATTTGTTTGCCTCTTCTCCTTGGGAAGAAAAACAAGCTCAATTGGACAAAATGGACGTGGACATTATGCTAGCAGGACATTGTGGTCTACCCTTTTCTCAAACTTTAGAAGGCAAAGCTTGGCTAAATTCAGGAGCGCTAGGAATGCCTGCAAATGACGGTACTGATCGCGTGTGGTATATGGAATTAGAAGTTTTGGAAGGTCAAATCGTTGCTACGCATCAAGCTTTTGAATACGACACGCACGAACCCAGTGCCCGTATGCGTGAAGATAAATTGCCGCAAGAATATGCACGTACGCTTTTGACGGGGATTTGGGATTCCAATGAAATTCTTCCTGATGAAGAAACCAATCTTCAAGGAAAAAAAATAGAATTGGAGGGCGAATCAGTCGTGATAGGGTCTCTTTCACTTTCGGCTCGTGCCTAGTTTTCTTTTTCCTTTTTAACGCTCTATCGTTGATATATTTTTGCAGTATGCTTTACTTACTTTATTAACTTTGAATCAATTAAACAAGACTGTTAATACAAACAATTACTTTTCCATGAAAATTATTCTTGCTCTAATTGTGCTTTTGCATGCTTTACACGGCACTACTCAATTGGCAAAAGAGTCCAAACTAAAAGGTTCCGTTAAATTTATTTTAGAAGAAAGTTTCGAAGGAGTTAGAAAGGACACGACGATTCTCAAAAATGGTAAAAACCGTCAATTCGCTTGGATTCAGGACAATAAAATGGAGTTCGATCAAAACCACAACTTAGTTCAACGAAGCTTTTATGATGACGAACGAAATCCCTTGCGAACAGAAAAATATACTTTTAGCAAAGATCGTTTACAGCGAAAAGAATTGCAAGCATTTACCTATTACTACAAACACAACGAAGCGACAAACATAACAGACGAACTACTTGTTTCACAACAAGATAGCACCGACTTCAAATTAAAACAAAGGTTCAAGTACGACGAAAAAGGGCGTTTATCGGAGGAATGGGAATTCGATATGCAAGGCGGACATGTTCGTCAACAGAAAAATCAATACAACGAGAATGGAAAGCTCATCAAAGAAACGATGCACTATAAAGATGGTGTAGAATACAAAACATACACGTATACCCCGGACGGTTTACTCGATAAAATTGAATGGTTTGATTTCCAACTAGGACTTTTGGAACGAACCACTTTTACCTACGAACATGGAAATTTAAAAACCGAATTTTGGGAAGCTTTTGAGGATGGAAAAATAGAATCCACTACTGCTTATGTGTATGATATTTTCGGAAATGCCATTTCGATTCTGGAAATCAACAAGAAAAGACAAATCCACGACCACGAAATAAACACATACACCTACGACGAACACAACAATTGGACGAAAAAAACTACCGCGATTAACAACTCCCGATTTTATATTGTGGAACGGAGGATTGGGTATTATTTGTGAATTATGTGCCACAAAACTTAATGGTCTCACGTTTTTTTGCCACGAATGGCACGAATTAACACGAATAATATTGTTGAGGATTTTATGTTTGTTGCAACACCTTGCCTTTCAGATAATTTTAAGCAATTAGATTGTGCAAGTTTAGCCGGATGAAACTGATTTCTTTTGCCACGATTGAAACCGAATCATTCTAAACACCTTTCAAAAATTCGTGCTCATTCGTGTAATTCGTGGCATCTTGACTAAAGTCATGGCGCAAACAACCTCTTCCGTGGCAAACCCAACAACAAAAAACGCCCAATCCGAGGATCAGGCGTTCACTATTTTAAAATCAACTTCGGCTTACGCTTCTGCTTCTTTCTTTTCTGGTTTCGGAAGTAAGATTCTTCTTGAAAGTTTCCACTTCTTTGTTTTCGGGTCACGAGAAACTACTTTGAATTTCACGATATCACCTTCTTTACAAACGTCTTCCATTTTCTCAACGCGCTCCCAAGAGAACTCAGAGATATGGATCAAACCGTCTACACCTGGAAGTATCTCTACGAAACAACCATAAGCTTGTATCGATTTGATTTTTCCTTCGTACTCCTCACCTTCTATAACTTCTGGTGGGAAAGCGATTCCTTTAACGATTCTGATAGCTGCATTCATGTCATCCGCATTGTTAGACATGATTTGAACACGACCTTCACCATTTTCCAATTCTTCGATGGTAACTGTTGTATTCGTTTCTTTTTGGATGCCTTGGATGATTTTTCCTCCAGGTCCGATTATCGCTCCAATCATATCATTCGGCACATTGAATGCTTCGATACGTGGCGTTTGTGGTTTCAATTCCGCATTTGGTGCAGGAAGTGTTTCCAAAATCTTATCCAAAATATGCATACGTCCTTCTTTCGCTTGCATCAAAGCTTGCGTCAATACTTCGTATGACAATCCGTCCACTTTGATATCCATTTGACAAGCTGTGATTCCTTTTGCCGTTCCACACACTTTAAAGTCCATGTCACCCAAGTGATCTTCATCACCCAAGATATCAGACAATACAGCGAATTTACCACCTTCGGTAACCAATCCCATCGCAATACCAGAAACTGGCGCTTTGATTTGAACACCTCCGTCCATCAAAGCCAAAGTTCCTGAACAAACTGTTGCCATTGAAGATGAACCATTGGATTCTAAAATCTCAGAAACCAAACGGATTGTGTATGCATTGTCATCTGGAAGAACTTGTTTCAATGCTCTCAACGCCAAGTTACCGTGACCAATTTCACGACGAGAAGTTCCTCTTAAAGGACGTGCCTCACCTGTTGAAAATGGTGGGAAGTTGTAATGCAACATGAATTTTTCATACCCTTTTTCAGTTACTCCGTCAATCATTTGCTCATCCATTTTACCACCTAAGGTCAATGTCATCAAAGCTTGCGTTTCACCACGTGTGAACACAGCAGAACCGTGAACCATGGGCAAATAATCAACTTCAGACCAGATTGGACGGATTTCATTGAACTGACGACCATCCAAACGGATTTTCTCGTTCAACATCACGTCACGAACTGCTTTCTTCATTGTTTCCTTGAAGTAAACAGAGATGAATCCTTTTTTCTCTGCCAATTCTTCTTCCGAATATTGTGCAGCGAATTCTTCTTTAATTGCACCAAACAACTCAGAACGCAAAGCTTTGTTTGCATTTCCTTGACGAGCAACTGCTTTACATTTGTCAAAGCATTCCGTTTGAACTTTCGCTCTTAACTCTTCGTCGTGTGTTTCGTGATTGTATTCTCTTTTCGGGAAAGCGGCAGGAATTTCCTTCGCTAAGTCCTCTTGAAATTTACATTGTTCTTGAATTGCAGCGTGAGCGAATTTGATGACTTCCACCATCTCTTCTTCTGAAATTTCTTTCATTTCACCTTCTACCATGTTCACATCTTTTGCAGTTCCTGCTACGATGATATCCAAGTCAGAATTTTTCAATTCTTCAACAGTTGGGTTCAAAATCAATTGACCGTCAACTCTAGCTACTTTTACTTCAGACATTGGTCCGTTGAACGGAATGTCGGAAACAGCTACTGCACATGAAGCGGCAAAACCGATCAATGCATCTGGGTGGTTGATACCATCATACGACAACAATTGAACCATCAATTGTACTTCCGCATGATAATCGTCTGGAAACAACGGACGCATAGCGCGATCCACGATTCTCATCATCAAGATTTCTCCCTCAGATGGACGAGCCTCTCTTCTGAAAAATCCTCCTGGGATTCTTCCTGCTGCTGCATACTTTTCACGGTAATCAACAGTTAATGGAAGGAAATCTACTCCTTCTTTTGCTTCTTGAGCTGCAACCACTGTTGCAAGCATCATTGTGTCGCCCATTCGTAACACCACTGCACCGTCAGCTTGCTTCGCTAGCTTTCCAGTCTCGATGGAAATTTCTTTCCCTCCAGTAATGATGGACTTTTTTATTCCTATGTTCATATATATAATTTACTCATTTATTTTACGCTTGCCCCATCTTTGCTTTCGACTCCGCTCAATCAACGATAAGTCAGCGCTTGTATTCTCGTTAAAACGCACACTAGTCCCGATAGCTATCGGGATCGAAGGGTGCATCTATATTTTTCAAAAAAAAGGGCAGTCGAATATTTCCGAATGCCCCATTTTTGAATATGTATATTGTGAATTAACGACGTAAGCCTAATTCTTTCACAATTGCACGATATCTTTCGATATCTTTTTTCTTCAAATAATCCAAGAAACTTCTTCTTTTACCTACCAACAATTGAAGAGCTCTTTGCGTTCCGTAATCTTTACGATTCTTTTTCAAGTGCTCAGTCAAATGACTGATTCTGTAAGTAAATAAAGCGATTTGGCCTTCTGCCGAACCGGTGTTAGTTTCTGATCCTCCGTGTTTTGCGAAGATCTCTGCTTTTTTTTCTGGAGCTAAATACATGCCAATATTAGTTTAATGATTTTTATGTAGTTGCCACCGCACCTTGCGATTTTAACGGTGCAAAGATAGAGATAAATTTCTTTCGAGCAAGTTTTCTTATCGGATAAAATTCATCACCACTCCACTCGCGCCAATTCTTCTTTCAATCCTTGGATGGTTTTGCCTTGTGCAGTGATGTCTTTGACGACTATTGAATTGCTCTCCACTTTCTGTCCGTTTCTCAAATCGTAGATCGCTTTGTACAATTTATCAGTCTTCTTATTGTGGAAGAAAAGGACATTTACTTTACCTGATATCAAAGTGATTTTTGAGGTTTTGGAATGCCAAAGCAGACCTTTGATTCCAGGAATTATTGAATATAGCGCCAATCGTCTTTGTTTGGGACAACCTTTCTTTGCTGGAGAAAAAATAAATACAATCGAAATTTTACACAGCAAGTCCTGCACGTATCTTTCGAATATTAACATTTTTACCACCAACAGACTCCCAATATATTTCCTTAGAATCTGAATGTTCAGTGATGAAAGTTGATTCACTTTGGTTTAGTTTAGCGTAAACGGCATTTTTTTTCAACTGGATTTACACTTCCTAAGTCACAACTCAAATTCATCCCAATTAAACAGAAGAATGAGCGTATCAGACTTTAAAGTGTTTTGGACCAGCGCAGATTTCCCCAATAAAAAAAAGGAAAAGACGCAGCAAAGAATGAAACGAGCTTTATACTAAACGCGTTTATTTTTTTTTAAAAGTATTACCGGTACTTTTCAATATACGGTCCGTTAAACATATAAAGTGTGCTGTGTTCATTATCGGTAAAAAATTTATGCTTATATCCTTTTTTCTCCCATTTCAAACCGTCGTTATCCATTATGTTTGCCGAGCTAGAGACAAAACCTGAGTTTTTAAGCTCAGTTACAATATTATCTACTTCGCTTTGTTTAAGGATTAAGAGAAACATTTGAAATTCTTTTGTTTTCTTATCAAAATATGCCGAAATTAAGTCTTCTGAACTGTAATTGCTTTGGTTCGAGAAAATGAACGTTCGTTTCTTTTTGTCAAAATAGCCAGCAAATTCATAGCCATTTTCTTCCATCAAAGATTTTACGTTCGTTATGGTGACCTCAGAAATGATTTTATCCAAAAATGCCAATTTTGGACTGAAATTTTGGGCTTGAACAAAAATGGTTAGAAAGAAAAATAGAAGGGTCAATTGTATTTTCATAAAATATTGTTTGATCAAATATACTTTTTAAAATAATCCGATAAAGCATTTCAAAAAAATACTTTTCTACTTTCACAAACGAAGAAAATCAGATAGTCATGGGGCTAAAACGACAAAGAGGTTGTGTAACGGAGTTAACCGAATTTCATTCGACTCTTAAGGTCCTTAGAAAATTTAAGAATAACTTGCAAGGGTTTTTATGACATGCTCGCAAAAAGCACGAAGACAAAGGACTTATTATCAATACTTCAAATACAAATTTTTCTCTTTTCGATAGTCGATAATGGGTTGAAATGGTCCGAATTTATGTTGCTCTTCCGAAAAAGGATCATTGTAAGGTCCGTAAGGATAATCGACGTATTTCGTTCGAAAATCCACATAGTCTTTCCCTGTGCTCTTGGGTCGAATATGCTCGCTGCTATTCACATAAGCTGAAACATCTAATGCTTGTTCATCCGAAAGTTTTGGGTTCTCCCATGTTGTTCCAAACGGCATATTGTTTTTAATAAATCGAGCTGCTTTAATCACGCGGTACATACTGGAGCCTGGTTGATAAGCTTTCAATCCCCAAAGTGGTGGATATTCATATCCTGAATTGTCAGCTAGCATTTTGCCTTCTCCATTTTCTCCATGACATTTCATACATTCTGCAATATAGATCTGTTTTCCTTTGACAGGGTCAGCTGCTCTGTTCGGAAAAACCAACTCTCCACCTCCAGTTCCGTTCACTTTTTCCCCTATTGGAACACCGGTTCCTAACCATTTTATATAAGACACAAAAGCTATCATCTCTTTCGAATCTAAAGGAAGTGGCAAACCATTTAAGGGACGAGTTACACAATTATTTACTCGTTGTTCAATTGTCAAAACTGCATTTTCACGAGAACGACATTGAGGATAAAGACCATAAGTGCTAAAAAAATTAAAGGCCAAAGGTCTAGTACCTGCTTCTAAATGACAATTTGTACAAGCCATTTTGTTTCCGGTGAAATGACCGTTCATGCCTTCTGGACCAATAAATTTTGCTGTTCCCACAACTAGTTCTCTTCCGTAGCGAATCAAGTCGCCTTCTTCATTGTGCGGAATTGTACTAGTATCAGGCCCAAGATACATGCTTCCCTCTTTTGCAACTAGGATTGATGAAATGGTTCCTTTTTTATCCGTTTCACATGAAAGAAAAAGAATAAGCAGTGACCAAGAAGCAAAAAATATTGTCCTCATAATGCATAAAATCTGGCTAAAATAAGTTTTAAAAAAGACAAAATGAATAAGAAATACTAATTTGGTGGTTCTAAACAAGAATAAAAATAGAATATGATACGAAAAGAAATCTTTGTTTTTATTTCATTATTCGTGGCCTTTTCATCTCAGGCACAATTACTTCCTAAGGAAAACCAGACCCTAAATTATACGAAAGTTCTTTTTTCTTTTCCGCAAATTCCAAGTGCTGAGAAGTATTTAATTGAAGTTTCCGAGGATTCAACTTTTCAAACGAAAATATTCTTGGAGAGTCCAATCAACGCTAAAATTATTCCAGACTTAAATTTTGGGAAAACCTATTTCTGGCGTTACAGCGGTTTTGATGCAAACAAAAAATCATTGGCTCTGAGCACCACGAATACCTTTCACATTGGTAGTAATGATTTTACGAGTCCTAAAAATTTCAGTTATACCCAAAAAAAAATGCAAAGGGGTGCATGTTCGCCTGGTCTTATTTTCATGGATTATGGACGAGTAGCCATCAATCGAAGAGGCGAAGTACAATGGTATTTACCAGAATACCCTTTTTTATTGGAACAAGAATTGGTTCGCGATTTCAAGTTTACACCAGACGGCACGATTACTGTTTTGTTGGATAGTATTGCTTGCGAGATGAATTTGGAAGGTGAAATTCTTTGGCAAGCTCCTTTTCGAGGGGTTTTGAATGGCGAAGCAAGCGAAAATTATCACCATGATTTCATGAAATTACCCAATGGAAATTATATGGTTCTAGGTACTGACCATGTTTATCGATTTCCACCAGACAAAAAAGATTCAGTTCTTGTAGAATTTGGAACCGTAATAGAATATGATTACTATGGAAACATCGTATGGAGCTGGAATAGCAATGAATATTTCACCGATCAAGACCTTTTTAGCAAAACAAGAACAGACAAGAGTTATGACACTGGATTACACATGAACGCCTTTAGCGCGGAGGGAGATTTTGTAAACGTAGGTTTCCGAGATATTAGTCGAATTGTTACTATCCAGAAATCTACAGGAAAGGTAATTGCTTCATACGGTCAAAAAGGAAATAGCACTGAAGTGCATGGTGCCGAAGGTTTTTTCCGCAGACAACACGATGCTTACAAATTGAAGGACGGTAATTTTGCCGTCATCAATAATGATTCTATCATGGACCGCTCCATTGTCTCCAGTTTGGTTATTTTTTCACCCCTTTCTGGAGGGGACAATAGTTCAAAAAAAATATTTGAATTCAAATTTGACTTTGACACCTTAACCAATGGTAAAAGCGCCAAAATGGGTAATCTTCAAGAACTTGATAACGGCAATATACTCATCAATATGGGGGGAATCAATCGTTGTATTGAAATCACGCGTGAAGGCCAAGTTGTTTGGGATCTATTCATGGAAAAATATGATATGAACATGAAGAATTGGATGAAATTCCCTAATTACCGTGTGAACTATACTCCTACTTTGTACCCACATGTATTCCGACAAAAAATTATTAACGATGTTAAAAAAAGAGGCATGAGGACTGTAACTTTAGAAATTTACAATATCGGCGATCTCTCTGATACATATGATTTTGAACTTAGGAATACAGAAGGAAAACTTATATTCGAAAATTCACCGACTAAAATTTCAATTGCACCAGGTGCATCTCAAACCGTCAAATTGAAATTTAAAAACAAGAAAAAACAAAATATCCTTATCAAAACTAGTAGTTCTTTGTGTTTTAATAATTTAACAATTCCAGCCAAAACCGATAAATAAAAAATTTAAAATCATCGTTCTAAATAAATGTTAATTTTTTTCAAAATTATCTTCTATCTTTAAGTCGGATAGTATTGCATAATGTACCACCAAATTGTACAAACTTTAAATCTTAAAAAACTATGAAAAAAAATTACACAAGATTTTCGAAACTGGCATTGGGCCTTTTCTTCATGACAGGGATAGCCGTTATGGGAAATGCGCAATGCTCTACGACATCAACCCCAACAAACGATTGTTCTTATGGTGACGCAATTGACAACATGACGATAAACGCTGTGCTCATCTCTAGTGGTGGATGCGCAGGATCATCATCGGGTTATACCTCGTACAATTCCCAATAATAAACTTTCAGTTGGGATCAACCAACCCAATCGCTTTATCCGTTGGGGGAGCGCAGTATAATCAAGGTGTCCGTATCTGGATAGACATGGACGCGAGTGGAACGTATGAACCTACGGAATCTGTTTTTGCTACTAGTGGATCGGCGCTTTCACATTCAGGCAATATTATAATCCCTGGAGTTGGTTCAACTGCTGCTCCTGTGAGAATGCGTGTAATGTGCACTTACAATAGTGTTGCCTCTGATGCACAAGCTTGCACAAGCAATCTTAATACCTATGGAGAAACAGAAGATTTTTTAGTACAGTTAGTAGGTAGTTGTGATGCTACCACAACAGTGCCAATGACGGTTGCTTCTAATTTAGGAAATGCAATTACAACATCTTGGCCTAGCGTTTCTGGTGGTTCTTGGTATGAATTCCGTTACAAAGAAACTGCCAGTGCTACATGGATTTTTGGAGGAACATTGGGTGGAGCAGCAACAAGTAAAACTTTTTCAGGATTAACTCCATCAACTTCTTATGACTTGGATGCAAGAGTTCACTGTACGGGAGGTGTTGCAGGCGCATGGTCGTCGATAACAGAAGTTACGAATGCTGCCTCTGGTTGCGGTTTAGCACCAGCAACATCGGCTGCTTCTTCAGGAACTAGTGCGACAATATCTTGGCCAGCAGTTGCTGGAGCTGGATACTATCAATTCCGATACAAAGAAACTGTGTCAGCAACATGGATTAGTGGAGGAACAGCAGGAGCTGCTGCAACATCAAAATCCTATAATGGTTTAACGCCAGGTACATCTTATGATTTTGAAGCTAGAACATTCTGTACGAATGGAGTTGCAAGTGCTTGGGGAGCTATTGTTTTCACGACGTCTGCTCTTGCAGGTTGCGAATTGGCTCCGACTTTAGATTTAACTGCAACAGTTACGAATACAAGTATCCAAATTTCTTGGCCATCAGTTGCTGGAGCAGCTTGGTACGGTTTCCAGTACAAGGAAAGTTCATCAGCAACTTGGATCAATGGAGGTACAGCTGGAGCAGCGGCAACGGCTAAAACTTATTCTGGATTAACTCCTGGAGTTTCTTATGATTTCCAAGCGAGAACATATTGTTCAAATGGAATTCCAAGTGCTTGGAGCGCCATGGCTTCATATACAACTAGTGGAGGTGCAGCAAGATTGATTACATCAACAGATAAAGTTGAAGCTGAGGTGGTTTATAAATCATCTATACTAGCTAATCACGCTACAAATGTTTATCCTAATCCTGCAACGGATAGAGTGAACATCGAAATTTATATGGATGCTACAAATACTAACACAGTGGTTCAGTTGATGGACATGAGTGGACGTATTGTTCAGTCAAACACAATACAAACAGTTGCTGGAATGAACACCATCGTCATGGACATGAATAGTGTTGCTGAAGGTATGTTTATGTTGGTTATTTACCAAAATGGCAGCTTATTGCATACGAGCAAACTAAAAAAGAATTAATTTTATTAGTTAGACATTAGAGTTTAACGGGGTCGCTTTTAAAAGTGGCCCCGTTTTTTTATACTTCAATTTGCCACAAAGCAACAGGAAATTGAAAGTAGTTTTAATTGTAGCTTTAATTTTCTAAAAGAAAATTCGTTAAGCTTGCTTGCATGCAAAAAGAAAATTATCATAGATACAAAACATCCAATTTGTTCGGCTTTGCATGCTGATTCGTATTTTCTTCAATAAAGGGCATCTTATGAGGTTAACCAACCGCATCTCAATTCAAGGTTAGTATTGCTATCGCGATAATTAGAAGTGGAATGATGGTAAGAAATTAATCCTTTTTTGGAAAAATTAATTCTTTTGTTAATCGATTATTATGGTGAGAATTAACAGAAACTGAGCCTCCATTCTTTTCTAGTTTTTTAGATAGTTTTACTAGCGAATAATCGAATTTCTCACCGGACTTGATGAATTCAGATTTTACAACAAGTCTCTTTTTTCCTTTTTTTCCATAAACAATTGTTATATTGAATAAATCCTCTTCAGATCCTTCATTTACTATAGACAATAATGGAGTACCTTGGTCATCGGACTTTTTTGATAGCGAAAAATAACAAGGATAAAGTGAAGAACAAAATGCTGCACGATAATTGGCTACCGGCTCCCAAACAGCTGAATCCCTTTTCCATTTTTGTGGCAAACAATCCCAGGTTACTTCTTTATCATAGTTCACTTCAAATATACGGGCAGTTATACCCATATTGACCAAAAAGTGTGTCGTATCAATGGGAAAAGCATTACCCATTCTTGCGGAGGATCCGGTCGTCACATCGTCAAAATCACAAAGAAATTCCCATTCTATAGCCGCTTTTTTATCTGGCATATTACCCTCAGAAATAATTTGAACCGAGGCAACCCTCGTGTTTCCATTATCTATTGCTTCTTCACTGTTGTTGTTAAATAAAATAATTTTCCCATCTGTCAATCCCAATGCTGCATGCTGTCTTCTGAAAAATCCTTTTCCTTCAAGTGTGGTATCCGATGGAATCTTATCTCCATAAGTTCGAATTACTTGTCTGGTTTTCTTGTCGACCACAACTACAGCGTTTATATCTCTAAATCCAGCGTAAACTTCATTTTTTTCTTCATTCATGTAAATAGAATTCATGTGACCGACGGTACTTCCTCGAAAAAAATCTTCACCTACTTCAAGTATATCATTATCAGTGATATAACTGCCCGAATCCCATGTCCAAACTGTATCGCCAAATTGATTATATTCAACAATAACAGCTGGTCGAATTTCTTTCAAGTTTAGTCTGCCAATATTAAAATCAACTACTCTTTTATTGGAAGTCATGGCTAGATAATTCCCTGAATTCAAGCGCAAAAAGTCATGATGATAATTCTCAATTGTATCGTTTGAAGCTATACTAACTTTTGGTGTCTCCCATAAGGAATTTCCGTTCAAATCTATTTCGCGACAAAATTTTACGGCCATAAAAGTCACCGTGCCAGCAGAGGTTAATTTTACGTCACGAATTCGATCTCTTCCAGTATTAACTCCAGAAAGATTA
This sequence comes from Crocinitomicaceae bacterium, assembly GCA_041751955.1. Lineage (GTDB taxonomy): Bacteria > Bacteroidota > Bacteroidia > Flavobacteriales_D > Crocinitomicaceae > UBA2040. Next base: position 78,579 of record JBGSIB010000073.1, read on the forward strand.
GGGAGAAACCAAACAGGTTTTCCCTGTCGATTAATAGCTACCCTGGAATTATCGAGAAAGATTAACCCATTCTTATATTCTCCCGGTTCGTCTTTGATAATTTGAAAACGGTTAATTTTAACATCAACAAATGGTGAGGTTTCTATTTGAAAATAAAATATTTCGCTTTCGAAAACTACCTTTGATTCACTATCAAAAGCTGTAACTTTCCATTCATATCTTCCGCCAAAATCTAGGTTTTCAATTATTGTTACTGGTGTGGCATCATTTTGTAATATCAGCGGATATTTAAAATCACCACCTTTCTGAATGATTTTGAATTCATATGAATTGGCAGCTTGAATATCATTAACTTCAAATAAAACTTGAGTGAAATTAAGTTTTGATCCATTTTTTGGCGAGACCTGTGCTTCAACTAGTGCAGGTAACAAAACACAACAAATTAAAAATAATATTATTCCTTTTCTCGTAAGAACAGAAATCCATTGGTGAGTTTTCATTCGACTAATTTTTATTGAGGTCAATTTTTTTTGATTTCAAAAAAAGACATGTATTGGGATTCAATTTTATGAGTTGATAACAAAAATACAAAATTTATCGACGTAATATCACCCGTAAAACACCCGCCAAAACAGACTTTCCAGCCTCTCTTATTTTTTCTTCAAAGCTAACTGTTTGGGTAGGTGGGTCTAGATTGATTTTGGTTTTCGTTTGCTGCTCAGATTGATTCGCTTTTGCTTTCTCTCGCTCAATTTCTCGCTGAAGATATGCCATCAAATCAGTATCGTACTTTTTCTTTTTCACCTCATCGGAAAGAATTTCATAGGCTTCGTTGATCTCCGACATCTTTTTCGCCGCGACTTTGTTGTTCGGGTTTTTATCTGGATGATTCTCCATCGCAAGCCTTCGATACGCCTTTTTGATTTCGGGGACCGTAACATTGGGTTTCACACCGAGGCTGGAATAGAGATTAAATTTCATTGTAGAAATATACAATTTTATTCGTCAAACAGACCATTGCTCCATAGCTGTATTAAGGATTCTTTTTAAAAATTGTTCCAAGTCCTTTCTTTATTTTTTTAACGTTTTCAATTCCTTTTTTCAATGGCTCTGTGGTATAATTTGAAAACGATTTATTACTGTCCGTTTCATTATATTGATTAGGATAAAGAACAATTCTTCCGTGATTCGAAAATTGCTTTTCGACTTTTTCATGCAAATGATCCATGTACGTTAAATAAGAAACTGTCCCTTTCCGTGCTGCCACGCAAATCAATAAATCATTCTTTTGAATTTCATTCGGTGAAAAATAATCTTCCCATTGTTCGATCGACTTTTTGCTGAATTTGGCGCTTAATCCAATTTTTTTCGAGACAGAAAGAATCGCTTCTTGAGTCTCATTTGAGCAACAGATCATTATTGGAAGACTCAATTCCGTAGACAGCTTTTGGAACTTGGTCAACCACATAGTAAAACCTATTTCGTGCTCAGCTAAGGCCGGAATTATAATGTATAGTCTGCCATATGAAACCATAGGACGCGGAAAATGACATGTCAGTATCGTTTTGGTAAAGCCTTCAAGTATGCGATCAAAATAGTCTCCCATTAGTTTATCCAAAATACCTTGCTTCTGTGGCCAAGGTAGAAAAATATAATCCGCTAACGTTTCTCGAGACTTTCTGACTATACCGCTTGCTATATTATGATCTATGGAAGAAATAATACTAATCTTCGTTTCCGAAGCAGCAGCCTCCTTCACCTTTTCTTCTAGAATATAGCGCATCTTTATTACATTCTTTTCCGCAGCTGCATTATCAGACACAACCGAAAGTATAGATATAGGATTGCTAGATTTGGTTTCTTTCATTAAAATGGCAAAATCCAAAAGCTTACCTAAATCCGCTGTATCAACTGAAGGCAGCATGAAACTTTCTTCCCGTTGCGATTTTGAATACTCCTTATCCGTGCTATCGATGTCTTGTTCTATCAGTATCTTTTTAGCCGCTTTTTCAGTAACAAAAGAAGCTACAATACATGTGATTAATATGAGCAGAATTGTACCGTTCAAAATATTTTCATCCAATATTCCAGCATTGAATCCCACTAAAATAATAGCCAAAGTTGCGGCTGCATGGGCACTGCTCAATCCAAAAATCAATTGTCTTTGCGTAGATGAAAACCGAAAAAATTTTTGGGTTATAAATGCGGCAATCCATTTTGAAAACAGGGCAAAAGCCGTCAAAGTCCCTGCAATAATCAAGGCTGTATTGCCATTTAAAAGCACACTGACATCTACCAGCATTCCCACACTAATCAAGAAAAAAGGAATGAACAATGCATTTCCAATGAACTCTATCCTATTCATCAAAGGTGAAGAATGAGGGATTAATTTATTTAAAGCCAAACCAGCTACAAAGGCTCCAATAATAGGTTCAACACCTGCCACCTCGGCAAGAAAAGCAGCGAAAAAAACGACCGCCAATACAAAAATATAATGCGAATGCTTTTCACTTTCCAATTTTCTAAAAAACCATCTGGCTATTTTGGGAATTACAAAAAACATAATGCCCGAAAAAATTAATAAAGAAACACTCAGGCGAATCCAAAACTCTTGGTTCAATGTTCCCTCATTGCTGCCGATTATTATGGCCAATAAAATAAGTACTGCTGTATCTGTCAAAATAGTGCCTCCAACTGCAATAGCGACTGCCTTATTTTTGGAAACTCCCAATTTGCTAACTATCGGATAGGCTACAAGGGTATGTGTTGAAAACATACTCGCAGTCAAAAAACTAGCGGTTACACTGTATCCAAGTAAATAATGACAAATAGGATAACCTATGCCAAGTGGTACGATGAAAGTTAGTAAACCAAAAGTTAAACTTTTATTCCGATGATTTTTAAATTGATTCAGGTCCAACTCTAAGCCAGCTATAAACATGATATACAATAAGCCTATCGTTGAAAAAAGTTGAATAGCGGATGTTTTTTCTAAGACATTAAAACCGTGTGGACCGATGATCACACCAGAAATAATTAACCCAATGATACCAGGAATGTTTAGTTTTCTCAATAAAATGGGCGAAAGCAAAATAATCAATAGAACGAGTGAAAAAATAAGAACCGGATTTTTAAGCGGAAAATGAAACTCAGTCAGCAAATGATTTAAAAAGTCAGTCATTTTCGCGTTGTTTATTCGGTTTTTTTTCTCTTTTCTTTCGATTAAAGAGCACTTGATTTATCAAAAGTATTTAGAAAAAATGACAATATTCATTAAGCATCAAAAAAACCTCAAATCCAATAAAATCAATGCCTATAGCGTATTTAAAATTGATTTTTGTTAAAGAAATACTTGTCCTTTGTAATCATTTGATAAAGCAAATTTTCAAAAAAAAACAAATGAAACTTTTCACCTCAATCCATAGGTGTAACTTTGCAAACTCAAAAAAACAAGAAATAAATGATTTCAGTCGACAACCTTGGTGTAGATTTTAGCGGCTCCACTCTTTTTAATGACGTCTCCTTCGTTATCAACCCAACAGATAAAATTGCCTTAATGGGTAAAAACGGAGCTGGAAAATCGACGATGATGAAGATTGTGGCTGGCGAACAAAAAGCCAATCGTGGTCACGTTCGTGCACCGAAAGACGCGGTTATTGCTTATTTACCGCAGCATTTGTTAACCGAAGACAATTGCACCGTTTTTGAAGAAGCGGCCAAAGCTTTCAAACAAGTTTTTGAAATGCGTGATGAAATGGAAAAATTGAATCATGCCTTGGAAACAAGAACGGATTACGAAAGCGATGATTACATGGCGATCATTGAAAGAGTGACTGATTTGGGCGAAAAATACTACCAATTGGAGGATGTCAATTACGATGCTGAAGTTGAAAAAGCATTGAAAGGACTCGGATTCAAACCCGAAGATTTTCATCGACAAACGAAAGAATTCAGTGGTGGCTGGAGAATGCGAATCGAATTGGCGAAAATATTGTTGCAAAAACCTGATTTAATTCTACTCGATGAGCCAACCAATCACATTGACATTGAATCGGTGATTTGGTTGGAAGATTTCTTAGTGAATAAAGCCAATGCAGTGATGGTTATTTCGCATGATCGTGCGTTTATTGACAACATCACCAACAGAACAATTGAGGTGACAATGGGTCGCATTTACGACTACAAAGCCAACTATACGCATTATCTGCAATTGCGCGAAGATCGTCGTTCACATCAAGTTAAAGCGTATCAAGAGCAACAGAAATTCATCGCGGATAACATGCAATTTATTGAACGTTTTCGCGGAACTTATTCCAAAACCAACCAAGTTTCTTCTCGCGAACGCATGCTGGAAAAATTGGAGATTATTGAAATCGACGAAATAGATACTTCAGCTTTGAAATTGCGCTTCCCTCCTGCTCCGCGCGCTGGAGACTATCCGATTACAGTGAAAGATGTTTCTAAATCCTACGACGATCACGTAGTTTTCAAAGAGGCCAACATGTCTATTTCAAGAGGCGAAAAAGTATCATTTGTGGGCCGAAATGGTGAAGGAAAATCAACCATGATTAAAGCCATTTTGGGTGAAATTGATGTAGAAGGAACATGTCAATTGGGACACAATGTGAAAGTTGGGTATTTTGCGCAAAACCAAGCTTCGCTTTTGGATCCAAGTTTGACCATTTTTCAAACTGTAGATGAAGTTGCCGAAGGTGAAATCCGAACGCAAATCAAAAGTCTTTTAGGCGGTTTTATGTTCCATGGTGACGATATTGACAAAAAAGTTAGTGTGCTTTCCGGTGGAGAAAAAACGCGCTTGGCAATGGTAAAGCTCTTATTGGAACCTGTCAATTTATTGATTCTCGATGAGCCAACGAATCATTTGGATTTGAAATCAAAAGACGTTTTGAAAGAAGCTTTGAAAAATTTTGATGGAACGTTGATTCTCGTATCTCACGACAGAGATTTCTTACAAGGACTTTCCGAAAAAGTTTTTGAATTCAAAGAAAAACGCGTGATTGAGCATTTTGAAACCATAGACGCTTTCTTGGAGAGAAATAGAATTGAGCGAATTGCTGATATTCAGTTGATGAAGTAAATAAGCTTATAGAAATTAAAAAAATCGCTTCACCAATTTAAACCAATTAAAAGGTACATATTTAAACGGAAAATCCAACCAAGTCGAACTGGAAACAAGCGCTTTTTGATTGCTGAAAGCCAAAAAACTAGCTTGCCCGTGATATTTTCCCATTCCACTGTTTCCCGTTCCGCCAAATGGCAAATGATGATTAACAATGTGCAACAAGGTGTCGTTGACGCATACACCGCCGGATGAGGTTTTACTCAAAACTTCTTTGGCTTTTGAATTTTTTCCGAAATAATAAAACGCGAGTGGTTTTTCGTTTTTACGAATATATTCAAGTGGTTCATCGATATTTTCAAAAGTTAAAATCGGCAAAATAGGTCCAAAAATTTCCTCTTGCATGATGGTGTGATTGGGTTGAATTCCAACTATAATTGTTGGGGAAATGTACAAGTCTTCCTTGTCCATTTTTCCACCAACATAAATTTCTCCTTCGTTCAATAATTTCTTGAGACGTTCGAATGCATCCTCATTTACTATTCTTGGATAGAACCTACTTTTTTGGCAGTCTTCACCATACATTTTTTGAATACAGGCCGCCATTTTTTCCAATAATTGCTTCTTAACAGATTGATGAACAAATAAATAATCTGGTGCGATACAGGTTTGTCCAGCATTAATCAATTTCCCCCAAACGATGCGCTTTGCCGCAATTTCTATATTCGCTTCCTTGTCAACAATACATGGACTTTTCCCTCCTAGTTCCAAAATCACAGGTGTGAGATTTTCGGCTGCGGCTCGCATAACCACTTTTCCTACTTTAGAACTTCCTGTAAAGAAAATAACATCAAAATTTTGCTGAAGAAGAAAAGTATTTGTTTCACGTCCTCCTTGTACAACAGAAACGTGAGCAGAATCAAATGTTTCAGTTATCATTTTCTCCATAACCAAAGCTGTAGCCGAAGCATCGGGCGACGGCTTCAAAATAGCACAACAACCAGCTGAAATGGCGCCAACCAATGGATTCATGACCAATTGAAAAGGATAATTCCAAGGAGCAATGACCAACGCAACCCCCAAAGATTCTGTTAACAATCGACTTTTCGATGGAAATAATTGAATAGGTGTACTCACTTTCTTCGGCTTAGCCCATGTTTTCAAATTTCGAATGTGATATTTGATTTCACTTTGGACAATGCTAATCTCTGTAAGAAATGCCTCTTCCGGGGACTTGTGTAAATCAGACCATAGTGCTTTTTCAATCTCACTTTGGTATTTGATTATAACAGATTGAAGTTTCTTTAAATGCTGAAGCCTAAACTCAGCATCCTTGGTCTGATTAGAATTAAAAAAATCCTTCTGCTTTTTGTGAATTTCTTGGAGAGTTAATTCAGGAGTCTCTTGCATCATGTACCTATTATTTCCTTTAAATTTACTACAATCTTGTCGTAAAACATTTTTTTACAGAAAGAATAGAACGTCGTTTTGACAAAAAACGGATGTCACTATTGTTCCAATCTTTAAAGTCTTATAAATTTAGAAAAGAGAAATCTCATTAGACATTCATGACATGACATTCAAAAATAATCTGGGTTGTGGAGTTTATGTCAAAATATCAAGAACAAATCCAAATTAAACGTCACAAAATTTAACCTTTAACTACAATAACTGCGTCGAAACTTTTGATAACTAATTTGTTCTTTTAGAAGCAATCCACAATCCTGTATTTATTTTTGGACTTCCAAGTGTATATCCTTTTAAACGCATCAGATAAAGTGGAGTCCAAAGCCGTTGAATCATACTCAGCTTGCAGAAGCTTCCACGTTTCCAATGGCTTCCTCCAATCTCTTTTGTCGCTGAAAATTTTTCCACCCAAGTCCATATATAAATTAACGATGGCTTATACTTCAATACCCAAAGCTAATCCCTTAGCAATTATCGACCCAATTGATGTTCCACCAATCAAAGCTTTTTGCTTTTCATAAGAATCTGGGACACAAGAATATCAAATTTTTGATTCAAAAGTTCTCCAAGATAACTGTTGGCTTAACTGGTATTTTTTTTGTATCCATTGATAACGAAACAACGAAGGTTTTTATACAAAATCTATAATCGTTGATATCTGATATCGTTTTTAGAATGCATTAATTGCTATGAAAACTCCGAAAAATTACGGTTTGAATCCCACTAACATTTCTCTTTTCCCCGGCGGTCCAGGCAATCTACTCATCTTCCAACCAACACTTTCCAAATCTCTACGCACTTGACCTTTGGCGCAATAGGTTAAGAAGAAAGCTCCTTTTTTAGCCGAAACAAACATCTTTTCAAAAATGGAAATTGACCACAAATCGGGCTGAACTCGGGGACCAAAAGCATCAAAATATATAAAATCGAACTTATTCGGAATCGTCTGCCAATCTTCAAATTTAGTTTCAATTTTACCTAGAGAAAAATTCGCGTGAATTTCAACTTTTTCACCCCAATTGGCCTTGTGCATTGTATCGTAAAACTTTTTACCTTCCTCCCATATTCCTCCATACTCCAAAGCCTTCAATTCATCTTCTTTTACTGGAAAAGCTTCAAGTCCAAGGTAGTTTACTTCAATATTCAATTCCAATGCCAGTCTTAAGGTAAGATATGCATTCAAACCAGTTCCAAAGCCCATTTCCAATATTGAAATTTGTTTTTTTTCTCCAATATGTTCTCTAAGTTTGTTTATAAAAACATGCATCGCTTCTTGCAAAGCACCGTGGTGAGAATGATAGTTTTCATTCCATTCCTCAATATGGATAGTTTTTGAACCATCGCCGGTTTCAATAATTTTTCGCTGCATGCTTCAAAAGTAAACTTGTTTCAACAATTGTTAATAAACTTTCTTCATATCTTTTTTCGTTTTTTCTCCTTTTAAATTCAGACAAAAGGAGCACAATACGCTATCTTTGTTTTTATGGACAATCAGGTGGAAAACAATAGAAAACCAATCAATCGACTAAAGAACAGTGGCGCGTTGGCGAATGAATTGGGGAAAGTTCCACCCCAAGCCGTTGATATTGAGCAAGCTGTACTTGGTGCCTTAATGCTCGAAAAAAATGCGGTAACCGATACCATAGATTTGCTTTCACCTGCAAGTTTCTACGATCCAAAACATCAAAATATTTATACGGCTATTAGAGAATTGTTTGCCACTTCTACACCTGTTGATATTTTGACGGTTACCAATCAATTGAAAAAAGATGGTTTGCTCGAAGCGAGTGGTGGCGCTGTTTATATTTCACAATTGACATCTAGAGTAGCATCTGCAGCGCATATTGAATATCACGCTCGTATTATTAGCGAAAAACATATAAAACGTGAATTAATCCGAATGAGTTCAGAGATTCAACGTTTGGCTTATGAAGATACAAATGATGTTTTTGAAGTATTGAATAAAGCCGAAGAAGACTTGTTTAAAATTTCCGAGAACAACATGGGCAAGCAAGTTGCTGAAATGAAAAATGTTGTTCGAGAAGCAATTGATGAAATTGAAAAAGCAAGTCAAAACAAAGATGGGCTTTCGGGAGTTCCAACTGGATTCTTCGATTTGGACAAAATTACAGCGGGGTGGCAAAAATCAGACATGATTGTGATTGCTGCTCGTCCTGCGATGGGAAAAACGGCTTTCGTTCTTTCCATGGCACGAAATACGGCAGTGGATTACAACATGGGGGTTGCTATTTTCTCTTTGGAGATGTCTGCAGTTCAATTGGTGAAACGTTTGATTTCTAGCGAAAGTCGATTGCCTGCAGAAAAATTGCGTAAAGGTGACTTGGCTGAACACGAATTTCAACAATTGCATACACGAATTTCAAAACTATCTCAAGCGCCTTTATATATCGATGATACAGCAGGTATTTCTATTTTTGATTTACGCGCAAAATGTCGTCGTTTGAAATTGCAATTCGATATTCAAATGGTCATCATCGACTACTTGCAATTGATGACTGCTGGTGGTGGAAAAGGTTCTGGTAATCGTGAACAAGAAATCTCTTTAATTTCTAGATCCATCAAAGAAATAGCGAAAGAATTGAATGTTCCTATTATCGCTCTATCTCAGTTGAGTCGTTCGGTTGAACAAAGAGGTGGTGACAAGCGACCTGTCCTTTCTGATTTGCGTGAATCAGGAGCTATCGAGCAAGATGCAGACATCGTTTCGTTTATTTATAGACCGGAATATTATGGTTTGATGGATGATGGAGAAGGTGGATCAAATGCAGGAATTGGAGAAATTATTGTCGCCAAACACAGAAATGGTTCATTGGACACCGTTCGTTTGCGTTTTATTGGTCAATATGCCCGATTTGAGAATTTGGATAGCATGGAGAACGACTTTACTCCTACTTCTTTTGGATCGGCAATGAATAGTAACAAAGCCTTAGAAAGTGCTGCAAATGCTTTCACAATACCGAGTAAAATCAACAGTATAAATGAGTTGGAAGGTGAAGATTTTAATTCCGGTAGCGATATTGAGGATCCATTTTAAAAGAAAGGCAAGATTTTTGCGTTAAATTGCAAAAGATTATTTCAATTCACATGTTAAAAAAAATACTTTTTTCCTTTTCAATTATTTTTTTCGCGACTCAGTTGAACGCGACTCAAATTCTCGTTCCTATGGACGATACGCAGACCGACCATTTAAAAGCTTATGGAGTTTCTTTTTGGATTCTTGAAAATGACATCGTTATGGAATGGCTTTTGAATTACAGAGGTGGTTCATTCTTATATCCTCATTTGAGCGCTATTGAGGAAGAACTGGTAATTCGAGGAGTTAAATATGAAATTTTAGCCGACGGTCAAGTCAACGGAATCAGGTCTCAAATCGGGAATCCAGAAACCAACATGGAAATCGTTCAACTGGAAAAAGCACCAAAAATTGCCGTGTACACCCCCAACGGTAAACAACCATGGGATGATGCTGTAACTTTGGTTTTGGATTATGCTGAAATTCCATATGACAAAATTTACGATTCAGCTATCGTCTCTGGTATTTTGCCAAAATACGATTGGTTGCACTTGCATCACGAAGATTTTACAGGACAATATGGGAAATTTTATGCTAATTACCGCTCTTTTCCTTGGTATCAACAACAAGTAAAGGATGCTGAAGCAGATGCCAAAATGTTGGGATTTGCCAAAGTTTCTCATTTGAAATTAGCCGTTGCACAGCGGATTAGAGAATTCGTTTTTGGAGGAGGATTTTTATTTACTATGTGCAGCGGCACTGATAGTTTTGACATCGCCCAAGCAGCAGCCAATACTGATATTTGTGAAAGTATGTTTGATGGCGACCCCTCTGATCCGAATTGTCAGAGTAAACTCGATTATGACGCTACTTTTGCTTTCAAAGATTTCAAATTGGAACGCAACCCAATGGTTTATGAATACTCCGATATTGACGGGACAGATTTACATAGATTAAAAGGACTTCGGGAGGCGACGGACAATTTTACTTTGTTTGATTTCTCAGCAAAATGGGATGTTGTACCAACGATGCTTACCCAATGTCATGTAGATATCGTTCCTGGATTCATGGGACAAACAACTGATTTCAAAAAAGACTTGATCAAGCCAAATGTTTTGATTTTAGGTGAAAACTTGTCTTTGGGAACGGCACGCTATATTCATGGCGAAATGGGTCAAGGAACTTGGACTTTTTATGGTGGACACGATCCGGAAGATTATGAACATCGAGTTGAAGATCCTCCAACCGATTTGAATTTGCACCCAAATTCGCCAGGTTATCGATTGATATTGAATAATATATTGTTTCCTGCTGCGAAGAAGAAGAAGAGAAAGACGTAATTGGAATATAATCTATTTCAAAATTGATTGTTTCAAGCAAAAAAATCAACACATCAAATTTCAAAAATTCGAGAGTTTTCGAATTCGAAAAGTTTAAACTTTTAAATATTTCGAAACCCTACTGATAATCAAATTCTTACGTCTTATTTTTCTTAATTGCTTTTGGCTTAACCTCAAACGTCCAAGCTAAAATCCGTGAGGTCTTATTCCCTTGTCCCATAGGTATCGTGCGCACTTCTCTTGCTCTACATTTATCTAAAATTACATAGTACGATTTGAGATGTGTCTCTTTGGAAACAAGCGTTGTGAACCAAGTGACTTGATTTTTATATTTAGCACTTTCATAAATCATGTTCTGAACGAAACGTTTCTCGCCTCCCTCACACCAAAGTTCTTTATGAATGCCTCCAAAATTTAATGTCCCTTTTTCGGCCTCATCTTTACCATGTAGATTCTTCAGTTTTCGAACTGTTCCTTTTTTCGCTTCTTCTGCCGATGCATGAAAAGGTGGATTGCACATACTGAGCATGAACTTCTCACCTTGTTCAACCACACCTCTGAATACATCGCGCGAATTGGCTTGGAGCCTCAATTCTACATGTGCAGATAATCCTTCATTCTTCGAAATATTATCTGCGGCAATTTCCAAGGCCTTTTTATCAATATCTGTGGCGACAAAAGACCAATCATATTCGCGAGCACCGATGATTGGATAGATACAGTTGGCTCCCGTTCCTATATCCAAAATTTTTGTGGTTTTGCCCGTAGGAATTTTACCGAAACTCAAACTAGATAGTAAATCGGCTGCGTAATGAATATAATCAGCACGTCCTGGAATTGGTGGACATAAATTTTCCTCAGGAATTTCATAATAGTCCAAACTGTAATAACCCAGCAACAAACTTTTATTCAACAAGCGAACAGCCTCTGGTTGAGTGAAATCAATGGTATCTTCTCCTGCAATATTTTTAATTAAGAACGTTTTCAATTCTGGACAAACAGCCATTAACTTATCCAAATCGTATCGACCTTGGTGCTTGTTTCTCGGATGAATTTTCGATTTACGCATGTGTAAATGGGAATATTATAACTGCACTTCTCACCGCGAATCGGTATTTCGACAAATGCTGTAGTGGAAAATTACAAACCAAATTGTTTCTCAACCTCGTGAACGATATAATTACCGATGGCCAAAGAAGCCGTAGCTGCTGGACTTGGGGCGTTCAAAACGTGAATTGAATTTCCTTCATGTACAATTTTAAAATCGTCGCGTGTATCGCCATCTTGTCTCAATAAAAGTGCTCGAACTCCCGAACGACCGGGTTTAAGGTCCTCCATTGTCAAATCAGGAACCATACGTTGCAGGGTTTTCAGGAAGAGTTTTTTCGAAAATGCACGTCTGTACTCGTTGATACCAAATGACATATTACTGAAAAACAGTTTCCAAGTTCCTTTATAGGTTAACGCATCCCACGTATCTCTCCAAGAAAAATCTGTTTTACCATAACCCTCACGTTTAAAAGTGAAAACAGCGTTGGGTCCACACTCAATTTCTCCGTCTGTCATGCGTGTAAAATGCACCCCCAAGAATGGAAAATCCGGATTAGGAACTGGATAAATAAGATGTTTTATTTTGTGATGACCTTTTTCAGTCAATTCATAGTAGTCCCCTCGGAAACCAACGACTTTTTCTTTTATCGCTACACCGTCTTTCTTCGCTAAACGGTCAGCTTGCAATCCTCCACAGAACACTAAATATTTAGCTTCAAAATCTCCTTTATTGGTTTTCAAAGTACTGAAATCGCTCGATTTTTCAATACCTGTGACTTCATGCTCCAAATACAATTTACTTTCAGAATTAATAGCCAAACCCAATTCTACCATTTTTGCAGTCGCTGCTCGAAAGTCAATAATGCCTGTACAAGGCACTTGCAATCCTGCAATTCCAACACAATGAGGTTCAATTTCTTTAATTTCTTCCGGTCCGATTTTGCGTAAGCCTTCAATTTTATTTTCAAGACCTGTTTGATAAATTTTCTCTAGAAAGGGCAATTCCTTTTCATCGGTAGCCACTACAATTTTTCCGCAAACATCATGGTCTATTCCATATTTCTTTGCAAAAGCGACCAATTCGTGACGACCTTCAATGCAATTTCTTGCCTTTAAAGAACCAGGTTTGTAATATAAACCTGAATGAATCACTCCCGAATTGTGTCCAGTTTGGTGATCCGCCAACATATTCTCTTTTTCGAAAAGAGCAATTTTCAAATTGGGGTATTTTAGTTGTAACTTATAAAATGTTGCTGCCCCAACTATTCCTCCACCAATCACTGCAATGTCGTATCTCATTTCCTTTATTTAATCGGCTACAAAAATACAAAACTAATAGACGAGGTAAACGGGAATAACACGAAAACTGGGTTCAAAATAATCGCTGCGCTGATAAATAAAATACAATTGATCCCATTGACTCTTGGCAAAATGCGAATCGTCCATCCGTTTGGCCATGAACTCCGCCTTCAATTTTTCATCTGTGCGCAAAAGTTCCGCTGCTATATCTTCAAAAACATAGGACGAAAAATATTCTTTTTCACCCATATAGCCATCAAAGAAATTCCAGGCAAAATAACTATCCTCGGTTTGAGCAAATAAAACAGATTGAAGAAAGAAACTGTTTTTCTGTTGCGCGGGGATAATGTAATCGCCGGCCTTCAATTTTATATCTTTTTTCAAAAGCTCAACCTCGGTAACCGAATGAATGAAATGATTTTCATAAGGTTGATTTGGGCTTTTGAAACTTACTATCTTTTGCAACTGCGCTTCGATGACTTGCTCAGCCTTTACCTCAGTCATTTCTATTGAATTAGCCTTCAAACGATCTATAACATTTTGAGCTTGTGCCCCAACAACATAATATTTCGGTAAACTCACGGAATCTCTGGCTGTATGCGTTTGAAAATAAGGTATTTTCTTGGTCCAAGGTGAATTTCTATCGTAATACAAACGCATCATACCCGTGAATTCGCTCGGTTTATACTTGGCCTCAAAGCCCTTGAAAGTAATGCTATCCGCAGCAGTTTTGTCCAACTCAAAATTAAAAAAATGATGGGTTTCACTTTCCTGAACGACTTGTGCGTCATTTCTTGCCTTTTCAATCGCGACTCTTTCTTTTATGCAATAATCCAGCATCGATTCGAAAAAATCTAAGGTAGCTTGAACCCGCTGAGGAAATGGTTTTAACATATGGGTTTCAACTGTAAAAGAAAATGTATTGAAGAGCGAAGCGTATCCCATGGCATAGCGCGGTAAATCATTAAAGGCTTGAATCCCGTCGTCAGGCGTATCTTTAACCAAATCAATATAAGGAACCATGTCTATCCCTTTTTTTTCAAGGTCTTTGTGAATGGCCGGTATCATTTTACAATAAGTCTGATCTTCCATACTTGGCGTTAATCGCTCCTTCAAAGGTGAAATCAATGTTAAAACATGCTGATAATCAGCACCATTTGTCACGTGATTATCAATAAACACATCCGGTTTCAATCCATGAAAAATCTTAGCAAAAGTGAAAGCGTTTTTCGAATCCATTTTGATAAAGTCACGATTCAAGTCCAAATTTTGTGCATTCCCTCTAAATCCGTATTCTTCTGGACCATTTTGATTCGCTCTACTCGTGCTTGAACGTGTCATCATACCACCAATATTGTAGGCTGGAATAAATGCTAAAACAGGTAAATCTTTCGTTTTCTTTCCCTTTTCAATCCAATTTTTCGTCCAAATGAGCATGGCATTTATCCCATCTGGTTCCCCCGGATGAATAGCATTATTGACCAAAATAGTTGTATTTTCTCTCGCTTTTTCAAAAGTTTTAAGCGAATCACCCGCTCCGTTAATGATGAAAACATATATCGGCAATCCATAATCTGAAGGGCCCATGGAATACAATTCGATTTCAGTATGTGCATCTGCCCATTGAGAACATTGTTCGATAATTTCTGGATATGTCGGGCTCGCATTGCCATCCCATTGAGCAGAAGCAGAAATTGATAGCGACAATCCAATAAAAAGAAAAAGTAGGTTTTTCATATCTTTTTTTTTAAGACCTTAAAAGTAAACAATTTAGAATTTGCTCGTAAATTTGCGCATGCGAATCGATATCCTCACTTTACTTCCCGAATTATTGGAAGGGCCTTTTTCTGTTTCTATCATGAAAAGAGCACAAGACAAAGGTTTGGTAGAAATTCAAATGCACAACATTCGTGATTATTCGACCAATAAGCACAAAAATGTAGATGACTACCAATACGGCGGTGGTGCTGGAATGGTGATGAGCATAGAACCTATTGCCGCACTAATCGATAAGCTCAAAGCCGAAAGAACATATGATGAAATTATTTACATGACTCCTGATGGTGAAGTGCTTGAGCAAAGTGATTGTAACAATATGTCCTTGCAAGAAAATTTGATGATTCTATGCGGACATTACAAAGGTGTTGATGAAAGAGTACGTGAAATGTACATTACGAAAGAAATTTCGGTCGGTTCTTATGTGCTTTCTGGAGGAGAACTAGCGGCCGCAATTGTTGTAGATGCTGTTGTTCGTCTTTTACCCGGCGTGCTCAATGACGAAACTTCAGCACTAACCGACAGTTTTCAAGACAATTTACTTTCACCACCGGTATACACCCGTCCTCCAGAATACAAAGGAATGAAAGTGCCCGAAGTCCTGTTGTCAGGTGATTTTAAAAAAATTGATGCCTGGAGAGAAGACCAAGCTTTGAAACGAACGCAAGAAAGAAGACCTGACCTTCTGGATTAAAAATAATACGATGTTAGAAAAAGCAATAGAAGTCCTCAATGCGGGAGGAACAATTTTATATCCTACCGATACAATTTGGGGAATTGGCTGCGATGCCACGAATGAAGAGGCTTGTCAAAAAGTTTATGGCATAAAAAACAGACCCGAAAACAAAAGTTTTGTGTTGCTCGTGGACAGCTTCCGTATGGTGGAGCATTATGTTCCTGAATTTGCCGAGGTAATATATGATTTAGTTGATTTATCGGTAAAACCACTCACCATAATCTATCCATCCGCTCGACAACTAGCACCTAGCGTTTTAGCATCCGATGGAACTGTTGCCATTCGTATTACAAAAGATCCGACTTGTTTGAAATTAATCCGAGGCATGCGAAAGCCATTAGTCAGCACTTCTGCTAATAGCAGTGGCGAAGAATACGGGAAAACCTTTCAAGAAATTTCAGATCAAATTAAAAAAGGTGTTGATTTCTGTCTTGAAGAAAGAACGACTGAAGTATTGGAAACACCTTCGCAAATTATTAAAGTGGATTTGGATGGAGGCGTGAAGATTATCCGTAGTTAATTTTTTACTGTAAAAAAAAGAGAATTGTAGAAGACTATCCCATTGAAACGGTCAAGCCAAGCAGTCATCAATTCAAAAGGAAATGGGTAACCTTTTCTTTAAATTTAAGAATAATCTTTCACTACAATTATTCCTTCGTTCAAGTGATTTCCAATTGTTTATCTGCTCTCTTTGCTCCCTCCCACAATCTCATTATCTTTGCACCCGAAAATGAATTACGCACAAAATCTTCAGCATCCTGTTTTTAAAGTCGCTTCGCAAATTGTGACCGAAAACAACTTGGAAGCTTATGTAGTAGGTGGCTTTGTTCGTGATTTAATTCTAGAGCGTCCCTCAAAAGACATCGATATCGTTGTGGTTGGCAATGGACTCGACCTTGCTAAACTTTGCGCAGAAAAACTTCGGGTAAAAAAAGTATCTCTTTTTCAGCGATTTGGAACAGCGCAATTCAAATACAAAGATTTGGATATCGAATTCGTTGGAGCAAGAAAAGAGTCCTACAGAAGCGACTCCCGTAAACCAATTGTGGAAGATGGCACTTTGGAAGACGACCAAAATCGTCGCGATTTCACCATCAATGCTATGGCCATTTCCTTGCACAAAGACAACTTTGGAGAATTGATTGATCCATTCAACGGATTAAATGATTTGGAAAAAGGGATTCTTCGAACACCTTTGGCCCCAGAGAAGACCTATTCAGATGATCCGCTGCGCATGATGCGTGCTATACGTTTTGCGTCGCAGTTGGATTTCAAAATTGAAAATTCCAGTTTACAAGCCATTAAAGACAATGCCGATAGACTTAAAATCATTTCCATGGAGCGCATCATGGATGAATTGAACAAAATAATTCTCAGTCCAACACCATCGAGAGGTTTCAAATTGGCTTTTTCAACTGAATTATTGCACCAGTTCTTTCCAGAATTAGTTGCATTGCAAGGAGTTGAAAATATCAATGGAAAAACCCACAAAGACAATTTCTATCATACTTTAGAAGTTCTAGACAATATTTCAGAAAACACCGATAACTTGTGGTTGCGATGGGCTGCCATACTGCACGACATAGCCAAAGCACCAACTAAAAGATTGGATCCTGCTGCGGGATGGACATTTCACGGGCACGAAGAAATGGGAGCGCGAATGACACCCAAATTGTTCAAACGTTTTAAACTTCCTTTGGATCATAAAATGAAGTATGTCCAAAAATTGGTGCGTCTTCATTTACGTCCAATTGCTCTGGTAAAAGATCATGTTAGTGATTCGGCTGTGCGACGATTACTTTTCGAAGTGGGTGACGATATCGATGATTTGATGACGCTCTGCAACGCCGATATTACCTCCAAAAATGAAATGAAAGTCAAGAAATTCAAAAAGAATTTCGAAAGCGTTTTACAGAAGTTAAGAGATATCGAACAAAAAGATCATGTCAGAAATTTTCAACCACCTATCAGTGGAGATTTGATCATGAAAACTTTTGACCTCCAACCTTGCGCTCATATTGGGAATATAAAAATGCAAATCAAAGAAGCCATTCTCGAAGGTCAGATTCCAAATGAATTTGAACCAGCCCATGATTTGATGCTTCGTCTTGGCACGGAATTAGGTTTGAAAGTAGCTAAGGCTGAGACTAAATAGCCGAATAATATTGTAACTTTGCAGCTCCTCAAAAGGACATTGGTAATTACATGAAAGGATTAAAGTTTAGAATACTGCTGGATAGCGCTGAAAACCACGAAGTTTTCCGTGATATCTTGATCAATAGTAACGATACATTTGAGGTATTTTATCAGTCGATTTTACACGCTTTTGGATTCAATGGAAAAGAAATGGCCTCTTTTTATGTCTCAAATGAAGATTGGGATAAAGGCCACGAAATCAGCTGGATGGACATGAGTTACGACGAAAATGACCATCCCGATCATTTGCCCTCGGTAATGGCCAAAGCGCAATTGAAAGATTTTATTGAGGAACCTGATCAAAAATTCATTTTGGTATATGACTTCCTGAGAATGTGGATATTCCTTATTGAAATGATTGGTTACAGCGATGATGTTCCTGAATCACCTCAAGTTATTTTGGCTATTGGCACAGCACCTGAAGAAGACTCAAAACCTATTTCTGAAGAAATTTTAGGAGGTGATTTTGATGATGACGATGATGACGACGACTTTGGTTTTGATGACCTTAGCGATGGATTTGACGAAGAAGATTTTAGCAATTTTGACGATTTCGAAATTTGATGACAGAAAAAAAAATGGGCGATCCTATTGGTAGAGCAATATTAGACTACGCCGAAAACAGAATTCCAAGTGACATCATTGTTATGTCAGATATTTGTGATGACGATATTATTCCGTTAGAAGTTCTTTTTAGAAAATTTGACGATATGCCTGAGCTGGAGCAAATTGCCTTGGAAGAATGCGAAGGCAAAGTGCTCGACGTGGGAGCCGGTGCTGGTGCACACGCTAAATACCTTAACAGCACAAAAACAGAAGTTCATTGTATTGAAATATCTGAAGGTGCAGTAGAAAATTTGAAAGACCTAGAAATTCCTGTTCGTAAAATAAATTTCTTCGATCTGAAAGATGAAAAGTACGACACCATTTTGATGTTAATGAATGGTATCGGTATAGCTGGTAAACTATCCAATTTAGAGAAAACTTTACTACATGCCAAATCACTTTTGAATCCTGATGGAAAAATTCTTTGTGACTCTTCCGACATCAAATACCTGTACGAGAACGAAGACGGTTCCATGTGGACAGACTTGAACAACGAGTATTATGGAAATTTCCGATTTCAAATGAAATTCAAAAATGAAATTGGCCCGTGGTTTGATTGGCTCTATGTTGATTTTGATAATCTATTTCAGGCGGCTAAAAAAGTTGGGCTAAAAGCACATAAAATTTATGACATGGACGACCATTATTTGGCTGAAATAAAAATTGCTGAGTAATTGAATAAAATACTGAACATATTGTTTCTGTTCATCTACTGTTCTTTTTGGGGACAAGAGACAAAGATTGATCCAGATAATTTAAAAAGCGTTTTTTGGAAAATAACCGATCCCGAAACGCAACACATGAGCTACCTTTTCGGTACGATGCACATGGTGACCAAAGACAAATTTGTGATGCCTAATGCAGTAAAAATGAAATTACTCCGTTCGGAAGTCTTGTTTTTAGAAGTCGTTGATTTTGAAGATTTTGGAAGCTTAAAAGAATTAATGGATAGTGATTCAAGAATGAGCGACGCGCTCAACAATGAACAGCGAGATTCCCTTTATAAGTTTACACAAAAGGAACTCAAAATGGATTCTGCTATGTTTGAATCTACGTTCGGCAAGTTCAACCCCATGATTTTCTCCTCTTTGCTGATAAAAGATATTTTTCTTAAAAGCGAAAGTTATGACAAAACGCTTTTCTATATCGCCAAAGAAAACGAAATTCCAGCCGAAGGGCTAGAAACTATGAAAAAACAAATGAATATCCTAAACGACATGACGGATGAAACAAAAGTAGAGTTTATCATGAATGTCATCAGATTTGGCTCCCTGTATAAAACCTCATTCTTCGCCTTGCAAAATGCTTATTTGAATCAAGATCTTTCTATAGTTTCAAAAATGGAATCTCAAGGAAAAAATGTTGACCAATTTGTGGATAAAGATTTATTGGATAATAGAAATTTAGGCTGGATAACTACCTTAATACCGAGATTAAAAACCCAAAATTTATTTATTGGTGTCGGGGCGGCGCATCTTACAGGAAACAACGGCCTTATCAACTTACTGAGTCAGCAGGGATTCGTAGTAGAACCGATTCAAATACGATTAACCAAATATTTATGAAACGATATCTTCTTCCTCTTTTTTCCATTTTTGTTCTTTCCTTTTTCATCGCTAGCTGCACAGGTTATTCAGAAAAAGAGAAAAAAACATTTGATACTGAAATTCAAGCTTTTTTGAAGAAATCCAACTTGAAATTATCCAAAACAAGCTCAGGAGTGTATTATAAAATCGTCAAAAAAGGAGAGGGAAAAACCATTCTTTACGGAGACAAAATACGCGTAATGTACAAAGGCAAAAATATGGATGGCTTGATTTTCGACGAGAAGAACACACCCATCATCTATGAACTCAAAAACCTTATTCCTGCTTGGAAAGAAATTCTCGTTGGACAAAAAACGGGAAGTGTTTTTTATATTGCCACTCCACCGCAAATGGGTTATGGAAATGAACAAGCAGGTGAAATTCCACCAAACAGTTGTTTGTTTTTTGACATAAAAGTGATGGAAAGCTTATAAGCTGTATTCGATTTTCCATTTTTTACTTGCCTTAACCAATCGAAAACTTTACTTTTGAGACCGAATAATTCAAGACAATATACCGATAAAAATGAGCGTACTCGTTAATAAAAATTCCAAAGTTATAGTTCAAGGATTCACGGGAAGTGAAGGAACTTTTCACGCAAGTCAAATGATTGAATATGGCACCAATGTAGTTGGTGGTGTAACACCCGGAAAAGGAGGTTCGACACATTTGGATCGTCCTGTTTTTAACACGGTATCAGATGCAGTTGAAAAAACAGGTGCTGATGTTTCTATTATTTTCGTTCCACCTGCATTTGCAGCTGACGCGATTATGGAAGCAGCAGCTTCAGGTATCAAAGTAATTGTTTGTATCACGGAAGGAATTCCGGTTGCTGATATGGTCAAAGCCAAAGAGTACATCAACGGATTAAACACACGTTTGATCGGTCCAAACTGTCCTGGTATCATTACTGCAGGAGAAGCAAAAGTAGGTATCATGCCTGGTTTTGTTTTTGGAAAAGGGAAAATTGGTATTGTCTCTAAATCAGGAACTTTGACTTACGAAGCGGCTGACCAAGTTACTAAAGCTGGACTAGGAATAACTACAGCCATCGGAATTGGTGGAGACCCAATTATCGGAACGACCACAAAAGAAGCGGTTGAATTACTGATGAATGATCCTGAAACAGAAGGAATCGTTATGATCGGTGAAATCGGAGGAAACTTAGAAGCTATCGCTGCACGTTGGATAAAAGAGAATGGTACAAAACCAGTTGTAGGTTTCATCGCTGGTGAAACGGCGCCAAAAGGTCGTACAATGGGTCACGCTGGCGCTATCGTTGGTGGTGATGATGATACGGCAGAAGCTAAAAAACGCATCATGCGCGAGTGCGGAATTCACGTGGTGGATTCTCCAGCGCATATTGGTGAAAAAATGAGAGAAGTTTTAGGCGTAACGGCTTAATCAATTCATAATTTATAGAAAGAAGGAGTGAAAAGTTTCGCTCCTTCTTTTTTTTTGAAAAGCTTTCATAGCTATTAAAATCTTTTAGTAGCTTTACATCCCTGAAAATCAGGAACGGAAAAACAAGTTAACGATGAAATGCAAACTACGCTTAGCCCTTTTCCTACTTGCAACAACCCTCTTTTCATGTCAATCAGACGCTAATAAATCATCAAAAAAAGTTGAATTGCGTGCCGATGGCAATGGTTCGTGTGAAACGTTTTGGATGAATTATGCTCCTGATAAGGAGGAGAAAATAAAGTTGTTGATAGAACTTCTAGAAAAAAACAAGGATTTTTCAGGTGAAAATCAGCGCTTTTTGAAAAGTTTATTAGCTGATCTTGAGCGTAATCCTAATGCTGATGAATTGCTTTTAACTATCGATAAAACCATTTATCCTATTTTTCAATTGGACAAAGATAAAACGGGAATTAAAGGCATTATCAGTCAAGATGAAGTAGACGGACGATGGGAAGAATTCGCTAAAGAACATCAGATTTTAAAAGGGAATTTTGCTTATCAAAGTATAGATAGCATAGGGAAAATGGTCTATTTTCCAGAAGAATTTTCTGAACTGTTCAATGACAATCCTCCGAAATTTAACTACTATGCAATTCGCCGAAAAGGAACGAGTAAATTAACCAATCTTTGTTATTTGGGTGATGACTGCCTCTCCTATTTTCATTACGATATTAGCTTGAGTCTGAAAGAAAAAGAAGATAGTTTATTATTCGGTAGTAAATTTTCTTTGGATTTGGAATTTGGCTCTTTCCCACAAATAGATAAAGCTTTTAAAACCCAATACAGTGAAAACTGCATGGATTGTCCAACTAACTATCCGGACCAAAAAACCTTCGCCAAATTGAAAGGAATTGAAGGGATTTACTTCGTTTATGCCGATGATTTCCCTATCAATACAAAGCTGGCAAAACCTTCTCGTTCCATTGTCTTGCAAAAGGAAAATGGTTCAGTCATAACTATTTGGACCTCTGAAATTGATCTTTCGGGTTGTGGCTGTCTTTAGTCGAATGAACTTGGATCCTGAGAACTGTAGTCAGAAAATTTTTGACTGTCCTCATAGTAGTAAATCATTACCTGGGCTACATCACGAAGAAAGTTGATTTTACCTACTTCAAAACGATTGATTTCAAGACCAGTTCGTGTTTTCAAATCTGCCATCATTTCATCGTAATGTTCTGGTTTGATTAAATCTATTCTTTCGTAAATAATCGTTTTTCGCGTTTCATGTTTCAGTAGCCATAAATATTCCAGCCCAGCGGTAATGCCAATCACAGAGCCGTTGATTACAACCATTTCAACAATGGAAATTTTATTGCTGGCCATGGAGTTGATGACTGACAAACCGATAATGAGAAACAAGTAGGTCATTTCTTTAATTTCTACTGTATTGGTTCGGTAACGTATAATCCCAAAAATAGCAAATAATCCAAGTCCCATTCCTGTATCGATATCTAATTTTTTCAATGAAAAACAGATGAAGAATGTAATCATCCCAATGAGATAATACGTAAATAAATAATCTTTACGCTTCGTTTTTGGGTAATACAAATACCTGATAATCAGTGTAAGGCACACTATATTGATCAGAAGACGGAAAAGAAATGTATAGATATCTGCATCAACAAGTACCCAATCAAAAAACTTTATTCCTTTAGCAATAGCTAGCTTTTCCATTAATTTTATTTATTTGAATTAATTTTTCTTTAAACATATTGTGCTTCAATTTCCCTTTGTACAAACTAAGAGAGCCTATGCAATATTTACTCAAGCGATAAGGTCTTTTGCCCATAGATCGCATGATTTGGTTGAATTGACCGTGACGATCAAATCGCTTTTGTTTCAATTCCAAAATAACAATGTTTTGAAATCGTTCCGTTCTTCCCTCCCATGAAAAAGATAAATCTATATCAATTGTCAAGCGCTCCTTACGAACAACGTCGACTAAGGTAATTCTTCGGTAGGAATTCATCATACTGGCTTGCAAAGCACCATTTTCCTTTACGATGGAATCTATGAAGGCCTCAGATGAAGGTGATAATTCTTTTTCAAAACCTTGAAGACGAACTCTTTTCTTCACAACTCGGCCCTTTTGTCTATGTTTTACTTCCAAAAAAAACAAACCACTTTCCACATAATTTCGAATCCGAACTTTGAATCGTTCTTCACGACCATTGTGATGAGCGTTGAAAAAACTAAATTTTTCATCGTCAAAATACATGCTCTCGTAGGTAGGAAGTCGCAAACCATCAATATCAGTAATGGCGTATATATCCTTCAATTTTTCTAACAATTCGGGAAGATCATCCATGGCAATAGCAAATTTTGTATCTACTCTGTCCATTAAGCGCACAGTATCCATTTCGGCAAGTGATATACCTTTGAAAGATTTTAGTTGTACCTCAATGTTATGCATGTGTTAGCAAAGATAAATTTTCTGGCGAAATGCAGAATTTAATTGATGTATAATTTATAAGCACAATTTTAATAATGAACTTTCTTGGCGCTTTTGGTCCAATCAAATGAGGAGAACTTAATTTTATAATCATCATTTGAAAAGTACTTTTTCAATAGACGACGAATACCAGCCATCCCTCCGAAATCGTTTAAATAAAATAAAAACAAGCCGGAAAGTTCAATTTTACATTTTTCGTGGTCCAACTTGGACTCGTTCAAAATATATTCCGATTCGCCTATTTCAAGTTCCGTTTCAATATTGTCAAGCGTTAAGACACGAACTATGGGACATGAAGCGGCTCCACAATTCAGCTGAAAATGGATACGTGGCTCCAATCGCTTACTTTTCCAATTTTTTGTTCTCTTAGAGAGGTAAGCTCCGGGAATAAATCCCAAACCATATTTCCAAAAATTTCCTCTTAAAATTCCGTGTTCAATATCGTCCAAGGATAGAACTTCATTTGCAATCACAATTTTCTTGTTCGAAAAGATACGCTTGTCAATTTTTGGAGAATTCATCCCAGCCAATTCCAATTGAACGAATCCGTTGTAAACGTTGAGCCAGAAAACTTTTTTCTCAAGTTCCATCAGTTCCGTCAGATTTTCTGGCTCAATATCTTTGAAAAACTGTATTTCATTTTCAATCGCATTATCTTTCAATGCCTTGATTAAAAAATCAGTACTATTTTGTATTATTTTCGTAGATATGTCCGTTGCATCCATCAAGCAATCTTTGGTAGAATTTCACAAAACGCGTGACTTTGTGTCGTTTTTTTCGAGTTCACTTCAAAATAAACAAGATTCTAAGGATTTATTGACAGTTTCTTTAGATTCTTCGGATGAAAAATCATCTATTCTTGGAAGCTGGGTTTGCACGCATTGGGTCGAAAAAGATAAACAATTGTTTCAAAATGCGCTGCCACAGATTGTTCTTTTCCTTGAAAACGGAACGCATCAGTCAAGTTTACGCAGCTTTATGAAAGTGCTTACTTATCTAGAAATTGATGAAGCTTATCAAGGCAGAGTGATTGATTTATGTGCTCACTTTATATCTGAATCCCATCACAAAGTGGCACTTCATGTATACTGTATCCATGTTCTTGCCCCTTTGATGAAGCTTTATCCTGAATTGTACCCTGAAATAAATGCTTTAATAGAACTCCATTCCATCAATAAATCACCTGCCTACCACGCTGGATACAGACATTTCAGAAAAACAACAAAAAAAAATCACACATTATAATGCTTGTAATCAGTAAGTTATGTTAATTTAACTTTTTTTTATAGTACTATGTATTGCATAGTTCAATCTTTTACCCATATCTTTGTATAAACGAATAAAGCATGAACGCAGAAAATACGCAAGCACAAATGCGAAAGGGAATTTTGGAATATTGTATTCTTTGTATCCTATATCGACAAGAAGCTTATCCTTCAGAAATACTAGAGGAGCTAAAAGCAGCAAAATTGATTGTGGTGGAAGGAACATTATACCCACTTCTTACGAGATTAAAAAACATGGAACTACTCACCTATCGTTGGGAAGAATCGACAGGTGGTCCGCCACGAAAATATTATTCTCTTACAGAAGAAGGTAAAAATTTTCACGCCAGTTTATCCAATACATGGCTCGAATTGAGCTCAGCAGTTCACCAACTAAGCAAATAAGATTATGAAAAAAACAACATCTATACACATCAAAGGCATCAATTTTATAATTGAGGAAGAAGCTTATGAAACTCTTAAAAATTACATGAATCGATTGAGTCAAAAATTGGCCAATACGGAAGGTAAAGAAGAAATCATCGAGGATATTGAATTGCGGGTTGCAGAACTTTTCACGGCTGAATTGCAAGGTAACAAGGCGGTCATTGAGCAAAAAGATGTAGACAAAACCATAGCACTCTTGGGAGAACCGGAGCAATATATTGAGGAAGATGAAAGCTCGACAGATTCTAAATCTAGCGACAGTCAGTCTGGACAGGCACATGGTGAAAACCGTGGAGAATATGAAGGCAAAGAGAAGAAACTGTACCGAGATATGGAAAATGCGAGTATTGCTGGGGTTTGTTCGGGTTTATCAGCATATTTCAACATTGATCTCATTATAGTTCGTATCATTTTCATTCTACTCCTTTTTGGCGGTGGATTCGGTTTTCCCCTTTATGTGATTCTGTGGGTAGTTTTACCAACGGCTAACTCGCATATCGATCGCTTGAGAATGCGTGGAATACCCATTACTGTAGAATCTGTTCGCGAAGAAGTAGAAATGGCTGCACAACGCTTGACTAAGAGTTCAAAAAAAATGGGGAAATCATTCAGAGGTTCGAACGCTATTAACAATGGAATCAACACAGTTGGCCGCATTATTTCAAAGATTATCGGCTTTTTCATGCTCTCTTTTGGGTTATGTGTCAGCATTTTCTTTGTTATCGTTTTTGTCCTTAAAAAAGGGGTTGTTCCTGTCAATGACGAAAATGGAATGCTTTCTCCATACGAATTTGGTAATCTTGTTTTCGAACCGCAATACATGAATTTGCTTTGGTGGGTTGGTGGCACGATGCTACTTATTTTCATTATATATCTTGTTGCAACTGCCATGCGATTCATTCTCAATACGCGTTACCCTTGGTACAAATATCTTTCAAGATTTACTATCATTGCTATGGTAATAACGGTAATCGTTGGATTCTATATTGGAACATCCATGATGAAAGAGTTTTCTGTCGATAGTGAAGTAAAAACGGAAATTGCTACAACCGAAACTCCATTTAAAATAGAATACGAAACAATGGCTTATTCCAATTCGGAAGATAAAAGTGTACGTAGCAGACATATTTCTGAGTTGTCCATCCGCAATGGCTTTATTTTTCAGGAAGGATATCGCATTCGACTAAGAGAATCCGCAGATAGTTCTTACCACATCTTTCACATCAAATCTGCGAACGGGATAACCAATCGTGTTTCTTCTAAAAAAGCTAAAAATATTCGCTTTGATGCCCAATTCCAAGACAGTGTGCTACTTGTTAAAAATTACTACAGTTACCCTGCTAAAGACAAAATAAGAGCACAGCGCATCCGTTTGGTCATCGATATTCCCAAAGGGAAAACAGTGAATTTTGATGGCGCAGAATATTCTGGAAATGAGGATTTTGATAACATTTGGATCCCAAGTAAAAATTGGAATGACGAAGACTGGGATTAGTACAAGTATCTCCGTACAATTCTAAAAATCATGACTTTTGATCACTTTAAAAGTTCTCATGATACCATCGGAATCAACTTTCAAAAAGTATATCCCTGAGAATAATCCGGATGTCGAAATTGTCGTGTTATGACTTTCAGTTATAAAGAAGACCATTTCCCTTCCTAATTCATCCAACAATTGAATTTGAGAAGCTAATGGAGCAGTAATGTTTAAAACATCTTCCATAGGGTTCGGGAAAATCGCAACATTTTCAAAGTCAATATCATTTAATGAGTTGGTAGATAAAGTAAAAGTCTGAGTGGATGAATTGCTACATGAGTTAAAATCTATTACTGTCAAGGTAACGGAATATGTTCCTGGATTCAGGAAATCAAAACTTGGATTAAAACCTATGCCCGTGTTAATGGTGTTAAATTGCCAACTGTAACTCACATTAGGAGCATTGTAATTAGCTGTGAAATCAACGTTTAAGTTAGTTGCGACAAAAGTGAACGTTGCATCCGGTAAATCTGCCGTAACTATTGGAAATATCGATTTTACAGACACGGCCTGAATGGAGTTGTAGGCATAGACCAAAATATTTCCCATTCCAATACTATTCCAAACAACTTGAATGGAATCGCTCCAATCATTGACTATTGTTCCATTGACAACATCCGAACAAAAAAACTCGTTTCCTGCCCCCTGAAAATGATATACAAATGTATCGCCCAAACAAACAAAACCGTTACCTAATATCACCGGCGGACTTGGAACTAAAAGTGGATAAAAATGATTCTGAATGGCATCGACTATTGTATCCCAGTAATTATTGGGAGGTGTGTTGAAGGTTCCATTATCTGCACCATGAAATTCGTGATCTAGACCAGCAAAGGGCATAAAAGAATGGGCAATTCCCAAGGAGGTAAGTTGATTGGAAATAGGTCTTGAACCATTTGTTATCGGCGTGGTAAAAACTCCAAATGGATGACCAGTCCCAATAGGCACTGTTCCATCAGCTTCGCCATGGATTAATAGGGCTGGAACCGTTTCGTTGGCTTGGATATAATTTGAATCACCCAAAGCTCCCCAAAGACTGAAAATTCCTGTAATGTCCATATTGTGTTGATAGGTATTTCCAGAACAATCCAAACATCCCAGTCCTGGATAACCAATTCCACCAGCTATATCACTTGGCGCTTCAGCATCATTCAAATAAGCAGTATGCAAAGCGGCAAATGCCCCAGCACTGCTTCCTCCTAGAAAAGTATAATTTGTATCGATTCCATATATCGGTGCAAATTCTTTCAGGAAACGAATCGCAGCTCGCATGTCTTGTGTGCCTCTATAAACAGCTCTAACGGCCGAACTCGCAGATAAAGGATTAAATCCCAATCGATAGCTCATGGAAGCGGTTACCCAACCTTTACGTGCAAAACTGTCACAAAGCGCCACCATATCATTCGCTTCTTTGTCACCTAACAAAAAACCTCCCGGGTGTGCAAGCAATAACAAAGGCCGCTTCGTCAACGTGTCTCCCGTTGGAACATAAATATCCATGAACAAATCGGTATTGTTGTAGGGAATATTCCAAACTTGTCCTTGACCATATTGAACATCCGCAAATTTCGTTACAGAAGAAAAAATTGCCTTCGTATATCGACTCGTATCACACTGAGAGTAAGCGTTCAATAGGAATAGAAAAAATAAAAACGTAAAAAGTAAGCGCATCTATTAAAAATTTGACCACAAGTTAATGAAATGTAGGCAATTAAACTTCTTGAAATAATTACTTTTGTAGAACTTGGAATTAAACACAGATATAACAACTTTACCAACCAAGTCGCATTATGTCATCGTAGATATAGAAACGACTGGTGGTTCTCCGCGCACTTCAAAAATTACTGAAATTGCCATTTACAAACACGATGGAGAAAAAATCATTGATTCTTACGAAACTTTGTTGAATCCAGAAATGGAAATCCCTCGATTTATCATCAATTTGACTGGAATTTCAGACAAAATGGTTGAAGGTGCACCCAAGTTTTATGAAGTAGCGAAAAAAATAGTCGAGTTTACTGAAGATTGTATTTTTGTCGCGCATAACGTTGGCTTTGATTATGGAATTCTTCGACAAGAATTTAAAAATCTTGGTTTCGATTACCGACGTCCTCACATGTGTACAGTGCGGGCAAGTCGCTATGTAATTCCTGGACACGATTCCTATTCCCTCGGTAAATTGACTTGTACACTAGGCATAGAAATAGAAAACCGTCACCGAGCAGGTGGTGATGCATTGGCCACAGCGCATTTGTTCACTATACTCAATGAAAAAGATTCCAATTCCTTAAAGAATTTTATTCAGCAAGATATCAACCCATCTATTCTTCACCCGAATTTAGATGTGAATGTCATTGATGAACTACCTTCGAAAACAGGTGTTTATAAATTTTATGACGATACCAATCAGTTGATATATATCGGAAAAAGCATTAGTATCAAAAAACGAGTTGAGCAGCATTTACGAAACAGTACCACCAAAAAAGGCATTGAAATGCGCGAAGCCATTTGTCGAATCGAATTTGAATTAACCGGTTCTGAATTAATTGCTTTGTTATTGGAATCGGTGTTGATTAAAAAGCACACGCCTAGATTTAATCATGCCCTGAAGAAAAGTAAATTTCCCTACGGACTCTTTTCTTATCATGATGAGGCAGGATACTTACGTCTATATTTAGGATTAGCTTCTAAAACAAAAGAATTGCCTTTGACTTCTTTTGGCACGAAACGCGAAGGAATGAATTTCTTGGAATATTGGACAGAGGAACTTGAATTGTGTCAAAAACTTACTGACCTCTATCCTACTAAATCTTCTTGCTTCCACTACGAAATCAAAAAATGTAATGGGGCTTGCATTGGCATAGAACCTGTTGAAGATTATAATGCAAGGGTAAATAAATTAATCGGTAAACTCAATTTTGAAGGAGAGTCTTTCTACATCATGGAAACAGGTCGTGCGAAAAACGAAAAATCCCTTGTTCTAGTGGAAAATGGTTCAATCGTTGGTTTTGGATTCGCCCCATATTTCATTCAAAAGCAAGAACCGTATCGATGGAAACGTTATGTTGATATTTATCAAGAAGATAGAGATGCGAAAACGATTTTGACTGGATATTTAAGGAAAGGCAAAAAAATAGCGAGAATAGATTTCTAAGATATTTTATCTTTCGTTCAAAAAGCGGAAAATACCCAATATTACTACTATCCCAACAACAACGATCATTCTTGTCCTTTTCTTTGATAACGAAAAAATTTGTTCAATAGTTTGACATCTGGACAAAAAAAATCCCGACAAACTCAAGGTTCATCGGGATTGTATTTTTTTGAAGCTATTTTAAGCTTTAATTTTCTTTGATAAGTCAACCAATAATGGCGTCGCGATGCACAAACTTGAGTATGTTCCAACAATCACACCTACCATCAAGGCGAATACAAATCCCTTAATAGCCGCTCCACCGAAGATGAATATAATCAAGAGAACAACGAATGTTGTCATGGAAGTATTAATCGTTCTTGACAATGTTGAATTCAAAGCACTGTTAATTGCTTCGGCATCATCTTTACCTGCTTTCTTCAAACCGAGCATCTCACGAATCCTGTCAAATACAATCACGGTATCATTAATGGAATAACCAATTACGGTCAAAATCGCAGCGATGAAAGCTTGGTCTATATCCATATTGAAAGGGAGAATTCCATTGAAAATAGCAAAACAAGCCAACACCAAAATTACGTCATGCACCATCGCTAAAATAGCTCCAGTTGAGTATTGCCAAGATCCAAATCGCAACAAGATATATGCGAAGATGATGATCATGGATAACAAGATAGCAATCATCGAAGATGTTTTTAACTCACCTGAAATCGTTGGAGAAACGTTACGAGTTTCTTGAATTTTGAAAGCTCCTAACTTTGGTTTACAATTCTCAAGTCCCATCTCTAATTGTTTTCTCACCAATTCCTGAGTGGCATCATCCTCTTTTCCTAATTTATAATTCGTTGTTATTTCAACAAAGAAATTAGTCGATTTTGTTTTTAAATCAATTGATGCAGCTTTACCGTTCACTTGGAATTGTTTTGCAAGATTTGATCTCAAATATTCAATTTGTTTATCGGCTGCTTTCTCAAATTTAACACCGAATGTACGACCTCCAGAGAACTCAACACTTGGCGTCAAACCTTTTGTTAACAAGGCAATGATACCAATTGCAATCAACACACCAGAAAAAGCATAATACAATTTTCGTTTCCCAACAAAATTGATATTCAAGTTTTTGAAAGCACCTTTCGTCATTTTTGTATCAAACTCAATGGTTTTACCTTTGTCCAACATTCTGTTGATAATCAAACGAGAAATAACCAAGGCAGCGAATACTGAAGTAAAAATACCAATGATCAAGGTTGTCGCAAAAGATTCAATTGGTCCTGAACCAAATATCTTTAAAACGATTGCCGTCAATAAAGTTGTCACGTTGGCATCAATAATTGATGACAAAGCTTTCTTAAATCCTGTATCAACTGCTCCTCGTAAATCCTTGCCTGCAGCTTGTTCCTCACGTATACGCTCAAAAATCAATACGTTGGCATCAACCGCCATACCAATTGTTAAAACGATACCTGCTAAACCCGCCAAGGTCAATACCGCTCCAAAAGAAGCCAATGAACCAAAGATGAAAATGATATTGGCAAACAACGCGATATCAGCAACCAAACCTGCTTTTCCATAGTAGAAGAACATGTAAATGAATACCAATAACAACGCGAACCCAAATGAAATCAGACCTGAACGTGTATTCTCAGCACCGATTGTCGGACCTACTCGGGTTTGTTCTTTTATCGCTAAGGGAACAGGAAGTGCCCCACCATTCAATAAACCTGTTAATGCATTTGCCTCGTCAATAGAAAAGCTTCCCGAAATCTGTGTTCTTCCACCGTTGATAGCTTCGTTCACTCTTGGAGCGCTATAAACAACATTATCCATTGTAATAGCTACCAAACGACCAACGTTATCTGCTGTCATTTGTGCCCACTTATCAGAACCTTCCGGCGTCATTTTCAAATCAACAGTTACCAGAGCATTGTCCTGATCAAAACCAGTCGATGCAGACTCTATGTCTGTTCCTCCAACCAATGGTTTCCCATTTTCTGGTTCTTTAATAACGTACAATGCGTAACCCAATTCTTTTTTACTTGTAGGCAATTTTTCAGCTTCAGCAGACCACATGAAGCGAACATCAGGACTGAATACAGACATCACATCATTTCGCGCCAAGATGGCATTAACAGCATTTCTGTTTTCAACAGTTGCATACCCTAGCGTAAATTCGTTTCCGCCAATGATATAATCTCCTAAACTTTTGCCCCCACCTTTTGAAGATGTATTGTTATCCGTCAACAAATCTAAAGCACTTTTATTGGAATCTTGCTTAACATTCAGTGTATCATCAGACTTAGTTGTATCTGCTGCTAAATCCTCAAGCGAAACTTCTGCGTTTTTCGACATCTCAATCGCTCGTTGCCATTGGTCACCCAATTGCGCTGGTTGATACGTTTCGTAAAATTCAAGATTAGCCGTTGATATGATTTTCTTTGCAACTGTTGCCTCATCCTGAACTCCAGGTAATTCAACATACAAACGATTGTTTGTTGGGTCTTTTTGAATATTAGGTTGGGCAACACCAAATTGGTTAATTCGACGATTCATTATCATCTCTACGCCGTCAATTGCACTTCCAACTTTGTTTTTCAAGAAAGCAATAACATCCTCGTCTGAAGAGTTCATACCTAATTCATCAATATCAGAGATAGCAAATGCTTGAACCAATTTAGAGCTTGGATTCACTCTCTTGTATTCTTTTACAAATACATCGATAAAATCTCCACCTTGTCTTTCGTAAATTCCTTTGGCGGCATCAAAAGGCTTTTTAAACGCCAAAGATCTCTCATTCAAGGCAAAGTTTTTAATCAACTCAGGAATTGAAATTTCCATCGTGATGGACATTCCACCTACCAAGTCCAATCCAAAAGCCAAACTTCGTTTCTTTACTTGAGAAAAAGTTGAACCAAAAACAGGATAAACAGGCGTTTCAGCTTTTGAACGCAAAATCTGATTAACAAAAGCAGCATGTGCTATTTCTTCACCTTCTGGTTTGTTGAAATCAATTTTAACATCATTCAATAAAGTTGAATCACCTGTAGCTGCTGCTACTTTCTTTAAATCCTCAACCATTCCCTTGGCTTGCTTCTCAGCTTTATTTTCAACGCCGTTGGATACCCAAGTAAATGATAATTGATAAACACAAATTGCTGTGAGTAAAATGGTTAAAAACCAGAAAAATCCTTTGTTACGCATGTTCGTATAATCCGTTTATTTATATTTCAAGGGGGCAAATATAGAGTTTACCGCCAACAAAATCAATAAAGTACGAAAGGTTTTATGATATTTCTTTTTTCAAGCTGAATATAAGGTCTGATGGGCATTCTATCGCTCCACCGAAAAGCGGTCTATTCGATACCAAAATCAATCAATCTGTAGAAGATTTCTCGACCTGTTTTTGGCTGAAGTGTATCGAAGTTTTCTATAACTAAATCTTTATAATATTTCTCTACCAAGCCCACCTTTTTGGCATACACTTCATGTTGTTTTTGATAATCTACCAAAGAAAAGAAATCAGCCTGAACAACAGTTACGGTTGAGTCAAAGCCATTTCCATTGATAAAGAATGGCGCATGTATGTTTTCGTAAAAGGCCATTTGTGGAGCATAAGAATTGTAAGAATTAATATCCCATTCTTTACTTTTTGTTGGTGCAAAAATCAATTTAACTATCCTTTGATTCTCTTCCACCAATTCCGATTGAAGGTTGTTCGAAAACGTTGCCCAAATATCTGTTTGTTGCCAAGTTGTTCCGCCATCATAACTTTTGTAGCGTTCAAATTCACGACCGTTTCTACCTAAATTATCGACGTAAATTTCGCCAATGACTGTTTTCAAGAGAAAATTTGTGGTATCGTGAATTCCTGAATCGTCATCATGATATATTTCTTGCGCATCGTAAATGGCATAACGACCTTGTTCTAGAGGAAAATAATCTAAATGAAGATTGGGCAATGTGGATGCTTCCTTTTTCTTGCAAGCAGAAAATTGAGTTATGAGCAGGGCAACAATTAGAAAGGATGCTATCTTCTTCATTACTCAAATATACGTTGAAAGTAATTTATTCGTTGGGATTTATACCCTTTTCTTTCATCTGTTTCAACAACAATTTCAAATCTCGACCTTCTTTCAACTTTCCATTGAAAAAATAAACTCGATTGATTTCTTTACCGCTTTCATCGTGCGCCGTGCACCAACCGTGCTTTACACCATTTTTATACCTAGAAAAAGACAACAATCTTCCATTCGGCTGAAATTCTTCCCAAGTTCCATGTCTTTTATTGTTGACAAAATTCCCTTTGACTTTAATGGGGCCAACATCAAAATACTCCAAATACTCTCCTTCCAGCAAACCATTAACATAGCGCATTTTTGCAGAAACTCGAACCGATTTATCACTAAGTTCTTCTGGAACAAAGTAGATTTCTTTTAAACCATCCAAAACATCTTGTTTATATGTTTCAGCATAACTTATTCTACCTGATGGCCCATAATTTTTCCAAACAGAATCTTTCTTTTGATTGATATAGATTCCAACACTCATTACAATGCCTGTTTCATGATAGAAAAATGCTTCCGCTCGATTTGTTCCTTCTTGATGATTAATAATGGCTTTTATTTTCGTGCTAGGATAATAATATGTGAATTTACCAATCGGTTTATCATCTTTAAAAGTGCCTATATACTCTAAAGCTTTACTTTTTGGGTAATTTTTCTGCCAAACGCCTTGCTTGCGACCTTTACTGTCCGTTTTATTAACTTGAGCGCTCAATCCGAAGCTTATCAAGACAAAAGCAATAAATAGAATACTGTGTTTCATTTTTAAGGTTCCGCTGTTATTTTATATTGTGTTCAAAGCAGTTTTCATGCCAAATAAAAATAATTTTATCGATGATATAACTGTCACGTCCTATTCGGTTACAAGTTCTAAAGGAATTTGAGACAGATTAAATTTCCTTCTCAACGAGGTAAACATTTCTGTTTGAAGCACTTCTTCCAATTAATTCAGCAACAAATCCTGCAAGAAAAAATTGAACTCCCATTACCATTGCTGTTAATGCTATAAAAAACTCAGTTCGCTCAGCTAAAAGTCTTCCTTCGGTAAAGAAAAACAATTTCATGATAATCAGGTAAAACGCCAATCCAAAACCAATAATGAACATCAGTAATCCTAAAGCTCCGAAAAAATGCATCGGTTTTTTACCAAATTTCCCCATAAAAGCAACGGAGAGTAAATCCAGCGGTCCGTTCAAAAATCGATTGAGTCCAAATTTAGTGGTGCCATATTTTCTTGCTTGATGCTCAACGACTTTTTCTCCAATCTTCGTAAAACCAGCATATTTTGCCAATGGTGGAATATAACGATGCATATCACCATAAATCTCTATGCTTTTTACTACTGCTCTTTTATAAGCTTTCAAGCCACAATTAAAGTCGTGTAAATAGATCCCCGTGATTTTTCGTGCGGCCCAATTATAAAGTTTAGTTGGAATTGTTTTGGATAAAGGATCAAATCGTTTCTTTTTCCAGCCGGAAACCACATCCAAATCTTCCTCCATTATCATTCTATACAATTCTGGAATTTCATCCGGAGAATCTTGTAAATCAGCATCCATGGTAATGACAACATAACCCCTCACCGCTTCAAATCCTTTTTGAAGCGCAGCGGATTTCCCATAGTTACGCTGAAATTTGATTCCACGAACGGAAGAATCTTTGCTCTTCAAATCCTCAACAACCTCCCATGAACCATCCTTACTGCCATCGTCAATAAAAACGACTTCATACGAAAAAGAATTCGCTTGCATAACACGTTGAATCCAAGAGTGTAATTCGGGCAGTGACTCAGCTTCGTTGAACAAAGGAACGACAACAGATATGTTAGGATGAATGTCCAAAATAAAATTTTGCGCTAATTTAAGGAACCTTAGTCGTTATTTGAATAAACTCAATCAAGAAGGACTAACAATTAGTTTTTGATAAACTTCTTTCGTGTGAAGCCTTGTTGAACGATGTACAATCCCTCAGAAAAATCAGATAAATCTAGAGTAAATATTGACTTCTCAGGGAGAAATGAAAGAACCTCTTGACCTTTGATATCATAGATGTAAATCCTTGAATTCAAAGCAACTCCAGACATCGAAATTTGGTGGCTTGTAGGATTAGGAAACATTTCAAATTCTTTCTCTTCATCAATATTCTCTAATTCAACCAAAGAAGCATTTGAAACACTGAAAAAGTCAAATCCTGCTTCGGTAATATTCACATTGGAATCTAAATCCGAAGAACGAACGATAATTGTCATATTGGATGTTGGCGTTATAAAATCTTGAATACGAATGCTTTTGAAGACCCATTGATGAAAATTTGCTGTATCCTTCCCTACTTTATCAATTACAGCAGTAGTTGAGCCATTTGAAAGTATAATTTTAAGGGTATCGTCCACAGCATATGGACCAAAATCATTGAAGAAATATCGAGCATAATTCACATAGGGATCAGAAAACGTTGTAACATTAAAAGATGGAGAAATCAATACGATATTCCCTCCGTCAATGTCATCGGCATCTGCGTCATAAGTATCTTGATTACCTGATACATAAGCATAACCTCCACAATCGTAATCTGCATCAAACTCGGCATTTGCGGAACCATTTCCACCAATTGGAATTGCTCTTTCCCAAAGACCTGTAGAGGCATTTCCATTCGTGTTCCAACCGAAATCGAATGAAAAATCATCATAAATTCCTTTAGAAATGGCCACTGTAATTAATCCTGTTGTGTTATTAATTAATACAGTTTGACAACTTGTTACATATCCCCATTTACCAACAGTTACATAATAGTCAGACTGATAATAAAGCGTAAAATCTTCTTCGCCAAGACCATTCGTTTGACCATTATGAATTATATCCGGATTTTCTAAACGAACTTGAACATTATTAATTGGATTATTGGTCGCTTGGTCAATAACTTTAATCGTAAAACTATACGGCGGCAACGGAACCAATTGAACATCCTGATTGATTAATTGACCTTCTAACAAGTTGAATGACAGCGTTTTCTGTTTGTAGCCTTGCTTACTGTATTTAACCGTTTTTACACCATTATTCACCGTACTCACTGCGTAATTTCCATTTGCCTTAGAAAGGTCGGTTTGAATTTCATTTTGGATAGTAACCAAAACACCTTGAATCGGTAAATTTGTAATCGAATCGGTAACGACACCTTCTACGTAACTGCCTTTCTTGTATTCCGCACCCAAAACAAACAAACCTCTTTCAATATCCGAAGCAACTATATTTCCTGAAGGCAAAAACGGGTATACCCCCCAACACCCATTAAAACCATTTCCGGCCAAGGGGGAAGTATCAAATCGGCCAACTTCGACTAAATTATTCGGACGCGAAGCATCGTGAATAGTGACACCATCACGATAGTAACTAGTAACTATATAATCTCCAAGAGTATGGGCATTATGAGGAATCACACCCGAATCAGGCGAACTTTGAATACGGTCTGTTTCAACCATGTTGCTGGGATTAGTCACATCATACGCGGCAATAAACGCACCTGGTTTTTCATCAGTCGTAAAAACATGTGTGCCATCCGAAGATTCCCAAATATTGTGTGTGAAAAAATTTGGCGTTGATTTTGTGCCTAACAAAACTGGGGAAGATTTAACCGTAACATTCACCACTGAAAATATTCCATCCGAAACATGTGCTCCAAACAAAGTATCGTTCCGAGCATAGCCATCGTGCGCATACCAATTATCAAATACGCCCACTTCTTGAGGTGCCATAGGTGTTGTATGAACGTCTAGCATAATAACACCGCCGTTGCCCCGATTCGCACCGAAAATATAGGCATAACCATTTTCATCAATATATAGATTATGAGCACTCGCCCAATTTTGACCAGTAGGACCAAAATAAAGCGCTGATGTCAAATTTGTTGAGGCAGGTAATGGAGACAAATCAATGATTGTCAACCCTTGTTGGGCTTCGGTTGTAACGTATAAATAATCGTCCCAAACTTTCAAATCTCGCCACGTAGAACTCATTCCTTGTAACCAAAAAACTTCCACCGGATTGGCCGGATCAGTTACATCGACAATTGAAGTTCCTTCTGTTGTTCCGACCAAGGCATATTCATTCCCCAACTCATCAACATAGCCCCAAATATCATTTAATTGCGCATTGTGAGCGATTTGGTATTCCAAGTTTGACAATTCAGTCATATTCAACTGTGTAAATCCCATCAAACTGAAGGACAAGGCAAATAAGAGTAAAGTTTTTTTTATCATGTGATTCGTTATAAAAAGAAAATTAGCGCAATAATAAAAATGAGAATAATCACAATGTACTGCCATACATCAACAAAATACGGACTGTATTTTTCCCATGCTTCTTGCCATTTCATTGGCTCAAATGTACAACTTCAATTGCTATTCACAAAACACAATATTTTGCAACTATTGGAATAGAATACAGGTCTGTACCATACGCGAAATAAGACCAAATTCAGATTTTTTCATTTCCTAGGCTCACGCTCGGATTTCAGACGAATATTTATTAATTTTGCAAGACGAAAAATAGGACAAAAACGATGGCTAAATCTGTAACTGAACAACTCACATCTCTTGATTTCCAAACCTTTAAAGCGCAAGTTCTTGCCGATTTCCGCTTAGCGGTTATCTCTAGAGAAACTTCATTATTAGGAAGAAAAGAAGTATTGGGCGGCAAAGCTAAATTTGGAATTTTTGGCGATGGTAAAGAACTAGCCCAAATTGCATTGGCCAAACAATTTAAAAATGGCGACTTCCGCTCAGGATATTATCGAGATCAGACTTTCATGATGGCTATTGATCAGTTGAACGTTCAACAGTGGTTTGCTGGTTTGTATGGTGATACTGATGTGGAGCGAGAACCGCAATCAGCAGGACGTCAAATGGGTGGTCATTATTCTACTAGAAATCTAGATGAAGCAGGAAATTGGAAAAACTTAATGGAGCAAAAAAATAGCTCTGCGGATATTTCTCCCACTGCTGGTCAGATGCCACGTTTATTAGGTTTAGCCCAAGCTTCAAAAGTATATCGAAACCACCCCGAGTTGAAAGATTTGGAGGCATTCAAAAAATTTACAAATGGCGGAAATGAAGTGGCATTTGGTACAATTGGTGATGCATCCACTTCGGAAGGTCCATTTTGGGAAACGATTAACGCTGCCGGTGTTCTTCAAGTACCAATGGTGATGTCTGTGTGGGATGATGGGTTTGGAATTTCAGTTTCTCGAGAACATCAAACAACAAAAGATAGTATTTCTGAAGCATTAGCCGGAATGCAGCGAACAGCTGACAAACCAGGATATGAAATTTTAATCACAAAAGGATGGAATTACCCTCATTTGTGTGAAACCTATGAAAAGGCAGTTAAAATTGCACGGGAAGAACATGTCCCTGTTTTAGTGCATGTTCAGGAGGTAAATCAACCACAAGGCCACTCTACCTCAGGATCCCACGAAAGATACAAATCAGATGAGCGCCTAAAATGGGAAAGCGAGTTTGATTGTATCAATAAATTCAAAGAATGGATTCTTTCATTTGAAACAGAAGGAAATACGATAGCAACTTTAGAAGAACTCAACGAAATTTGGGAAGAAGCCAAAACAGAGGTTCGTTCAGCGAAAACTTCTGCATGGAAAAACTTGACAGAGGATATTAAAATAGACTTGAATGAGGCTTTAGTTGTCTTGAAGGCCTGTGCGACAGAAAGCTCCAATGGTGTTTTTATTCAGAAAGACATTGAGGCTCTTGAAAAAGCAATGGATCCTATCCGAAAAGATGTTTTGTCCGTTTGCCGAAAGGTTCTCAGAAACCTTCGTGATGAAAATATTGCAAGCAAAAAAACATTAGCTGTTTGGATTCAAAAGAAAATTCAAGAAAATGAATCGCGCTATAGTTCGCATTTACATTCATCATCTGAGTTAAGTGCTTTGAAAGTAGAAGCAATCGCACCTGAATACGATGATGATTCAAAAATGGAAGATGGGAGAATTATTCTTCGAGACAATTATCGAGAAATTTTTAAGAATCATCCTGAAGCCCTTATTTTTGGTGAAGACGCAGGCAAAATTGGTGGAGTAAA
This sequence comes from Crocinitomicaceae bacterium, assembly GCA_041751955.1. Lineage (GTDB taxonomy): Bacteria > Bacteroidota > Bacteroidia > Flavobacteriales_D > Crocinitomicaceae > UBA2040. The sequence goes on from JBGSIB010000073.1 coordinate 119,218, forward strand.
CCAAACATTAGAAGGTCTTCAAGAAGAATTTGGTTCACTTCGGATTTCAGATACCGGAATTCGGGAATGCACGATAATCGGCCAAGGAATTGGAATGGCCATGCGTGGACTTCGACCTATTGCTGAGATACAATATTTAGACTACTTACTTTACGGGATTCAAATCTTATCAGATGATTTATCTACAGTTCAATACCGTACAAAAGGAGGTCAAAAAGCACCATTAATTGTTTCTACGCGTGGACATCGTTTGGAGGGAATTTGGCACAGTGGCAGCCCAATGGGGATGATTGTTAATTCACTCCGTGGAATGCATGTTTGTGTACCTAGAAATATGACCAAAGCAGCCGGATTTTACAATACACTAATGGCTGGCGATGAACCAGCTTTAGTCATCGAACCATTAAACGGTTACCGCACGAAGGAAAAAAGACCAACAAACATTGGCGCTTTCCGCGAAGCACTTGGTGTTCCTGAAATTGTAAAAGAAGGTAAGGACATTACTATCGTATCTTATGGCTCTACATTTAATCTTTGCGAAGTTGCAACAGAGCAATTGACACAACTGGGAATCAACGCAGAATTAATTGACGTTCAAACTTTATTGCCTTTCGATATCTACCATTTGATTGCTAAGTCACTTGAAAAAACAAGTCGACTGCTTGTTGTTGATGAAGATGTTAGTAGCGGGGCGAGTGCATATATTTTGGATCAAATATTGAAACAAAATTCTTTTTTTCACTTGGATTCGGCTCCAGTTTGTTTAACGGCAAAAGACCACCGTCCTCCTTATGGCTCAGATGGTGATTATTTTTCAAAACCAAGCATAGAGGATATAGTGGAAACAGCCTATCGCATTATCAGCGAGACTGACCCCAAGACATATCCAAGCTTGTATTGAGGCAATCTGTTGTGCCGAACATTGTGTAACAAGGATAGCACAGCTTGACTTCATTTAACATTATTTTTGTGCATACAATGAAATGATGCGTGCATACATGCGTCAAACCCAAAAATTGAAAAATGAATTACGAAAAATACAATGCGCTTTTCCATGAAATTGCGGAAGCAAAATCGCCTAAAGCTCCTTACGACAACCCAGAATTCGTTCATTATGTCGAACTCAACCAAAAAAGACAAGAACGTTGGTTAAAAAAGGGCGAACTTACTGCGCAAACTAAAGAAACCATTTCTAAAATTTCAGAAAAACAGAACTGGGTACTGATTACAGAGCCTTGGTGCGGAGACGCAGCACATAGCACTCCTTTTATAGAAAAAATGGCAGCCATGAATCCCAATATTGCCCTAACAATTCAACTAAGAGACGAGGATTCAGAAATTGACAAGTACTTAACTAATGGAGGCAAATCGATTCCTATACTTGTGGCAAGAAACGAAGCTCATGACGACATATTTGTATGGGGACCTCGGCCAGCTGAAGCTCAGGAAATTCATCTTCGTAATTTGAAATCTGACAAATCAAATGAAGAGAAAAAAATAGAATTGCAACAGTGGTACAATAAGGATAAAGGTCAAATGATTCAGAAAGAAATTTCCGCTCTTATTCTAGGTTGATTTTTATAATTCTATATTGTGAAAATCGCGGGTAAGAATTTTGTACTCCTCAGTATAATTCCCAAAAGTATCTCTAATTGTGAAATCCCTATTGGAACTGTTAGCTGTATATAAAACCAGTTCTAAAATAACCCGAACTGGAGTTTCAGGTTTTCCGTTGATTGCAATCTTCGTTTTCGTATAAAAACCTAAACTTTCGGCAATCGTAGTTATTTTCTCTATTCGGTCTGATGGCCAAATTATCCAAAAAGAACCGGTTTCCGACAAAATTTGTTTCGCCTTTATCATCAACAATTCTGGTGTTAATTGAGAAACATGTTTTGCCAAGTTGACAGATTCATTTTGACCTTTCAATTTATCCTCATAGAAGGGTGGATTGGTGAAAATCAAATCAAAATTTCCTGCAAATTCATGCTTCAAGAAATCATTAACATGAAGTGAAATTTGACTTAAAAAAGGGCTCGTTTCAAAGTTTCGAGTAGCATCCTGAGCGGAATCAGAATCTATTTCAATTGCTGTTATTTTTAATTCAGGATTTCTTTGGGCTAACATCAAAGTGAGTATTCCTGTTCCTGTCCCAATATCCAGTCCTTTAAACTTTTCTTTTCCTTCTAAAAATGAACCTAATACCATTGCATCGGTTCCAACTTTAAGAGAGGAATTTGCTTGGTAAATATCGAAAGCTTTGAATTTAAAAACTGACATCTTACAAATACAACCCAATAAGCCCTTCGGGAGCTTCAATGTGTAATGTCTTGTTTTTTCGATCTACTTTTTGAACCAAGCCAGGTAGCAATGGAACAAGTATCTCTCTTTTTCCTTCAACAATTTGTAGCAATGGATTAGCAGCTAAATCTATTACATCGTCAATTTTACCAATTTTACCATGATTTGCGTCCACTACTTCAAAACCAATTACCTCGTGATCATAAAAATGTTTGTCGTCCAGATCTTCCAAAATCTGGCTCGGCAAGTAAACTGATTTACGCAAAAGCTCTCTCGCCTGTTCTTCAGTAGTAACTCCCTCTAATTTCACAGCGGCAAAACCTTTATTTTTTAGTTTAATGCTTTCCACAAAAAAGGGTATCAATTGATTATTTACATCAACATAAAACGCATCTAGCGATGCGTAACGTTCTGGTTTAGTAACGTCTAAAAACAGCGAAACTTCACCTTTAAATCCGTGAAGTTTCGCAATATAACCTAATTGAAAACAATCTGTTTTCTTCATAAAATCATTTTGATTTATTCAGCTTTAGGCTCCTGACCTTCTGGTGCTGGAACTTCTTCTGTTGCTGGAGTTTCAACTTCTGTAGCTGGTGTTTCTTCAACAACCGCTTCAGTCGCTTGTTCTACAACTGCTTCGGTTGCTTCTTCTACAACTGCTTCTGTTGCTTCCTCAACTACCGCTTCCGTTTCTTCAGCTACTACCTCTTCTATAACTTCTTGTTCTGGAGCGTTTTTAGCTGCTACTGCTGCTGCTTTCGCTTCGTTAGCCGCTTTTTCAGCAGTTAATCTTGCTGTTTTATCAGAAGCAGACTCTTTGCTCAAACGTTCAACTTTCGTTAGAACTTTGTTTTCTTTATCAGAAACCCAAGCTGCAAATTTCTCTTCTACTTGCTCAGCTGTCAATGCACCTTTTTCTATCCCTTTTATCAAGTGATTTTTGTGAAGTACACCTTTGTAAGATAAAATTGCACGAGCAGTATCGGACATTTCAGCACCAACTTGCACCCAATGTAATGTACGATCAAAATTGATGTCAATTACCGCAGGATTTGTGTTTGGATTGTATGTTCCTAACTTTTCAATGAATTTACCGTCTCTTTTTGATCTTGAGTCAGCTGCTACTAAATGGTAGAAAGCGTTTCCTTTCTTACCGTGTCTTTGCAAACGAATTCGTGTTGCCATATTTGTTTTGTTATAAATTGAGGTGCGAAACCCCGGTTAATAAAATTTAAGGGTGCAAAGATACTGTTTTTATTGGTAAACGAGAAAAAACTAAAATAAATAGTTAAAAAAAATGTAACCTATACAAGACACCACCGTACAATGGGAAGATATAAACAATATTTCGTTCATTTTTTTATTTGTTCTACCTTATTATAAAACAAAGAGAATACTTAGATTTGATGTACGATAATCATTAATTTAATTTTAATTATGAAAAGAAAGTTATTAATTGTATGCGCTTTTGTAGGAATGGGATCATTCTTAAACGCACAAACTACTATGGTCAAAAATGACAATGGTATGGTAATTACACCTGAAGCAGGAGATTGGGCTTTGGGAGCTGATGCATCTCCAATCTTGAACTACGTGGGTAACATGTTTAATGGAACAACAGGAAACAGTGTAAACAATGCGTTCGTAAACAACAACGCTATCTTTGGGAAATATTTCGTAGATGAAAACACTGCTTACCGTGCTTCTTTCCGAATCACTACAGTTTCGAATAAATCTGCTGCTTTGACGGATACGAACACTTCAACTGGTAATCCAGAGTACATTTCTGATGTAACTAAGGTTTCTGGTTTTGGTTTCTACTTGAGCGGTGGTCTTGAGAAAAGAAGAGGTCATGGACGTCTTCAAGGTTACTATGGAGGTGAGTTAGGATTGGGTTTTGGAGGAGCTGCTCCTAATACTTCAACTGAATATGAAGTTCCTCTTTCTGCAACTAATCCTGGTACACGTACATTGTCTACTAAAACTGGTTCTTCTTTTAGCGTTGGTTTAAGAGGATTTATTGGTGCTGAGTACTTCGTTATTCCTAAATTATCTTTAGGTGTTGAGTTTGGATGGGGATTAGCTTTCCGTACAACTGCACAAAACGAAACAGTTACTGAAACTTGGAACGGTACTGCTGTTGAAGAAATCACTTCAAGCACAGTAGGTAAATCATCAAGCTTTGGTTTTGCAACTGACGCAGGTATGCCAGCTGGTAGCGTAAGAATCATGTACCACTTTTAATTAGTGTACAACACAATATTAAAAGGGAAACTTCGGTTTCCCTTTTTTATTATCTTCACTTTTTTATTTCTGTTTTATCCATGAAAAATCTATTTACCTTCCTCTTCTTTCTTTCAATCAACTTTTTTTCTATTGGTCAAATTGAAAATCAATCTCAACTGAAAATAGCTGAGATCATGAAAGGAAAAGATTTTATAGGGTACTGGCCTGAAAATCATTATTGGGATATAAGTGGTGAGAACATACTTTTTCAATGGAACCCAAACAACGAACTTACCTCTACTACCTACTCCTACAATTTAAAAAACCAGAAAATTACTAGCGTTGACTTTAACAATCCTTTATCTGGAGTGAGTTACAACTCTTCACAATCACAATTTGATATACATTATTTTGTACTCGAAGGAAATCTTTGGGCATACAACAATAAAACCAAGACTCATTCAGAATTAATTTCAAGTACGAGCTACATTTCCAGAATTCATCGCCAATCAAATCCTTCAGAAATAGCTTACCAACAAGGTTTAGATTTATTCCTTTACAATAATGAAAAAGGTACAATTCGTCAGTTAACTCAATTCGTAAAAGGAAGTGAAAAGGATCAAAATCATCATGAACTTAATGCACTTAGCCAACAACAGGAGCAACTGTTTCAATACATTAGAGAAGAAAAGGAACTTGACGAATGGTCAACAAGTAAAGAGGTAAAGAAGAATAAGAATTTGCCATTCTACCTTGATAAATCGAATTTGGATTTCGTTCAAATATCGAAAGATGGTCAAACTATTTTCTTTTCTACATCCACTTCAACTGAAAATAAATCAACGTATGTAGAGCACCATATCACAAGAACGGGATACACGGAATCACAGCAAGCCCGACCCAAAGTTGGAGAAATAGAACCTTTTCACAACTTATATATATACAAGCCCGGAATTGATAGTATAATAAAGGTCAATTTTGATAAATTAGAAGACATCCGAAAAAAGCCAATCTTTCTTTCTGAATATGGTGATCAATCAACTGAATATGAACAGAATAGAAAAATAGTTTTTCATAGACCGCATGTGTCTTTTTCTGGTGTAACTGTGCTGGATATTCGCAGTTATGACAACAAAGACCGCTGGATAATTCAACTCGAAAATGATGGTTCATTTCACGTAATTAGCCATCAACACGATGAGGCCTGGATTGGAGGTCCCGGGATTTCTTCTTGGAATCAAAGTCCCGGCAATATGGGTTTTTGGAACAATGAGCAATCTTTTTATTATCAATCTGAAGAATCTGGTTACTCGCATCTTTATTCTTATGATTTCAAGAATAAATCGACCGAACAATTGACCTCTGGATTATTTGAAATTCAGGATGTTATACTGTCAAAAGACGAAAAAACTTTCTACTTTAAAGCTAATAAATCGCACCCAGGCAACCAAGGTTTTTATAAATTCAATCCTTTTAGCAAAGAATGGACGAATATATTGACTGAAGAAGGTGCCTATGATGTTCTACTTTCACCAGATGAAAAAAGTTTAGCTATATTGTATTCCAACAAAAATTCTCCGTGGGAGTTGTTTTATGCTAAAAATATAAAAGACACAAAACCAAACCGAATTACACATTCATTATCAGATGATTACAAAAAATATTCTTGGCGTGAACCAAGGGTGATTTTATTCAAAGGCGGGGACGGAAAGACCATCCATGCTCGTCTCTATGAACCAACTGAAATAAAAAAAAATCAAGCCGCCGTGCTTTTCGTTCATGGCGCTGGTTACCTACAAAATGCCCACAATTATTGGAGTAGCTATTATCGTGAATACATGTTTCACAACTTATTGGTAGACAACGGATATACTGTTCTTGATATTGATTTTCGTGCTAGTTCAGGTTACGGTCGAGATTTCAGAACAGACATATACAGACATATGGGTGGATTGGATTTATCCGATAACCTAAGTGGTAAAAAGCTTTTGGTCGACAGCTTAAATATTGATCCTGAAAAGGTTGGAATTTATGGTGGCTCATATGGTGGTTTCATTACTTTGATGGCACTTTTAACGGAACCAGATGAATTTGCGTGTGGCGCAGCATTGCGCTCTGTAACGGACTGGATGCACTACAATCACGAGTATACGAGTAATATTCTCAATTATCCCTCAAATGACTCAATTGCCTATTATCGCTCCTCACCAATAAATTTCGCTAAAAATTTAAAAAAACCTTTGCTGATGTTACATGGCATGGTCGATGACAATGTTCAATTTCAAGATGTTGTTCGCTTGAGTCAAAGATTTATAGAACTTGGCAAAACCAATTGGGATTTGGCCGTCTTTCCTGTTGAAGCGCATGGATTTATAAAACCTTACTCTTGGAGCGACGAATATAGAAGAATTTTTGAATTGTTTGAAAAAGAGCTACTTAACAAATAATTTGTATATCTAAGAATTCTGTATCTCTTATTTCACAGTACTTTCGGAACACGAAATAGGAAAGAGTTTAACAAAATGTTAACCTATAGATTATTATAAAAAGGATGCTCAGGCAAAAGAAAGCTATAATTTTGCAAATTATTGGGAACCTTTTGTAATAAACTGCGTTAAACCAAAGACAGATAATAGGTTTCAAAAATAAATTTGGAAAATAATTAACATTTTTTTAACTTTGTTACAATCATTCATTGCTACAAAGGTTTGGAACCGAAATCTTTATACGAATGAATAATTACAACACACCTTTCCCGGTCTACTCCGGGTTGATTAACCGAAGTACTCGTTGAGGCTAAGTATATACATAGCGCTCTTTATTATGTTGTGTGGACATTCATTCGCACAACAGGACGTAGGAATACAAACCTTGATATCTCCAATTAGCGGATGTAACGTAGGAACTGCCAATCATGTTATTAATGTTGTTGTTCGCAATTATTCTCCATCTCCAATTGCTCCAGGAAACGTTACAGTTCGATATCAAGTTAATTCTAATCCTATTGTATCTCAAGTTATAGGATCTTTTTTAGCCCCAAACGCCACATTTAATTTTACTTTTTCACAAACGCAAAATTTTAGTGCTTGTAATCAATGGAACGTAAAAATCTGGACAAGTTACGCTACAGACCCAAATCATTTGAATGACACGATTACTACACTATTCGTAAATGACTGTACTCCTATTCCTGGAGCTTTCGTCGGCCCTGCGAATGTTTGTGATGGAAATGATTTTGACTCGATAATGGTAGCTGGGGGTTCTTATGGATATGGTTTACAATGGTACTCGCAAATACTTCCGGCAGGATTCACGGCAACGGGTAATACTTCGAATAAAATTTATTTAAACAATATTACTTCACCAACCAATTTTCAGATTGTCTATCCAGGTGGATTATGTCCTGATGTTACGTCGCCAACTTTTTCCGTTGGTGTTAGTCCTCCACTGAATACTGGTATCGTTTCGCCAGATATGGACTTCTGTTCTTCGAATGTGGTTGGAGATGTTCAAATCTCAGGATTCACGTCTACACTTGTTTCATGGGAACAATCAGCCGATGGCGGCTCAAGTTGGGCCAGTTTAGGTACAAGTACCAATCCTTATTCGATAACTGGCTATAGTGACTCAACATTATTTAGAGCTTTAATTTCAAGTGGTGGTTGTGGTTCGGATTATTCGGACACAATTGCCGTCAATATTGAACCAGTAATAATTCCTGGGACAATTAGTAACGATACAAATGTCTGTGAAAGTTCTAACACAGGAACTTTGAGTGTGAGCGGGAATTCTAATTATGCAACACAAGAATGGTATATCTCTGCTGATAACATTACCTTTTCACCAACAGGCATAACGGCAAACACATATACCTATAATAATTTGACTCAAACTACTTATTATAAGGTTATTTATACTTGTAATTTGTGTCCAAATGATGAGACAACTGTTGTTACTGTGACGGTTGACCCTGCATTTAGTATAGGTGTAAATTCAACTGATTTAATTCTATGCGCTGACAATATTGTTGGTTCTGTGTCTGTTTCAGGGTTTTCAACTAACATTACGAATTGGTTAGAATCATCTAATGGATTAAGTTTCTCACCAACGGGATTGAGTATTAATCCACTCGATATTTCTGGCATCAGCAGTACTAAATATTACAAAGCTATTATTGAAAGTGGAGCTTGTGGAACAGATACCACTGCGGCCATTTCAGTTATAATAGAACCGATTATTGTACCGGGAACAATTACAGGTGCCACGACTGTTTGCGCCAATTCCAATTCTGGAATCTTAACATTATCAGGAAACGCAAATGATTTCGGGATTGAATGGCATGTATCCACAGACAACATAGCTTTTACGCCATCTGGCATTACCACGTCAACTTATTCGTATATTAATTTATCCCAAACAACCTACTTCAAAGTAGTATTGCAAGGAAATCAATGTGCTGATGATGAAACTTCTGTAGTTGTGATAAATGTGGATACTCCTTTAAATGTAGGTTCAACTTCAGCAGATTTAACTCTTTGCGAGACAAATGTTGTCGGAAACATTTCTCTTTCTGGCTTTGCTTCTTCAATTGTTGCATGGGAACAATCTTTAGAAGGAAGTGGAATTTGGACATTGGCGGGAAGCAATGCTAATCCCTTCTCTATTGCAGGTACTTCGGCTACATCATTGTTCAGGGCATTGGTAGAAAGTGGAGCGTGTGGAACTGCATACTCTGATACAATAACTGTCACAATTGAACCATCTATTGTTACTGGAACTATTTCAGGCGCAACAACGGTTTGTGCTACTTCAAATTCAGGAAACCTATCCTTAACAGGAAACGCAAACGATTTCGGATTTGAATGGTACTTATCAACAGATAATATTACTTTTTCTCCAACGGGTATAAACACAGGGACATATACATACACTAACTTAACACAAACAACCTACTTCAAAGTTGTACTTCAAGGAAATATTTGTTCGAATGATGAAACATCCGTAGTTGCAATAAACGTAGATCCCGCTTTAAATGTTGGCGTAACTTCTTCGGATTTAGTGCTTTGCCACGCAAATGTCGTAGGAAACATTTCGCTTTCTGGTTTTTCCTCTTCCCTAATAGAATGGGAACAATCTATTGTTGGAAGTGGAATTTGGACTTCGACGGGAAGTAATAGTAGTCCTTATTCAATCGCAGGCACTTCAACGTCAACACTGTTCAGGGCATTGGTAGAAAGTGGCGTTTGTGGAACTGGATACTCTGATACAATTACAGTCACAATTGAACCATCTATCGTTACTGGAACTATTTCAGGAGCAACAACGGTTTGTGCTACTTCAAATTCAGGAATCCTATCCTTAACAGGAAACGCTAACGATTTCGGATTTGAATGGTACTTATCAACAGACAATATTAGTTTCTCTCCAACGGGTGTAAACACAGGTACATTTGCATACACGAACTTATCACAAACAACCTACTTCAAAGTTGTACTTCAAGGAAATATTTGTTCGAATGATGAAACATCTGTAGTTGTAATAAACGTGGATCCCGCTTTAAATTTTGGCGTAACCTCTTCGGATTTAGTGCTTTGCCAAACAAATGTTGTCGGAAACATTTCGCTTTCTGGCTTTGCTTCTTCAATAGTAGAATGGGAACAATCGATTGTTGGAAGTGGAATTTGGACTTCGACGGGAAGTAATTCTAATCCATACTCTATTGCTGGAACTTCAGTTTCCACTATATTCAGAGCATTGGTAGAAAGTGGTGTTTGTGGAACTGGGTATTCTGATACGATCACAGTTACTATTGAACCGGCTATTGTTCCCGGGAATATACTTGGAGCAATAAACACCTGTTCAGGAAGCAACACAGGAGTTCTGACCTTGAATGGCAATGCAAATGATTTTGGTTTGCAATGGTTCACTTCGATGGACGGGACAAATTTCTCCCCAACTGCTGAAACGAGCAACACCTATAACTATTCCAACATAACACAAACAACATATTATAAAGTAGTCCTTCAAGGAAATTCATGTGTTGATGCCGAAACCCCAATAGTATCTATTACAGTTGACCAGCCTTTGAATTTGGGCACAGTATCATCTGGTCTTAATTTGTGTGCAAATAATGTCACAGGTTCTGTTTCAGTTGCAGGAGCGGTTACACTTCAAGATTGGGAACAATCAGACGACTATGGAGCGACCTGGTTCACTACTAGTGATAACAATCCTTCACATGATATTTCATCTTTGACAGATTCCGCTTGGTTCAGAGCAGTTATATCTTCAGGAGCTTGCGGTTCTGGATATTCAGATACCATACAAGTAAACATTGAACCCGTGATTATTCCTGGAACTATATCGCCGTCAAACATAACGGTTTGTGAAAGCTCAAATTCAGGAACCCTAACATTAAGTGGAAATGCAAATGATTTAGGTTTTCAGTGGTATATCTCAACAGATAATGTATTCTTTTTGCCAACAGGAAACTCAACATCGACTTTGAATTTTTCATCATTAACACAAACGACTTATTTCAAAGTTGTTCTTCAGGGTAATGTTTGTTCAGATGTTGAAACGCCGGTAGTAACGGTTTCGGTTGATCCAGCTTTGAATTTGGGTACTACTTCGGCAGATTTATTATTGTGTGCGAATAGCATAACAGGAAATGTGAATATTACAAATGCTGTAAACCTCATCAACTGGGAACAATCCAATGACAATGGTGTGACCTGGTCCAACACTGTACTAACGACTAACACAATCGATATTTCATATTTGACATCTTCAGCCTGGTTTCGGGCCGTTGTCAGTTCTGGGGTTTGTGGAACTGCTTATTCCGATACAGTTCTAGTTACAATTGAAACATTGATAATACCAGGTACTATTTCAGGACCGAGCACAGTTTGTGCAAGTGGTAATTCAGGCGTATTAACCTTAACTGGTAATGCGAATCAAACTGCTTTAGAATGGTACTCTTCGACTGATAACATAACTTTTACTCCTACTGGTGTAACAACTAACACATATTCTTTTACAAATCTCACACAAACAACGTTCTTCCAGGTTGTATTACAGAGTAATGCCTGTTCTGGTGTTCAAACAGGTGTATTTACATTGGCCGTTGACCCAGTGTTGAATTTAGGTAGTACGTCAAATGATCTTCTATTGTGTGCAGACAATATAACTGGAAATGTAGGAATTACTGGTGCAATTAATCTAGTAAATTGGGAACAATCCATCAATAATGGAGCATCATGGTCCAACACAGGATTAACAGCCAGCACTATAGATATTTCCTATTTGACATCATCCGCTTGGTTTAGAGCAGTAATTAGTTCGGGTGTATGTGGAACTGCTTATTCGGATACTGTTTTGGTTACAATCGAAACATCTATCATCCCAGGAACTATTGCAGGACCAAGTAGTGTTTGTGCTAGTGGAAATTCCGGAGTATTGACTTTAACTGGAAGCGCAAATTCAACGGCCATGGAATGGTATTCTTCCACAGACAATGTTAATTTCACAGCAACTGGTGTTACAACTAGTACCTATTCATTCACCAATGTTGCACAAACAACTTTCTTCCAAGTCGTGCTTGAAAGCAATGCTTGTTCTGGCATTCAAACGGGAGTTTTTATTTTAGTTGTCGACCCTGTTTTAAATTTAGGGACAGTCTCTTCTGACCACCTTTTGTGTTCTTCAAACGTTACAGGAAGTGTATCAGTTACAGGCGCTGTGACCTTGCAAGATTGGCAACAATCTACCAATGGCGGGGCTCTTTGGACTTCGCTAGGAGACAACAACCCTGTTCATGATATTTCTAATCTGACAACATCTACACTCTTTAGAGCCTTACTCTCATCTGGTGCCTGTGGCTTGGATTATTCAGCGATTATTTCAGTGACTATTGACCAAGCAGGAACACCAGCCTTGATAGGTGAAGACTTTGCTTATTGTATAGGTTCTGGTAATATAGATTCAGTTTCGATCTTAAATTATAGCGGAACTATTTCGACTTGGCAAACCTCTTCAAATGGAGGTTCATCTTGGAGTTCAAACGGTCAATCTTCTCCTATCTTATACATTTCAAATTTACTCCAAACAACGATTTACCAGGTCATCACCTCACATGGTGCTTGTCCCGACGTGGCATCAAACATTGCAGTTGGTACACTTGCTGCAATTCCTTCAGTTTATGCGGGAGAAGATCAAATAATCCCATTGGGATCCAATGGACAACTAACAGGTTCTGGAGGATTATTTGGCATTTGGACGCCATCAACCTACCTCTCTAATCCAAATTTGAGTTCACCACTTTGCACGCCTGAGGCAAACACCACTTATGCATATACCGTAATTGATATTAATGGATGCACCAATACAGATTATGTAACAATAACTGTCGATACAGTCAACATACCAGAAAATGAGGATGGCATTACAATATACAATATCATCACACCAAATGGAGACGACATGAATGAGGTCTTTAAAATTGATGGTCTTGAAAAATATCCGAACAATAAGGTATTAGTTTTCAATGGCAATGGCATTTTAATATACTCTCAAGAAGACTACCAAAATGATTGGGACGGAACCTACTTGGGTCAACCTTTACCAGACGGTGTATATTTATTTGCAATTGAGGTTTCAAGATTGACAAAACACAGAGGTTTTATAACAATAATGCGAGACGAATGAAATTTAAAACTACACTCCTTGCCGCAGTCTTTCTGTTGACGACATTTTCAATGCTCGCCCAACAATTGCCTGTTTATCAGCATTCCTTTTTGATACGTTCAGCCTATAATCCTGCTGAAATACTGAACACAAGAAATGAAACAGCTATATATGCTCTTAGAGGCAATCAATATCAACGCTTTCAAGGAGGTTTCGTAAATAATTATGCCAATTTCGCAACACCACTCGAAAACACAAATATAGGATTAGGATTAGACGTTTCTAGCAGAAGTTATGGCCCCATAAATCAACTTTCTTTTGGTCTCGCTTATGCCTATCGTGTAATGTTTAATAAGAATACTTCATTGATTTTTGGAACAAGAATGGGGTTTATGGAACATAAATTCAATAAATCATTGATTAATCCATATGATGATGAAGATCCTGTTATAAATGCAATTCCAATTGGACATATTATTCCGAATGGGAATTTAGGTCTTAGTTTTCAAACAAAAGTCGGGATTTTCGAATTGGCAATTCCACAACTTTTGAGCAATAAGTTTTTAAACACAGCCGGAAATACTACTAACCGATCTATTGTTTTACATCCTCATCTTTTCTCAAGATATTCAAGAGATTTTGAAATTAAAAAAGATGTTGTGAAAATGACACCTATTGTCTCAGTTCGTTATTTACCTGGAACAATTCCACAGTTTGAAGTCGGAATGACCACATTCTTTAGAAATCAGCTTTGGGTTAATGCTAACTACAGATCTTCTTATTCAATGTCGGTTGGAGCAGGAGTAAAAGTCAATGATACATGGACAATTGGATATTCATATGATCGCCCTATAGTTAACCGTTATAGTTTTAACGCAAACAATCATGAAGTGGTATTGGGCTATACCTTCAACCGTGGACAAACTCTAAAACCTGGTATTGAATGGAATCAGACTCAAAACGATTACAAAACAAGAATGGACTCCATATCTGATATTCAAGACGTTGCCATGGCAGAGGAATATTTGAAAAACAAGCTTAAAGCTCAAAAACAAAAAGATAGCTTGACGGAAAATATTGATTTTACGCGATCAGAACGTTCAGATTATAAAAATGTCATCGTCGAAGTAAATATGGCTGATAGTCTTTTTGAAGGGTCAAATTCTTCAAATAACAAAAGTACTTTTAATTCAAGTAAAAATGGAAAAGACGCTAAACTGGGAGACGATGCCATCACAAAATCGAAAATAGATCAACGTCTAAAACAGATAGAGGAAGATGAGTTTTTAGAAAAATTAAATAAAAACAGTGAAAACAAAATAAAAATCATCAGAAACGAGCAACCATCGGAGAAATACTTCGTCGAATTATCTGGAGAGGATAGTCCGAGAGGTTATTATCTCATTACTGGAGTGTTTTCAACATTAGAAAGAGCACAAAATTTCCGTTGGAAAAGTGCATCCGAGATGTCAAAAATCATTTTTAACAGTAAAAACCAGTACTTTTACGTGGTTCTTTCGTATTCCGAGTCGAAATCGCTAATAGAACTTGAACAAACATTAAAAGATTACCGGTCTAAGAATCAGAGAATTTGGGTCCTAGATTATTAAAAAATTGCAACACAACAACAAACTAAACCATAAAATATGAAAGTATTTTACGCCTGCCTATTAATGCTAATTACTATTTCAGCATGGGCTCAGCCTAATACAAACATGCCCAACGGTTCTGGAACCAATTCAATTACAAGTTGTAATCGAAACATCAGGGATAACGGTGGTAATGGAAACTACGGCAACAATCAAAACAGTACTTTGACTGTTTGTTCAGGTTCAGCCGCACAATACATCAATGTTAATTTTACTCAGTTCAATTTAGAGTCTGGCTATGATTTTTTATATGTCTATGCTGGTCCTACCGCTTCAGGTGTGCCCGTTGCAACATTGACTGGAACACCAACTTTACCCTTGAGTTATGCTATTCAATCGAATTGTGTAACCTTTGTTTTTGTAACAGACGGTAGTATTGTGGCTTCTGGTTTTCAAGCGACTATTAGTTGTTACACAGGCTCAACTTGTACAGATGGCATTATGAACGGTACAGAGCAAGGAGTAGATTGCGGTGGATGTGATGGATGTCCGCCTTGTCCTGTTTCCCCTACTCCTGCAACCGTTACTGCTTCAGCAAATGTAATAAACCTGCCATGTGGAGGAGGTGCCGTGAATTTAACAGCCGTTGGAACATCGGCTACTCCTGTATTGACCAGCAATTTCAATGCCGGTAATCCAGGTCCAGGATGGAATTTTACAGGTTCAGGGATGTTTACGAATCCATGTGGACCTAGTCCCAGTGGAACAACGCATCTTTGGTTTGGTAACGCATCTCCACATCCTAGAATTTTGACTTCCAATGGTTTAGACTTGAGTTGTGGTGGGCAAATTTGTTTCGATTTCAAAATGGCTATCCAAGGTCCCGGTGGCGGTGGCGGAGGCTCCTGCGAAGGTCCTGATTTACCAAATGAAGGTGTTACCTTAAGTTTTTCTACCGATTGTGGGGTTTCATTTCAAAATATAGCTTATTTCCATCCGAATGGAACTATTATTGGAGCCAATCCGAATACTACGAATCCAGGTAATCCAAATGGAACAACTACGGCCTTCACATCTTGGAATAATTACTGTTTCCCAATTCCGGCAGCAGCGCAAACTTCCAATACAATTATTCAATGGAGTCAGTTGGCAACATCTGGAGCTGTCTATGATCACTGGGGATTAGACGAAGTTGTTATTACGGCAAATAACTGTAATCCTTACTATTATGATTGGGCGCACGTTCCCGGAGCACCCAACCCAGCAACAAACACAGTAAACATTACCCAAACCACTACATTTAATGTAATCTACACGAATGGAATAGATGATACGGCAAGTGCAACTGTTACTGTTACCGTTGATGGGCCTCTTGCGACTGCTATCAGTACTACACCAGTTGATTATTGTACAGGAGTATTCTCTGGTACTGCAACATTTACTGGGAATGGTACCACTACACCTCCTTACACATTCAACGTTACAGGGCCTAACGGATTCAGTACAACCCTGACTGGAAATCCAACTGTGACTTTAAATAATTTAGCTGTTGGCAATTACACCTTATCGACTTCGGACGGTTCGACTTGTTCTGTAATAGATACCTTTTCTATAATTGGAGGTCCTTATTGCTGTGATGTAACGGTTACACCTACCAACCTAACTTGTAACGTTCTAGACGCCACCTGTAACGGAAGCACACAAGCACTCCCTACTAATGGATTGAGCCCTTATACTTATCAGTGGTACCAAGGTAATGGCACTGGCTCACCCCTTGCAGGTCAAACAAATCAGACCATGGCAGGTTTATGTGCAGGAACTTATACCGTTTTAATTGCAGATCAAAGTGGATGTACCGACTCGGCAACAGTTACTCTTACACAACCTGTGCCCTTAACTATTTCTGGTTCAAATACTAATGTAAGTTGTTTTGGAAGCACCAATGGTAATATAACCGTTACTGCAGGTGGGGGCACGCCAACATACACATATGTATTGGGCACAAATACGAATACTACTGGTAATTTCCCAGCATTAAGTCAAGGCACTTATTCCATTACAGCAACGGACAATGCAGGTTGTATTATCGATACAGTAATCACACTTATTGAGCCTCCAATATTGGGGTTCAATGTTTTGAATGTAACAAATGCGTTTTGTAGTGTCAATAATGGTTTGATCAACATTACGGCAACAGGAGGAACTGGACCATACATCTATGACATAGGATTTGGACCAACTAACACAACTGGTTTATTTAATCAACTTGCACCCGGATCATATAGTATATTAATTACAGACGCAAACGGTTGCACAGTTAATACATATCAGATTATCATCAACGGACTGAATAGTCCAACAATCAACATTGATAGTGTTGCCAACGAAACTTGCTTTGGAAGTGGATCAGGATATATCTCAGTTTCAGTGAATGGTAATTTCCCAAATACTGCTTATGATTTCACCATTAATGGAGGTGCTCCTGGAAATAACAATGTATTTACCAATTTAATAGCAGGAACGTATGTTATTACTGTTATCGATCCGAATGGATGTGGGGACACAGTTTCTGTAACGATAACTTCACCACCTTTGCTTTCTGCATCCACGCCTAGCACAAATGCAAGTTGTAACGGGATTTGTGACGGAACAATAACTCCAACAATTACAGGAGGTGTAGCACCTTACACTTATTCATTGAATGGCGGCCTTGTATTTAACAACCCTCCATTGACGGGATTATGTGCAGGCACTTATTTCTATGTTGTTCAAGATGCCAACGGATGTCAAGCAAATCAAACTATTGTTATAACTCAACCGAGTCCAATAAATATTACTGCTACATCGACGCCTGGGTTATGTGGTTTACCGAACGGCATATTTACTATTAACACGATTACAGGTGGTTCTGGATCAGGATACAATGTCAGCTTCAACGGAAGTGCCTTTACCCCTACCCTAATATACTCTAACTTATCGGCTGGATTCTATTATGCAGTAGTGCAGGATGGCGCAGGTTGTATTGATTCTAACATTGCATTAATTAATAACATAAGTGCACCGTTTTTGGTTAATTTCATTATCACTCCAAATCTATGTTTTGGACAATCAACCGGCACCTTAGAAGCACAAACTTCTGGCGGTATTCCTCCTCCATATGTGTTCTCAATTAATGGAGGTCCAGGTGTGAATGGTAACTCGAATGGAGGTTTAGATCATTTGTTTACAAATCTTGGAAATGGCACTTATATAACATCAGTTACCGATGCGAATGGATGTACAAGTTTAGATACGTTAACAGTTGGAAGTCCGCCTGAGCTATTCTTGTTTGAGACCCACCAAAATTTAAATTGTAACGGTGATGCTTCAGGCTATATCAACCTTGTCGCTACTGGTGGTGTTGGTCCATATACCTATAGTGTAGGCAATGGTGTGCCGGACAATTCTTTTGGTTTCTTTGGTGGACTTTCAGCGGGAACATATACCCTAACTGTAACGGATGCAAACGGTTGTCCAAAATTCCTTCCTAATTTAATACTAACAGAACCTTCACTACTGACAGTAAATAATATAACCACCAATCCTCTTTGTAATAATATTTGTAATGGTCAAATAACACTATCAGGTTCAGGTGGTACTCCTGGGTACATATATTCATTAAATGGTGGTACCAATACTTTCTCAAATCCAAATTTTACAAATATTTGCTCAGGAACTTATCCTTATCAAATTCAAGATTCTAAAGGATGTATTGCAACTGGTAGCACAACATTAGTAAACCCGCCACCAGTTACAATATCAACATCCGCAATTGGTGCAACATGTAACGCTCCAACTGGAACTATAATAGTAACTGGTGGAGGTGGAACAGGTGCCTTTAACTTTAACCTTAACGGGGGACCATATCAACCAGGAAATACTTTTGGTTCCCTTGGAGCAGGTACTTATTTAATTAATGTTCAAGATGCCAACTTATGTATTGCACAAACAACGCAAATAGTTACCCAGGCTGGAAATCCAAATATCAGTTCAATAAGTTTGACGCAAATAACTTGTAATGGGGCTAATAACGGATCCGCTACTATAAACGTTGTTGGAGGACAGACACCTTATTCATATAGTTTAAACGGTGCACCGGGTCAAGCCTCACCTACTTTTTCAGGATTGAATCCTGGCGCTTATTTAATTGTTGTAACAGATGCCAATGGCTGCACGGCAAATTCTAATTTCACTATAACACAACCAACAGCATTATCAATAAATGCACCTTTGGTTGTAAATATAGCGTGTAACGGAGCCTCTACAGGAAGTATAACTATAAACCCGAGTGGAGGAAATCCCCCTTATCAATACAGTTTTAATGGTGGTGCAAGTTTTACCAACGTAAATAACATCAACTCTATCCCTGCTGGAACTTACAATGTGCAAGTTCAAGATGCAAACGGATGTTTACAAACCGTCAACATTACTATTTCTCAACCAGCTCCATTAACGGTTGCACCTGTTGTTGTGAACGCAAGCTGTTTCTCCGTGTGCGATGGATCAATAAATCTAGGAGTTACTGGTGGAACGCCTAACTACAGTTACAACTGGGTATTTAATGCGGCACCTGCTAATTCAGGAATTACCTCTAATTTATGTGCAGGAAACTATAGTGCTATTATTACTGATAATAATGGTTGTACGATTAATTCAGGCCAAATATTAATTACTCAACCTGCTCTCGTCCAAATTAATGGTGTAATTGCCGATTCAGTAACTTGTTTTGGTTTAAGTGATGGAACAATTACCGTTAACGCGGCGAATTCTGTATCGTACACTATTAATGGCCCAACAGGAACAGTGACCAATGCAACTGGAATATTTACAGGTTTACCTTTTGGTTCCTATACTATAACAGTTGCAGACGCAGGGGGATGCATAGCAACTTCAAGCACAGTTATTTACGAACCAGCACCGTTACTTCTCACTACCTCAGGAAATATTACCTCTTGCCCAAATCAAGTAGTAACTCACTCGGCATATGTAACGGGAGGAACAATACCTTACGCATATAGCTGGAGTACTCTAGACATTACTAGTAGTATTTCCGTAACTGGGACTGGTCCTCAAACGTATAGTATTACTATTGTCGATGCGAACGGATGTTCTGCGCCAACTCAAGTAGTGAATCACATCGTAACACCACCTTTGGCAATTGACCCTATTGCTCCAATTTATTTGTGTGCTGGCGATAGTTCACTTGTCGTAGCTTCTGCACAAGACGGGCAACCAGATCCTACAACAGGATATATTTTTACATGGAATCACCTTTCACCGACAATTGATACAAATCAAGCATATTTAACAGCAAACGGCAATCCGTCGTCTTATTGGGTAGTTGTAAAAGATTTATGTGATGATCTTGATTCTACTGAAATATTAGTTTATGCCAATCAGCAACCAATTTTAACGTTGACAGGTCCTGTTGATGGATGTAGCCCGCAAACAGAAAGCTTCACAGTAACGTCGAGTACGCCTTTGAGTAACTGTACTTGGGATTTCGGAAACTCAACTACAACAACGGGATGCGGAACAGTAACTAGTACATATACGACTCCAGGAACCTATACTGTTCTTTTCGATTTTCAGGCCTATACAGGTTGCCCTTTTGACACAACTTTCACAAATGTTCTTGAAATTTTTGAATTACCTGTGTTTACTGCTATTGCTGTCACTGATCCACTTTGTTTTGGGTCAACGGACGGAACAATCACTTTGAATGGAAATCTAGGTCTACTTCCATATGACTATTCTTTGAATGGCGGTTCGACTCAAACAAGCAACTTTTTTAATGGTCTTTCTTCTGGTGGCTATACAGCAACAATAGTTGACCAAAATGGTTGTACTGTGGATAGTTTAGTAACATTAATTGATCCGCCTGCCCTGACAATAACCAATATTGCAACAACGAATGTTTCATGTTTCAATGGCAGTAATGGTAGCATCACAATTACGGCAACAGGAGGAACTCCAGCATATACCTATAGTTTTGATGGTGGAGTGACTTATGGAAGTAGTAATGCAAATCTTTCTATGTCAGCAGGATTACATCATGTTTATGTTCAGGATGCCAATGGGTGTTTAGTGGACAGCATTAATGTGAACATTACCCAACCCAATCAGCTTTTAATTGATCTTGTTTCTATAACTGATGCTTCTTGTTACAACGTTTGTGATGGTAGTATTTTCGTTGGATACACGGGTGGCACACTGCCAATAACATATACTTGGTCACCAAATGCGGCTACGGGCAATTCTTCAGTTGCAAACAATTTGTGTGACGGTTCATATGATATTTTGCTAATTGATGCCAACGGTTGTAATGCGGATTCAAATAACATTTCAATTGTCGAGCCACCACAAATCGTGGTTACGTCTTTGGTTGTAGATTCATTGTCTTGCTTTAATGCGAATGATGGTCAAATTACTGTTTCAGCAACGAATGCGACATCTTATCAATTGAGTGGGCCGATGCCAACTGTAACGAATTTAACGGGAGTCTTTACGGGTCTAATCCCAGGTGCATATACGATAACAATGTATGATATCAATACATGCTTTTTTGATACGATTGTAAATGTTTATCAACCCAATGTTTTGGCAATGACCAATTCAGGTGATACCACAGTTTGTTTTGCAGTACCTGTTACTCACACTGCAAATGTTACAGGTGGAACAGCTCCTTACAATATCACTTGGGATACTGGAGCTATAGGACCTAACTTTACCTATACAGCTCTTCAAGACACTGCGATTGCCGTTACTGTATCTGATGCAAATGGATGTATAGTTGCATCGCAAACGATAAACATTACTGTTATTCCTTTGGTGAGTATTAATCCTTTGGTTGACCAAACGCTTTGTATCGGAGACAGTATATCAACTCTTGCAACTGCTCAAAACGGATTGGCACCTTATAGCTTCCACTGGACAAATTTACCTTTGGGAAACAATACGAATCCTCAATATTTGAATGGTACAAATAATCCAAACAATTATACCGTTGTTGTTACGGACATGTGTGGTGATATGGATTCAACGCAGGTGAATATCTTTAATTATGTTGCTCCAACATTTAATTTAACTGGACCGCTAGACGGTTGTGCGCCGCAGAATGAATCTTTCACCATAGTAGGCACAAGCTCCCCTATTTCAAATTGTACATGGGATTTCGGAAACGGTTCAACTGCCATAGGATGTGGACCGCAAACAAGCTTGTATAATTTGCCAGGAATTTATTCCGTAACCTTCATGTATGAAGCCTTTACGGGATGTGTTTTTGACACAACGTTTACTAACATACTTGAAATCTTTGAAAACCCAATTATCGACTCGGTTCAAGTTCAAGACCCGCTTTGTTTCGGTTCTTCAGATGGTCAATTTGTAATCTTTGCGAGTTTAGGTAACGGCCCTTATTCTTATCAATTAGGCGCAGGAGCCATTCAATTGAATAACACATTTACTGGGTTGGGTGCTAATACATATTCGTATACCGTTAGTGATATCAATAACTGTGTGGCCAGTGACTTTGTTACTTTAACGAATCCTCCAGTATTGAGCATTTCAGGCGCTGTACCTACAAACACTTTATGTTTTGGTTCTTCTGACGGAACAATTACAGCAACGGCTTCAGGTGGTACTGCTCCATATCAATACAGTTTAGATGGTATCACCTTCAACTCAAACAATGTATTCACAGGACTAACAGCTGGAACATACACCGTTTATTCTCGCGACACGAATATGTGTGTGGTGGATAGTATGAATGTTGTGGTTGGACAACCCATCCAACTTCTTGTAGACTTGGTTTCTGTAACGGACGCTAGTTGTTTCAGTGTATGTGATGGAAGTATTTTTGTTGGATACACAGGTGGAACGGCTCCAATTACCTATTCTTGGTCGGCTAATGCTTCAACAGGTAATAACAATACGGCAAACAATCTTTGTGCAGGAACGTACACGACTACATTAACCGATGCAAATGGATGTATAGCTGATACAACCGGTATCTTGGTTAACGAACCGCCACAAATTCTTATTACTTCAATTGTAACAGATTCTGTTAGTTGTTTTGGAGGAACAGATGGTGTAGCTACAATTACTGCGGTAAATGCTGTAACATACGCTATTACGAGTCCTATTGCCGTAACGCAAGCTTCTAATGTATTTACTGGTTTGCCGATTGGAACGTATACACTTCAATTAACGGATGTAAATGGATGTACGAGAGATAGTGTTTTCTCAATCGTGCAACCTACTCCTATCAACTTTGATAATATTGCAATCGTTTCCAATTTATGTAATGGAGACAATACAGGTGTGATTACAATAACGGCTTCTGGTGGAACCGCACCATATCAATACTCTTTTGATGGTGGTGCTACATTCGGCGCTAGCAATACAAATTCAACTTTAACGGCTGGGACTTACAATCTCGCTATTCAAGATGCGAATGGTTGTATTGTTGATACTTTGGGGGTTACGCTTAATCAACCAACTCCAGTTCAAATTGGTACTATTGTTATTGCTGATGCCTTATGCTTCGGATCAGCTGATGGAACAATTACAGCAACGGCTTCTGGTGGTACTGCTCCATATCAATACAGTTTAGATGGTATCACCTTCAACTCAAACAATGTATTCACAGGACTAACAGCTGGAACATACACCGTTTATTCTCGCGACACGAATATGTGTGTGGTGGATAG
>JBGSIB010000074.1:0-112443 GCA_041751955.1 Crocinitomicaceae bacterium
TTCCCCACCTCAATTTCTTCAATAAAATCAAGCATTTCACTTGAGTATTGTAATTCTTATGAAGTTCTATTAAATTTACTCCCATCGTTAATGTTTTAGTGTGTTTGCTTTAAATTAAAAATAATCTTAGGGATAAGTGCGAAAAAGTATTAAAAAAAAGCCGTTCCCTAATTAGAAAACGGCCTTTCAATATTTATAAATGCTAATCTACAACTTTCTTGCTACCTCAACTTCTTCGAATGCTTCAACGATATCGCCTACTTTGATATCATTGAATTTTTCAATGTTCAAACCACATTCATAGTTGTTTTTCACTTCTTTCACATCGTCTTTGAAACGTTTCAATGAACCAAGTAAACCTGTATGAACAACAATTCCATCACGAATAACACGAATTTTGTTGTTGCGTTTGATGGTTCCATCCAAGACGTAACATCCAGCAATTGTTCCAACTTTCGTGATATCGAATGTCTCGCGAATTTCTGCAGAACCAACAATTTTCTCTTCGATATCTGGTGAAAGCATTCCTTCCATCGCTGCTTTGATTTCATCAATAGCTTTGTAGATAACAGAATACAAACGAACATCAATTTCTTCTTGATCGGCTAATTTTCTAGCGCCTAATGTTGGTCGAACTTGGAAACCAATGATGATGGCATCAGATGCGGACGCCAAATTGACATCGGCTTCAGATATAGCTCCAACTCCCTTATGAACGACACGAATGGCAATTTCTTCGGTAGAAAGATTCAATAAAGCATCTGACAAGGCTTCAATCGATCCATCCACGTCACCTTTCACAATTAAGTTCAATTCCTTGAAATCTCCAATCGCCAAACGACGACCGATTTCATCCAATGTAATATGTTTCGTTGTACGCAAACCTTGTTCACGATACAATTGTTCTCTTTTCGTTGCAATGGAACGTGCTTCACGCTCGTCTTCCATGACGTAGAATTTATCACCCGCACTTGGAGCTCCGTTGATACCAATGATAGAAACTGGACAAGAAGGTCCTGCTTCTTTCAACACTTTTCCATGCTCGTCATGCATCGCTCTAACACGACCATGATTACGACCAACTAGCACGATATCACCAACTTTTAAAGTTCCAGACTCTACCAACATGTTGGTTACATATCCTTTTCCTTTATCGAGTGATGATTCAATTACAGTTCCAACCGCATTCTTATTCGGATTCGCTTTCAAATCCAATAAATCGGCTTCTAAGAGAATCTTTTCTAATAATTCTTCAATGTTCAATCCTTGTTTTGCGGAGATATCTTGACTCTGATATTTTCCACCCCAATCTTCTACCAAGATATTCATGGCCGACAATTGTTCACGGATTTTATCTGCATTTGCACCTGGTTTGTCCACCTTATTGATAGCAAAAACCATCGGTACGTTGGCGGCTTGGGCGTGAGAAATTGCTTCCTTCGTTTGTGGCATCACATCATCATCAGCCGCAACGATAATCACAGCGACATCCGTAACTTGAGCACCACGAGCACGCATGGCAGTAAAGGCTTCGTGACCTGGAGTATCCAAGAAAGTTAATCTTCTTCCGTCTTTCAATTCAACAGAGTAAGCACCAATATGTTGTGTAATTCCTCCAGCTTCACCTTCCGTAACGTTCTCATTTCTAATTCTATCCAATAAGGAAGTTTTACCGTGATCGACATGCCCCATTACCGTAATAATAGCTGGTCGAGTCACTAAATCTTCTTCTTTATCTTCGACTACAGGAATAGCATCTTGTACTTCAGCAGAAACGAATTCAGTTTGATAACCGAATTCTTCGGCAACGATTTGTATCGTTTCTGCATCGAGACGTTGGTTGATAGAAGCAAAAATCCCCAGAGACATACATGCCGAAATGACTTGAGTCGGTTGAACCGACATCATGGAAGCCAATTCCGAAACAGTAACAAATTCTGTCAGCTTCAAGAATCTTTCTTGAGCTTCTATTTCCATTGCCTCTATTTCTCGTTTCTGCGCATTTACTTCACGCTTCGTACGACGATTTTTAGATGCTTTGGATTTTCCTCCTTTATTGGAGAGACGTGCCAAGGTATCCTTAATTTCTTTTTGGATATCTTTTTCAGTAATCTCTGCTTTTGGTTTTCTATCGTTTCTATCAAATCGATTGCCACCACCAGTATTTGGAGCATTGGTGTTACCCGTGTTACCTCCCGGTGTTGATTTTGACGGCTCAATTTTCTTGATTCGTTTTCTTTTCTTACGATCCGCAGTTTCTTTCGCGCTAGGACCTTTTGGTCTTTCAACCGGTAATTCAATTTTACCGAGAACGGTAGGACCCGTTAATATTTTTGAAGTAGCCCGTATGGTTTCAACCACTTTCGGTTCTTCTGGTTTCGGTGCCTCCTGTTTTTTAACTTCAACTTTTGGTTTGTTGGCCTCGATTATTTGTTTGGACGCAGCCGCAGAAGCAGCTTTTTCGTCTTTTCTATCTTGTTCGGTACGTTTTCCAGGACGAGTTTTGGCGTTAATAGCGTCTAAATCGATTTTCCCGATGACTTTTACTTCCGAACCAGTTTCGTTCACTTCTGGTTCAACTGGTTTTTCTGCTTCTTTCTCTGGCTCAGGTTCAACTATTGCTTCTGGCTCAGGTTCTGGCTCCGGCTCAGGTTCTGGAACAACAACTGGCTCAGGTTCCACAACTGGCTCAGGTTCTACCACTTTAATAACCTGAGGTTTTTCTACTTCAGGTTCAGGTTCTGCCTCGGCTCTTTGGTCGCGTAGGGAAATTGTTTCACGTTTTTCACGTGTAGGGATGACTTGCTTTGTTTTTTCTTTCAAAGCGGAATCTGCAGCGTATTCCTCGCACAACATTTGGAAGTGGTCACTATCCAATTTTGTGTTCGGGTTTGAATCAATTTGAATTCCTTTAGAACCCAAAAATTCAACCAAAGTGTGGATTCCCACATTTAGCTCACCTGCTGCTTTTCCTAATCTTGTTGGTCTTATCGCCATAAATAACTCTGTGTCCTTTAAGTTCTAAAATATCATCTCAAGGACAAAGATGACAAATGTATTCAAAAAAATTATAAATTCTATTTCACTAAAGACTGTAAATCAACTCTTTATAGTGATTCTGAATCAGTAAGTAATAAAAGAGGGGACAAAGTCCCCTTTCCAAAACCGTTAAAAATCAGTACAAAACTAGACATTTTTTCTCTTTATAACAAGCATTTAGCCTACCGAAGCATAATCTAGTTCAAGCAACTAGCAATGGTTCGAACATATTTTCAGGTTTTGAACTTTTCACCTTAGAAAAAGTGAATAAATTTCCTGCAGAAAAAACCCCTTAATCAAATTTGACTGAGGGGTTTTTATAAGATGATTTTTCTACTTGCTTACAAGGTGAAGTTCATCCTCGCCTCCGATTTCTCTCAACCACATGTCATCTTTTTCTAATTTTAGAATCTGATAGGTATTGTCGAAGTCATCGTCTTGGAAGTTCAAAAACAGATTTTCTTTTTGTTCTTTAAATTCCCATGTTCCATCAGTTTCCGTTTCGTAAGAAAAATTTCCTAATGTGTATAGTGCGGCTAATTTCGCATCACCATCTTTAGTCAAACTTAAGGTGTACTCATCATAATCTGAAGTAACGTCTTCACCATTTCGAAGTGCTTGACCTATTTTCCAGGTGTTCTCCACTCTTGATTTTTTAGATGCCAAACTGATTTTTGGACCATCTTCATACTTGTTACACGCTGTAGCAGTGATTCCGATTAAAGCAATGAGTGCTATTTTTAATTTTATATTTTTCATGATTCTATTTTTAGATTTTTAATTGGTTTTTCGAATTATTTTTCAAGCAAATGGATTTCCAAATTTTGCGAGATATCTTTCAACCACAGTTCATCTTTGGTTAATCTCAAAATTCTGTATTCTCCGTCTTGAGTGTCATCTGCAAAATCTAATCTAAGATTCGATTCTTCCTCGGTAAATGACCAAGCTCCACTTGTTTGATCTTGGTATGTTACTCCGAAAACGGTGTAACTTGCATCAAGCGTTGCTTCACCAGAACTATTCATAAAAAGTTCGTACTGATCAAATTGAGATGAAACATTTTGACCATCTTCTTCTGCATAAGCAAAAATCCAAGTGTTGGCTACTCTGTCAGTTCGAGATGTAAGACTAACTGCAGGTCCATCTTCGTATTTTTTACAACTTGTTGCTAAAGTTCCTAAGGTTAAACATCCCATAAAGAACGCGACTGTTAATTTTGTGATTTTCATGATTTCTAATTTTTATGATTATGATATCAATGATTTCAGAAACCCTGCCAACAAAACTAAAGCTATCATTTTCAGCATATTACAATAATACAAGCCTCGCAGAAAGCGAATGAATGTGGATGAATTACACATTTTTGAGGAGGAATTGACCACATAATATTCGCGAATCAAAAAAAGAGGATGAAAAATTCATCCTCTAGCTTTCAATTTTATTTTTAATTTTTTAATTATTCCAACGTAATATCGTAACTATTCATTTTGTTGTAAAGTGTTTTTCGATCCACTCCTAATATTTTGGCTGTTTTGCTTTTGTTATTGCCCGTTTTGACAAGCACATCAACTATTGCTCTTCGCTCAGCTTGTTCCACAATCTCTTTTAAGCTTCCTGCCTGTTCCTGGCTTCCTGCCTCTTGCGAACTTTGAAAATAATTCGGGTTTTTTATTTCTTCAGGAATATTATCAAGACTAATTTCTTTGCTTGTTGAAACTAGGGCAGCGCGTTTGATAACGTTCTTCATTTCTCTTAGATTCCCCGGCCACGGATAGGTTTTAAACACTTCGATTACCTCATCATTTAACTTGAGATCTTCTGCCTTGTTCAAATCGTGAATGGCCCTATTCAATAAATGATTTGCAAATTCAGGGATTTCCGTTTTACGTTCGCGTAAGGCCGTAAGTTCCAATTTAAATTCATTTATCCTGTAATATAAATCTTCTCGAAATGTTCCTTTGGCCACCATATCTTTCAAGTCCTCATTGGTAGCAACGATAATGCGTACATCAACAGGAATTTCAACCAAATCACCTATTCTTTTGATTTTGCGTTCCTGCAGTACTCTCAATAGTTTCACTTGATTTTCATAGCTAAGATTACCTATTTCATCCAGAAATAAAGTTCCGCCGTGGGCTTCTTCGAAATGTCCGATTTTGTCCGCCAAAGCTCCTGTAAAAGAGCCTTTTTTATGACCAAAAAGCTCACTGCCTGCAATTTCTTTAGGTATGGCACCGCAATCAACAGAAACAAACTTTTTGTTTTTTCTTTTGCTGTTGTTGTGAATAGCATTTGCCATGACTTCTTTACCCGTTCCACTTTCGCCGAGAACGATTACCGTCATATTAGTTGGCGCTACCAAATCCATCAATTGATAGAGTTGCTTCGATCTTTCGCTTTTTCCTTTTATAAATTCTGGAGCTTGCTGTGATGGCGCTTTCTTTTCTTCTTTATGTTCTACTCGTGCGCTTGTGAAAGATTCTTTTTTCTCCGACAAAGCATGATTAATAGAAAGAAGTATTTCTTCTGGATGAATAGGTTTTGTGACATATTCAAAGGCACCTCTCTTTATCACCTTAACCGCCATTTTTACATCAGAATATCCAGTAATAACGATAATTTGGGAAGATGGCGATATCCTTTTGATTTCTTGGACCATTTCAATTCCATCCTTATCTGGCAATCTGAAATCGCAAAGAACGACATCAAATTTGGTTTTTTCAATCAACTTTAGTCCAGACAAACCTGTGTGAGCAGTTTCCGTCTCAAAATCATTTTTGGTTAAGAAGCGCTTTAGAAGTGAACAAATGTCCAAATCATCATCTATTACTAAAACTTTGCTCATGCCTCGTGTTTGTTCAATATTTGGTTACTTCGTCAAAAATGGATAATTCTTATGCTAAGTATAGCTCTAAGCTATGGTTTATTTTTTCTTTAGAAAGAGGTTTCGGAATAAAAAGTTTTTGCCCCTTTACTTTTCCATTTTTCTATTTCTTTACTGCTAACGTTTGCGCTCATTGTAACGATAAATGGAACTTCACTTGTCTCATTTTGAATAAAATCAACGAGCTCCATACCTGTTCCGTCGCCCAATTGATAATCCAAATAGGTAATGTCGTACTGTTTCTTTTGCAACAAATCCATCGCTCCTTTTACAGAATAACAAACATCGATTTGAGCTGAAATCAATTTTGATAGCATATTTTTCAATAAAAAGCACAAATCTTTTTCGTCATCTACTATTAAAATTTCAATTGTTTTGGTCGTAATCATGTTTTATAGAGTTCTATGCTTGAAGAAATTTCTCAATTGGTTTCCATTCGGGTTTATGACTCGCAATTATACGGATCAAACCTAAAAATGGAATGGTTATAATCATAGCAGGAATTCCTCCAATAGCACCAAAAATAACGATTCCTAATACTACTGCCAAAGGATTCACATCAACTTTATTACCAACAATCTTTGGTGTAATTATGTTTCCTTCAATAAACTGAACTATCGAAAAAACCGCGATAACTCCGCCAACATACCAAAGGCTGTCTTTGGTTAATAAGGCAAGGACAATTGGTATTAATGCGCTCACAATAATGCCAATAAAAGGGATTAAGCTCAGAATTCCTGCAAGGACTCCCAGGAAAATAGCATAATCCAATCCCAAGGCCCAAAGACCAAAACTGGTTAAAGTTGCAATAATCGTAATGACGAGTAACATTCCTTGCAGATAATGCCCAAAAGCTTGCTCCACCTCAAGTAAAATTTCATTTCCTTGTTTTTTGTGTTCATTTGGAATGCTTTCATAATAAAAACCACGAAGATTGTGTCGGTACATCAACATAAAGAAAACGTAGATAGGACAAGTGAAAAAGAAAACCACGGTGTTCGAAACTCGACCAATTACATATGGAATAGTTGAAATGAGGAAAGTTTTGGTCTTTTCCATCGATGAATCCACAATTGTGTGAATTTTCGGTACACTCTCATTCACACTGTTTTCAAGCGCTTTGGTCGATTCATCCAATACTTTTTCGACATTAGTTTGGGGTAGCGATGAGATAATTTTTTTACTTTCAAAACTCAGTGCGAACATCAAAATCAAAATGACCAAAGTTCCGCCAACAACAGAAATTAGCACCCCTAAAACTTTTGGAATTCCCCATGTTTCAAATCTTTTTTGAAGCGGAGACAGCATAATGGCTAAAAATCCACTAAAAATAATGGGCATTAAAATAGCAGCTGCATAAAAGATGGTTAACACAGCAATGATGATTATGAGAATATTCCGAATGGATTTCAGATAATTTACTTCACCTTGGTTTATCATTCGTGTTGCTATTTATTATTGAAAACACCTATCAAATTGATAACCAATTGCGCCATACCCACGTAGTTTTTCAATTGGCTATCATCAGCATTGAAACTTTCAGAAAAAGGTATATTCTCCATCAATTTACGTTTGTGATATTCCGCTTTCAACTCACTCAATTTCTTAAGAGCAATAAACCGTTCTGTATTTGATTGTATCAACATGACTTTAACTTATTTGATGAAAAATCCATAAAGGAAATCTTTGATATTCTCGGTGATTAATTTGCTTCGGAAATAAAATAATATACCCAAAACAAACAGATATATTAGGGTAATGATGCCAAAACCAGACAAGTAACTGCCTGTCCATTCCGACAAGGCAATTCCCCCAAGAATGGTTATTAAAATCAGCGAAATAAAACCAAAAACTCCGATTACAAACCAAGTAATTATCGTACTTGATGCTTCTACCGACTTTTCTATTGATTCCAAACGTACACTTTCGTATTTGGCCTCGGCATATTTTTTTGTTTCCGTTGCAATTGACTCTATTCTATCGATAATATTGATCATGATCTTATTGGTTTTTGTAGTTTTCACTATTGAGATATGATTGTTATTTCAACGCCTTTTCTAATTTTTGAATTTGATCCAAAAGTTCATCTTTAACGTCTTCTTTACCTTCTTTTAAATCCGTTTCGATATGGTTTTTCAGGGAAGACAACATTTCCATGGGATTCAATTCGCCGGATACAATTGAATTTTTAATTCCAGCAACCTTGTCCGACAAATCTTTAACTTGTCCTTTAATTTTTGATCTGGTTTTTGACCCTTTTGCCGGTGCAAATAAAATTCCTAAAACGGCTCCTACAGACAAACCTACTCCGGCAGCTGCAATGATATTTTTCGTTTGACTTTTCATGTTTTCTATATTTTTAAATTGATAATATAATTTCTAAGACCAAGGTCAAAACACATGCCTTTATATTCAAAACGCTACATTTCAATTGTTTAAGATGAATCATACAACTATCAAAGAACTAGAAGTGTGACATTTTTCTACACAATTAGGTAATAGTCACCCGATTCCTAAAGTGTTGCCAATCATCAGTTGGTACTTATTTCAGATTTTAGTATGAGATGTTTCATTCAGCAAAAAGTCAATTTTTAAATTAGATGATAGGACATGTTAGAACAAAAAACCCAACTTGTTAAGATGGGTTTTTATGAACGCAATTGATGATTATTTCCTTTATTCCATGGAATTTTTATTTATCCTTTAAATCGATATCAACTTTTGTATCGCCTTCTTTCTTTGAAAACTCAACTCCGTTCTTATCAATACTGATTGATGTTCCTTCTTCTTTTTTAGGAACTTCTCTAACCGGCACTTCCTTTTCGATGACGATTGTATTCGTTTTCTCAACAGCTGGAGTTTCTCGATCTGTACAGCCAGTCAATGCTATGCATGTTATGCTAGCAAAAGTTATCATTACTTTTTTCATCTTTTCGGTTTATATGTTTGTTTATACTTGATTCTATTTTGCCAAATTATATTTGGCGTCTATCTTCGGTTTTATTTGGTGGAAAAGTGCATGTAAGAAAAGATTCCCCAACGCATTTAAAATTTTAAACTCAGGCTCTGTTACATTGCCTTTTAGAGGAATTTTCGTTGCTAGTTCATTGTAATAAAGATTCCTTGTCAACAAAGAACTACCTGATAAAGCAGATTGCCAAATGAAATTAATAGGTGATTCATCTTTGTCGTCCTTGAAACTTAAAATAGACAAATCATCGATGAAAGGCTTGATGTAACCATTTAATTCACCATGTTGTGTTGAAATTTCCGAAAAAAGTGACATTTCACCCTTGTCCACATCAAAACTGGCATAAGCAGTAAACAAATCATTGAGCTCTGTCAATTGAAAACCTTTCATTTTTATGTCCATATCTACCGTAACATCCTTATCGTAGGGATCGAGTTTGCCTTCAATGAAAGTTTTACCAGAACCCATGATCATAGCCGTTCCTTTGAAATCAGCGATCAACGTTGCGGAAAGAGCATTAGAATTGGTCAAGTTGTTCATCTGAAAGTTTATTTTTGCCGTTTTCACATCCACATTGGGTTGAGACGATTTATCAATATAATGTATCGCACCATTCTTAATCGCTATTCTATTGACTCTCAGAGGAATTTGATTCAGTAAAAAATCTCTAAAAACAGTAAGTTGTATTTGGTCAAAGTTGTTCGTTGTCTGATTTACGTCAGGTAAACTTCCAACTTTGTTTTTTTTCATTTTCCGCTCGAGTTGTTTTCTTTTTCTTTTTAAGACTCTTTCTTTCTTCTTTTCATTGTCTACTCCTTTCAATTTTTTAGAAGCCGCTTCTTCCACATCTTTATTGCTTACCCAATTGGCTTCTGGAGCTGCAGAACTCGCAATAATGAAATTGATTTTAGGGTTCAAAAATTCAATTTCGGCCACTAAACTTCCTTTAAATAATGCTTTCCATTGAATAGAAATATCGATATCATCAATAATAGCTAAAGGATATTCTTCACCCATTTCATCACTAAACAGATGAAGCCCTTCGATCCGATAAGCCCCTCGGATCAAGGATACATCAACATCTTCAATATGTCCATAATATCCGTCCATGTTTTCTAATCCTCTATTCAGATAATATTTCAGAACTGGTGGCAAGAAAATATGAACTACAACCAATACCAACGTTATTGATATTGTCGCGATTCGAAACCATCTTGGCAATTTTTTGAATTTATTCAGTAGACTTTTCATTCTAACTCCATAGTTATGCAAAGTCTATTCGAAATAACATGCCACCGCACCAAAGCCCAAACAAGCACCGTTATTGCTATGTTTTTGTAGCATGAGAAAATTATTACTTGAAATATCTGTGTAGAAAAAGGCTAAATGTGTGTAAAGATTCTACACTATCCTAAAAGTTGGCGTTAAAATTCCTCAGATATACGGACCATTTCGCAATCGCAATATGCACAGGGAATCTCCAAACAACTTTGGAATTAATAAAGATTTCTTAGTGCGAAGAATTCACGGGTAATTTTATACTGAATATTGACCCTTTTCCTTCTTCACTTTCAACATTTAGTATTGCGTTATGTTGGACCAATATGTTCTTTACATTCGTCATTCCAAGTCCCAATCCTCCTCTTCTGGCAGTATAAAAAGGTTCATAAATTTTTTCTTGAGTCTCTTTTGACATCCCACAACCATTATCTTCTATTTGCAATACATCATAATGCTGACCTGGCAAAAAACGAACGATTAATTTTGGCGATTCTGTATTCTGCATCGCTTCAGTAGCATTGATAATGATATTTACGAGTGCAATTTTTAGCTTTTCAGGATCAACGAAAACGTTCTTGGTTTTTTCAAATCCTTCTTTTTCAAGCTCTATTTTTCGGAGTTGGATTCTATCTTGGCAATCGAAAATCACTTCATTAATCAGAGACAAACAATCTATATTCACTCTACTGATATCAAGCATTTTAGTACTGTTTAGCAAGTCGTCGATCAATCCATTAATACGACCAACATTTCTTTGTACCATTTCAAACATTTCTGTGCGTGCCATCTTTGTAGTGCCATCGCATTCTTTCAATTCTTCAGTAGCAAGTATGATGTTGGTTAATGGATTTCTAACTTCATGACCAATAATTCGTGCCATTCTTCCTGTCAAATGAAATTTTTCCGTTGCCATCAAAAGGCGTTGAGCATTTTGAAGTTCCGTAATATCGTGCACAACTCCTTGGTAATAGGCTTTCTCATCCACATTATCACGAATATGCCATACGGATAGATTCACAATCATTTCTTCTTGGTTGGCATCAAGAAAAGTTATTTTGTGTTGATGACTATTTCCGTTTTCCTGAATATCCTTTTTAACTAAATCAAAATCCGAAAGTTTTTTAAATAAGGTTCTTAAATTCAAATTATCAAGACTTTCCATTTTCAATATCTTCCAGAATATGGCATTGCATTCCGTCAAAATAAAATCTTCATCTGCAAGAAATATAGCTTCTAAACTATGCTCGAAAAGTCGCTGATATTTTACACGTTGCATTTCAATATCGACTCTTTGCTTATTTCTTTCCAAGGTGTGACGAATACTTCTCTCTAATATGGGTAAAGATAAATTAGCCTTTGGAATGTAATCTGCTGCTCCAGCTTCAATTGCTTCCTTGTCCAAAATAATATTGTCCAATCCTGTCAATAAAATCATGGGTAGATAAATAGGAAAAAATCTACTTTGCTGTATGAAATCAATTCCCGTTTGTGCTCCCAAATAATGATCGACGAAACACACATGATAATTTTTCTCTTTTACTTTCGCAATTCCCTCTTTGAAATTGGCAGCCCAATCTATTTCACATTTCCAAAATCCAGAATCCTTCAAAATTGAAGTCAATAAGAACAAATCATCCTCATCGTCTTCAACAACTAGAATATTCAATATTTCTTTATTCATAATCGATTCTTTTTTAATCTAACTCGGGAGCTCTACAATTTTGAACCAATATTCATTCAAACTTGAAATTATTTCCACCAACTCTTTAAAAGTAAATGGTTTAACTACAAAACTATTGCCCCCTAAATTATAGGATTTAAAAATGTCTTGTTCGCTTTTTGAGGTGGTCAAAACAACAATTGGAATATGTTTCAAATCCGGATTCGTTTTCACTTCTTTCAAACACTCCCTTCCATCTTTTTTGGGCATATTCAAATCGAGCAAAATCAAACTAGGTCTTTTAGCGTTTTTTTCGGTGTAACCATTTCTAAAATTGAGATAATCCATCAACTCTTCCCCATCCTTTACAAAGCTCAAAGTATTTGTCAACTTTGCCTCTTCAAAGGCTTGTTTGGTTAACAACCTGTCGTCCTCATCATCGTCAGCTAATAAAATATGGATTGATTTTTCAGTTTTCATTTTTGTGTTTTTATCATGGGTAAAATTACAATAAAAGTAGCCCCTTCACCTTCTCTAGATTGCGCAGTAATAGTTCCTTCATGGTTTTCGCAAATTTTCTGACAAACAGCTAAACCAATGCCTGTTCCTTCGTATTCCGCCCTTCCATGAAGTCTCTGAAAAATGGTGAATATTTTCGATAGATATCCTTCATCAAATCCAATACCATTGTCCTTTATCTCAATTCTGTAATATTTTTCATAACGATTGAGCAACGGTGAAATTTCAATGGCTTCACTGACATCGATTTCAGATGACACAATTTCAATTATTGGCTTTGTATTCTCCTTTTTAAACTTCAGGGCATTGCTGATCAGGTTCTGAAACAACTGTGTTAAATTACCTTTGTTCGCCTCGTGTATCGTTGGGAGTTGATGAATTTCAACAAGAGCATCATTAGATTTAATGGATTCTGAAAGCAAATCTTTGACATCGCACAAAACTTCATTCAAATCAACCATTTCTGTAAAGTTACTTTCACTACTCACTCTTGAAAAATTTAATAAATCGTCAATTAAACGACGCATTCTTGTAGCGGAGTAATTCATTTTATCGACATATTCAAGTCCTTCGAAGTCGGGAAAATTTTTCTCCACATACGTTTTTAATCTATCTCCAAATGCTTGAATTTTTCGCAAAGGTTCTTGCAAATCATGTGATGCAACATAGGCGAAATCCTGTAAATCTGCATTTGACCTTTTCAATTCTTCAAAGAACATTTTTTCTTTTGAAATATCAGAAACCACGCCTATTACTCGAACACGATCCGGTTCTTTCTCGTCAATTATTCTATTACCAACAGCTCTAAACCATTTGTAGCCATGTTTTTTCGTATTCAATCGATATTCGATATTTATTTTCGTCCCAAACTCAATGTTATTTTGAATTACATTCTGTGTAAATGAAACGTCTTCTGGATGCAATAATTTCTGAAAACTCTCAATTGATGAATCCATTTCATCCTTCGAATAGCCTATCAAATCATAGTAAGTTTCGCTCCACCACTGAAAAGGCTGATTGATGTCATACCAATCCCAAACTCCATATGATGAGCTTTTTAATACCAAATCAAACCGTAAAGCGTATTCCTCCAATGTACTGGTCATTGCATCCCTTGTTTTGCGCAGTTCTACTTCTTCATTGATATCGATAATTACACCTGTCATACTTTGAACTTTATTTTCAATTATGGATGAACCCAAAGCTCGAAAATACCGATAGCTTCCATCCTTTTTTTTCAATCGATACTCCGGATTGTAGGTGGCTCCATTTATTAAATGTTTTTCGAGATTAGATTGAACCCGTTCTGCATCTTCGGGATGCATCAATTGAGTAAAGAAGTCTACCATGTTAGATTTAAAATCGTTCTTGGTAATGCCTAACATTTGGTACATGGAATCCGATAGCCAAAAATCATCTTTATGCGTATCTGGCCATTCAAAAGCAGCGACCTTTGATCGTTGCAAAGAGCTTTCAAATTGAGAAGACAATACTCGTAAAGATTCATTGCTCAATTCTAATTCTCGCTTCGTTTTTTCTAATATTAAATTTCTTTCCTCGAGTAATTTTTTAGCTACATTTATTTGGTTAAATATCCGAAACAAAAATACTGTTACCGCAACAAGAATTAATAATAGGCCTATTGCAAGCCCAAGTAATGAGCTTTTGCTCGAATACAATTCTTGATCAAATGCGTCCTCCCGCAAACGCAATAATGCGTCCTCTTCAATCAACATCAACTTCGCAATTTCTTCAATTTCATAGCTGGTGTTATTGCTGCTCATCAACAAGCTATCAAATATTTCCGTCTTGCGATCAAACGTTATAACAGCGCGCAGAGAATCAACAAAAACAAATTTATTTCGAAAAACAGTTTTCACGGCACTCATGCGCTGTATTTGAGAGATATTGTCGCTTACTAGAAAATCTAAAGTGTCAATCGCATGTAATATTTCAGCAGTAATAACTTGATTGTCTTTTACATAAACACTGTCTTTGGTCAATAAATAACCTCTATTCAGCGTTTCTAAATTGTAATTCAAACGCCGCAGCTCATTTATTTTTTCTTTCACCACAATGGAATGGACCTCCCATTCTTTTTTCTCACCTGTTTCCTCAATTCCAGTATACAAAATGAATCCCAAAAAAGAAAACACAGCAAAAAGAACAGCAAATAAAAAAAGGGTGAATTGTTTCTGATTCATAATTCTACACTTGGTAAAGACTGATTAAAATACTTATTTTTATTCGTCTTTTCACTTTTTAAAGTTAATCTTAATTGATTGCCCATTTTATTTTAAAAATCAATTCAGCAGAATCAAGCCATAAAAAATGGGCAAACACAAAAAACTTGATTTTCAATATTTTACAGATTGTTCAGAATTTCAAATGCCTAAGTTCCTGGGGAGAAAAATCCCCATTTCCGTGAAAAAAAAATCACAAGGTGATGTAGAAATAGATATTACTATTGAACTCGATAAAAAATTTATTCAAGGGCAACAACATTCTCTACATGTCAATAAATATGAAGGCTTTAAGAATTTTTTCTATTCATTTCACACCTAAAAAAAGCGTCTTTTTGGATCAATATTTCGCATTTGGGTTGG
Source organism: Crocinitomicaceae bacterium (assembly GCA_041751955.1). Classification (GTDB taxonomy): domain Bacteria; phylum Bacteroidota; class Bacteroidia; order Flavobacteriales_D; family Crocinitomicaceae; genus UBA2040. Next base: position 14,961 of record JBGSIB010000074.1, read on the forward strand.
TTTTTGAACCTATGAAATCAAACAATAAAAAACAGAAATCATGTTAAGACTATCCATCACATTTTTAATCATTGCCCTAGTCGCTGGTATTTTCGGGTTTGGAGGAATTGCAGTTGGTGCAGCCTATTTTGCGAAAATCGTATTCTTCATAGCAATCGCTTTATTAATACTCAACCTAATTTTCGGGAAGAAAGCTATATGATTAAACAAATGAACAGCAAATAAAAAGCCCGATTTGAAATTCAAATCGGGCTTTTTTTATTTCCTATATTATTATTCGAACTCTGAACGAAGGATTCTCATCACTTCTTCTACTGTTTCTTGTTCTAAATCTGTTCTTTTTACAACGTCTTCTACTGAGATTTCCAATACTGCTTTCGCTGTATCGCAACCAATAGCTTTCAATTCGTCGATGATCCAGCTATCAATTTCATCTGCAAATTCTTCCAAATCCACATCTTCAACATCCACTTCTCCATCACGGTAAACATCAAGCTCGTATCCACAAAGTTTTCCTGCCAATTTGATGTTGTGACCTCCACGACCAATCGCCAAAGAAACTTGATCTGGTTTCAAGAAAACTTTTGCTCTTCCTTCTTCTTCCGAAATTTCGATAGAAGTGATTTTCGCTGGAGACAAGGCTCTTGCGATCAACAATTGAGGATTTGCTGTGTAATTGATAACGTCAATGTTCTCGTTTTTCAACTCACGAACGATGCCGTGAATACGTGAACCTTTCATACCCACACATGCTCCAACTGGATCAACGCGGTCGTCATAAGATTCAACAGCAACTTTTGCTCTTTCTCCTGGCTCACGAACAATTTTCTTGATGGTAATCAATCCATCAAATACCTCAGGAACTTCCAATTCAAACAAACGCTCCAAGAATTCAGGTGCTGTTCTAGAAAGGATAATTACTGGACTACTATTACGCATATCCACTTTGGCAACAACGGAACGAACAGATTCTCCTTTTTTGAAATAGTCAGAAGGAATTTGTTCTGATTTTGGCAATAACAACTCGTTTCCTTCGTCGTCCAAGACCATGATTTCTTTTTTCCACACTTGGTAAACTTCACCCGTAACGATTTCACCGATACGCTCTTTGTAAACTTTGTACAAGTTGTCTTTCTCCAATTCCATGATACGAGAAATCAAGTTTTGACGCAAAGAAAGTACGTTACGACGACCGAAATCTCCGAACTTGAATTCTTCTGTTACCTCTTCACCAATCTCGAAATCTGGTTCGATTTTAATAGCATCAGAATAAGCAATCTCTGTATTTTCATCTTCCACCTCTCCATCATCTACGATTTCTTTGTTCAAGAAAATTTGAACATCGCCTTTATCAATGTTGACAACAATATCGATGTGCTCATCTGTATTGAATTTTTTCTTCAGCATCGCACGGAAAACGTCTTCTAATACGCTTTGCATTGTTTGCTTATCGATGTTTTTTAACTCTTTAAACTCCGAAAACGAGTCTACTAATTCCAAACTATCCATGTTTGTTTATTTAAATGATACTATAATTTTTGTTTCTTTTATTTCCTTCATCGGGAAGTATTTTTCCTCAACGATGTCTTGCTTTTTCTTGGTGCCCTCAATTTTTTCGCGACGTTCCTGACGAATGGTTAAACCATCTTTATCCGCTTGAATCAATTCACCTTCTTCCACCGTTTTGTTGTTCAACTTTACGGTCACATTGCGCCCGATATTCTTTGTGAACTGGGGCAAAACTCGCAAAGGTTTATCCAAACCAGCCGATGAAACATGCAATTCAAAATCTTGTTCCTCGCGATCCAAATTGTGCTCCACGTTCCGCGAAACCGACATACAATCCATGATGGATACATTGCCATCGTGTTTGTCAATTTCCACGTTGATAATATTCGACGTAGAGATTTTCAACGACACCACAAACAAGCCATTATCTAGCTCTGCGATGCGCTCGTCAATCAATTCCGTAACTTTTTGTTTTGTAATCATCTGCTATAAAAAGAGGGGACTTGTGTCCCCTCATTCTGTATTTACAATAAATTTTATGATGCAAATATACGCAAACTTTACAAACTGGCAAAACTGGTGGTGGAAATGGTGATTGGTGCTTTTTGCCAGGGGTTTTTTTGCCACGAATGGCACGAATGAGCACGAATAATTTTGTTGTTGATGCCCAACATTCGTGAAAATTAGTGTAATTCGTGGCAAAAATAAACGTGGCAAAACATCTTACACCTTCTCTATTTCAATCCTGACGTTCTTGCCCGGAAAACCAACCGTCTCGATACTGGTGAATTTCATGGCTATGTTCTTGTGCTGCTCCACAGAGTATTTGCCAGAAAGGAAATAGCATTGAAAATCCAATTCATCTGGCGGTGTGGTGCAATTGACACAACTTGGGTCTTTATACGAAATCATGAAACTTTTTCCTTTATCTTGAAACTGCCATTGGAAAGCGGCCGTTTGGCTGTTTGCCGACCACAATGCACCTGGAATGGAATCGTAGATGTCTACATCACTCGTGATTTTCCAGGTTCCGCCCCAGCCGTAATATTCTTCGTCCACATACACGCCTTTGACTCTCCAAGTTTCGCCTTTCATGAGTTTGGTGGAATAGCGTTTTTCTTTGTTGCAGGAGATCACAACAAGGAAAAGAATAGAAATGTAGAGGAGATTTTTCATGCTATATTATTCTTACTTTAAAATTTCCGTTTCTCTTTGTGGCTTAATGCCGAACTAACTTCGATAATGCTCGGATTTTAGCCCAGCATTATCAAAGTTCATTCTGTCTTATTTTACAATTAGGTTTTTGGTGATTGTGCCTTCGGGGGAGGATACTTTCACGACGTAAAGGCCTGACTGTAAACTTGAAACATCCAATTCGAAAGACATTCCTTCATCAAGGATTTTAATTTCAACTGCTCTTCCCGTAAGATCAAAAATTTTGATTGATACTCCATGGACTGGTCTTGACAGAACCAGAGCTGTCTTATTATCCGTGGGATTCGGATATATAGCGACCTCTAGGTTTGTAATTTTTTTATGCTCTTGCAGCTGTCCGGTTCCTTCAATTATTTCTCCTTTTGATTTTGTCGGAATGTTGGCTTGATATATCGGTGCTTGACCATTCGCTCCTTTACAGAAATCTTTCAGATTGTCGGTATCAAATTCATTCATTGGGTAATCTATAATTTTATCAATTCTTCTTACAATTTCACCTTCGATATAAGAATTAGGGGATTCAATTATTTGATTTCTAGCAACAAAATCGACATTATATCCGGTATTAGCAATTATATTTCCGGTTAAATTTATATCATTCCATGCATGACATGTATAGGTGTTACCAATTAAGACGCATCCGTTTTTTTGAGTTCCATCAAAAGTTACATTATTGAAATTCAAATTATCAGAAAAACTCGATACACCAGAAATTATAGAATTCTGTAAATCAGGATACAACTCATTTGATTCCCAAATTAAATTTTCGTTTGGTATTTGGTACGTATACAATTGCGATACCTTATTAGTACTGCCTTCAGAGTTCAAAGTGTGATATTCTATGTCTATCATTATTTTCAACTCTACAGTAAAATTGTATTCTAATTTTTCGTTCTTGATTGAATGCAAAAAATTTAAAGGGACAAATGGAATATTTGATGATGCAATCTCTGCTCCATAATAATAAGTTTTAGTCCGATCTGGTCTGTTTTCACTTCTCAATAATTGATTTTTTTGACCTATTGAAAAAACAGTTGGTTTAAAAACTTCAATAGGAATAAAAGGAGATGTAAAAATGAGCGTATCTCTTTGGGGATGCTTAACAGTAGCAAGTTGTGGGAACAAACCCTGCGAATAAGGCTGGTAAATAAAGTTGGCGCTAGTCCCGAAGTTTCCAGTTTGAGTGACTACTCCTAAATTTGGTTCATTTAGTTTAATGGTGGATAAATTCGTGGTATAAAAAGGGTCGTGATAAACATTGGTCGCTCTAATTATTTCAGAATTAACGACTTGATAGTCTACCTCATTTTCATTTTTAAGTTTTGGTTTAACGACGAGTGCAACTTGTATTTCTTTCTTCTTTATATCTAAAGAATTATTGAATAAGTAGGATAGATCTGATTCCAATTGAAATTGATACTCCTTGCTCCATGATTCATAAGAATAATAAGTTTGTACACCCATTTGTGTCGGTAAATCACTCCAAGAATAATCTGGTTGTGGCCTTTGACCGGTATATTGGATTAATTCTTTTATTTTTTTCGATACCCTTATTTTTGGTGTCCTCAGAAGAGCAAAAGATCCGGTTGGTTCATTATAAATCGGATATTGAAGTTCATTTCCAACAACTGAGGGTGACCCAGTTCCATCAGTTCCGTATGATCCCGGTGTATAAAAATTCGGACCGTCAATAGTCGTTTCATTAGTTAAAGTGCCTTTAAAATGCATTTCCGTGAATGTGGCAACGGGTGTGATTGGTTTCGTTGGTGGTGTTTGTTGAACAAAATTCTTCGCAACATATTTGTCAAATTCTTTGCCCAATATTTTTTCTGCGGCTTTGATGATATCCTTTCTTTTGATAGCAGTATCCCCAATCAAATCATTGGCAAAATTAATCGCATCCCCAAACCATGGGAATCCAGTAAGTGCAGTCGTAGTTGCATTTCCACCTTGAATAACCACTTGTTTGAGTAATTTCATAACTACTAAATTTCGTTTAACTTCTGCATTATATTCATTAACAGCGTCTAATTTTAATTTATAATCATTCATTTTCGTTTCATAATCTGTTATCATACCCTCTAAAGTTCTGTAGATCAGGACCCCTCCGTTTGCCGAGTTACCAGTATAATCGAAACTAGATAAATAATCTTTCGGCGTCACCACACCATTGTCTATTAAATCGTCCTCATAAGAAATGGCCCGTCCATGCAACTCCAAATCTTCTGATTCGATAAAACCAAAATCTAACCTCAGATTCGAAGGATAATAGCAAATGCAAGGATCATAAGCCATCTGAAACTCACCTACAAACCAGTCCTTGGGTGAATTGGGGTGTTTCGCTAAACTAACTGTTTCTTTTGCTGATGTTGGTTGATCTATAGCTTTGTCATAATTCTCCGATAAGCGATAAATACCGTTGATAAATTCAGGGTGATCAAATTTTAGTATTACTTTGACGGCATCAATACTTATTCCTGATGGCAAGTAACCATCACCATAATTGGCAAAAATCCGAAGTAACCCCGAGTATCGATTGTATAAAATGATATAGGGAACATCAGGATGCGTACCATTTGGTAAATTATCTAAATTAGGAAAAGTTCCTGTATTTAAAAGCATCAATTCCCAACCATTTTCAGGATTAGGATCTTCTCCGTAATAAATATAATTCAAATAACTCGGTGCTTGAGGATTCATAATATGCAACATATTTTGATTATATTGCATATTCGTCAACTGTGTTTCCTGAAAATTGGGTAAATTCCAATCGAAGTAATTTTCAAATTGAGAGTTACCATCCGGCAAACTGGAATTACTTGGATTGCTTGGGTCGGTTACAACTTCCAAATCACACTGTCCATGAGCTATTCCAGCGATAAATGTGCAAAGTGATGTAAATATTATAATTATTGTTTTCATTTTTTTAATAATTTAAAGTTTTCTTCCGATATACTTGTGTTTATTTAATGTAGTATTATACACCCCATTCTCATATCCACCTGTCGTGTAATCTGTTTCAAAAACACCATCCAAACGCAAGTGAAAGGTTCCTTCCAGGTAGTCACATTGGGTGACGGAGGTAGACTGACTTGTCCAAAATTGCCGGAAATTTATTTCTTCTCTGTGTATTCTATTGGTGCAATTTGATCCTTGTCCGTCATAGTTATAAATGTCAATTTTTCGGTTTTGACCAACTGATCCATAATTTCGATAATCAATAATCATATCAAAACTATCCATAGAATTGATTGGCGCAACTCTATATGTCCCCTCTAAAAAAGTTGTATCCAAAAAGTTATACAGATTCAGCTGTGCAACTGTCAAATATTTGACAATTGAATCATAGCCATCGTCATTGGGAAAACACATTGAATTGGGATTCTTTTTTACAACAAGAGTAATTGGTAAAGTTTGTCCAAGCAAATTATCTGGAAAACTTCGACCGACAGTTTTGGTATGCAAAACCTCTGAACCAATATACCAAGTATAATCCGCATCGTCAGATAAGGCACTAAAGCGAACTGTTTTTCCCGCAAAAATTGAGTCTGTATTGGTATATTTGGTCCAAGAAACTCCAATGGGACCAACGGTTTCTTCCATCAAAAAATCGGCACTTGTTTCTTCGATACAATCACATACATTCTGCGCCGCAACCATATCCGGCTGCACCTTCTTCTTGCACGAAAAAAACAAACCAAAAACGAGAATAAATAAAGGGAATAGTACTTTCATGGAGATGGAAATATGTGTTAATAAAAATAAGTGCGCTTTTTTACTCGCCCTCAACAACTTTCAATCGCTCTTCCAGTTGCAACAAATAAAGCGTCAGTTCTTCCACTTTTTCCAACAACAAGCGATTCATTTCACCTAAATCTACGCCATTTTCTTGATATTCCAAAGCGGAAGGGATGTTGGGGAGGTGTTGGTTGGTTTCGATGAAGCTTTTCAACTCAGCGAAAGTCATCAATTTGTAATCTTTTTCGAACACATAATCGGGAATTAGAGTGAGTGTGGTGGTATATTTTCAGGCAAAGACAATCAATATTTTGCTTATACCTTAATTCCGGCTTATATTAATTTCTATTTTTTTTCCGTTAAAACCAACAGTATTATAACTTTCGAAAGTCATTGCTTTATTCTTATGCTTTTTTACATTATAGACTCCTGAAATGTCATAGTAAAAAAAGTCAAGCTCAGTAGGGGGGACAGTTAGATCTTTTTGGTACGAGAGTTGAAAATTTTTTCCTTTGTCCTGAAATTGCCAAAGAAAAGTTCTTTCTTCACTCTGCTCGTTGCGCCAAACCAACCTAGGTACCTCTGCTTCCAAAGCTGTATCATGCAAAATTTCCCAACTACCAATCAAATCAAGATTAACATTATCTTCCTTTATACTCAAGATTGCCCACGAATCTCCTTTTATCAATTTTTTAGAAAAATATGATTCCTTGTTGCAGGAAATCAAAGTTCCAAAAATAAAAATTAGAATAAGTTTCATTTTATGATAAGTTTTTTCGTTTGAACTTCATTATTAGCAATTATTTTAACAAAATATACCCCATTGCTAAGTCCTGAAATATTTGATTCAATAAGTTCTACGTTGTCCTTCGATTCGGAAAACACCTCTCGTCCGTAGGAGTCATAAATAGAAATAATTACTTTTGCATATTCACGATCCAAACGAGTATAGAGTATATTTTTAGCGGGGTTCGGGTAAATAATAAATCTTCTATCGGTCAACTCATCCAACAATTGATCATTAATTGTGGTAGTAATAGAATCAACAATATTTAGAGATTTACCCAAGGAATTTGCAATATAGTTCGAAGGGCTATTTGGTGTTCCGCAAAATTCCTTTACTACTTGATTTTCAGCTTCAAAGGTAGGTGAGGATAAATCATATTCAAGCGGATTAATTTGCAAAACAATTTCCCCATTTAATACTGAATTAGGGGTGACAATTATTTCATTACCTGCAATGAAATCTACAGAATAACCATTTAAGGTTGTTATATTATCAGTTATATAAATATTCTTGTAAGATTTGCAGGTGTAGTTATTGCCATTCAATTTACAATTCTCCACTAAAGATCCATCAAATACCTCACCATCAAACGTTAAATCATTCATGTACTGTGTATAATCCGAGTTTGAACCAACTATATTTGGATTTATATCTGTACTTAGCTCATCAATATCATCAGGATTAATTTTATAAGTATAAATATAATTATAAGAATGTTCACGCCCATCGTCATGGCTCCCACTATAAGTAACTTCAATGGCCAATTTCAAATAAACATTATAATCCGACGGCATTTTAAAATACTTCTTGTAATCATAACAATATGCCATATTAGAAGTATTCGTTGTAATTCCCATTTGTCCATTCCATTCTATTTGACAAACTAATTGATTTAATGCATCAATTGGAACTGATAATGAACTATATTTGACAATATCGCCAGAAACCGGTTGCCATGGCTTTTCTTGGCCGTAAAAAAAGTTATTATGTAAAGTGGCATCCAATGAATATGGAGTGTTTTGACCGCCATAAAGTATTGTTGGATTGTTCACATAATTGTTATAATTACAACTATCGTTGTCCACATTCATGGAAGTTACGTTAACGCTGTTTTCATTATCCGCTACAATACTGATGTTATGTACGAAAGTGTTTTGAAAATATGAGCTTGGTACATTAAAAAGAGCGTCAGAAAGGGTCTCCGGTTTTTTTAGTTCAAATAAATAGGAGGCCTCAATCTTACTATCAATAATATCTAATCCATTATTGAACGTATAAACTAAAGGCTCTTTAAGTTGTATTTGATATTTAAATTTTTCATTGGTGAAAAATCTATATAAATTTCCTTGGTTAGTATATAAACCGTCAATATGATTTTGATAACTTATTTCGTTTAATCTGGAAATTTTCAATTTTGGACTTTTCAGTAAAGCAAAAACACCGACAGGCTGATTATAGACTGGGTATTCGTGAGCATAAATTCCATTTTGGGATACTTGGTCCAAAATATTATTTTCAAATGTAGTTTGGTCAACTTGATTGACAAACGATCCAGGAGTATAAAAAAGCGGTCCATTAATTAATTGAACATTTGTTAACTGCCCAGAAAAGGACATTTCGGAAAAAGCAGCTGTGGGCATTGTCGGTTTAGCAGGTGTGTTTTCTTTTTTAAAATTTTCATTTATATATAGCTTGAACTCTTTACTGATAATTTCTTCCGCTTTCTTAAATAATTTATCTACTTTTTTTTTGCTCCCTTCGCTTGTATCATCAAAGAAAAATTCTGATGCTAGATTTGCCAATGCAAGAACAGGAGGCGAACCTACCGCTGCCGCGAAACCAATATCTTTTATTAATATTATGGCTTTTATCACAGCTAAATTTTGATTCACTTCAGCATTATGTTGCTGAGCCAAATCTAAATCATCCTTGTATTTTTCAAGTTTATTTTTATAATCAATCAACATTTTTTCTAGCTCTTTATAAATTATAGAGCCATTTGTCGCATTTCCACTTGTATAATCTATATTCGATAAAAATCCATTATCTAGCAAATGGATACCAGAGGTTAACGGTTCAGTAATCTCAACACCACGACCTGCTAATTTAAAATCTGTAGTTGAAAAATACTCGAAAACTAAATGCAACTTACTCGGAAAAAAACAAACACAGGGATCGTAAGTTAACTGAAAATCCGCACTCATCCAAAAATTTGTAGTACCAGCTGTTGGTGCAAGAGCAACTAGCTCTGTCATTGTGGTAACTTGATCCAAAGCTTTATCGTAACCTTCGCCTAATCTTAAAATACCAGATGCACTAGCTCCAACCGAATATTTAAGATATATTTTTACCCCGTTAATGGCATTATCAGGGAAAGTGTTGTAACCATATTTTACAAAAACACGTGCAATACCTTTGTACTTATTATAGAGTACAATATAAGGTGCACTTGTTAAATCCAATGAACCATGAGGTGTAACATTATCTGGAAATCTTCCTAAATTAACCAATAAAAGTTCCCATCCATTATTAGGGTTAAGTTCTTCAATGTCACCATTAAATTTATTCAAGTAATCATAATGAGGCAATGAACTCGGGGCTTGGATATTACTCATTGGACCATATGGTTGTCCTATATTGAATTCCATGTCAGTTAACTGATATTGGTCGGGCTCCCACCAATTAAGTCCATTCAAATATAATTGGTCGAAAGCATAAGGTATTCCAGAATTTGGGTCATCGGGTAAAGCCAAATTAAATGGCTCATAAGGATTCGTGCTCACTTTGTTATCGCATTGACCAATCACTATGCTTTGGAAAAGCAAAATAAATATGGTTAAATATTTTTTCATAATTCAGTTTTTTAAAGTTTTCTACCTAAATATTTTCTTTCTTCATAGTCAGGGTGACCGACGTATTGAAATGTAAAATTCATTTCGGCACTTCTGTCGGGATTCAGAAGAACATTTCCCCGTATATAATCACATTGCGTCACAGAAGTGCCACCAAAAGTAAAGACTTGCCTATAATTGATTCCAGATATTTCAGCTTGATTCGAGCAAACTGAACCGAAACCATCGTAATTGTTAAAACATAGTTTGTCTTGGTTATTAAAAAATTCCATGGTCACAGCTATGTCAAAACTATCGGATAAATGCGATGATTTAACACGATAAGTTCCTTCTAAAGGTCCATATAAAATATTGGTTGGATCAGTTTCAATTGGGTATTGACTAACATGAAAAACTTGAGTTAAAGAATCGTATCCCGTATCATTGGGAAAGCATCTTTTGTCGACATCCCGTTTTATCACGCATGAAACAGTTATGTTTTGACCAATTAAACTTTCATTAAAGTACCTAATGACCGATTGTGTAGTGATGATCTCAGATCCGATGTACCAAATATATTCAGCATTATCTGGATGAGCTTTAAAACGAACTGACTTGCTATGCATAATTGTATCCGTCAATGTAAATCGATTGTTCGGCATCACTTCAAAGAGTTCGGTCATTTCTTCTATTTGAATACTAGCAGTGTCAGCATATAAACACTGACAAGGATCAGTCGGTGCTGCAACATCCGGTTGAACTATTTTTTTACACGAAAATAATATGACCGAGTACAATATTAAAATAATAGAAGGAGATTTCATCTGTTAGATTATTAACGTAATATTTTATTTAGCATGTTCAATATGCTTAAGCCTTTCTTCCAATTGCAGCAAGTAAAGTGTCAATTCTTCTACTTTTTCCAACAACAAGCGATTCATTTCACCTAAATCTACGCCATTTTCTTGATATTCCAAAGCGGAAGGGATGTTGGGGAGGTGTTGGTTGGTAGAAATATAACTTTTCAAATCAGCAAAACTCATCAATTCATAATCTTGCGCGAATACGTAATCGGGAATGTTGGCAAGGGTTGTGGTATATTTTCGGGCAAAGACTTCGCCTTTTCCTGAAACTTTGAAATTTTTAGCAAAGGAATTGTCTGAATCCAAGACTTGTATGGCGTCTGTATTGCTTCTAACATTGACGGATAGACCAAATTTTCCCACGGTGTTGGTTCTTATAAACATTCCGTTATCATTTGAGGATTGAATGTTGTAAACACCTAAGGAGGTCGAGGAAACACTCGGACTTCCCACGAAAATTCGTTGTGAGGATGACACAAAACGCATAGAAACGCCAGGAACGGCTAAAGATAAACCGCCAAACTCTCTGTTCAACACATACAACTCATTTTCACTCATTTGAATAACTCCGCCATCCAAACTTCCTTGACCAGTTGTAGAATTGGTTAAACCTAATCTCGTTGTTTTTCCGTAATTTACAATCATTCCAGTTTCAGGCCATTGGTCTGTGCTGATATGATCTGGTGGTAGTGTTCCAATTTGTGTTTCGTCAAGTGTTACGGTAAAATTCGTTGTGCCATGAAGGTGTAAATTGTAAGATGGCAGTAATGTCGAGGAGGTATTCGGACGTATTCCTAAACCAACGTATCCAGCACTTGTCGTGTTATTTGCGTTGACTATAGGTGTAGTGACATTTGACCAAGCCGTTGAGATTTGAGCGGATGATACAACTGTGACGAAGGCAAAGCCTACCATAAGCGAGATTTTTTTCATAATAAGAAGAATTAAAATTAAGTAATAGTTATTTTTCCAGTGACGGTAAGAATAACATTTGTTTGTTTTCAGGACAATAATATTTAGAAAAAAAAATCTACAAGTTTTTTAACATTTAATTTTTATTTTAACAAGCAATGAGCTGTTAATCAAAGCTTTAGTTTCAAGTTGTTTTTGCCATGAATGGCACGAATGAACACGACCGTGCAACAGCAACGAAGTTAATCATCCCCCTGCCTAACCGTGAGCACAAATAATTTTGTCGTTCATACCTAACATTAGTGAAAATTAGTGCCATTCGTGGTAAATCAAAAATACGTTTCTGTATCATACTTGCAACCGAGTATTGACCCATAGTTTTTTGCCACGAATCATCTTCGCACGAACACGTAGGCACGAATAAATTTGTCACGCATACGCAGCATTAGTGAAAATTAGTGTAATTCGTTGCAAATGAATAGTGCTGAGGAATAGAATCCAAAAAGTTTATCGAAATTTACAGCATGTTAGTTGAAATATTAGACAAAGTTGTTTCTACGGAATTGTTTGACCGTAAGTTTATTTGTGATTTGAACGCTTGCAAAGGTGCCTGTTGCGTGCTTGGCGATTCAGGAGCGCCATTGACCTATGAAGAGGTGGACCAAATGGAGGCTGACTTGGACGCGTATTTGCCGTATATGCGACCGGAAGGAATTGCTGAAGTTGAGAAAAACGGTGTATTTTATATCGATCAAGATAATGAGCCTGTAACCAGTTTGATCAACGGTGGAGAATGTGCTTTTGTTTTCTTTGATGAAAAAGGAATTGCCAAATGTGCGGTAGAAAAGGCGCATTCGGAAGGGAAAACGAATTTTAAAAAACCGATTTCGTGCCACTTGTTCCCTATACGCGTTAAGAAATTTGATAAACTGACAGCACTGAATTACAGCGAATGGGATATTTGTGAACCTGCTTGCGCTTGCGGAGATAAATTGGATGTTCCCGTCTATCGATTTTTAAAAGAGCCGATTCAACGCGCTTTTGGAGAAGAATTTTACAATGAATTAGATTTAGTGAGTAAGCTTTTGCGGGATGAAATGTCCGATCCTGAGTAAAAAAGAAAAGTATGCCCGCGTTCCTAAATTCATTAGCGGTTATTTTTATTCTAACGAGTCTCTTGACTTTATTTCTATTTAATTGGGTTTTAAAAAATTCAAGCTCACCAACAGCAAAACGAAACACATTTTATATTGTCATTGGACTCATCATTTGGATGATTTTCCAATATTTTATCGCCACAAAAGGAATCTATTCAAACAATCAAAATGCGGTGCCACCAATGATTGCCCGCTTGGGAATATTTCCTGCCTTAATGGTCATAATCCTTGTTTTTGTTAGCAAAAAGGGGCGTGTTTTCATCGATAATTTACCTTTAAAACAAATTACCTATTTGAACATCGTTCGCATTCCTGTAGAATTCGTGCTTTATGTTTTAGCGGGTCATGAATTTATTTCACAAGAAATGTCCTTTGAAGGGTGGAACTTTGATATTTTGGCCGGAATTACAGCCCCATTCATCGCCTACCTTGGCATCGTGAAAGGAAAAATCAAGCGAAAATGGATATTGGTTTGGAACATCATCAGTTTGATGCTCTTGTTATTCATCGTAGTGATAGCAAATTTATCCGCTCCTTCAAGCTTTCAAATGATTTTCTTTGAATCACGACGACCATTCGCATTGTTCGAATTTCCTTATGTTTGGTTGCCAACCTTTATTGTGCCCATTGTTCTTTTCGGACACTTGGTTTCAATCAGACGATTGAGGAACTAGCCGTGAATGGTTTCCTCTTTGCCGTAATTCTGCATTACGCTTGCTTCAAAATCCAACCATTCTTGCCAACGTGCATCTACCTTTTTGGGATCTCCGTACTGTCTAGCGAATTTTAAAAACAAAGTATAGTGTCCAGCTTCCGAAACCATTAGATCGTGGTAAAACTTCGCTAAAGTCGGTTCTTTGATGTTTAGTGAAAGCACTCGAAAACGTTCGCAACTTCTAGCTTCTATCATTGCTGAAAACAACAATCTGTCCACTAAGGCTTGATCACGGCTTCCATCTTTTTTCATGAATTTGGCTAGTTCGTTGACGTAGGAATCTTTTCGTTCACGTCCGAGTTCCATTCCTCTTTCCTTGATTTGCTCGTGTACCAATTCAAAATGCTCCATTTCCTCTTGCGCCAATTTGATCATTTCCGAGACCAACTCCGCTTTTTCAGAATTGTTGACGATAATAGAAATCGCATTGGTCGCTGCTTTTTGTTCGCACCAAGCGTGATCCGTGAGGATTTCTTCTATGTTTGATTCTACGATGTTTACCCAACGTGGGTCGGTTGCTAATTTGAGGCCGAGCATTATTTTTTGATTTTTGGTAAAGATAAATCTTTTCATATAGAAAAGGAGAGCAGAGAATCGTGAATAGAGCGTAGAAAAAAGCCGAAAACATCTCTGTTCTCGGCTCAATACTTGCTCTCGACTGTACTCCGTATTCGCTAAAACGAGCACTGAGCGTAGTCGAAGTGCGATATTTTTTAACTATTCAAAGCCTCAGCTCCACCAACGATTTCTAAGATTTCGTTTGTAATGGCTGCTTGACGCGCTTTGTTGTATTCTAATTTCAATGCTTTTTGTAGATCGCTTGCGTTGTCTGTTGCCTTGTGCATGGCTGTCATACGCGCTCCGTGCTCGGATGCTTGCGAGTCTAACAATGCTTTGAACAATTGTATTTTCAGGGATTTTGGAATCAAATCTTCAACGATTTCTTCTTTCGAAGGTTCGAAGATATAATCACCAGCCGATTTACCAGCTTCTTGTTCCGTTGCAACGATAGGCAACAATTGCTCTGTCATTACATTTTGCGAAGCTGCATTTACGAATTGATTGTAAACAACTACTATTTTATCAAATTCCTTGTTGCCAAAACGCGCCATCAATTCTTCAGCAATTTTTGTGTTGGCATCAAATGTCAAATCGTAAAAGATATCTTCTGCTGCGGCTAATTCTTCGTTTGTATAATAGAACTCTGAGCGTTTGAAAGCATCTTTCACTTTCTTTCCAAGGCACAAAACTTTCGGATTGGCATTCTTGTATTCTCCGTTCAACAAAACGTTGGTGTGCTTGATGATGTTGTTGTTGAAACCACCGCACAAACCACGATTAGAAGTAACAGCAACAATCAACACATTGTTTACTTCTCTTGTAGCCGAATATGCATTTTCAGAAATATCTAAAGTTGCACTTAAGTTGCTCAAAATCTCTTGCAATTTCAACGCATAAGGACGCATTTGCGTAATCGCATCTTGCGCTCTTTTCAACTTTGCTGCAGAAACCATTTTCATGGCCGAAGTAATTTGCATCGTTGAACCAACGGATACAATTCGATTTCGTATTTCTTTTAAGTTTGCCATCTTTTGAAGTTAAATCTCAAATTTCCTCCCCCTCAATCCCCCTCCAAAGGGGGAAGCGAGATTAATACTTTGCTGCTATTTCTTTTGCTACTTTTCCTAGAACGTCTGTCAACTCATCCGTATATTTTCCTGCTTTCAAAGCTGTCAATACATCTGCATGTTTTGCCTCCAAATAGTTCAAGTACTCTGTTTCAAATGCTTTCACTTTATCAATTGGAACGTTTTGAATCATTCCTTTTGTACCAACGTAGATGATAGCAATTTGCTTTTCTACTGGATACGGATCTCCTTCTTTTTGTTTCAAGATTTCCACGTTACGTGCACCTTTATCCAAAACAGATTTTGTTGCAGAATCCAAATCAGAACCGAATTTAGAGAAAGCCTCCAACTCACGGTATTGTGCTTGATCCAATTTCAATGTACCTGCCACTTTTTTCATGGACTTAATTTGAGCGTTACCACCCACACGAGATACAGAGATACCAACGTTAATCGCTGGACGAATTCCTGAGTTGAACAAGTCTGTCTCCAAGAATATCTGACCATCTGTAATCGAAATTACGTTGGTTGGGATATAAGCAGAAACGTCACCTGCTTGTGTTTCAATAATTGGCAATGCTGTCAAAGAACCACCACCTTTCACTTTTCCTACCAAAGAAGGAGGAAGGTCATTCATTTGTGCTGCAATCGTGTCATCGTTGATGATTTTCGCCGCACGCTCCAACAAACGGGAGTGAAGGTAGAATACATCACCTGGGTAAGCCTCACGGCCTGGAGGACGACGAAGCAACAAAGAAACCTCACGGTAAGCTACCGCTTGTTTGGATAAATCATCATAAACGATCAATGCAGGATTTCCTAAATCACGGAAATACTCACCAATCGCTGCACCCGTCATTGGGGCGAAGAACTGCATTGGAGCTGGATCAGCCGCGTTGGATGCAACGACAACTGTGTATGCCATTGCTCCAGCGTCTTCTAATTTCTTAACGATACCGGCAACAGTTGAACCTTTTTGTCCAATCGCAACATAGATACAGAAAACTGTTTCTCCTCTATCGTGGAATTCTTTTTGGTTAATAATCGTATCGATACAAACAGTTGTTTTACCCGTTTGACGGTCACCAATCACCAACTCACGTTGACCACGACCAACTGGAATCATCGCATCGATTGCTTTGATACCCGACTGCAATGGCTCCGTTACTGGCTCACGGAAGATAACACCTGGTGCTTTTCTTTCGATAGGCATTTCGAATGTTTCTCCTGTAATTGGACCTTTTCCGTCCATTGGTTCACCCAAAGTATTTACAACTCTTCCAAGCATACCATGACCAACTTGCACTGAGGCAATACGTCCTGTACGTTTTGCAGTGTCGCCTTCTTTTACCAAAGTTGAACGACCTAACAAAACAGCACCTACGTTATCTTCCTCAAGGTTCATCACGATTCCTTGCAATCCGCCATCGAATTCAATCAACTCACCTGCTTGCGCTCCAGTAAGTCCATAAATACGTGCAATACCATCACCAATTTGGAGAACAGTACCTACTTCTTGCAACTCTGCTTCCGACTTAAATCCGGAAAGCTGCTCTTTCAAAATTGCAGAAACTTCTGCTGGTTTTACATCTGCCATAATATGTGTATTCCACCAAGCTAATGCTTAGTGAGTTAAACGTTGTTTTAAATTATTCAATTGATTTGCCACAGAAGCATCGATTTGTTTGTCGCCCATTTTTACAATGAATCCACCAATCAAGTCTGGGTTTATCGTTTCTTTAACTTCTAATGTTCCTTTTACAGAATCATCCACTTTCGCTAAAATCATTTTGCGTGTTGCTTCGTCCAAAGCCACAGCAGTAATTAATTCTACAGAAACTATTCCCTTAAATATCTTTACCTCTCTGTCAAAAGATTTGGCGATTTCGGGAAGAACGCCTTCACGTCCGTTTTTCGTTACCAATTCAAAGAAAGACATCGTTACCTTTTCGAACTGACCAAAAACATTTTTGAAAACTTGAACCTTTTTCGCGCCTTCAATAACTGGACTATTTAAAAGTCGAGTTAATTCGGGGTTTTCATCCAAGGTTTGCGAAAAATAACGCATATCCCCAGCAACTGTATCCAAATTCCCATTCTCGAGCGCTAGCTCTAAAAGTGATTTAGCGTATCGAACGGCTACTTTAGTTCCTTTCATACTTTCGATTAATTCATTTTAACTTCAGCCGCTAACTTTTGGGCCAATGCTTTTTGGTTTTCGTCAGAAGCCATGTCTGTACGCACCAATTTTTCAGCAATTTCCAAAGAGAATGTCGCTACTTGGTTTTTCAATTCTGAAATCGCCGCTGTTTTCTCACTGTTGATTGCTTCACGAGCAGAAACCATCACTTTTTCAGCTTCAGTTTTTGCTGCGTTTTTCGCATCTTCAACCATTTTGGTAGCCGTTTCTTTCGCATCACGAACGATTAAATCCCTTTCAGCTCTCGCTTGTTTCAATAAATCTTCGTTTTGCGCTTGTAAAGCTTTCATCTCGTTTTTGGTTTTTTCCGCCAATTCCAAAGACTCTGCTATTTTTTGCTCACGATCATTAACTGCTTTTAACATGGGTTTCCAAGCAAATTTTGCCAAAAGAAACAACAACAAAGCGAAGACGATACCCGTCCAAAACAACAATCCTAAATCTGGTATTACTAAATCCATCTTATTTTTTGTTTAAAATCAAATAATCAATAAACCACTGCCGCAACCAACCGTTGAAGCAGTGGTTTTTTAGAAATTACTTCGCTACTCCCGTTTCAAGACCCAAAAGACCTACAACGACACCGAAAAGGGCTACCCCCTCGATAAGAGCTGCTGCGATAATCATCACAGACTGAATTTTTCCAGCTGCTTCTGGTTGACGTGCGATTGCGTCCATTGCTGAACCACCGATTCTACCAATTCCAACTCCAGCTCCTAATACTGCTAGACCTGCGCCAATTGCTGCTACACTTCCGAACATAACTATTTGTTTTTATTTAATTACTAATTAATGATGAGCTTCTTCAACAGCTGCTCCGATAAACAAGGCAGTTAATAAAGCAAACAAATAAGCTTGCAATATAGCTACCAACAATTCCAACACTGATATGAACAAAGCCATGGGAACAGATAATGCTCCCCAGGCTGCACTCTTATTGATGAAGATAATTGAGATCAATGCCAAAACGATAATGTGTCCTGCTGTGATATTAGCAAACAAACGAATCATTAAGGCGAAAGGTTTTGTGAAAATCCCTACAATTTCAATAGGAATCATGATGATCAATAATGCTTTAGGCACACCTGGCATTGCGAAAATGTGTCCCCAATAGTTTTTATTGGCAGAAAACAAAGTCAAAATCAAAGTACAAACTGCCAAGAAAAATGTTACAGAAATATTTCCAGTTAAGTTAGAACCCAACAAAGGAATAGAACCTAACATGTTGGAAATCCAAATGAAGAAAAACAAAGTCAACAAATAAGGAACGTACTTTCTGTATTTCGCTTCACCGATATTTTCTTTAGCGATATCATCACGAACGAAAACAACGAAAGGTTCAACGAATTTTGAAAGTCCTTTTGGTGCAACTGCTCCATTCTTTTTGTAATGCCTTGCAGCGCCAATCATCAATAAACAAACAACTATCAAACTAATGAATAAAGCCACAACATTTCGCGTTACAGAAAAATCCAATGGTTTTGCATTTGTTACCTGATCACCTTTAAATTCTAATTCACCACCTTTAAGTTTGTAAATTTTCTCGTTGTACATGGCGTAGCCATCAGCGGCACCCTCACCTACAACAAATGCTTTTGGAGAATCTCCTTTAGAATATTTCGTTTCACCGTGGTAAAAAAGAGAAGAAGAAAAAACTTTCAATCCTCCGTCAACCAAAATAATCGGCAAATAGATAGAAACGCCGTCATGGTGTCCACCCCACAAATGATATTGGTGCGCATCTTTGACGTGCTCCATAATCATTTTACCTACATTAAATTCTTCGTGTGCTATTTCTTCTTCCGTTGCATTGGTAAGATTATCATGTTTTTCATGTTCATCACCACTTGCGAATCCTTGAAAAGACAAAAGAACCGTAAATACTGCTATTGCGAAAGATTTCAAGCTAAACTTCATATCCATTTGGGTAATTTTAGACGTCAATTGCTCCTAATTTTTGCGCAAAGGTAGGGAAACTTTCTTGAAACAATGCAAATTTTGAATCAATAAAATTTATGATAAATTGAACTTGAATTAACAAGCTATTTACTCCTCCTTGAAAAAGGGCTCAAATTTGGTTAAAAGCACGTTTATTTTTGAAATTTCCGCTTTAATTTCAACCATCTTAAGACTATCATTTCCTTCAATTGCCGCGGTTTTTTCTATTTCCAAAACTTCTCGTCTTTTCGCCAATACATCCACTAAATAATCAAGACTTTGACCCGTGAACATTTTCGTGTAATATCCACCCTCTTCCTGCAAATACTTGTACACTTCCAATGAACTTTCAATTTGCTCTTCGCTCATACGGGCGTTAAACATTGTATAGGAATTCATCACATTCAATTGATTGAAAACGCCCAAATCCTTATTCATGAGTATATCTTTGAAAAATGGGGCTTCCTTTTCTGTTGCATTGTTGCTGTAAATTTGTGCTACGGCCGCCAATATTTTAGACGAACTTTCTGACTCCAGTTTCTTTGCTGAAGCCATGGCCATATCTGGATCCAATTTACCGAGTTGTTTCAAAGCATTTCCAACAACCAAATAACTTTGATCTTCGTCTATTGACTTTTTCAGCATATCAGAAATATCCTGGTTTTCTGAATTTGTTGCCAAATAACTTGCTGCTGCTGCACGGACTCTGGAGTTTGGATCGCTCATCATGATGTTCTTGATGATTTTAACAGCAATTCCTTTCCTTTCTTCCGACATTTCTTTCGATTTCTGAATGGCCAATTCTCTGATTTTCCAAAAGCTATCGTTCAAGCCATCCAAAATCATTTGGTCAGAAGAAGAATTTCCTTTGACTACTCCATCTTCAAGAGATTGAGCACGCGATTCATAACGATTTGAATTGTAGAACTGATAGATCAACTGTTCTTGTGGTTTTGTTTCATTCACCTTGGCTAAAAGCATTTTACTTTCGTCAAAAACAACTGAACGAAGTACTCCGCTGTAGGGTAAAGTGATGTTTTCCTCTTCTTGATCCACCCAGATTCGGTGTGTTTTTTTACCATTCGCATCGTGAACAGCAACATCGATTGGTAATCGGAACACAGCAAATTTCTCTATATCCTGATTCTGTTTGATATTCAATGTAACCGTTTGATTTTCTACGTTATTCGTTTGGTTAACGTCCAAGACAGGATGACCTTTGGACTCGTACCATTGTTTGAAAAACCAATTCAAATCTTCACCCGTCACCTCTTCGAAAGCCAAGCGCAATTGATGGTATTCTGCCGCTTTGAATTTGTTGTCATTCAGATATTTAGAAATAGAGAGGAAAAAAGCTTCATCCCCGATGTAGTTTCTAAGCATGTGTAAAATTCGACCGCCTTTATTGTAGGAATGCCCATCAAACATTTGTTCCTTATCACCATAATGAAACCAAGCCAATTCGTGATACCCACCGACAGCTGCGGATTGATAATAACCATCTTCTTCATTCATCGCTTGATAATCCGCTTCATCGCGTCCAAATCGATATTCGTCCCACAAGTATTGAGAATAGTTGGCAAAGGATTCATTCAAAGTCAAATTGGACCAAGACTCCGCCGTAACCAAATCTCCAAACCAATGGTGAAACAGTTCGTGCGCAATTGTGGATTGGTCGTTATCATCCAACAGTTCTCTTTTGTCTTTGTAAACATATTCTCCAAAAACCACCGCACCTGTATTTTCCATTGCGCCAGAAACATAATCCCGTACCACTATTTGATGGTATTTATCCCAAGGATATTCTACTTTCAGAAGTTCAGAGAAGTATTTAATCATATTTGGTGTTTCCCCGAAAATATCTTTGGCATTACCCTCCCACTCTTTTTCTACATAATAATTCACCTCCATTTTACTGCCATCCTTACGGGTATAGAAATCTTTCACGACTTTAAATTCCCCAACACCCATCATGAATAAATAAGGCGCATGCGGCAAATCTTGTTTCCAATGGTCGGTTCTGGTTCCATCAGCGTTCTTTTTGGAACCCATCATTTTTCCATTGGATAAGGTAGTGTATTGGTCATCCACTGTGATGAAAATTTCTTGGGTAGTTTTTACATTTGGAGCATCAATAGTTGGGAACCAAACAGAGCTTGCTTCGGTTTCGCCTTGTGTCCAAATTTGCGGCATTTTTTTCGGGTCTTCTCCTTTCGGATTGATGAAGAAGAGACCTTTGTCTGAAGTAATGGCAGCGCTTCCTTCCGTTTTTCTCTCATCGGGTTTAGAAACGTAGTCGATTCTTACAGTGTATTTTTCTGTCCTTGTATACGTTTTGCCTAGTTTTATTCTTAAAACGTCATTTTCGTAGGTATAGGTCAAATCCGTTCCAGCCAGCTGCACTTTCAATATGTCCATGCCTTTTGCGTCAAGAATCAATGAATCCGATGGATAAAAATGCGGTTTGGCGGTGATATGGGCAACACCATTCATTTTAGATTGTCTCCAGTCGAAGTTCACCTCCAATTTGGTATGTATCAAATCGGTAAAAACTGTTTCAGACGCTCGATACGTATTGGATTTTAGATTATTGGAAATTTCTTCCAATTCATTCGATTCAATTACGATCGTGTCCATTTCCACGGCAACGGAATCTGAAGGATTTTCGCCACCGCTTCGCAAAGCGCAAGAAATCAGAATAAAGGATAAAAAGAAAATAGAAGAAAACTTATACATATTTGTCGCAATTAGAGCTACAAAACTCATTAAAATTTTTGGTCGGCGCAACGTAAAAGCAACAAGATTGTACATTTCTTTTAATTTTGCGTTAAAGCTTTAAAAACATGGCAACGAGAAATTGGTTATTTGACGGAAAAGAGATTACAGCAAGTGGCGGCGCAAATTTGACTTGGGAAGACTCCAAATACTTTACCTTGGAGTACAAAGGTCTTGTTTTTAATGGCGAAATTTTAAACGAGAAAATAGAAGACAATCTTCTTGAAATTAAAATTAATCACCGTGTCTTTGTCGTTAAGAAAAAAGGCCCTTTAGATGAATTAATCGCCTCTTTGGGTATGGATGTTCCCAAAGTGAAAAAGCTGAAAGAATTAACTGCTCCTATGCCGGGACGAATCGTAAGTCTAGCGGTAAAAGTTGGTCAATCACTAGAAGTAGGCGACGAAATATTATCCTTGGAAGCTATGAAAATGGAAAATGTTTTGAAAGCAGAGGGAGTTGGTGTAGTAAAAGCTATATATGTTGATAGTCAACAAGTTGTTGATAAAGGGATGGTGATGATTGAGTTTGAATAGGAAGTTGACTTCGACTACGCTCAGTCAACACGACTACGCCCTGCCTGCGTGCCTTTAGCAGGCAAGTCAGTCATTCTCTCGAGTAAGTCAATTGAATCAAAAAAAGGAAAAGGAACTTTTTATTTCTTTACACTTGAACTCTTTCAAAAGCCCGAGAAATAATCTGTGGATAAGTGGCTCCGAATTCAACGATACACCACATTTTAAACCTTTTCAATTCTTCGGTATCAGAAATCCAATTGAGTGCTTTATTCAGTTCTTTTTGAAAAAGGATTCTATCGAAACTCACGCTGGACAAAATCTTTTTAGTCATTTCTAACATAGGTTTTCATTTTAAGGTCTTACGTTAAAGATAACGAAATGTTTACAGTGCTATTTTATAAAAAGCGTTAAAGTTTTCAACTGGTTAATTATCAGCATCTTGAAAACTTGTTGAAAAGAAAAAACCCCTTTGAATGTGTCAAAGGGGCTAAGGACGTCAAATAGTTTTTTTTATAAAAACTTCTTCTTAATAACCTGATAAATCTCCTTGGTTTGCATATCCATTGCATAAATCAGCAAATGGCAATTCTCTGCATCGTATACAGAAGGTATTTGATACGAGTAATTGAAGTAATATTTTCCATTAGCGTCAAGGTTGGCATCACTAATTGTTTGACCATTCATGTTTCCATTGATGTGTGTTTTTAATAAATCTCGATGTACATAAACGTAGTCAGTAGAATTGTCAGCCAATTTCTGAGGTTTTACAATAGAATCTTCCAAAAAGGCAACTACTAGTCTCAATTCATTCGTAATCGCCTGTAATTTATCTACTTCGATGTGAATGTAGGCACCATTTGTTGATGGAAAATAATTAACTACAGCTTGCAAATTCACTTTTAAATCGTTCGTGGAAATAATGTTATCAGCTATATTAGTCCATTGTGAAGCTCCAAACGAAACTTGATTGGATGCATTCTGAACACGGCTAACATTACCAGCAGGGTTTCCAAAAAATCCATTTCCTGGCAAATTGCCAAAATAACCACCAATTTCTAGGTTGACAGTATTCGTAAAGTCATATTCGAAATCTGGACTAGAAGTCGATTGAAAACTACTTGGTGTAACAATTCCTGTTGGATCACTATGCACTGTAGAGACAAAAACTCTCTCTGGATGTGCTATTTCAATAGCGTGCGCAACATCAGCCGCCGCAGGACAGAAAATACATTTGTGACCTGTAAAATCCTCAATCATGACATTTCGCAAGGTGTTGGCGTTATCTGTAAACGTTGGATAAACATAATCGTTAAAATTTCCTGGATACAAAGCAGGGTCCAAATCATTGGAGATAATAGGAGGATAAGCATTTGTCACCTTATCACAGGCGGCCAAAACTAAAGCAAGTCCTAGAGAAAATATTAGAATCTTTTTCATGATCTTAAAAACTTTGAGTGAAACTAAGTGTTAAACCATTCGATGCAGGTACAAATCGACAAACTCCTCCTACACAAAACAATCCAGCACGTTGACGTCCGTAGGAAAGAGTTATTCTTGTCGCCTCACGGACATATCCAAAAGTCCCAATAAGGTAATGCAAGCGCAAGTCTGGATTAGGGTTCCCGAAATTATATTGGTCCATTACACCGAAAAATAAATTAGGTGCTAAGGTATATTCTATTACCGCGGTCGCCCAATCTCCTTTGTCTTTTTTGGTAAACAAAGCCTGAAATTCTGTTCTTAATGAATGCTTTTTATTGATTTTATAACCGAATTCCGCAACGAAAATATTGGTATGAATTATTCCCTTTGCATCATTGGTAATTTTAGCTACATCATTGTTTACGCTAATGTTGTAATAGTTCAAAATCATGTTGAACTTTGGACTAAACTTTCGTGTAATACTTATATTAAAGTCTTGCCAGTATAAACTATCTGAGGAGTCGAAAGGATTGCCAAGATAGGTAAAACGTGAAGAATCTGTTGGACTAAAACCAGATGTATGTTGCATAGGTCGGAGTGCGACAGAATAATTTGCGTTGATTGATGTTCCGTATTTCCCACCCAATTTACTTCCTTTTTTCAAAGAATAAAGTACTTCAGTTTGGTAAGCAATTTCACCCAATGGCTGTGTTGCATAAGGATATAATGAAGCGACTAAATTATAGGTATGCGTTTTATTTAATGAGGGTAGATAGTTGATGAAAACATCCTGCAATTGTTTGGTTCTATCGGCACGAAAACTCATATTATCAACAGATTTTGCCGAGAACAATATCCCCAATCCTTTTTGAGAAAAACCAACGTTAGCCACAGCGGCATGACCTGTGTTATATATGTACCCGTTGTCTACCGAGGGATCATTGCACTTGTGGATATATTCAGCATCCATATAAAACTTGCCATATCTCAGCTTTAACCGACCACCATATGCCGCTACATTTTCAGGTAGAATATACGTTTCGTTATCATCCAGTTGGTATTTTGAAACAAAAGATCCGGCAACAGAAACATCCAATTTATATTTTTCCATGAATTTGAACGTTTCATTCAAATGAAGTTCACCATCAATTCCGCGTGTTATTCCATCAGCTTTAACAACAGTTCCGTTCAAGAATTGATATCGATTTCTGCCATAAACACCTTTGATTTTTAAGCCTTTTGTAGGACGCAAAATAATGCGTGCTCCGTCCATTTGAGTGTCATATCCTAAGGCTCTATCCTCATATGCACGAAATGAAAGACCGGCTCCAAACTGTTCATAAAAATTTCCAACAGTGACATCTACGTAGTCATTCTCATAACCAACATAACGCATACCTATGCCTGTTCCATCAAAATTGTTGGGATATCCTTGGATTCTAGGAAGATAAGACTCTAAACGAACCCCTGCTTTAAAACCACCTTGCCGATAGAAAACGTTGATATATGAATTCAAAAGTCCTACCGAAGCAGGACGATTGGCACCAATTAAGGTATCTTCATTCAAATACTGAAACGTTGTCTCCATATTCCCAGTAATGGTTGGAGCGTTTGATGTTTGATTTTGAGTCCATGCTAGTGGCGACACAAACAAGGATAGAACCGCTAATTTTTTAATCATACGTTAAATTAGGCAAATACAGTTAATTATTATTTTCCGACCAGTTTCAAGATTTCGGCGTACAATGTTTCTTCATCACCAGGTGCGTAATTGTTGTGCGAATAAACAATCTCGCCATTTGTATTGATTAGAAATGTATGCGGAACGTTATTTACACCCATAGCTCTCTTAAAATCGCCATTCGGATCCATCAATACCAAATATTCCCATCCTTTTCCGTTCACATAAACAGGTACTGAATTTTTAGTTTTTTCATCATCAATGGAAACCGCAACTAAATTTACGCCTGTTTCTTCTTGCCAATCTACATAAATATCGTTGATGGTATTCAATTCTCTTTTACACGGCGAACACCAAGTTGCCCAAAAGCTAATGACAATTGGTCCATCGAAACCCATATCAGCCGTGTTCACAGCGTTCCCTTCCATATCCACCAATTGAACGGCAGGTAATTTCTTACCTGTTTCTGAACTGTGTGCTTCATCTTGCGAAAATAACGTCATTCCGAAAGTAGAAACCAATGCTAAT
Organism: Crocinitomicaceae bacterium; assembly: GCA_041751955.1. GTDB lineage: Bacteria > Bacteroidota > Bacteroidia > Flavobacteriales_D > Crocinitomicaceae > UBA2040. Next base: position 41,378 of record JBGSIB010000074.1, read on the forward strand.
GCTAGTACAACTAGTTTTTTCATGTTTATTTGTTTTAAAGTTTGGCGAGTTAAAATTCAAATACCTTGCCGAAATTCAAAAGTAAGCTTTTTTCCATACCGAAAACCCGCCCAATTCGACAAACTCTTGTACTCCTAATTTAGTGTTTTTGGCAAATCAAAGGCCATAACTATTTGTTTTACATTTGTTTACGTACGTATCGATACTTCAAAGGTTTATTTTTCAAATAAATGAACTTTCTGGCAATATTCTTGTACTGTTGTTTTAAGAATTATTTTTTTCTATCTTTGGTTGTTCAGGGAACTGAAGAACAGACTGAAAAGAATCTGTTTAAAAATAAACATTATGAAAAAAACATTACTTACTATTGGTCTCATCACCTTAACGGGCTTATTTTCTTTTGGTCAAAATGTTGAGATTGCACTGCACGGAACTAGTCCAGACATTTCAGGAAGCGTTCACAATGAAGTTGCTTCAAGCGAAGCTTCTGTTTACGTTAAATTTGATGTCAAAAACACAGGGTCTACAACAGAAGATTTTATAATCACAAGAATTGTTTTGAATCAACCAGCAGGTTGGAGTAATTACTTTTGCTGGGGACATTCTACAGACGCAACCGGTGGCACTTGCTACCCACCGTCTGCTTTACCAACCTACATTTCAGGTAATGCTATAACTATGGCTCCGAATGAACTTGGAACATTACAGTGCTATGCGACTCCAGGACCGACAGGAACACCAGGAACATATCGTTACTATATAGGAACAGTTTCCAGTCCTAAAATGGATTCAATTGATTATAACTTAGCTTCGGTACTTAGTTTGAAAGAGGCCAAAAAAGACATTTCTTTGTCTGTTTCTCCAAATCCGGCAAGCGAAAATGTTTCAATTAAAGTAAGCAACTTTGAAAAAGGTTCACTAAAAATAGTAGACGTTCTTGGCAATGTTGTAATGAATGAAAATTACACTGGTTCAAAAATCATCAATGTCGAAGATTTTAAAAACGGTGTTTACTTCATCATCATTTCTGGTGAAGGAATGAATACAATCAATAGAAAGTTAGTCGTTAGACATTAAGCTCTAACTCTGATAAAAAATATTGAGCCTTCAGCAATGGAGGCTCTTTTTTTGTGTCAGCTCGAGCCTTTTTTGTACATTCGTATCGAACGAAATGTTAGACATTCCAAAACATTACAAAATTGCCATGCGCTCAGCGGTTCTAGCAGCTGAGGAAATAATGCGCATTTACCAACACGGTTTTCACGCTGAATACAAGAAAGACGGTTCGCCCGTAACAGAGGCTGATTTGGCATCCTCCAAAATTATCAATCACGAATTAGAAGGTACTGGTATTCCTGTAATTGGTGAAGAGAAAATCAATTTGCCTTTTGAAGAGAGAAAAATCTGGACGGAAAACTGGTGTGTTGATCCATTGGACGGCACCAAAGAATTTTTAAAAAGAAATGGAGAGTTTTGTGTGAACATTGCTCACATTGTTGAGGGGAAATCTGTTTTCGGTATCATTGCCGAACCGTGCAAAGAGAGAATGATTTTTGGAGGTAAAGGCAGAGGTGTGTTTGTTTGGAATTATGCCGAAAATCCAGAAATGAATGTGTTTTCTATTGTTTTATCCTCACAAGTTCTCACAGAAAAAGTCACATGGATCGGTTCTCGAAGTCATGAAAGTGCTGATGCACAGTGGGTGGAACATCTCTCCAAAACATTCAGTAGCGTAGAAAAAATCCCAAAAGGAAGTGCCATCAAGTTCTTTGATTTGGCGCTTGGTTACGCACAAATTTATCCGCGTTTTGCACCTACAATGGAGTGGGATATCGCGGCCGGTCAAGCAATTTTGGAAGAATTGGGAGGCAATGTGCTTTCTGTAGAAACGAGTTTGCCTTTGGAGTACAACAAGGAAAGTCTTTTCAATCCTTTCTTCGTGGCAAAAACCGCCGCTTTTCTTTCACGAGAAAACAAACACAAAACTTTATCTTCGGATATAAAGTAAATGAGGGCGGTTTATCTTTTCCTATTCATATTTCTTCCTTTTTTATCGATAGGACAGCAAAATCTGTTGCCCATTTCTTCCTATTACAAGGATCAACTCTTCGCTAAACAGCAGCAAGGTCAAAATACCTATCTGCAATATTCAGGAAGTTTATTTTTACCGTGTGCCGAAAGCCAATTCAATCTGCACGCATACATTCGAGACAGCAGCGTACAATACTATGATTTTACAGAGCATCTGTTTAAAAAGCACCTCATCGAAATCAAAGGAGATGGATATTATGTCACCCTCTCTCCTAATTTCAATTTGGGTCTAGGGAAGGATTTATCCGACACGAACAGCGCTCGTTTATTCAACAATACCCGTGGATTCACAATTGAAGGGGATATATTGGAGAAATTTTCTTTTTCAACCGCCTTATACGAAAACCAAAATCGGTTTACATTATATGAAAACGAGTATTATTCTTCAATAGGTGAGCGATATCCACAAAGTGATTCGAGTTATTTAACGCAAAATGCCATTATACCTGGCGCCGCCAGAACAAAACCTTTTAAAGTTGGCGCTTTTGATTATGCATACGCTATTGGAAATTTAGTGTTTAAACCCAACAAACGTTTGCTCATCAGTGCGGGAAACAACGCACAATTTGTAGGAATGGGTTATCGTTCTTTGCTGCTTTCCGATAATTCTGTCCCAGCTATTTATTTGCGTGCTGATGGAAATATTACCGACAAACTCACTTATACGGTTTTACGCTCCAAACAATTCAATGTCCTTCGTAGGCCCAATTTTTCAACTGTTGAACCGTATTTTGAAACCAAGCTTTTCTCATCACATTTCATACACTACCGTCTGAATGACAAACTAAACGTAGGTGTATTCGAAGGTTCTTATTGGAATGTTGGCGATTCGATTAGTCAGCAAAAAGTTCGTGGTGCATATTACATTCCACTTCCATTTGTTGGTTCTGCCATAGAAAATGACCATCAACAAGTAAATATTTTGGCAGGCTTGCAAGCCAGCTACACATTGCATGCTAGCATCCGTTTTTATGGTCAGTTGGCCCTTTCCAATTGGGACACAAAATCAATTGGAAGTCAATTGGGAGTTCGCTATTATGAGATTCTTGGGCTTTCGAACTCTATGCTTCAAATCGAATACAACAATGTACCCAAAAGACTGTATTTATCGGATAATTCTCGCTTGAATTATAGCGCTTACAATTTGCCATCTGCTCATCCGAAAGGAAATGGTTTTCAGGAATATATCGTCCGATTCAACTATACCAAAAAACGTTTTTACGGCGATGTGAAAAGCATACTTTATCAGCTGAAAAATTACGAATCTGCTAATTTAATTGCCTCAAATAGCAGTATTACACCTTCTTCTGGTCAGATATATCATCAACAATTGGAATTGGGTTATCGTTTCAACAAACGGATGAATCTTGAGTTGTTTTTACAACATCGATACCGAAGCAGTTCCTTGGCTGGGGAGATAAATACGTATGCTTTTATGTTCGGGCTTCGCACTGGATTGATTAACCATTACGACGATTTTTGATGAAGAAGCTCCTGGTAATCATATCGTTTTTTCCTGTTTTGGCTTTTGGTCAATCGACTTTAGACTGGTTTGAATCGAGCACTAGCAATTTCAAGTTGCCTTCCCAAAGTCTTTCAATGCATTCTAGCATTCATCCCTATCTGATTCGAGAAAAAACCTATCAACTTACGAAATATCAGATGACGACAAGTCTTCCGTACGATTTCAATCGGATTCCCCTTAAAAAATGGAATGTGCTACCGCTAGCGGATGTCGGATTTAGAGGTGAAAAAACTGGTCAGTATAGAGCCTTGATAGGTGCTGGATTAGAACATAACTTCAATTCCAAATGGTACGCCCGCATGACCTATCTTCATGGTATTGAGCAATCTACAGATATCTTCCAAGGAAAACATAGCATTACACTTCCAATAGATTCAAGTTTAAACCAAAAAATTGACGTGCGCGGACGTGTTTCTTATTCACCGAACAAATTTTTCAATTTTCAAGCAGGCTGGGACAATCAATTTATCGGTGAAGGCAGTCGTTCTATGTTTTTGGGTGACTATGGAAAACCGCATGGATTCGGACTGGCGCGTATGAACTTTTGGCGAGTAGAATACATGATGCTTTATCAGCTTTTGCAGGAGAGAAATACAAAAGATCAGCGGATTAGCAAATTTGCGAGCAGTCATTATTTGAGTTATAATGTCACAAAATGGTTGCAATTAGGTGTTTTCGAATCGGTTGTTTTCCAACCAAAAGACACGCTTTTAAACCGTGGTTTTGAACCTGAATACTTAAATCCCATGGTGTTTTTCCGTCCGCAAGAATATGCTTTAGGTTCTTCAGACAATGTTCTTATTGGAGTTGATGCGAAAATCAGAATGAAAAACTGGACATTTTACGGTCAGTTGATGATGGATGAATTCAATTTTGCAGACATAAAAGGTAGAACGCGTTGGTGGGCAAACAAGTATGCTGTTCAAATGGGGGTAAAAACTAGTTTAATCGAAAATCAAAATAAGTTCTTCTTTCGGGGTGAAATGAACATCGTTCGCCCATACACCTATTCTCATCTGTCAAATAGCCAGAGTTATACCAACCAAGGAGACCCATTGGCGCATCCCTATGGTGCGAACTTTGCCGAAATTTTAGGGGAAGTGAATTGGCAGAGAGACAAATGGCGAGCGAGTATTTTTGCTTCTTATTCATTGAAAGGCTACGATACAAGTGCTGTAAATTGGGGTGGAAATATCAATATTCCATACGTAAATCGACCTGTAGAGTTAATGGATTATGGACACCAAATTGGACAAGGCCAAGGGAATAATGCTTTCCGCGTTATGCTCCGTGGTTCTTATCGCGTTTATGAAAAGATTAAATTAGATGCCTTTGTTGAAGGACATTTTCGTTACAACACCTATCTCAACGAACCAAAAGCTCAAATCCTAATTGGGATACGCTCTCAGTTGTGGAATGATTATAGGAATTATTAATCCTTACTTTTTCAAAATTGTTTCCAGCTGATTTCTTAAAAACAATATTTCACCTTCTAAATGTAAAACCCTACTTTCATATTGTGCTCTCTCTTGTTCTGAAAACGCATAATAATTTTTGTTATTTCCAAATGCAGTTTGGCAATTTTGAAAAATGAACTTTTCATCAAAACCTAATATTTCTTGTGGTGATACTTCCAAAATCTCACTAATATCATTCAACCTATTTATGGTTAGCTGAGTTTCACCACTTTCTATTTTTGAATATGCCCTTGTAGATAGATTTAATTCAGTAGCAACAAATTCTTGAGAAATACCCTTTAACTCTCTGATCTGTCTTATCTTCTTTTCAATATTTGATATCATTTTGCCTTAAAAATTCAAAAATAGAATAAATTGTTCAACAAAAGAATAAATTAAACCTGAAATTCTAAAGGGTATAAATAATATTTGCATAGAAGGTGCGGTAACACTTTCACGAAAAAGACTCAAACCAGTTATTTACCGATTACTATGAATGAGCACCTCATCATAAAATGATGTTGAAAACTATTAATTAATTTAAATTATTTATTATGAAAAAGAAAGTCATTCTATCAGCTTCAATGTTGTTAGCACTAACATTTTCCATTTATTCTTGTAAAAAAAATATATCTAATGCACCTGCATCAAAGATTGACATCGAGCAACCTATCCATAATGATCAGAGCAATTCATTTCAAGAGGTGGACATATCAAAAGAAAAAATCTATAGTATTTTGAATTCAGAATTGTTAATGAACAAACTAGGAATTTTAGGAATGAATTATACCGGTAAATTCAAAAAGCTTACTAAACTGGATTCCGATATTTTTGTTTGTGAATTGAAAGGATTAGCGAAGGATATCACCAGCAGTTCGCTCATTGTTTATTCTTCAGCAAACTGTCAAATAATTTTGCCTTTACTTTTCACTTCCGCAGAATCTAATGTAGAAAAAACCTATCGCTTTCTTTCCTTAGACCAACAACACATAATTTCTGAATTACAACTTGTCCTAAATGGTGATGTTGGTTGGGATGTGCCGAATGCATTACCTTGCCCACAACAAGGACTATCATTTAGTGATTGTGTTGTTTGTGCTTGGGCTGACGTTTGTAGTGATTGGATTGGTTTGACGGCAGCTACAACGAATCCGGGTGCCGTCTTAATTGCATGTGTAACGGCTTGCCTCTTTTTTAGCTCAGCACTCCCTCCCGATCCAGATTTTGCTGAAGTTCAAGAATGGGTAGAAAATTCAACTGGACCAGATAATATCTTCAATGGCTATGACATTGTTACTTCAAATTCTTTGGTTACATTTGTTTTAAACTAAGAACTATGAAAAATCAGAAGACATCTATAATTATAGTGTTTGCAATATCTATAATTTTTACTTTTTTCGGTGCTTGGCTTACAATTTGGCATGTATACCCTGATGGAGCCCAAGGTGCATTCGGAGCTGGCATATTCCATTCTATTCTTGGATTCTTTTTACTTTTAAAGAATAAAAAGCAAAACGTTACAAATTAACTATTTATATAAAAGGCTATCAAGATTTGATAGCCTTTTTAGTTCGTCTTTTTCGGACGAAAAGAGCCTTTCTTTCTATTCGGATTAAACTTCCTGTTGTTTCCATTCCCCGAAGGTCTAGATTTTGCCGCCGATTCGTTCCATTCTGGAGCGTCACCAAATTCTTTTGGCATTTCATATCGTGGAACCTCCATTTCAATTAAACGTTGAATTTTGGCCAGTTTCGGCATATCCTTCGGGTTGATTAATGTAATCGCTTCACCTTTGGTGTTGGCTCTTGCTGTTCTACCAACGCGATGCACGTAATCTTCCGCATCTCTTGGAGCATCAAAATTGACCACCATGTTGATTTCTTTGATGTCAATACCGCGCGACATGACATCCGTAGCTACTAAAACACGTATGCGTCTAGAACGAAATCCAAGGAGAACCTCTTCTCTTTCTTCCTGATTCAAATTGGAAGAAATTCCTTTCGCTTTGATTCCATTTCGAGATAAATAACGCGCAATTTGAGATACTTTGTCCTTTGCAGAGGTAAAAATGATGATGCTTTCGTATTCTTTTTTCTCGTCTAGAATGTGTTTTAGCAATTGTTCTTTTTGATTATCAAACGCTAAGTAAACACCCTGAGTAATACCTGCGGCTGGTTTAGATAAACTCAAAACTATCTCTTCCGGACTGTGCAATAATTTTTGAGCAAGCGTTTTTATTTTTGGCGCCATTGTCGCACTGAACATCAAATTTTGACGTTTCTTAGGCAAAAAGGATATGATTTTCATCAAATCGTCATTGAATCCCATGTCGAGCATTTTGTCAGCTTCATCCAAAATCAAGTGTTTGACATGTTTGAAGTTAACATAACCCAAATTCAAATGAGAGATTAATTTTCCAGGAGTCGCTACAATAATGTCGCGGCCATTCACCAAAGCGTCTTTTTGATCATTAAAATTGCCACCGTCACCACCGCCGTAAATTGCCATAGAACCAACAGACACAAAATAAGACAATCCTTGAATTTCCTGTTCAATTTGTAAAGCCAATTCACGTGTTGGTACAATGATTAAAGTATCGATATGACTGGTTTCTTTGCCAACTAACTTGTTGAGTATTGGTAAGATAAAAGCCGCTGTTTTTCCAGTTCCAGTTTGAGCACAGGCAATTAAATCTCTATTCTGAAGAATAAGCGGAATCGCCTGTTGTTGTATGGGTGTTGCATCCGTGAAGCCCATGTAGTCAAGCGCTTCTAATAATTCGGATGATAAGTTTAGTTCTGTAAATTTCATTGAGGCAAAGATAAGTTTAATTTCATTGGAAAGTATTGGTTTGCTAGAGATTAGCAAAACGAAACTATACTGTTTGAAATTAAATTGGAAGAGGAGAGTCATTTAAAAGGTAAGATGCACCAAAAAAAGTTCCTTAATTAAATGTAGGATACTCACTTTTCTTGAATTTGGATATTAATTGAAATCACTAGTCAGATTTTTAAATTATAAACTCTCTATTATTGAGATCAATAGGATAAAATCAGTGCGTTTTTTCATATTTTTCTAGATAAGTGTTAATTTTTTGCATATTCACAATTTCTGCATAGATTTGTTAAAACTCAAAACACAAGCATGAAAAAAATTTACTTAAGCATAATGCTCCCGTTATTAGGGACATTTACTGCCTTTTCCCAGGCGGAATTAACAGTGACAGCTCCTCCGGCAACAGGCAGTACGACCGGTCTAAGAGCGCCAAACGGAACAGCTACACACACCACATTTCGCGGTGTAATAATCATTCCGGCTTCAGAATTGACTTCGATTCCCACTGGAACGACCATAACAAAACTGAGCATGCTATTGTCTGCCGGTGCTACACCTGGCCCAGCAGGAGGTAATATTCAATATTATCTTGAAAATACAGCGGATGTTACCAACTTAAAATCAACTACGTGGGCGACTACCATCACAGGTATGACGAACGTATATAACGGAGCATTTTCTATACCTTCAGTAGCAGGACCAACGGGAAATGTTACACTAACTTCCCCATTTGTATACACAGGAGGATCAGTCTATGTTGCATACGATTATCTGGGTACTGTATTTACAACCACAGGTGCCATATATAGTGCAAACAGTTCGTTGGCAGCTAGTTGGAAAGGTCAACCTGATCCAACAACAACGCCACCAGCGACTTTAACACAAAGCTCCGCGTTTCGACCTTGTTTTCAATTTACCTTTGCCAACCCTTTCACAAATGAATTGAATGTTTCGGGATTGGCCGGTGAAAAAGGTATCTTCAATAACACCATCAAAACCACACAAACAGTTACCTCACAAATCACCAACACTTCGGCTGGTGCACTTACAAACATACCTGTTACCTTAAATGTTGCAGGGGCAAATCCGTATACAGCTACGCAGACCATTCCATCTATAAATGCAGGAGCTACATCTACCATTTTATTTAACAATGTACCAACCATCAGTTTAGGTGCTCAGATCATAACGGTTACTATTCCGACAGATGAAGTACCTGCGAATAACACAGGAACGTTCACCCAAAATGTACAATGTGATACGATCAGCTATGTGCAAAGCCCAGTTCAGTCTGGAGCGGTTGGATTTAACACCGGTGCAGGATTAATTGCCGTTCGCCACAACATCCCGAACAATATTGAGACCTATGTGAAAAGTGTATCCAATTATTTTCCTGCTACAGCGAGCAATGCTGGTAACACACTTAAAGGTATCTTAATGGACGCAAACGGTGTAATTCTTGACTCTACCAATTTAATTACCATAACAGCACCTATGCTTGGCACCAAACAAAATTTTGATTTTATTAACGGCGCTATAGACATTTCCGGTGGTGTTATATATGTTGGGTTTCGTCAAACAGCTAATGCAACTACTGGATATTTTCCTTTCGCCAACCAAGCCAACTCGTATGTTGATCCCAATGCTGGAGCAACCTTCGGTTTGTTCGGTGGGGGAACAGCACCTCTCGGTTCAGGGTTAGGTTATATGATGATTGAAGCAACACTCACATACGGAGGTTTTAATGTTGCCAACACCGCAACAGCAGGAACACTTTGTGCAAACACGACCTTGGGAATTTTACCAACAACTGGGTACACAAATTATAATTTTTTCGTTAATGGTTCGAGTGTCCAAAATTCTCCATCAGCTTCATATACGACTGGTCCAATTAATTCAACAACAACCTACAACGTTGATATTACCAATGGAACATGTTTATTGAACAGTAACGTTGATACGATAACTATTGTATCTGCTCTTATAAACAACATCTCAGCAGCTATTTGCCCAGGTGATTCATATACAGTTGGCACAAACACATATACAACGCCTGGTTCATATTCCGTTTTACTTACCGCTAGTTCTGGCTGTGATAGCACGATTAATTTGACGCTGTCTGGTCTATCACCTTCTTCGAACAACATTAGCGCTGCAATTTGTCCTGGAGGAACATATGCCTTTGGATCACAAGTTTTGACTACAGCCGGAACGTATACGGATGTCATTCCAAATGCGGCAGGTTGTGATTCAACAATTACTTTAGTGTTAGCCTTAAATGCTGCCAGTTCTTCTACCTTGAACCAAACGCATTGTGCTGGTTCTTATCAATTTGGAGGACAGAACATTACCACATCTGGAACGTATACAAATACCATTCAAAATGCCGCTGGTTGTGATAGCGTGATTACATTAAATCTGGTATTGAATGCACCTACAAGTGTAACAACGGCAACTTCAGGTATTACAATTACAGCGACTGCAACTCCTGCAACGGTGACCTATCAATGGATTGATTGCGCAACAAACACTGCAATTCCTGGTGAAACATCAGCTACTTTTGTTGCAACGGCGAATGGTAATTATGCAGTTATTGTTCAAACTCCCAATGGTTGTTCAGATACATCAGCCTGTGCAAACATTAACTCAGTTGGATTAGAAGAATTGAATACTTCTGCAAGCATCAATGTTTATCCAAATCCTGCAACGACGAATGTTCACGTCATATCAGAAAATGGAAACATTTTAGAATACACTGTTGTGGATGCAAGCGGAAGAGTGGTTCTTTCTCAAAAAGTTGATGGTGGAACAAAAGAAATTGAATTCTCCGTTGAAAAATTCGAAAATGGCGCATACATCCTCGAATTGAAAACCAATAGTGGAACGATCGCAAAACCTTTCATGAAGAAATAAAAGAGAAAATAAATTCTCGAAAAACAAGAAAGAGCTCCTTCAATTATTGTTGGAGCTCTTTTTCATTTATAAGATTACCAAAAATTGGTAGCAAAAAAAACGACCTCCTTTCGAAAGTCGTTTTTGTGGTTTATTGAAAATGAAGTTCTTCACCTGCATATCGGCTCATGAAGAAATTCGGGTAGAGTTTGTTTTTAAGCCCGCAAGTTCATTACTTCTTTGGCTTCAATTTCTGTGATGGTTCTGGGTTGACCATCTTTGGTTAAATAAGTCCGATTGACCAATCTTCCATGGATGCATAGTGCAGTTCCATTTCCACCGTGATTCTCGATAAATTTGGCCGCATTTCCCCAAGCGAAGATCTTGTGCCATTCTGTTTTTTGTTCTTTTTCGCCGTTCTTATTGGTGAAAACGAAGTTGGTTGCTAATTCAAAACGAGCCACTTTTGCCCCGCTTCGAATTTCTGTTATTTTGAGTTCTTTACCCATGTTACCGTATAATGTAACGCTATTTCGAATTGCCATAATTTCTATGTTATTTGTAAATGAAATTTTTAATGTGAGGAAAAAAGAGGGAGAGACAAGTCTAACTAAACTACTTATGGAAACTAAAACTCACTCGCCCCTCCCTTTCTGCCTACTAACTAATGATTTCTAAATCGTTGATTTCAACTTCAGAAACGCTTCTTTTGCGTCCGGCGCTGTCCTGATAAAAGCGAGTGATCAAGCGCCCTTCTACTGCCATGTTTGCACCTGGTTTGGAGAATTCCTCCAATTTGGGTATCGAATTTCCCCAAGCAAACATTCTGTGCCAGTATTTTTTCACTTTAGGTTGCCCTTGCTTATCAAGATAAGGTTCAAGGGTAAGCAACGTAAAATTCGCTACTTTGCTACCATTTTCGAGTTGAACGTATTTAGGGGTCGAACTCATTTTACCAATTAGATTTACGTAATTCATGGTTTATTTTTTAGCTTTTTCAACTTCTTTTTCGCTTTCCGCTGGGTTGTTTTTTGCAGATAGAATCAAGAAATCGGACAATTCGATATCTGTCGCATATCTTTTCTCGCCTTCTTTTTCATAAGAGCGAGTAACTATGCGACCTTCCATCATGATCTCTTGACCTTTGGCTGCGATTTTTGAGATGCGCTCAGCCGTTTTTCCCCATACGACAATGTTGTGCCATTGTGTGTTATCCACCCATTTGCCTGTTTTGTCTTTGTAGCTTTCGTTAGTCGCTAAGGGGAATTTCACCAATTGAAATCCGTTACCTACCGTTTGTAATGTCGGTTCTTGTCCTAAGCGTCCGATCAAACTTACTTTGTTGCGTAATGTGTTCATAATAATTGTGTTTTTAAAAGTTTGATAAATTGTTAATTGTTCTAGCCAATACCCTCGATTGACTTTCGACACTGCAAAGATTGGGTGACTTCAAAATCAGAAATGGTTATTAAACATTTACTGTCGAATAATAGTCGTTTGTAAATGATTGTTGTCGGATTTGTTCTTGATTTTGAGTTGTTTAATCCAAATTATTTTATTGAAAAAAAATTACAATTTAAGAACTTCAAACGTTCTATTTTGAAAACAACAAGTTGAAATTCTAGCTTTCCAATAGTAATATGTTAAATCTGGAATAAGTTTTTGGAAATGATGATAGCTAAACTTATCTTTCGGACAAATTAATATTAAATTAACGTACAACATGAAAAAAATCTTTACTCTATTGGTTCTGTTATTGGCTGGATTTGCGGCAAATGCACAGTATTATTATTTGGGAAGTCCTGGAGAATTTCCTGGATCCTTAAATCAAGACCCGGCATACCCAGTTGGAGGTGGTCAAGTTGCTGGTTGGACTTCACTTGTTGGACCTTCGGCAAGCACGCCGGTTTGGTCAGCGAATCAAACCTTACCATTTGCGTTTAATTTCAATGGTTCCCCTGTTACCGATTACAAAATTTCATCTACTGGCGTTTTGACTTTTACAACAACAGCTGGTGCCGCTCCTAGTGCAACACCCGCGGCTTTGCCAAGTGCGTCTATTCCAGACAAATCAATTTGTGTTTGGGGTTTAAATGCTTCTGGTTCAAATGATAACGGATCTGTCAAAGTATTTGGTGCAGCGCCAAACCGTCAACTTTGGATTCATTACAGTTCTTGTGCGAATGCATCTATTGCTTGGTCCTATTGGTCCATCGTATTGGTTGAAGGAACAGATCAAATATTTTTAGTGGATCAAAGAAACACAACTGGAACTGGTGCTTTGACTGTTGGGGTTCAGATTGATGCTACAACTGCCACTATGGTTGCAGGTTCACCTGCTTTAGGTGCATTGGCAGGTGCTGATTTCAATCCTGTTGATGATTATCATTTCGAATTCATCCAAGGTGTGCAACCTGCAAATGAAATAAAATTATTGTCTTGTGACGTTTTACCATACATTGCTGCAGGTAATGCAACAATAAAAGGAACAATTAAAAATCTTGGTAGCAGTCCAATTACAAGTTTTAGCGCAAATTGGAATACAGGTACAGGTCCACAAAGTGCAACATTTAACGGATTAAATATTGCTTCCAACGGAACGTATCAATTTAGCCATACAACGCCTTTAGCAGCTGTTGCAGGTACAAATTACACGATTAATGTGGACGTAACATTGGCCGGAGATGCCAATCTTACGAATAATTCAGCTCAAAGTACAACGGCAACCTTGACACAAATACCAGCACGTACTGTTGTTGGTGAGGAAAGAACTGGTACTTGGTGTGGATGGTGTCCACGAGGAGCTGTAGGTCTTGCAGGAATGGAGGCAACTTCTAGTTTCATAGGAATTGCGGTTCACAACAGTGACCCGATGACAATTTCAGCTTACGATGGAAATATCGCTACTTGGATTCCAAGTTCATTTCCTCAGGGAGGAGTAGACCGAGTAATATCTGGAAACCCAGCAAACTTTAATTCTATGCATGCTGGTAGAGTAAACGATTTAACTCCATGTGATTTTAGCGCCATCACTTTCACGAATAATGGTACAAATATTACAGTTTCAGCAGATGCAGAATTCTACGGAACAATAGCTGGAAACTATAGACTTTCTTTGGTGATGGTTGAAGACGATTACATTGGTGGAACAACGGCTGCATGGAATCAAGTAAACTATTACGATGGTGGTGGTAATGGTCTGATGACAGATCCTGTGACTGGTTTCGAATGGTCAACTGCTGGTGACCCAGTGAATCCAACAGATTTCGGTGGATATGACCACGTTGCTAGAACTTTATCGACTGGTAGTATTTTGGGAGATGTTGGAAGTTTACCTGCTAGTCCAGTGCCGTTGGGAACGCATAGTTATACATTTGCTCCAGTACCTGTAAATACTTTCAATGATTTAAGAAAAGTACACGCTGTGGTTATGATTGTAAATGCCGCAACTGGCGAAATCATGAATGCCGGAAAAAGCTCATCAATTGCTACTGTTTCTTTGTCTGAACTAGATCAAGTATCTGATTATTCAGTTTTCCCAAATCCTTCTGCAGGAAAAGTAAATATTACTTTCAATTTGTTGAACGAAGCAAACGTTTCAGTTCAATTAACAGACGCATTGGGCAATGTGGTTTATACAGAAGAGGCTAGTGCTATGCCAGCTGGTGAGCATGCAGCATCTTTCAATGGAACCAACTTAGCAAGCGGTATGTACTTCGTAAACTTAAACGTTAACGGACAAATCATTACTAAGCGTTTGACTATAGTGGATTAATACCATATTTATTCATTTTTAAACTATTAAGGCTGCTCTTTGGAGTGGCCTTTTTAATTCTTACATATTTGCATTATCAAACCAAAATCCTAAGATAAAGGACCGAACATTAGTTCTGTTAAATTGAAAACTTGTAACTTGTATAAGATTATCCCAATTATAAATTTAAGACTAGCATAGCGCCGATTCATTCGGGGAAACAATTTCACATTCAAATAGTATACGTCAAAAATGCTCAAGACCCTATGTGCAATGAAAGAACGTGGTAGAAAAACTTTTTTTCTAGGTGTGTTATTATTGATTTCGTGTAATCCTGAAAAACCTATTGACCAAAACGAAAAGTGTTCACCAAAGGAGTTAAAACAACAAAAAGCTGAAGATTACGATGAACATCAATTCTTCGAAGATTTAAAGCCAGCCACATTGGATGAATTAATTGACATTATTGAAAAAAGCAATCTCATAATGGCTTACAATTGGAATGGAAACTCGGGTAATCCAGCAATAGTCAACGAATACATAATAGACGCATATGGTAAATTAGACGACAGCGCAAAAAAGGGAATCACACTCACTTTACAACAGAAAAAACAATGGATTGAACTCCTTTCTGATACAACGAATTATTATGGATTTACGGGTGATTGCTTTATTCCTCACGTTGCTTTTGTCTACGTTTCTGAAGAAAAAGTAATTGGACAATCTAATGTTTGTTTTCTTTGTTCAGGAATAAAAAGCACCCCGAAATTCGAGAAGGGATTAAGTCAAAACGGTTTAGAAAAAGCCAAAGCGTTTTGCTCTTCAATTGGATTACAAATAATTGACATTCATTCAACGTTATCGCATTGAATTACTATACAAACGAAATCTATCCCCCTAGATATTCAAATATTACATATTCCCCATTGGCGTTTTCGTCGCTTTTCGACCATCACACTTTTTTCCTGAATTTTGACTTGTTCCACATTGGGCAAGTAATAAAACAATACTTAAAGAAAACATTGAGATTTTAAGGAAGCGTTGCATAATCAAGGTAATTGGTTTCTAATATAACGACAACTTTGATGAAATGTTGTCATAAAACACCAATTTCATTTTTATCATATATATAAGCCAATCTTGCTTATTCAATACGGGTTATACCTTTTCGATTGTAAAATAGTTCACGAAATAATTGCGCGTAAAGCCAATGAAGCTTTGTTTCTGGAATAATTTTATTTCGGCAATATCAAAGGTAAAACCCTGCTAACCCAGAAAAAAAACGGAAAAAATTTCTCACCATAGTAGCTACTTATTATACATGATGAAGGTCATGGTTTTGGTGCTAAACTCTTTGTAATTTTAGAATACTGAGGAGATACAAGAATTTTTACCTCAAAAGATGCTAGGTATTTGCACGAGGCAAAAAGCTAGGATAATGCATAAAACAACAAAAATGAAAAAGCGCACACCAATTTCGCAGATTATGTCCAAAGATGTAATCACGGTAAACAAAACACAAACCATTAAGGAGGTCAATGAAATATTGAACAATCGTTCCGTTCGTCACGTACCAGTTGTTTCTGGAAAAGAAGTAATTGGCATGTTGTCCAGTACTGATTTACAAAAGATTAGTTTCGTCAACACAGTTGAAGGTGAAGGAATCACAACTGCTATGTGGGACGTGCTGAACATTGAACAAGTCATGACGAAACATGTACGCACGGCTCAAAAAGACGACACCATTCATGATGTAGCCGAAATACTATCAACAAGTGATTTTCACGCACTTCCTGTAATGGATGAAGATGAAATTGTTGGTATCGTAACTTCCACCGACTTACTGAAATATTTGGTAGATCAATATTAGTAGGCTTTACTTATCAATCTTACACCTCTCCATGATTCATCTCAAGGAGAGGTTTTTCATTTTCAATAGAAATCTATTCCACTTTCATTAAAATTTCACCAACGCTCAAAATTTCTCTACCTTTACTCAATGTTTCGTTGGCGCCTACTTTTCTTCTTTTTTGGGTTGAGTTTTTCAGCTCTAGCGACGCACAACCGTTCGGGCGAAATCACCTACAAACATATTGCAGGAAATACCTACGAATTTACGATTACCACCTGCACAAAACTGACCTCAGAAGCAAACAAAGACAGACTAGGAATCAATTTCGGTGATGGTTTTTCAGATACACTTACCTTAGTTCAATTCTTCGATTATCCCTCAACCGATACCAAGAAAAACATTTACATCGGCAATCACACTTACACTGGTCCAGGAACTTTCCTAATTTCTGTAGAAGACCCTAATAGAAATGCTGATGTCCTCAACATTGTGAATTCAGTAACCACCATTTTTTGCATACAAACACAGCTTATTATTTCTCCCTTCCTCGGTATTGCTAATAACTCTTTGCAATTTGATGATTGTCCATGTCCAGAAAACGCCTGTACAGGTCAACCTTGGATTTACAATCTTGGTGCCTACGATATGGACGGCGACAGTTTGAGTTATGGAATTATTCCATGCAAAAGCGATGACTGCATTGACATGGCCATTCCTACGGTTTTTCAGTATCCAGAAGCAATTGGTGGAGGAACAATGAACATCGATCCTGTTTTTGGAACCATCACCTGGGCAAGCCCTAATATACAAGGCGAATACAATTTTGCGATTAAAGTAAATGAATACAGAGGTGGTGTTTTGATAGGTTATGTTATTCGTGACATGCAGATCACTGTAAAAGGAAGCTGTGGCAATGCTGCTCCTGTACTCAGTAATTTCGCTGATACCTGCGTAATGGCCGACAGTACTATTTTAAAAACATTGACAGCAACAGACAGTCCTGGATCGCCTGGGGATGTTCCTGTTTTAAATTGGGATTATTTTGGTGCCGCTTTTAACTTGACAAATGCTCCAGCTATTTTTGTCAATATTAATGCTCCAGGAAATCCGATTTCAGGAACTTTTTCTTGGACACCTTCCTGCGCGGCTGTTCGTCAAGCTCCTTATCTAATTACGATTGAAGCTTCTGACCAAGGTCCGGGAGTTTCGTTAAAAGATTTGAGTTCCACCAGGATTAAAGTAAATGGCCCACCGATAGAAAATCTACAAATTTCTGCCAGTCTCAACGAGTCCGATTTAATATGGAATCAGGCGGATTGTCCGCAAGTCACAGGTTACAACATTTATAGAAGTTTCGACAGCACTTATTCTGCAAATTCGTGTTGTGGCAATGACGAAGCTTTGAATTTAGGATATCAGAAAATTGGCGAAACAACTTCCAAAACGGATACCATTTTTCAGGATAATGGTCCCTTGGTAGCCGGCAACAAATATTGTTATACGGTGACAGCGGTATACAGTAATGACGCTGAAAGCTGCATGGTTCCTCCGGTTTGTGTTGCCTTGCCTTTTGATTTGCCCATAATTACACATGTCACCGTTGACAGTACCAGTTTTGATTTTGGAATAGACAGTATCCGTTGGACACATCCTTTAGATTTGGACACTTTACTTTATACGGGTCCATATCAATATAGATTATACAGAGGAGAAGATTTTGCCTCGCCGAATAGTTTGATTTATTCTTCACCGATAAACGCTAGTTTGAGTGCTTTGGATACCTTCTATGTGGATCTCAATATTAGTACCACAGCTTTCCCCTATTCCTATCAGGTAGAATTGATGAATTCAGGCGTTGCTGTCGGTAGAAGCTCCGTTGCGCATAGTATTTTTATCATTCCAACACCTGTGGACAATGGCGTTCAATTGAACTGGGAAGACATTACTCCTTGGAATAATTTCTTGTATGAAATATACAGAAATGACGGAGATGGTTTGCCCTTTGTTCTGCATGCAACAGTTGATACGAACTATTTTGCAGATTACAATTTAATCAACGGCCAAGAGCACTGTTACAAAGTTCGAAGCATAGGAAAATATTCATTATCTGTCTTAACGGATACTTTGTACAACTGGTCGCAATATGTCTGTGCAACCGCTTATGACAATGAACCGCCATGCCCACCCGGAAATGTCAGCATTACTGGCAATTGTGAAACATTGACCAATGCCATCTCGTGGAGTAATCCCAATAATAGTTGTGCGGATGATGTAGTGGCTTATCAACTTTTTTATTCACCTACTAAAGACGGAGAATATACCCAAATTCAGACATTCAATTTTGATACGGACACAACCTTTTTGTTTCAAGACACCAACTCAATCGCTGGTTGTTTCTATTTAAAAGCTTCGGATTCTGTTATTTACAACAACCAAAGTGTGGCTTCGGATACAGTTTGTGTAGACAACTGCGAACCTATATATGCTTTACCCAATGTGTTCACACCGAATTTAGATGGGCCAAACGATCTTTACACGGCCATTTTACCCTTCAAATTCATCAGTCGCGTTGAATTCTATGCGCTGAACCGATGGGGAGAACAAGTTTTTTATACCGAGGATCCGAACATTAATTGGAACGGATTTGACCAAAAAGAGAACAAATTATTATCATCGGGAGTTTACTTCTATCGATGCACAGTTTATGCGATAAGCTTGGATGGAGAAGTTCCCTTTGAGTTGCACGGTTTCATCCATTTGATACACGACAAATAATGTTTACAGGAATAATAGAAACGCTAGGAACGGTGAAAAAAATCGTTCAAGAAAAAGAAAATTTTCATTTTACCATTCATTCTGCTATCACACATGAATTGAAAATAGACCAAAGTGTTGCCCACAATGGCTGTTGTTTGACTGTTGTTGCCTTAGAAGGTGAAGAATACCTTGTTACTGCCATTCAGGAAACAATGGATAAAACGAACTTAGGTAAATGGCAAGTTGGGACCAAAGTAAACTTAGAGCGTTGCATGGTAATGAATGGAAGATTAGATGGCCATATCGTTCAAGGTCATGTAGATACAACTGCTGAATGCATTAATATCGAGGACCAAAAAGGAAGTTGGAAGTATACTTTTCAATACGATGGAACAAGTCCAACCGTAGAAAAAGGCTCCGTGACCGTGAATGGAACGAGTTTAACCGTTGTTGATTCTAAGGAGAATTCTTTTTCGGTATGCATCATACCTTATACATATGAATATACGAATTTTCATCAACTTAAAGTCGGTGATTCCATCAACTTAGAGTTTGATATTATTGGGAAGTATGTGGCAAAAATGATGGGGAGGTAAAAAATTAACCGCAAAGGTAGCGGAGGTTTTCGCGGAGAGTTCTGAGTTAAAAACGAATAATTCTTGGATGATACTTGTTGCAGCTTTAATTAAATTCTCTTTGATTGCTATTATAATCTTTCGGGGACTTAGAATTCTCTATGGCCATGCATCTTAAATCACAAGTTCAACTGAACGCGAAAAAGAATATAAGTTGTTTTATTTAAGTATCATTCTTAAATTGATATTCTCGGGTCCAATTACAAATGAAACAATATCCTTATTGATTTACCCTCAGACCTTTATAAAAAACAACGTTTTACATTCTCCGCGTCCTTTGCGAACTCTCAGCGTTCACCGCGGTTAAAATTTCTACCATTTACGCATTTTGCGCACTAGCTTTTTCTTTAAGCGTTTGATAACCGATTCTTTCGAATTAACATTGCCTACACGTATTAAATCTTTTTTAACTAACACACCATTTTGATAGAAGAAAAACTCGAAAGAAACATTCGTAATTTCTTCACGATACAATTTGAACAAGGTACCGTAACCCAAAGCTGTTTTAAAGTCGTCATTTTTCGTGCTGACCTTAAAGCGAGAGTCATATCCTCGAACAGAAACCAACATGTAAGTATCCAGCCCTTTTGCGCGAACCACATTTTTCAAAGAATCTCCTGCCAATAAAACTTGATCACTACCTTCTTTTAGGATGTTCAATGAAGGTACCGCTTTAATGCCTCTGTCTGTAAAAAACTCTGTTAGTGCAATTTCGAGAGAATAACGTTCATCTTCTTGCTCCATTTGTCCAACTATCAGGGCATTGGTCAAAGTAAATTCTTTCTTTTCTTGCGCAAAAGACGAAAAAGAAACAAAAATAAATGTGAATACAATTAGCTTTTTCATAATTAGAATATTTCTTTGGCAATTGATTTAACTTGGGATGAATTGGACATCGTATAATAATGTATACAAGGTGCTCCCGAAGCTTTTAATTCTTTAGACTGTTGGATTCCCCATTCGATTCCCACTTGCTCAACGGCAGCGTTATCCTTACATTTCAGTAATTCTTTCGAAAGCGCCTCGGGATAATCAATGTGGAAAAATTTCGGTAGAAAAGAAATGTGATTCAAAGTTTTAACTGGTTTCAAACCCGGAATAATGGGCACTGTGATACCTATCGCACGACAATTTTTAACGAACTCAAAAAACTTTTCATTATCGAAGAACATTTGCGTCACAATATATTCAGCACCTGCATCCACCTTATCTTTTAAATACTGTAAATCCGTTTGCAGATTCATTGCCTCAAAATGTTTTTCAGGATAGCCGGCCGCTCCAATGCAAAAATCTGTGGGTTCCAATTCCACATCATCCAACATATACAAACCTTCATTCATATCCGTTACTTGACGAATCAACTCAACAGCGAATTGGTGACCATCCTTATGTGGACGAAAACTGCTTTCGGTTTTGATAGAATCTCCTCTTAAGGCTAACACATTATCAATTCCCAAAAATTGAAGATCGATTAAGGCATTTTCTGTTTCCTCTTTGCTAAAACCACCACAAATCAAATGCGGAACCGCGTCAACATCATATTTATTCATAATAGCCGCACAAATACCAACAGTGCCGGGACGTTTGCGAATGGCTATTTTCTCCAAAAGACCATTCTCACGTTCTTTGTACACGAACTCCTCACGGTGATACGTTACATTCACAAACTTAGGTTTGAACTCCATCAAAGGATCAATTCCATCATAAATGGATTGGATACTCTTACCTTTTAAAGGAGGTAAAATTTCAAAAGAAAACAGCGTATCTTTCGCTTCCTGAATGTGTTGTGTAACTTTCATTTTTTTTATTGACTGACAAATATAAGGGAATTTCGAGCCTTATCGATTAGCGTAATGGAATTCAGCCCATTCTAAGTCTTCTGCTTGTGTTATTTTAACGTTTTCCTTGTTTCCCTGAAAAATATGAATCCGGAACCCAGCGGCTTCAAAAACAGAAGCATCATCGGTAAATAAATTCGTAAATTCTTGTTCGTAAGCTTTTACGAGTTGATCTTTTTTAAACCACTGAGGTGTCTGAATGACAGTATAATTAACTCGATTTAATGCCTTATTGTTTTCATCATCAAACCAACGTAAAGATTCTTGAATGGGCATGCCTGGCACGGCTCCCAAATGACTTTCCAAAGCTAAGAATCCACGTTCAAAAGCTTCTTTCGACACCAATGGACGAACGCCATCGTGAATGCAAATTTTTTCACCTACACATTCACGTAGCGCATTTTGGACCGAATGAAATCTTTCTTCACCACCAGAAATGACAAGATGATCAATTTGACAATTGTGCTTTTCACAAAGAGCTTTCCATTCCGACTTCCATTCTTGAGGCAAGGTAATGACGAACTGTGCATTAGGCGCAAATGCGTGCAACCGGTTCAATGTTTGAAGTAAAATCGGTTTTCCAGCGAGTAAAAGAAACTGTTTGGGAACGCTGGCTCCCATACGTTTTCCAATTCCTCCAGCGGTAATGATAATACTTAGTTCACTCATGGTCTAAAAACAAAAAAAGGTCATTAGTTTGTCAACTAACAACCTTCAATGAATTGATTTTCAATTACTTTATTTTGTTGGGATTATCTTTTGCTTGCTGATTGAATTTCTTTTGCAAGTTCAACCAATAAAACAAACCTACAAATCCAAGTACAATTAATGAATAGTTGAACAAGTTACCCACCCACTCCAAAGGAAGGAATGCATAGTTTGTCATGAAATCACCTATACCGTAAAAAATCGTTGAAGAGCTCATTGTTGTGTGTTTTGAAGTACAAAGAAAATGAAAATTTTAGAAAGTCATCCCATGTTCCATGAAATATCCTTGATTTTTATGGGAGAATCGTAATTTTGAAGTCAATTAAGTGAAAAAATGATCAATTACAATCCGAAAAGCTGGCTTCATCTCATTTTCGCTTTGCACAAAAGCGACACCTTACGTATTTTATGGAAGGAATTGATATACATCGGATTGTTCACCTTGCTCATTGATTTTGTGGTAGTGGAATATTTTCCCGATGAGAAGGTGCTGGGCAATTTGGTTGCTGTTTATTCACTGATAGGTTTTGTGATTTCGCTTTTGTTGGTTTTTCGGACAAATACAGCGTACGATCGCTGGTGGGAAGGCCGCAAAAAATGGGGCGAATTGGTGAACGACACTAGAAATCTCTCTTCAAAACTAGCCGTTCTAATAGAGAATGAAAACGACCGTGATTTCTTCAAAAGAATGATTCCCAATTTTGTGTTTGCAGCGAAAGAACATTTGAGAAAAGGAGTCGATTTGACCAGTTTAAATTTGAATGAAGAAGAACTACACTATTTCAAAACTACTGTTCATATTCCGCTTGGGATCTCACAAATCCTATTTTCCCGTCTAGACAGATTAAGAAAAAGCGGCGTTTTGACCCATGAAGACCTCATCATCTTGAACGGCAACTTGAACGCTTTGATGGATAGTGTTGGCGCATGTGAACGCATCAAAAATACACCCATTCCTTTTTCTTACTCTTTGTTTATCAAGAAATTCATTTTCATTTACGTCACCACCTTGCCCTTGGCTTTCGTCACAATATTTGGCTATTGGTCAGCGCTAATTGCCACCTTCGTATTCTACATATTGGTGAGTATGGAAGTCTTGGCTGAAGAAATTGAAGATCCATTTGGAACGGACGACAATGATTTGCCCACCGACCAATTGTGCGAGCGCATTCAAGCCAATGTGGAAGAGGTTTTTAGTAAATCTTGGGGATAAATCGCTTCACCTTTTTTTGATATTCTTTATACTTCGGATACTTTTTAGCGCTAATTTCTTCACTGAAATCAGAACTTCCAAAGAACAACAAGCACAATAAAATAGTGCCCGCAATGGACCAATTTACCCAAACGCCCGTTGCAACGACAGAAGAAAAATAGACCAAAAGCCAAATGGTTTGTTCAGCTGCGTAATTCGGGTGGCGAACTTTACCCCAAAGTCCCTTTTGAATGAATCCATCGGCGAATTCACCCAAATCTTCATTTGCATTGATCCGTCTGTGTTTTTCCGTCTGAAAATCGTATTGTTGTTGGTCAGCAACAAACTCAAGGCCCACAAAGACAAGAATTGCAATTGCCAAAAAAACATCCCAAAAACCTATTTCTGGACCGTTAATTCCTTTAATCAGTGGAAAAACAATCAACATGATTAGGCCCATTTGATACAATGAAATGAAAAATAAATTGAACAAAAACCATTTCCATGGCGCTTGAAATTCAGGTTTTGCGCGCAACACTGCCCATCGATAATCCTCTTCGCCTTCCCAAAAACGCCAAGAATATCCTCCTCTACGTGCAAAATTATAGGTCAAGCGAATTGCCCAAACCGTAATTACGACTGAAAAAAGCACCAAGCGTGGTTCCCATTCTGATAAATAGGCGATTTGCCATGCATATATCGCTGGAACGATGCTCCAAAGTTTATCCACTTGGCTGTAATTTTTCGTCAAAACACTCACGAAAAAAGTTAATGCGGCCAGAACTAGATAGAGTCTTGTCACCTCATAAATAATTGTCCACTGCTCTGTATCTGGTGGTGTATCAAACTGATAGGCTAAAATTGGAACAGCAATTAAGGTAGCTAAAAGCAATAAGACGGTTTTCCACATAAAGTTTGATGTTTAATGCAAAATAAAAATACAAGAAATTTTAGATTCAAGTACTTTTTTGCTTTTCAACGAAAAATTCTCGCAACATGTTCAATAATACAGGTAGATGCAAACCTTAACAAAAATCTACGTTAAATTTAAACGAATCCAATTGCTCCTCTTTGACTAAATAGGTTCAATATATTTTGGCTTCCTAAACATTTTACCCTTTCGTTCCTTTATCTTTATAAAAACAACTCATGATGAAAATATACATACTCCTGATTTCTCTTTCCATTTCTTTTATAGGAATGAGTCAAAAATTAGATTCCGTTTCTTATCAAATTGATGGAGAATCTTTTACGGCCTATTATGCGCTACCTAAAAAAGTAAACGAAAAAACCAAAACAATACTTATCGTCCACGAATGGTGGGGGCTGAATGAATACCCCAAAACAAGAGCAATACAATTGGCCAAGGAGGGAATGATCGGATTCTGTATAGACATGTATGGCACGGGCAAAATTGCCAAAGACCCGAAAGAAGCGCAAACTCTGGCTACACCATTTTATAAAAACCCTGAAAAAGCATATCAGGTTTTTATGGAAGGACTGAAGGAAGCCTTGAAGATAAAAGGTGTAAATGCATCCAAAATGGCAGCCATTGGTTATTGTTTCGGAGGTTCAATGGTTCTCAATGCGGCTAAAAAAGGCGCTCCACTTGATGCTGTTGTCAGCTTTCACGGAGGCTTGGCCGGCATACCAGCCGACTCAAATGTAAACGTTCCTGCTATTCTAATTTGTAACGGTGCAGCCGACCAATTTGTGCCTGAAACAGACATTGTAAACCTTAAAGCTGACCTGGATAAAAACGCTGTAAAATACGAATTCATCAATTACGCTGAATCGACACATGCTTTTACCAACCCAGGCTCCACCGCAACTGGCGAAAAATTTGGAATGCCAATCGCCTACAACGCAGCTGCTGACAAGAAAAGTTGGAAAGATTTCAAAAAGTTTGTGAAGAAAAATGTGAAGTAAAGGAAAGGGGGAAAGACCCGTTTTTTTCAGTTTTTTCAAATGAATTAAAACAAGAAAATCTTGTAAAATCTATGCCTTACTGAAATTTTTTGTTCTTCTCTGGATTTTCGCTGTAACACACATAATAATTATCTATTTTCTCAAAATATAGTATATAAACGTAGTACATTTCTAAAATCATTTTATAAAAAAAAGGGTTGTCATATGACAACCCTTCTCGCTCTTTCCCGATTCTCGGGACAGGCTCTCTTGGGCTCGAACTAACCCCGAAAGCTTTCGGGGTCTGATTAACAACCTAATTGTATTCCAACAATAGTTTCATTCCAATTTCTGGATACTTCGATAAATTTATAATGTATATACTACTTTTCATTCTTTTTATGTGCTTCTCTATCGCCAATCCTTGTTGTTTCGATTCGCATTCCAAGGTCCAGTAAACAATCCAATCATTTGCCCTTGAAGTAAATTTTCTACTCGAGGCGTTTTCATGAAAAACCATCCGGATATCCAAATCAGATGTGTAACCTGTATATTATCGGTTTAATTTTTCAGAATAAAGTATGTAGACTTGATGTTTCAAAAGTGCATGTTTACAAAAAAAGGGTTGCCAAATGACAACCCTTTTCGCTCTTCCTCTTGGGCTCGAACCAAGGACCCTCTGATTAACAGTCAGATGCTCTAACCAACTGAGCTAAGGAAGAATTATATTTTTTCGATACTTCTAACTCCGCCACGACGGAAGCTAAGGAAGAATCTAACACTAATTTTGGCGTTTAGGCCTCCAAAAGCGATTGCAAATATAGTCAAAGAAAATATACTTCAATAATTTTTTTCGAAAATTTTAGTGGTAATTGTAAGGGAATACAAGATTTTTCTAGACTTTGTCGTCTAATTCATTGTCTCGGAAGGCGGTAGGAACAAGTGTGGGAACAATTTTCAAGATTAAAGGCAAGAGAAGCGCTCCGCCAGGAAGCAAGAAAATGGCTAGAGCTGGCATGGATTTCACTATATCCATGAATTGTGTCTTCACCGTTTCTTTTTCTTCAGGCGTCAATTCTTCTTTTGCCGATTTACTGATGAGAAACACAAGTTCTTTGCTCTCTTTCAATTCCTTCGCCAATTTATCCGAATTTCTTCCGAGAACTTTTATCCATCTTTTGGATACGTTACCGTACAGTTTTTCATACGATGAACTGGAACTGAGCAATTCCATGCTGCCCGAATATTGGAGTACAAAATTCTCTATCATGGTCATCGCATTGTGAATTTCATTTGAAGGAACTTGCAAAAACAGGCACATTTCATTAAAAAAGTCCAGTTCTTCTGGTAATTTTTCTTCGTTAACAAAAATCGTCAAGGCGGTGATATCAATTAAAAATCTTCGGAAAAGAACATTGTGATGAGCGATGGTGGTTAAGTCGCCCAAATTCGCACCAAGCTTGAATCGTTCTTTGGCTCTTTCCTTTCTTTCTTCGCTTAAATTAGCAGAAGATAAAAATGCCTTAAACATCGCTTTTTCTCGAGTAGAAATAACATTGTCGGAAAAAGCGGCCATCGTAATGACGATCAGGGCATTATCAGCCAATTCACTGTATTTTGAAAGTGTTTCTTTCCTGTTTTTTACAAAATTTCGGTATAAAATCACGTCCAAATAAACGAAGGAATTGGACAAATACTTTAGCCAATAGTGTCCTTCGGTAACCTTTGATTTGACCGTCAATCTTTGGGTGAGAATGTTTTCTAGTCTTTCCTCTGGTGTGTCTTTAATGAAAAGACCGATTACTTTCGTTAATCCTTTCGCATTATGACCAGCATAAAAAGTTATTAGCGACTCTTTGAACAAAGCGGGATCTACCTCGTCAACTTCTTTTTCAATTTTATAAATAAGTAAGAGCGATTCCAAAAGCAAAACTTTTAGCTTTTCGTTTTTCGTCCAATTGGATTGATCTATCGTTTTGGCAAAAAGTAGCTTTGCGGGATATCCAAATACTATTCCCGAACGCAAAAAGGTAAAGTGTAAATATTCTTTTTTGCTTAATCCGTTAGGGATAATATAATTCAAGTTGAATTCCCCTTTTTGGAGGAGTTCGAAATGCTTATTAATCCATCCTTTGGAACCAGGAGCTAGCATACTTCATTTGATGATTGGGTACAAATTTCGTTATAATTTTCCAGCCAACACACCCACTTTTCGGGCAGCATATTTGACTCCACCCGTTGGCTGAAATGCTTCAAACACGATAATGTATTGACCAATACTTGCTTTGGTTCCCGAATCGTTAACACCATCCCACGTATACAGTCCTTCCGTACCCAAGTATTCATTTTCTATAAGTTTTCTTACCAATCTACCTTGATCGTCAAAGATTTGAATACTTCCTAAAAGTTCATTTTCCGCTAAGCTGTATCGAATTTGTAAGACGTCTTGAAATCCATCATTATCGGGAGAAAACACCTTTTCAACTAAGTTAAATTCACCCGTTTCACTTTGGGGAACAAACTGAGAATTTTCGGCTCCTGGCGTACCAAATCCTATGGCTTCAGCCGCTGTATGCCAATTGCTTGGGTTGTTGCTTCCGTCCAGAGCATTGATACGCTCCAATGCTTTTCCATCTTTCGAATCTAGCAAGGCAAAATGCCAATCATCCAAGTAAGAAACTTTATCAAGGATAACAAAATCCGTTTTCAAAATAACAGTCCCTGAGTCGTTGTTATAGCTTGGTAATTCACTTTGGATAATTCTGTTTTCAATGGCTGCTGGATAATTTTCTACAACATTCAATATGTCTTTTGTAATAGCGATATATCCACCAGGGAAAATAATTCTATGTTCCAGTATTTCCTTTTCATTGGCTATGCTGTCATTGGCTATGTTGGCCAGTTTCCATTCAAATAAATCAAAAACCTTATCGGAGGCGTTGTAGAGTTCCACATAATCACTGCCACCTGTAAGCGGATCGAAAAGTATTTCATTGATAACTACGTCTCCAGCAGAAGGATTGTCTGGTAAAATGAAAGTTCCACTCAGATTAGCGCTATTTCCAGCACAATCTTCCACATCGTCCAAAGTAAAACTATAAGTGAACGAAGGCGTCAAATTCGAAGTGAAAAGAAAACTAATAGACATCGGTTGAAAACTGGCAAAAGACCGTGAATCTTCTGTCAATACTGGATTAGTACTTAAAATTGCTGTTTGAAGACTGGCAAAATCCAGCGGTTCATTGAATTCTAACGTCAGAACATTGGGTGCTAAAGCGAAAACATTTTGCAGGCTCGGTGCATTAACATCAGGAGAATTATCAAAAACTGAATTTTGAACTCCTGGCGTTCCCCCTGCTGGATTTGCAGACGCTATCCAATTCTGAGATGCAGAGCAAATTAAAGTTGGATTGATACGCTCCAGGGAATAACCACCCTCTTTTTTCGTATTGTCTTGATACCAATCATCTGTGTAACTAATTTTATCCAATTCAATTCCGTTGTCATCTTTGAGGACAATGCCATCGCCCGTATTATTGAGACTTGGAAAGCTGGTAACCGCAACCGAATTTGAAAAAGAAGGAACGGATGAAGTTGCACACAATACTTTGTATTCTCCCGGAGCTAAAATACTCGTCTGAATAGTCCCTTCAGCACTTGCATCACCAATTTTCCATCCCGCTAGATCAAAATATTTGGTGCTTCGGTTATAAATTTCAACAAATTCCAATTCTGGCAAACCAACCACTGGTGTAGGATCAGGAAAAAATTCATTGATGATCACATCGCCTGGCACTGGAACTTCAGGAATAAAATAGATAAAAAGAACCGATTGATTGCTCGTGTCGTTGCCGAGTACATCTTCCATGTAAGGCACAATCAAATTATAGCTTGAACCATTCGTAAGCGCTGAACTCGTGGTCAAATGAACCAATTTCGGGTCTGATCCATCTAAAACAGCTGAAATAGCACTGATAAATGGCTGAATATCGTAGTTATTGATGTCTTGTGCAACGCTTGGATTCAAAGGTTCATTGAACAAAACATCCACACTCGTTGCGCTAATGGCCGTGGCAGAAATAAGAACCGGAGGGGAATTGTCTACAACGATATTTCCAACATAAATATCATCCAGAAAAAACTTGTTGATATTGGAAACCGTGTAGGTGCATTGCCATGAAAAAAAGGTTCCCAACAATGCAGTAGTTTCCGTTCCCGAAGATTGAAAAACATAATTCGTTCCTCCCAAAGCATCAGTACTTAAGGACCATAATCCAGAAATATCTCGTGTAACTTTTATGCCAAAATTGAAAGAAGCTGAAATAGCTCCTGTCGCACCCGAACAAATTAAGGTAGAAATTCCCGTTTCTTGTTTGAATAATTTTACCGCATCTGTAGCTCCTGCTTCGCCTAGTTGAATATAAAAACCATCAGGATTTGTTGTTGGGTCAATAGTATTAGAAGTCAAATAAATTCTCCCAAAATTTGAGGAAGATGGAGAAAAAGTCATTTTTACACGCATTCTCCACTCCTTGTTGTTGAGCGTAGTAAGTGTATGTGGAACACTCAAGTAAGAAGTTGCCGCGGCTGTAACATTGGTTTGCAATTCCGAACTGGTATTGACAATAAAATCAGCCGATGTACCTGTCCACGCGGGATTTGCTGAAAAATTTCCATCCGAAAAATCATCCACCAACTGGGCATTCCCAAAACATGAGAACAGCAAAAAAACCCAAACTAATTTTGTTTTCATTTCAAATTGCATTACCGTGAGTAAATATAGTAATTTTGCATCCAAGTAAGTATTAAGAATAAGTTATGAAAGTCGCAGTTGTTGGGGCAACAGGAATGGTTGGCCAGGTCATGCTCAAAGTATTATCCGAAGAAAAGTTTCCAATTACAGAATTGGTACCCGTTGCATCGGAAAAATCGATAGGCAAAGAGGTTGAATATGAAGGGAAAAGCTATCCCATCGTAAGTATGCAAACTGCTGTTGACATGAAATGTGATATCGCAATATTCTCTGCTGGTGGCGACACATCATTGGAATGGGCGCCTAAATTTGCAGCAGTTGGTACAACCGTAATTGACAACAGCTCGGCTTGGAGAATGGATCCAGACAAAAAATTGGTTATTCCTGAAATCAACGGAGACCTTTTGACAAAAGAAGATAAAATCATTGCCAACCCGAATTGTTCAACCATACAATTGTTGATGGTGCTTTCGCCTTTGCACAAAGCATTTGCTATAAAAAGAGTTATCGTTTCAACCTATCAATCTACCACTGGAACAGGTGTGAAAGCTGTTGCTCAGATGGAAAATGAACGAAACGGCATTATAGGCGAAATGGCTTACCATCATCCGATCGACAAAAACTGTATTCCACAATGTGACTCTTTCCTTGACAACGGATACACCAAAGAGGAAATGAAATTGTCAAACGAAACGAAAAAGATTTTAGATCCAGCTATCCGTTTGAGCGCAACAGCAGTGCGTGTTCCCGTAGTCGGAGGGCACTCTGAAGCCGTGAATATCGAGTTTGAAAACGAATTTGATTTGAAAGAAGTCAAACGAATTTTGGAATCAACATCAGGTGTTTGTGTTCAAGATGATCCAGAAACTTTCAATTACCCTATGCCTCGTACCGCGGAAGGAAAAAATGATGTATTTGTTGGCCGCATCCGAAGAGATGAATCACAAGACAAAACCTTGAATTTGTGGATAGTAGCAGATAATTTGAGAAAAGGTGCTGCAACCAATGCGGTTCAAATTGGACAATTGTTAATCAAAAACCAATTGGTGTAATCAACGTAATTTCCAGCGACTTTTAAGAACGGTTTCCCGAAAATCATCAAGTTTTTCATCCACTTTTTTCAGGTGAAATTTATCCAATAACTTCTTGGTTCCTTTGGCTTGCTTGTAATCCATTTCATCGCTGTAAATGGGTAAAACTCCAAGAAAATTAATTGTCTTGTCGTCACAATTTATTGGTTCAAGCTCTTGTTTCAACAAAATCGGTTCAACCAGCATCAAGTGATTTGGCTTCATGATTTCTGAAAGAGAACTGTAATCTTTATTGCAGAGAACGGTGTGACCAGGACCGAACCATAAATTTTTGTTACGCACATGATTGGCTAATTTCTCTAACCACAAAACGGGCCATTGCCGATTTGGATTGTCGACTTCATTTAATTCCCAATAGCTGGGTAAACAGAAAAATAACTCGTTGTATTCTCTTCCAAGATATTTTTCGTATACTGGCATTTTGTAATTGGAAAGGCCGTTGGTTACCCATAAAACAACTGGCGACTTCAGATTGACAGTCACCTGAAGTATCTCAAGCGTATCGTCTATTCTTTTGTAATTGGAAACGTTTTTAGCGCCAAATCTTTTGATTAATTCTTCTTTCATTGGACTTCGTCTGAGATTATTTGCTCGAGGGCTTGCCAAAATTCTTTGGACGAATTCACGCAACCTTGGGTCACCATTTGGTGTATTTCCAATTCTCTAAGTGTTGAATATGGTTTTGAGGTTCGAAAAACATTCAATTGATTCGGATATTTCATCAAGGCCTCATGAATCGATTCTGGTGTAGTCAAATCAATCTTTTCTTTGTCATTGGAAACGATAGAAATCAAGTTCATTCCATCTGGTGCACACTGAAAAACCAAACAGGAATCTTTCGCTCTAAACTCAATAAATTCGATTTTTTGATAGACTTTTTCCAAAACAATATCCGAGAATAACTCGACTAGTTCCGTTGCCTTTGGAACATCTTTCTCATTCATTTCAAGCCATTCTTCTGCCGAAATTCCGTTTACGATTAAAAATCCCTTGAAATCTTCATCAAAAATCTTTTGTTCTTCGAGACTAAGCATGCGGTATTTCATTTTGCAAAGTTATCGAAATGCCACGAACATGCCTAATGCGCTCAAGCCATTAAGAGAATTTGTCAAAAACCTTCATTTCCATTCTATAAGTGACTTCAAAGCGTGTTTCATTCGCACAATTAACTTTACATTTGCATTCATGTCAGAAAAAAAAGGAATTGCCATTTTGGGCTCAACCGGTTCTATCGGAACGCAAGCTCTTGAAGTACTTGAAGCACACCCAGAATCATTTGATTTACACGTGCTAACGGCCAATTTTAATGCTGACTTACTAATCGAACAAGCGAAAAAATTTCAACCCCAATCTGTTGTTATCGTTGATGAAAATCAATACGAAAAAGTAAAAAAAGCACTTTGGGATGACGATATTTTGGTTTACACGGGCGAACAATCTTTGTGTGAAGTTGTCACTTACTCCGATATTGATACTGTTCTAACCGCTTTGGTTGGTTATGCAGGTCTACAACCAACTTTGGCTGCAATTGACGCTGGAAAAAATATTGCTTTGGCGAACAAAGAAACTTTAGTCGTTGCAGGAGAGCTGGTTACAAAAGCTGCGAAAGATCGAGGGGTAAATATTTATCCTGTTGATTCAGAACATTCAGCCATATTTCAATGTTTGGTGGGCGAATTTCACAACAAAATTGAGAAAATTTACCTTACCGCTTCAGGTGGACCTTTCCGAGGTTGGAATTTGGATCAATTGAAATCTGTAACGAAAGCTCAAGCTTTGAAGCATCCCAATTGGGAAATGGGCGCAAAAATAACGATTGATTCCGCGTCGATGATGAACAAAGGATTGGAAGTTATTGAAGCAAAATGGTTGTTCAATTTAAAACCTGAACAGATTGATGTAATTGTTCATCCGCAATCCATCGTGCATTCTTTGGTGCAATTTGAGGACGGAAGTATGAAAGCACAAATGGGTTTGCCCGACATGAAATTGCCCATACAGTTTGCTTTGACCTATCCAAAACGATTGGCAACAGATTTTCCTCGATTCAATTTCATGGATTATCCGCAACTGACCTTCGAGCAAGCAGACAAAAAGACCTTTAAGAACTTGGATTTGGCATATTTGGCCATGGACATGAAAGGAACTGCCGCTTGTGCCTTGAATGCGAGCAATGAAGTTGCGGTTGATGCTTTTTTAAAAGAGAAAATAGGTTTCCTGGACATCGCCAATATCAATGAATTCGTGCTACACGAAAAGAAAAACATCCTTTCTCCAACAATTGAAGATTACATCCAAGTAGATGCACATGCTAGGGAATTGGCTCAAAGTAAAATCAAATAATATGAAACCGCATTTCCTTTTTATAGCAATTCTGCTCACGTCATGTGTTTATCAGGCACCGAATGACGACATACAAATTGGCACACGAAAAGTGAGTTTAGTTTTGGACGCACCTCAAGCCAATCGTTTGGCCGCCTTGCCTTTAAAATGTTTGGAACAAGAATATCCCAACAAATTAGGACAAGTTTTGGACAATGAGAGCGAGTTGCTCAGTCCGAAACTGTTACATCCCGCATTTTATGGTTGCTTTGATTGGCACAGTTCCGTTCACGGTCATTGGATGCTTGTTCGCTTGATTAAAGAATTTCCAGATATGGATCAAGAAAAGATCCGAACACAATTAGCCAAACGCTTATCAAAGGAGAATATCGATAAAGAAATCGCGTATTTCGATATGAAACACAATGCTTCTTTTGAAAGAACATATGGTTGGGCTTGGTTGCTAAAACTTCAATCTGAACTCAATACCAGCCAAGACAGCCTTTTGCTTTCCTTGGGCCAAAATTTACAGCCCTTGAGCGACAGGCTTGTAAACGAATTCGAAAAATTCCTACCCAAATTAACCCATCCTTTGCGTTCTGGAGAACATGTTAATACTGCATTCGCCTTAACCATTGCCTACGATTATGCTGTTTCTGAAAAAAATGCGAAGCTGAAAAAGTTAATTGTTGATCGTTCACTTTTCTTTTATAAAAAGGACGAAGGTGCCAACATGGACTATGAACCAAGCGGTTTTGATTTTCTAAGTCCAAACCTGGAAGAAATTCATTTAATGAGTAAAATTTTAAAGAAAAATGAATTCTCAAGATGGCTAACTCGCTTTATGCCTAGATTATATGACAAAAACTATGTATTGCAACCAGCCGAAGTCAGCGATCGCACGGATGGCAAATTGGTCCATCTTGACGGCTTGAATCTTAGCCGCGCCTGGTGCTTGTATGCCATAGCGAAAAAAGATAGCAAATTATGGTTTCTCCGCTCCGTTGCAGATGCGCATTTACAAAAATCCTTACCATCGATTGTGGACGGAAACTACTCTGGAGAACATTGGCTTGCTTCCTTTGCTCTGTATGCTTTACTGGAAAGAAAAAGAAATTAGATCCCCAATTTTTTTCGCGTAGCTTTATTTATTCCGTCTTTGTGGACATAAATATTGATGGTTTTCAGATTGAAATAATTCTCTGAAACGTATAAATATCCTTTTGGATAGTTGTTTGTTCCCCAAGAGTTTTTCACCAATAGAAATTTCTTTCCCGTTTGGTCTTTGAAGATCCCAACGATGTGCATTCCATGATCATCCGTCGTTGTTTTGTTGTCATAACCTTCTTGACGCATTTCAGGAGTAACAGTAATCTCTTTAACGGGTTCCAAAAAAGCATTTGACTTTCTTTCGGCACCACCATCTGAAAAGTTTTTGTTGTCTGCTCCCTTTACATCAATGGTAGAAAGGTCCACTGGTACAATTCCCATACCGTTGGTGAAACTAAATCCTTTTTCGGATACATCAGCACCCCAAGCAATGGTAAAACCTGATTTCAAAGCATCTTCAACGACGGTCATCATATCGGGCAAGGGCACATTGTAGCTTTCGCCCCAAGCCCAGTTGTCTGGAATTTCAAGAAAACAACGTTTGTATTCATCGAAATGTGTGAAAGAAGTTAGTGATACATAATCATCCATATTCAAACCAAGAGAATTGGCGTAGGATTTTGGTGTGTATTTCTTTCCGTTGTACGTAAATTCTTTTGGGTCAGCACCCATGTACGCATCCAAAACAGCGTTGATACCCATTTTCCAAGAAGATGAAACTTTACCTTCTTTGCTGTTCAATTGATTCAAAACTCCTGACATAATTCCGTCAAGAACGTTGAACATCTCGTCGTGATTATATGTTTCGGCATCATTCACCAATCCTGTGTAAACCGATTGAGGGACAATTCCGTATTTATTGATTACGTATGGAATATCATGAAAAGCTCCACCTTGAGAAAAATTAATTTTCCCATCCATACGCAAATACTTGTCTGCTTTGCTTTCATAAGCTTTACGGGCAATGTACATTTCAGATAGAATTTCTGGGTTCTTGTTGCCCATGCGAATCAACTCGGATTCAAAAAAGGACAAGGCTGAAAAGCTCCAGCATGTTCCTGTTCTCCCTTGACTTTCAACAGGAGTCGTTTCGAGACTTGCTATTTTGGTAAATTTGTATTTGCTGTTTTCAGCGTTGGTGGAAGGTTCTGTGTAACCAAATTGGGCAAAAACTCCAGCGGAAATAAAGAGAGTAAGCCCCAGTAAGATATTTTTAATCATTGTTCTTTTTTAAGATTGTATTTTGAGTTTGTACAAAGCACATACCAAAAAGGTCTGTTCCTGTGGTAAAAATAATAAAATCAGTGAAGTAAAAGGTTAATCTAATTTCCAGCCTTTGTAACCGACAGCCTGAACCTTATTTTTGATCTTTTCGAAATCAGTATCGTTACTAGCAGATCCAGCACTTACGCGGGTCATACCGTTTTTAACATCCAAAATATAACCATCCAAACCTCTTTCTCTCAAGGTTGCAACCATGGATTCAGCATTTGCTCTGTCCGAAAAACATCCTGTGATGTAGTGAATTTTCTTACCAACAGATTTCTCTATAACAACCGTTGGTTTTTTAATTTCAGCAATTTTTGGTTCTGCCTGTTTTATAATCGGTTCAATTGACTTAACAAATTCCTGTTTAACTGATTCAACTTGAGTTTCCATTTTTACAGGAATCATCATTTTATCATCAAACTTGTAATAGAAAACGTCGGTCCCTACCGGAAGATTGTCCATAGCTTCTTTGAGTGAAAGCTCTTTTTCTGTTGAATTTATGGAAAACGTAAATTCTTTTTGTTGGTAGATACCCTCACCAGCTTGGTAGGTAGGATTGAAATCTTTGAAGGAAATCATACCTGATTCCAACACATTGGTTTCAACAGGAATCCAATAGGTGTAGAAAGCAAAAGGTAATAAAGCCGCTGCCGCTGCATATTTCCACAACTTGCGACTACTTTTCTTTTCTTCAAGTTGAATAACAGCTGCGGTTTCTTTTTCAAGAACTTGTGCTTCAGCTAGAGGAACAGATTCTATAACCGGAACAAATGGAATCACCTTTGTTGGTTCGATTCGAACCGTTTCAATTGCCCGATTCGTTTCAGCTAATTTTACATCTTCCTCAGATATGAAATGCACCTTGTTTAATCCATACGATTGAAGCAGAAGATTAAAATAACGATCCTGTTCGAAGCCGATGTTTCGTTCCGCATCCAAATACAATTGACCAATTTTTTCAATTACAACGCGCTCGCCTTGTTTCAATCTAGTTTGCCAATCGCTTACTTTTCCGAGCAAAAACCGTTCAGTTTCATTGTACTCCCATTTTGCAACGGCGGATAAATGTGTGATCAATAGACCATCATTATTCACCAGTTGTCGGTTGAACAAAATAGATTTACGAGGAGGGGAGATAACGCCAGTGTTCATATCAATTATCGCTCCGGATGATTTCGCAACGAAACCACCAAAAGCGGGAACAACCACACAATTGTGTCGGAGTAATAAATGAACGATAGCTTCTTCTAACATAGGCATATAGCAAAGATAAGACTTTTCATCTTGCCTTACAAATTACGGGAAGAACGCTAAGAAGTTACAAAAAGGCCAATACTTTTTCGACATCGGCTGGAACATCAATATTGGGCGTTTCGATTTTTGTTTCGACAATGCGGATAGAATAACCATGAAACAACCATCTCAATTGTTCCAGAGACTCTACTTTTTCCAAATGTGTTTTTTCCAAATGAACCAATTCTTTCAATACTTCAGAACGATAGGCATAGAGGCCAATATGACGCATAAAAGGAAAATGCTCAGCATCTGCTTTGGAGCTGTGCACTTCATTCGGTATAGCACTGCGTGAAAAATACAAAGCGTTATTCTTTTTGTTTTTCACCAATTTTATCCGATTTGGATTTGCTTTATCGTCTTCTGAAACTTCTGAAATGCCTAAAGTTGCTATTTGAACATCTTTGTCATCGAAAGCACTCAAAAGTTCGTCAATTTGTTGAGCTGATACCAAAGGTTCATCTCCTTGAATATTTAAAACGATGTCATATCCACTATTTCTATGCAAAATTTCACCACAACGATCCGTGCCGCTTGTATGATGAGCAGCCGTCATTTCCACTTTCCCTCCAAAAGCTTCAACCGCACGAACAATGCGTTCATCATCTGTCGCTACAATCACTTCGCTGAGCAAAGAACTTCTTTTGGCGCCTTCATAAACACGTTGAATCATGCTTTTACCTTTCAGATCAATCAAAGGCTTGCCTGGAAATCGAGAAGACTCATATCGAGCAGGAATAACTCCTAATATGTTGTATTTCATTGCTTTAAGTGAGAAATAATAATTTTCCAAAACAGATGGAAAAACAGACATTTCTTTGTAAATTTAAGTAACAAAAACCAAAAATGTTGAATACTCACCTTTTACAACAGCAAATTGCTGTCAGTTTTTTGCAAGGCATTGGCCCAGTTCGAGCGCGTTTACTCTTGTCAAAAGTTCCAGATATAAATTGCCTTTTTGATTATAGTTTGCATGATTTAGCTGGATTGACAGGTCTTTCAAAAGCACTCTTGAAACAAATGAATAGAGAACTAGCGCTCTCTTTAGCCGAAAAAGAACTTGCTTTCATTGAAAAAAACAAGATTCAACCTTTCTTCATCACCGATTCCGCTTATCCGCGGCGACTCAAACAATGTGAAGACGCGCCAGTCATTTTGTATGGAAAAGGCCATTTAGAATTGAATCCTTTGCGAACTGTTGCTATTGTTGGAACAAGAAATGCAACGGAATATGGAAAGCAAACGTGCGAAGAATTGGTTCGAGCACTCGCGGATAAAAATGTGCTGATTGTTTCGGGGATGGCTTATGGAATAGATATTTGCGTTCATCAACTGTGTGTCAGGCATAATATTCCAACTGTCGGTGTTTTAGGTCATGGATTGGATCGACTTTATCCAAACGCGCATAAAAATGTAGCCAAGCAAATGTTAGCCGAAGGTGGACTTTTGACAGAGTTCTTGCCTGGAACTTTGCCGGACAGAGAAAACTTTCCTATGCGCAATCGCATTGTTGCTGGCATGTGTGATGCAACAATTGTCATAGAAAGCAAAGACAAAGGTGGGTCGCTCATAACGGCTGATTTAGCCAACGATTACAGTAGAGATGTCTTCGCTGTTCCGGGAAACTTAGGTCAGATTTATTCTGTGGGTTGCAATCAACTGATTTCTCAAAGTAAGGCTCATTTGTATTTAGGTCCTGAACACTTCCTTAAATGGATGAACTGGGACAGTGACAAAAAGCCCAAAACTTCCCAAAGAGAGCTTTTCCTCGACTTAAATGAAGAAGAAAGGGTAATGTTGTCCATACTTGAAAAAGAAGGGGAACAAGACATGGATACTTTGTCCTATAAAAGTCATTTTCCTATTTCCAAAACCAGTGTTTTATTGTTTCAATTGGAAATGACAGGTTGGGTTAGAGCTCTGCCCGGCAAAAAATACGTTTTAGTGGCTTAACTTTTAAAAAATGCAGTGATTTTTTCCGCTAGTTGATAATCCTTGTCAGATATGTCGTTTGTCGTATGTGTATAAATTGTGATTTCTAGCATTTTATAGCTGTAAATTCTGAGGTCGGGATGGTGATTCATTTTTTCAGCAAGTTCGGCAATTTGATTCACTTTTTGCACGGCATCTGCGAAATCAGTGCACGTTATATTGGCTATTAACTTTTGATTTTCTTCTTTGAACATTTACTAAAGTTAAGACAAAAAAAAAGAGGGCGAAAATATTCCGCCCTCTATATAAAATTTATTGTTCTAATTATCTTCTTATTCCAATTGCTTGGAATCGTCTGTTGTCAACCACATTTGCTTTATCAATCAAAGCTGCTTTCGCCAAGTTACCTGCAGAAGATTTCATAGTTGCCATCAAGGCTTTTTGTTCTTCTTTGTAGCTTTTTGTAGCTGGCGCTTTCTTCACTTTGTCCACACGAACTACGTAAACTCCATTTCTACCTTTAATTGGCAATGTTTTTTGTCCTGCTTTCAATGCAGAGAAAATTGCTCCAACCACTTCTGGTTCAAAACCTGCATCTTGGATTTGAGGAGAAGCAAAAGTTACTTCAGCTTTTTTCACTTCACCTTTCACTCTTTGTGCGATTTTCGTAAGATTTCCTTTTGACATTGAACTCATAAAACGTTTCGCTTTCTTTTCTTCAATTACCTTAATCTTGATTGTTTCTTCGATATCTTCAAACGAAGGAACCCCTTTTGATTTCACTTTTGAAACAACAGCGATGATAAATTTGTCTTTATCCTTAATTGGTGCTGAACACAAAGTTCCAACTTCCACATCTTCTTGGAATGCCAATTTAATGATCTTGTCTTCCGCAAAACTTGTCGTGAAACCATAGAGAATCGGCTTGTCTTCATTGATTGTTGTAGGACGTGCAATATATCCAGCTTTTGATGCAATGGTATCGAATACTTCTATTTTCTCTTTACCTGTTTTCTTACCTCGCATACGAGAATCTAACTTGTACAACAAATTGTAGATTTCGTCATTCATCTCAGAAAGCGTTTTGTCGCTCGGTTTCAAGGTTTTTTGAATCACAGCTAAAACTGGCAATTTGGTGGATTTTCTATCCATTACTTCCATAATGTGCCAGCCAAAATCGGTTTGAACTTTTCCTATCGTTCCAATAGGCTTGTCCTTTGCAAATTTTGAAAATTCTGGAACCATTTCGTAGTCCATGAAATCTTCATAAACTCCACCTTTGTCTTTCGAACCTGGATCTTCAGAGAAACGTGATACATAGTCTCCAAAATTGTCTTTATTCAAAAGAGCGATTAGACTGTCAGCTGTTTTTGCAACTTTTGCAACTTTATCCGTTTCAGCTCTTGGCGCTGCTAATAGAATATGGCGAACTTTCAACAAGTTGGTATTAAAATCTAAAACTTTCGCAATTTTAATATTTTCTCCATCTTCGTATGGACCAACAACTTGACCAATGGAAGCGCTTTTGAAAACAGTATCCATTCTTGCTGGATACGTCATGCCTTGCGCTTTTGGATCACCTTCCGGTCTGTACGTCATTGCGTGACCGCTTCTGTAGCTTTTATTTTCAGACTCTACCATTACAAAAGCGGAATCATTAGTTGATGCTGCAAATTTTGCCTTCAACTCTTCCATTTTAGCAGAAAACGTATTGATATCTTCTTTTGAAGGACCTATTTTAGCATCAAAATATTTGACTTCACGGCTAGCCGTTTTGTTTTCATAGATCTTTTCGTTTTTGTGCTCTTCGTAGTAAGCTTTTAACTCTTTATCCGAAACCTTGATTTCTTCGTCACGAATATCAGAATAACGACGCATTACGTAAGAAATAGATTTTACTTCTTCTTTTGCTAAGTATTCATCTTCTGCTTCAACTTTCGTTGCGTAAACACCTTGGTTCAACAAAGCAAAATATTTCTCTTGTTTACGTCGTTCCGTGTAATATTTTTTACTGTCCTCCCAAGCTTTTTGCTCTTCTGGTTTGTCCGAATTTTGCATTTGCTCGATACGTTGCTCCAGTAATCGCGAGTTAAAAAGACCAGTTGCAGAATCTTTGAAATTCTCTAAGAAATCCTGAAGAACTGGGAAACCGTCGCGACCAAATAAATACGAATCAAATTCAGCCTTACCAACTGTGATTCCCAGAGCATCCATCTCTTTCTCTATGATGGTAGATTCCACAATATAGTTCCAAGCTTTATCTCTGGAAGCATCTTGGTCCTTTTGTGTAAATTCTTTCCCTTGTTGTTGCGCTTGTTGCGCATCTTGTTGCAAGAAGTTGTTTT
Source organism: Crocinitomicaceae bacterium (assembly GCA_041751955.1). Lineage (GTDB taxonomy): Bacteria > Bacteroidota > Bacteroidia > Flavobacteriales_D > Crocinitomicaceae > UBA2040. Next base: position 82,937 of record JBGSIB010000074.1, read on the forward strand.
GAGCTTCTTCAAACTTTTTGAAATCCACCATTTCACCAGCGATTGTTCCGTAACCGATTTGGTCACCTTCTCCTCCACCGAAATTTTTCCAATCACCTAAAATGAAGGCCAACAAAGCTACCCCTATTATGATAACCAGTAAAACTGATTTTTCGCGAATTTTTCCTATTAATGCCATTTGTCTATAAAATTAAGGGTGCGAATATAATTAGATGAATTGATTTTTAAAAATTTAGTTCACATAAAGAGTAAGTTATCATGATTTATTTTGCACTTAAAAGGTTAAATGAAGAATTTTCATGTAAAATTTGGCTAGCTTGATTGTATCTTATCCACTTTACAAGGTTTATAATTCCAGGGACCTACACCTCTTTACTAGCCGATTTTGTTCGAATTTTATACAAAAATTTTCCTATGACACGCTTCATATCCGTTCTGCTTGTATTTTTGTTTATTACATCTTGTGTTCCAGCAAAAAAATACAAAGAGTTAGTTGAAAAAGAAAAAATTTGTTCTGAAGAGCTTCAGCGCTATAAAACTTCTTCTTTAAATTTTGAAGGACAAGCCACCGATTACATGAAGCGTTATGATGTGCTCACAAAAGAAGTTGACGCGCTAAAATCAGATACGTCTAGATTGGGGCATGAACACAGAACTTTGCAGGCACAATGGAATAAAATGATGGCCGATAATAAAGCGCTTGAATCGCAATTTGATGTTTACCGAAAAACGGGTGAAAAAACGACAGCTAGTTTGCAAAAAGACTTGGAGTCTAAAAATTTGGAATTGCAACGTAAACAAGAGGTTCTCAATACTTTGGAAAAAGATTTGGCGGCAAAAGAAGTGTTGCTAGCCGAGCGCGAAGCCCGTGTGAATGAATTGGAAGAAGCCATTGCCAGAAAGGATGAAGCCCAAAATCAATTGAAGCTAAGAGTAGCCAATGCCTTGGTTGGTTACGAAAATCAAGGTTTGACGGTGGTTCAAAAAAACGGAAAAATATATGTGAGTTTGGAAGCCAAACTTTTGTTTAAATCAGGCAGTACCTTTGTGGAAGCGGAAGGTAAAAAAGCGCTCATCGATTTGGCCAAAGTACTCCAAAGCGAAAAAGATTTAGAAATTATCGTAGAAGGTCACACCGACACCGATGCCTTGAAAAGTGCGACAAGCCCTAAAAACAATTGGGAATTATCCGTTCTCCGAGCGACATCGGTTGTGGAAATCATGTTGGGCAACTCAACGATGGACCCAACAAAACTAATGCCAGCAGGACGATCTGAATATTTACCTGTTGATCCAAAAGACAAAGCAAAAAATAGACGAATAGAAATTATCATTTCTCCCAATTTGAGCGAACTATTCAACATTATTTCAAAATAATCTCTCCCAAAATCAGCTAGAGCAAAAAACCTTGGTTCTGTATGGAGCTGAGGTTTTTTGTTGCCTGAATTTCTCTTATTTTTGCCCTATGTCTTCAATTCCCGAAAAATTGAGTTTGCAGCTTCAAACCTTGCCCTCCAAACCTGGAGTGTATCAATATTTCGATAAAAACGATACCATCATTTATGTTGGAAAAGCGAAGAATCTCAAAAACCGAGTCAAATCTTACTTTGTAAAAAACCATGATTATGCCAAGACGCGCATTTTGGTTCGACAAATTGAGCGACTAGAATACATAGTCGTCGAAACGGAATTGGATGCCTTGTTACTGGAAAATAATTTAATCAAAAAATATTTACCGAAATACAATATCGAATTAAAAGACGACAAAACGTATCCTTGGATTTGCATTAAGAACGAGCCATTTCCACGCATTTTTTCTACGCGACGTATCATAAAAGATGGCTCCAAATATTTTGGTCCTTACCCCAATGTTAAAAGCATGCATACCTTGTTGGGCTTGATCAAAGATCTTTATCCCTTGCGCAACTGCAACTTGGATTTGAATGAAAATAAAATTGCCGAAAACAAATACAAAGTTTGCTTAGAATATCATATTGGCAATTGCAAAGGTCCGTGCGTGGGTCTTGAAAAGCTCGAGAAATACAACAATTACATTGCAGAAATAGAACATTTGTTGAGCGGTAATCTTACTTCAGTTACGAAATCTTTGAAGCAAAAAATGCAGACTCATGCTGCCAATTATGAATTCGAGGAAGCACAAGTTTTAAAGAACCAATTGCAGCATTTAGAAAACTACCAGAGCAAATCGGCTGTGGTTTCCAATACCATTACACAATGCGATGTGATTACCGTTTTACAAGATGAAAAATCGGCTTTTGTCAACTATTTAGTCGTTAAAGATGGCGCTATCATTCACGGATACACTGTTGAAGTAAAGAAAAAGTTGGATGAAAATTTGACGGATATCATTGGCTTTGTTTTACCCGAATTGCGCTTGAAATTCAATAGTTTATCCAAGGAAATTTTGATTCAGGAAGAAATAGATATTGAGTTTGATGATCTAAAATTATCCATTCCACAGCGTGGCGATAGAAAAAAACTCATAGATCTTTCCGTTAGAAACACCACTTTTTATCGACTGGAAAAATTGAAACAGGAAAAAATTGTTTCGCCTGAAAAACACCAAGATCGCATTTTGGCGCAACTGCAAAAGGACTTCCGTGTTCCCGAATTACCCGTACATATCGAATGTTTTGACAACAGTAATATTCAAGGAACAAATCCCGTTTCCGCCTGCGTGGTATTCAAAAACGCCAAACCGAGCAAAAAAGATTACCGACATTTTAATATCAAAACCGTTGAAGGTCCCGATGATTTCGCCAGCATGTACGAAGCCGTGTACCGCAGATACAAGCGAGTGTTGGACGAAAACCTTTCACTCCCGCAATTGTTGGTCATTGACGGTGGCAAGGGACAATTGAGTTCATCGTTAAAAGCTTTGGACGATTTAGGCATACGTGGCAAAATTGTCATTGTGGGAATTGCCAAAAGATTGGAAGAAATCTTTTTCCCGGGCGATCAATATCCCATTTACATTGATAAACGTTCCGAAAGTTTGAAAGTCATTCAATTCATGCGCAACGAAGCCCATCGATTTGGCATTACACATCACCGAAACCGTCGTTCGAAAGCAGCATTGAGTTCAGAAATACTTGAAATTGAAGGTATTGGTCCAAAAACGCAAGAACTTTTGATTCGTCATTTCAAATCTGTTCAAGGCATCCGAAAAGCATCCAAAGAAGAGCTCGTTGATCAGGTTGGTAGCGCCAAGGCTGAAATACTTTTTCGCTATTTCCAATCGTAACTTTTCACCAATTTCCTTTTGATAAATCCTTGGTTCCCCTATTGAAATCAAGCATTTCATAATTTACTTTTGTACTATGCGTAGTGCTGTCGTTTTTATTTTAATTGCTTTCTTATTTGTTGGGATGAAAGCTCCCGAAACGATTACGGTTGTTATCGATGCAGGTCATGGCGGAAAAGATCCAGGACATCTGAGTCATTCAAAAAGCCATAAAACAGAAAAGGAAATCAATCTTCTCATTGCCAATTATTTAGGCGGATATATTGAAAAAAACTTGCAGAACGTGACGGTTGTCTACACCCGAAAAGATGATACTTTTTTATCTTTAGACGAGCGAGTTGAAATAGCCAATTCAAAAAATGCGGATTATTTCATCAGCGTCCACTGCAATGGCAATCCGAAAAAAACGGTATTCGGAACAGAGAGTCATATCCACGATTTTTCGGCTAAGAAATCTTACAATCTGGCCAAAGATATTGAAGCTCAATTCTCACAAAGAGCAGGAAGAAATTCCAGAGGAGTGAAAAACAACGACGATAGAGCCCATTCCATTCAAGTGTTGAAATTCACAAAAATGACCAGTGTTTTGGTAGAATGTGGATTTTTAACCAATGCTACGGAAGCCAATTATTTGAATACCCAACACGGTCAAGAAATACTAGCATCCGCCATTTTCAGAGCTTTTCGCGGGTCGGTTGAGCGAGATTTTCCGAACGTCACAATCAAAAGAGAGGCCGAAAAAGACAAGGAATACACCATTCAGTTGATGTCCTCAAAAACGTGGATAGACACCGATAGTCCTGAATTCAAAAGATTGAATATGGAAGTGAGACGTGTAGAGCTGAACACAACGAAAGCCTACAAATACATTTACTACGCGGGAACTTTTGAAACCATACTCGAAGCCAAAGAGGTTTTGGTGAAAGTGAAAGCAAAAGGCTACAAAGACGCCTTGGTTGTTCCCAAAAAAGACTAAAAAAACGTCTCTTTACATCAGTGTTGATATCTTATTTACAAAAAATTGAATTTTCGATTATCTTTGCGTGATTCTAGAAAAAATTCATTTCTAATCCGTAAATACAACTTCCAATGGACGTAGAAAAAACAAGATATTCAGACTCAGACTTAGAGGAATTCAAAGAATTGATTCTTCAAAAACTGAGTGAAGCAAAAGAAGATTACGATTTACTTCGTGATTCTTTATCCAACAGTGACAATCACGGAACTGACGACACAGGCCGAACTTTCAATATGATGGAAGATGGTTCAGAAACTTTATCACGTGAAGAAGTAGCGCAATTGGCTGTTCGTCAGGAGAAATTTATCCAAAGTTTGCACAGCGCACTAATCCGTATTGAAAACAAAACCTATGGTATTTGTCGTGTAACGGGTAAGCTTATTCGCAAGGAAAGATTGAAATTGGTTCCTCACGCAACATTGAGCATCGACGCTAAAAATGCACAAGGAAACTAAACTCCCTGTTAAAAATATAATCATTGCCTTTATTCTGGTCGCCCTTGTATTGGTGGCTGATCAATGGATAAAAGTGTATGTAAAATCCACCTTTTCGACCAACGAAATTCGCCCTTTGATTGGTGATTGGTTTGTTTTACAATACATCGAAAATCAAGGAATGGCCTTTGGTGCAACTTTTAGCACCTCGCTTTGGGGGAAATTAACCTTGAGTTTGTTTCGCGTTTTCGCCATCGTTGGGATAGCATATTATTTGATTTCTCAAGCCAGAAAAGGTGCTCGACGAGAATTTATCATTGCTTTGAGCCTTATACTTGCTGGCGCGACTGGAAACCTCATCGACAGTATGTTTTACGATTATGTGTTTCCTTATGATCCTTGTTTTCCTTTTAATCATGCAGATGGATCTGGTTTGATGCACGAATGCGAACCTTTTGGTCAGATTGAGGTAAAACATCAAGGATTCTTATTTGGCAATGTGGTGGATATGTTTCGCTTCCAAGCGCAGTGGCCACAATGGATGCCTTATTTAGGTGGTAAGGACGTTTTTCCAGCTATTTGGAATCTTGCCGATGGTTCTATCACGCTAGGCGTTTTTATGGTCTTCTTCCGTCAGCGCAAGTACTTTCCGAAAAAGCAAAAAGAAGAAGCTGTTGACCCAGTGGAGAAAGAGGTCATGCAGGATTTGGATGAGGGCTTTGAAGACGAGATAAAAGACTAAGCACCAAGAAGGCATGCATTTACACAAAGGGTTTTTCTGATTTTTGAGCTAGCAGTTTTCGTGTAATTAGCAGTATTTCTATTGTGAATAATATTCTTCACTATATATTGTGAAAACAAAAAATCCCCACCAAATTTACTTGATGGGGATGAAAAACATTCATTTCTATTCAATCACAATTTTCTTCGTCACTTGCGAACCTTCGCCTTTTATCTGCAAGAGATACGTACCCTTGGCCAAATGAGAGAGATTTAATTCCACCTGTTTGCCTTCTGGTTTCATTTCCAAACATTTTCTGCCGTCGAGGGAGTACAACTCCAATTGGTCTATTCTTATTTCCGAAGAAACAGTAAGATTGCCATCGCTTGGATTAGGGAAGACTTCAGCTTTCACGTTTTTGGTCAGTTCGTTTGTGCCTGCGTAAAATGTATTGGTTAGAACCGGTGCACCATTTGGACCTCCACCATTTGTCGTTTTCCAAAGTTTCCAATCGTTGTTGAAAGCATCGTATGTGATGGCAAAACCAAGTGTATCATTGATAAACTCAATGAACTCGACACCTGTAGATAGTGGAGCACTCGGAAAACTATTGAGTGTATAAAAACTATCGCCTTGGTCACAACCGCGATGTATGCGACCATCGCCTTGCATGAAAACACAGTTACCAGGTACAGCTAAATCTTTTGAATAACCCATTTGCGGGAAATGGATAATTTTTTGATTACCAAATGGGAGTGGATCTACCTGTAGTGAAACATAATTTTGCCCGTAATTCGGTCCCATTGTTTGCCCTTCCCAATTGTTCATGTTTCGATAAACCGTGTTGTTTTTTAAGGCACTAAAATCTTGCCTTCCTTGTGTATAAAAACGATATTGACTTACCGCAAAAGGATCAACCGTTAAATCATCAATATACAATGTATCATAGGCGAAATAAGCGAATTGATTGTTCATGGGCAAAACATCATTCGGAGCATATTCAAAAACTTTGGTCCAGGTTGCACCAAAATTGTTGGTTTGAAATATCCCATTTGAATAATAGAAAACTCCCGTACTATCATTTAAAAAATGTAGTGCATTATCATATGACAAACTAGGGCCAGATGAGGAGTCAATGACGACATTCGACCAAGTTTGACCATCGTCAAAACTACGATTGAACACTTTCAACTGATAACTCGGCTGTCCAGTAGGGAATACATTCATTAATGATACAAAATACAGATTACCATTTTCGGTGATTGCACCATGGCCGTTTAATACCAACTTATTTGAAAAATAGCTTGAATCCCATGTCTGCCCTGAATCCACAGTATTATATATCATTGTCCCAAAAATAGGGGTTCCATTGTTGCTTTGGTGAGCAATAATGAAACCTTTACCCGATTCATTAAACTTCAGATCTTTGATAAGAAAAGCTGAATAATTGTCTGGTATTTCCAATATCTCTTGAAACTGAGCATTTGCATTCAAACCAAAAACGAATGAAAGTATGAAAATGAATTGTTTCATTTTTTCTGAATTTGTTTTGTGATCATTCCGTTTTCAGAAATTATTCTTACCACATAACTTCCAGAAGATAAGCCCATAAGATCAAAAAAGTATTCGGTCGTGCTTAAATCATTTATCTGTTGAATAAGTTTGCCTTCAACACTGAATAATTCGATACTCTTAATTTGTTCCTTCGACTGAATAGTTAGGCTTTCAGAACTTGGGTTAGGGTATATCATAACATCAGTATGCAAATCATTTTCATTTAAGGACAAATAAGTATTTATACCGTCCAATGTTAAAAAGGATCCCCAACTTGAGTAGGAGCTTCCAGTAAAGTTAGGAATATAATAATCAAGCGAACCAATGGCGGTATTGTATTCTTCCGTAAATAAACGTTCAACATTAGGTGTTGTCAGTGTATTCAAGGTATTTGTATTTCCCGCAAAAAACAATCTATTCACTCCATTCACATTCGTATAACTGAGAGCTGCACCGCCTTCAGAGTTTCTACCATGACCAAAATAGGTTGAATATTTTAGTACTGCATTTTCATCAAATACAGACACGTATGCATCGTATTGTGACCAGCTACCAGCATCTTTATCAGGTTCTAAATACCAATTTAAAGGTGCCTGAGCAGGAAATGGGATAGTAACAGGAGTATTTGGAAAAGAAACGGGAGAAGTGGTACTGCTTCTCGTTGCACCTGTTATCGCAAAACCAATACTTGGGATAGCAACAATACTTGGCTTCGAATACTTCAACAAGATATCTGCTGAATAATCAAATAACTCATCCGCATTTCCCCCAAAATATCCTGCGTTTATATAATTTAATGGCGAGTTGGTCTGAGGAATTGAAAAGTTAAAATAGAAATGATCTTCCCTTTGACCAGTAACATTTGAAAGTCCATTCCCTATTATAGGCAAATCTGTGCTTCCCAAACAACTTATCTCATCAAACCCAACTGTGAATCCAACTCCATAGGTAACGTTTGTAAATGGGTCCGTCGATAAGCCGGTTATCACGTCGTCACCACAACTTCCATTATAATAACTTGTATGTGTCAGAGCTGAATTTGCATTAAACACAGCAATGAAGCCATTTTTTCCAGATGCGTTTGGTTGAGTAGTGAAATTAAATGCCGAAGGTTGGTTCACCGCTGGAATTGTAAGTGTATAATTTGTATTCCCGCCAACTATCAAATCTCCAGATTCATTAGAGGCAGCAGAAGTAACTCTTTCTACATTAAAACCAGTTGACCATGTTAGGTCATTATTTGAATCAAATTCTAAAATTAACCCGTCATTATCGTTACTATTGTTGTTGTATGCTCCCGCTTTGTTAAATGTCAAAGTATTGTTGTTTTTAATACCTACAATGTTTATGTTTCCGTTGCGGTAAAGTATATCGTATGCAACTTCAAGATCTGAACCATCTGCTCCAAAATAAGTGCTATATTGTAAAACGCCATTGGCGTCAAATTTAGCATAGAATATATCTTCGCAGGTTTCGCAATCAGTAAAAGAAACTTGAGGATTGGTCTGATCTCCTGACCAACCCGTTCCAAGTAAATCCACCATTGGAACATTTGCGGAACTTGATCCCCCTGTAATAAATAATGATTGACCATCTGTTGTTATGCCCGTTGCGTATTCATCCGGTCCAATAGGTTTTTGGTCTGGCAAAGATACAGCAATGTCACCCCCAAAAAAAGTGTACCATTGAGGCTCTATGTCTTCGTTTAATTTGAACATAAAAGCATCGAAACCGCCTGCATAAGAAGAAATCCCATTTCCTACGCTGCCCAAAAAATTGATGTTATTCGTCGTTCCAGCATAAATAACATTTCCTTCCTCGTCGTTAGTTACGTCGAACATCGTAGTTTTTCCCGTTTCCCCAATATACGAACTCCATTCCAAATTATCCCCTGCATCCTTTGCTAAAATTGGGTCGTTTCCTTGTTTTACGGATATAAAAACAGCATATTGGGTATCGTAATTGGGGACATCAAAAAATATTCTACCATTGGCATCCACATTGTAATTGGCTGTTAGGAAAGTCACATTGTTTGAATTATCTATTTGATAGGCAACAGGTTTGTGAAACTGATAAGTAGATTGATAACTCGAAATATTGACATTCCCACCTGAAAAATTTAGTGCTGTTAAACCGTCCAACTCAATTTTTATGGTATTAGGATTCACCTTTGGAGCGCAACGAAAAAGTGCTCTCAAACCCACTCTGTTATGCGACAAACTCATGTCTACACCCGTATAGAGTGTTTCAAAAAACAATTCTCCAAATTCATTCACATTTTCAATACCAGTTGAAGTAAGTCCAGTATAAAAATGTCTTTTTGCATGTCCAACGAGATACGGTACAGGATTTAATCCCCGATATAATTCAGTTTTATCATCATAAAACCATAAATCTAATCGGTTAACATTGTATATGAACCCAAGCGTGTCCGCACTGTGAGCAGTCACAAAGGATAATCTATCCCTCAAAACATAGTCATAGAAATCAGGTTGGTTGCTGTAATAAAGTACTTCACTTGCCACAACGCCTGGTTGACCGAAAACTCCTAATTGGCCTCTGTTTTCTACAAAGCCTCCATTTTTATGAGATAGCTCTCTTTCATAATTTGCCAACTGTAGTTCCATATACGGATAGTCATCAGTTTGAGCGAAAACCATTGCGCTTGTTAGTGCTAAACCTAATGCAATAAGCGAATTTTGAATTTTGAATTTTGAATTTTTCATAATAAGTAATTTATAGTTACCAGCAAATTATGAACTTTTCAACTTACCACCAAAACTATTTTCAATTTTAACGTTTGGAACAGCTTGTTTCGAAAAACAAAAAATCCCCACCAAATTTACTTGATGGGGATTTTACTTTATCCAAAAGAAGTTTCAAATGGCACTTGAAAGTACTTCTTTAAGACTTTATATGTTTTCTTAGCTTCCGCACATATAGCTGCGCTGGATGTTTGAAAGCTATTCAACCGTTGCTGACTTCTTAGCTTCAACACATATAGCTGCGCTGGATGTTTGAAAGCTATTCAGCCGTTGCCGACTTCTTAGCTTCCACACATCTCACAATCATCTGGATTGTCGATGGAGCATGCGATGGCTGCTTGTGCTTCGTCTGCGGCGATTTTAGCGTTGTCTGCCGTTTCTTGGACCATTGCTTTGTCTACGGTGAATTTAATCGCGTCAGTCGCTGCTTTGGTTCTCAAGTAGTACATACCTGTTTTCAAACCTTTTTCCCAAGCGTAGAAATGCATAGAGGTCAATTTACCGAAATTGGCATTTTCCATGAATACATTCAAAGATTGTGATTGGCAAATGAATGCTCCACGATCTGCTGCTTGATCCATAATTGCTTTTCCAGGAATTTCCCAAGCCGTTTTGTACAAGTCTTTCAATTCTTGCGGAATGCCTTGAATGTTTTGAACCGAACCGTTCGTTGACATCAAAGTTTGACGCATTTCCTTGTTCCACAATCCTTCTTTCACTAAGTCTTTCAAAAGGTGTTTGTTCACCACGATGAATTCTCCAGAAAGTACACGACGTGTGTAAACATTGGATGTATATGGTTCGAAACATTCGTTGTTACCCAAAATTTGAGCCGTTGAAGCCGTTGGCATTGGCGCTAACAAAAGAGAGTTACGTACACCGTGTTTTTTCACTTCTTCTTTCAGTACGTCCCATTCCCAACGTGAAGAAGGTGTAACACCCCACATGTCGAATTGGAAAATTCCTTTTGAAACCGGTGAACCTTTGAAAGTTTCATACGGTCCTTCTTTGATCGCCAAATCTTTTGACGCTGTCATAGAAGCATAATACAAAGTTTCGAATATCTCAGCATTCAATTGACGTGCTCCATCAGATTCGAAAGGCAAACGCATCAACATATAAGCATCAGCTAAACCTTGAACACCAATTCCGATTGGACGGTGACGCATGTTTGAATTTCTGGCTTCTTCGACTGGATAGTAATTCACATCAATGATGCGATTCAAATTCAATGTTGTTTGATACGTTACCTCGAATAATTTATCGTGGTCGAAAGTACCGTCTTCTTTCACATATTTTGGTAAGGCGATAGAAGCCAAGTTACAAACGGCAATTTCATCTGGTGCTGTGTATTCTATAATTTCTGTACACAAGTTAGACGATTTAATCGTTCCCAAATTTTGTTGGTTGGATTTAGAGTTCGCTGCATCTTTGTACAACATATACGGCGTTCCTGTCTCAATTTGCGATTCCAAAATCTTGAACCACAAATCTTGTGCTTTGATTGTTTTTCTACCTTTTCCTGCTTTCTCGTACTTCGTGTACAATTTCTCAAATTCTGCACTGTGCGTATCCGAAAGACCTGGACACTCGTGCGGACACATCAAAGTCCACTCGCCGTTCTCTTTCACACGTTTCATGAACAAATCTGGAATCCAAAGTGCGTAGAACAAATCTCTAGCACGTTGCTCTTCTTTTCCGTGGTTCTTTTTCAAGTCCAAGAAATCGAAAACATCTGCATGCCATGGTTCGATATAAATCGCAAAAGAACCTTTTCTTTTTCCACCACCTTGATCAACGTAGCGTGCTGTATCATTAAATACGCGCAACATTGGGACAATTCCGTTGGATGTTCCGTTGGTTCCTTTGATGTATGATCCCGTAGCGCGGATGTCGTGAATAGACAATCCAATACCTCCTGCAGACTGCGAAATTTGTGCACAATTTTTCAAAGTATCGTAAATTCCTTCGATACTATCCTCTTTCATGGTCAACAAGAAACAAGAAGACATTTGTGGTTTTGGTGTTCCTGAATTGAACAAAGTTGGCGTTGCATGTGTGAACCAACCTTCCGACATCAAATTGTACGTTTTGATAGCCGATTGAATATCAGATTTGTGTATCCCCAAAGAAACACGCATCAACATATGTTGCGGACGCTCAACAATTTCGCCGTTGATTCTCAACAAATACGAACGGGTTAAGGTTTTGAATCCAAAATAATCATAACGGAAATCTCTATCGTAGATGATGCTAGAATCCAAGACATCTTTGTTCTTTTGGATTACTTTGTACACATCATCAGCGATCAAAGACGCCGGTTTATTTGTTTTCGGGTCAATGTAATTGTACATGTCCTCGATTGTTTCAGAAAAGGTTTTCTTGGTATCCTTATGCAAATTGGAAACCGCAATTCTTGACGCCAACAATGCATAATCTGGGTGATCCATTGTTTTGGCTGCAGCAACCTCAGCTGCTAAATTGTCCAATTGCTTTGTCGTTACACCATCAAAAATTCCTTCAATCACTTTCATGGCTACGGCTTCTGGCGACACCAATGGGTCCAGACCGTAACACATTTTGATGATTCGGGCGGTTACTTTATCAAATTTTACCGCTTCTTTTCGGCCGTCTCTTTTAACTACATGCATCTTCTACTTCGTTTTTGGGTATTTTAATATCTACAAATGGGGTCTACTTAAAAATCTTCATTCATGGTGAATGTTTGCGAAGAATCACCAAGCACACCTGCCTTTTGGTATTCTCCTACTCTCTTTTCAAAGAAGTTTGTTTTTCCTTGAATGGAAATCATGTCCATAAAATCGAATGGATTGGTTGCATCATATTCTTTCGGGCAACCCAATTCCATCAACAAACGATCGGCTACAAATTCTATATATTGCGCCATGGATTCACTATTCATTCCTATCAAACGAACTGGAAGAGCATCCGTAACGAATTCTTTTTCAATTTCAACGGCATCCAAAATGATGGCGCGAATTTCATCTATTGTCAATTTATTTTGCACGTGATCGTTGTACAACAAACATGCAAAATCACAATGCAAACCTTCATCACGAGAAATCAACTCATTGGAGAAAGAAAGTCCTGGCATCAAACCACGTTTTTTCAACCAGAAAATAGAACAAAAAGATCCTGAAAAGAAAATACCCTCAACGGCCGCAAAAGCAACCAATCTTTCAGCAAAATTTCCTTTTTCTATCCAACGTAACGCCCAATCTGCTTTTTTCTTCACGCAATCCAATGTTTCCATTGCGTTGAACAAGTGATTTTTTTCCGCTGTGTCTTTGATGTATGTATCGATTAACAAAGAGTATGTTTCTGAGTGAACATTCTCCATTGCAATTTGAAAACCATAGAAAAACTTCGCTTCCGTATATTGCACTTCGCTTAAGAAGTTTTCTGCCAAATTTTCATTGACAATACCATCTGAAGCCGCGAAAAATGCTAGTACGTGTTTGATAAAGTGTTTCTCATCATCGTTCAATTTGCTTTCCCAATCCACCAAATCCGGTGCTAAATCGATTTCTTCTGCCGTCCAAAAACTAGCTTCTGCTCGTTTGTAGAAAGACCAAATGTCATCGTGTTGAATAGGAAAAAGAACAAATCTGCTTTTGTTTTCTTCTAAAATTGGTTCGTTTACTTGTGCCATTTCTTAATATATTTTTAACGTCAAAACTGACGAGATTTATGTTTCCTTTCGGAAGGATCTGCTTAAATTTTTTGTTTCCTTAAGTCGACTTTTTACTTGTAGGAGAAGATCAAATTTCTCGTCGAACTACGGCTTACAAAAATTGTCATTTTTCTCACTTTACACAAGCCGAAGAAATCCACAATGCTCCAACTTTATTAACATCGCCTCACTCTATCCCTTTGTTACCCCAAGCTTAAGTTTGTATTAACGGAGTCGCGGAATTTATCCACATAGTAACCTTTTAATATGTCGATAAATATTTTTTTCTACGTAATCGCTTATGTATGTTGGGGATTAACTCGCTGCAATAAAATTAATGGCTTCTTGGGGTGTTGTCAAGACAGAAATTATGATATTTTAAACATCGAATTGTCAACTTTTTTTTCGAATATTACTGTACATGTTTGGTTATGGGGCTTAAGAAAAAATCTACATCTTTTATAAAAGAAAACTTTGAGAGTTTGGCGCATTTATTGTTCCCAAATATCTGTTTGATTTGCACTGCGGAATTGGCTCCAATTGAAAAGCACATTTGTCAAAGATGTTCCGGAGATTTGCCCAAAATGCATTTGTCAGAAGAGACAAAAGACAACCCTGTTCATCAAGTATTTTGGGGTCGCGTACAAATAGAACATGCATACACTTGGTTAATTTATCAGCAAAACGAGGCGGTAAAAAGCATTCTTCACAACATAAAATACAAGGACAATCCACAATTGGCCAGATCAATGGGGGAAACAATGTCCAAAGATTTAAGGGATTTGTCTTGGGTGAAAACAATTGATGCGCTTGTACCCGTTCCTATTCATCCCAAGAAAAAATTTATCCGTGGCTACAATCAAAGTGAAGAATTGGCTAAGGGCATCAGTAAGGTGCTCAACATTCCCATCGATAATCATTTTTTGAAACGTGCACTGCATACAGAAAGTCAAACTAAAAAAGGTCGTTTTGCTCGCTGGGACAATATCGAAGATGCCTTCAGGAGTTCCAAAAACCAAGAAAACTACAAACATATTGCTATAGTAGATGATGTCATCACCACTGGAGCGACAATGGAACGCATCATTCACCAAATCCACGAAAAAAATCCCGAACTTCGCGTGAGCTTAATTTCGCTCGCTTTTGCGCAATAGATGAAACATTTTTTAATAATTGGAGGAGGAATAGCGGGCACATCCGCTGCTTATCATTTGTTGGAACGAGACTGCGCCATAACATTGGTGGACGCCGGATACAACCACAGTTCGCTGGTCGCTGCTGGACAGATCAATCCCATGGTTTTTCGCCGTATGACCAAAAGTTGGCGCGTGGATGAATTTCTGCCTTATGCGAGAGCTTGGTATGAAAAACTTGAAAAATTAAGTGGGATTTCCCTGATAGAAGACAAACCCATCCGTCGACTTTTTGCGCATGAACAGGAAAAAGAAGATTGGATAAAGCGACAAGCTGATTCTGAGTTTGCCGATTACCTAGAACCGCTAACGGAAGATGATTTGAGTTTTGATAAAGCGATCAACATCTGTGGATCTGGAAGGGTTAGACAAAGTTTTTACGTTCAGTCGGAAGGGTTTCTAGAAGCGATGAAAATCTTTGTTCAAAGTCATCCAAACGGCAATTGGATAGAAGAAAAAATCGATTACCAAACGATAAATCCTTCTGAATCGAGTTGGAACGGAAAGCTTTACGATGGTATTTTATTTTGTACAGGATTTGAAAACGATGAAAATCCTTATTTCCAGTTTCTGAATGTGGAAAAAACGAAAGGTGAGGTATTGACTATACAATCAGACATCTACGATGAAGAGTCTTTGAATCGACGTTGTTTTATATTACCCAAAGCTGACGGAATCTTTCGAATAGGTTCTAATTACGAATGGAATGCAACAGACACCTTGCCCACAGAAAAAGCGAAACAATTAATTTTGGAAAATCTTGCGACTTTGGTCAAAAATGAATTTACGGTTGTCAATCATGTTGCGGGAATTCGTCCAACGGTAAAAGACAGACGCCCATTGATGGGAGAACATCCTGAAATTCAAGGTTTTTATGCTTTCAACGGATTAGGAGCAAAAGGCTATATGATGGCTCCCTTGCTGGGAAAGGAAATGGTCGAATTTATTTTGGACGGCAAAAAAACGGATGCTGAAGTAGACATCCAACGTTGCACAACAAAGACATAATGGACAAAATAACAAGTCGATTAACAGATTTGATTGCATTAACAGAAGCCAAATTCCTTCAATTTTCTGAGGAAGAAGTTCTGTTTAAAAAAGCAAAAACTTCTTGGTCAAAAAAAGAAATATTGGGTCATTTGATTGATTCCGGCATCAATAATTTGCAACGTTTCACCGAAATTCAATTTGCGACTCAGCCCTATTCCCTTTGTGGATATCAACAAAATGAATTGGTCATCGCAAATGATTATCACAACACGCATACGCCAGAGCTTTTAGTGTGTTGGTCGTCCCTTAACAAGAGAATCGTTCATGTAATTTCAAGATTGTCGCAGGAACAACTAATTTTTAAAATAGAAAAAGACGATAAACCAATTGGAGATCTAAATTTTCTAATCGAAGATTATGTGCGCCATTTGGAACATCATCTGCGTCAGATTGGTATTTTGTAGTTTAAACAAACGTTAATCTTTGTCGAAATCTATGAGAATTTGCTCACCTAGGTAAGTATTTCCGTAAATTTGCGTCACAATAGTACGAATAACAAAAAAATTAAAAATATGTATCCAGCAGAAATGGTTGCCCCAATGAAAGCAGATCTTACTTCCGTAGGATTTGAAGAATTAACTTCAGCAACAGATGTAGATAATACCATTCAAAACAGCCAAGGAACTTTATTGGTTGTTGTAAACTCCGTTTGCGGATGTGCAGCGGGAAATATGCGTCCAGGCGTAAAAATGTCTGTTACAGGCGACCAAAAACCTTCCAAATTGACGACAGTATTTGCTGGAGTTGATGGTGATGCCGTTGCTCAAGCACGCAAATATTTCTTGCCTTATCCTCCAAGTTCACCAAGTATCGCTTTGTTCAAAGACGGTCAATTGGTGCATTTCTTGGAGCGTCATCACATCGAAGGTGGAACAGCGCAAATGATTTCGGATAACTTGCAAGAAGCTTATAAGCAGTATTGTTAAGCCTTATCTGACCGAATTTTTCAATCCCGCTTTGGTTTTCCTTGGCGGGATTTTTGTTTTCAAGTCTTCTGAATAACAGGTATTAAGAGATGTACTACGCGCTTATCGAATCAGATGAAAAAAGCCCTGCAATTGTGTAGTTGAACCATCTTTACCCAAAACAGTCATTTTATAAAAATACACTCCGTCATTTGCTTCCGAACCTACTTTTGTTTTGCCATCCCAAGCCGCTATTGGTCCAGTACTTTCTAGCATAATGTTTCCATATCGATTCACGATTGTTAATTCAATTTTTTCAACATATTCTGTTTGTACAAACCAAACATCGTTGGACGCATCGTTATTTGGGGAAAACACATTGGGTACATCAACAGAAAGAGTTTCTATTTCGATTAGAACATTAATTACACCAAATACTGTATCGCCTGGGCACAAACCTCCTGTCGTTATAAAGCTATAAGGCCACAATCCAACAGTGGTTGGGCTTCCTGAAATAATCAATGAGTCGCCTGAAAATTGGGTCGTAACTCCAGGTGGTAATCCGCTGATATCAACATTGTTTGTCCCACCGTTTAACAAATATATGATGGTCTCTATTGCTTGATTTTCAAAAACCGCTTGTTCATCAGAACCCGTGATGGAAAGGAGCGTTGCCGTTGGATAATCACCAATAGTAATAGAACCATAGGTGGTATCTGCTTCACAAACCGTACCTGTTGTGTACAATTCAAAAGGATAAATGCCAGTTGATGTTACGGTGCCAAATATATAAACGGTATCATTTTGCACCAAGCTTGTGACGCCAGGAGGCAAATTGATCACATTTACTCCAGTTGCACCTCCACTTAAAGCGTAAGCAATTGTATCTAATAGGGAGTTTATACAAAGGCTTTGGGTGTGACTTCCCAATGGGGAAACTAAAGTTAGTTGAGGGTTGTGGACTGTAATTTGACCAGAAAGTGTTGCATTCGGGCAAAAACCTCCTGCACCTTCCACCGTAAAAGTGTAAGAACCTTCAACCGTCGGTGAACCGTTTATGGTTAAAGTGTTTCCTGCAAAAACGGCACTAACTCCCAAAGGCAAACCATTTACAAACGCAGAATTGGCCGCGCCAGAGATGGTGTAAACGATAGTGTTAATTGGATCATTCAAACAAACCGTTTGATTGTTACTACCCGGAAGAGACGTTAAATTTAGAACTGGCGGTATTCCAGTCGTGATGACACCAAAAACAGTATCAGGTGGACGTGTCCCTCCACTTGTATAAACTGTGTATGTAAAACTCCCAATAGTACTTGGTACGCCAAAAATAAAAACAGAGTCGTTTTGTACATTTGAATTTACTCCAGGAGGCAAATCTATTACCGAAATATTGTTGGCTGTGCCCGACAATTGATAAAGAATAAGGTCCATCGCCGTATTAACACAAACCTCTTGATTATCCGTTCCAAGCGGCGAAACCAAATTCAACTCCGGAAAATTATGAATGACAATCGTTCCTGTTAAGTTTAATGTTCCACATGGCGAACCTGTAGTAGAAACAGTAAAATTATGCGTCCCACCAACAGTAGATGCTCCAGATAAAGTGAAAACGCCTGCGTTGAATATTCCACTAATTCCTGCAGGAAGTCCTGTAACATTGGCACCTGTCGCGCTGCCACCCACCGAATACGTTATGTTCGCAATCGGAGTTCCTTCACACAGCGTTTGTATTTGCGTTCCAGGTACATCTAATGATAGAGTAGGTGGCGGATTTACGGTAATTGTTCCTGAAACCAAAGCTGGTCCGCATGATCCACCAGATGTTGTAACCGTATAATTGTAAGTGCCCGCAGCAGACGGCGAGTTACTGATCAAAAACTGACCAGGATTATACGTTCCTGTAATACCAGGAGGCAAACCCGTGACTGTGGCACCCGTGATACTTGGCCCAAGCGTGTAAACTATATTTCCCAAAGGGGAGTTGACACAAAGTGTTTGATTATTTGTGGAAGGAGCCGAGACCAATTGAACATCTGGATCGACTGCAATTCCACCTGAATATTGAACGGCTGGGCAACCACCTCCAGAGGCAACAACAGAATAATTAAACGATCCTGTTGAGATTGGCGTCCCAGAAATGGTAAACGTTGTACCCGATAAAACACCTGTTACACCCGTTGGTAAACCTATCGCCGAGACCGATGTTGGCGAACCTCCTACCGTAAAAACAATATCTATCATTGTAGTATTGACACATAGCGTTGGATTAGCCGTTCCTGGCGCAGAGGTAACCGTAAGGCTTGTGCTCGCATTGATAACTATAACTCCATTCACCGTAATTGGCGTGCACCCAGGTCCGGTTGTGGTAATCGAATAGGGATACGTGCCTGGCGTTGAGGCTAAACCTGAAACTGTCATTGTTCCGCCAGTTACAGAAGGATTAAAAGCGCCTGTTGCAAAAGCCGGAAGTCCTGAAAAATCTGCACCAGTCGCACCCGTTACATCGTAAGCAATTTGAGTTATCAGTGAACCTTGACAAACGAACTGATTATCTGTTCCAGGAGCTGAAGAAAGAGTAGCCGTGGAAGCAGACAAAACGGTGATGAACGCTGGTTTAATTTCTGTATCATTGGAGGTGCCATTCGAAACCAACAATGCTACAGTATAGGTTCCAGGTAAGTTATAGCTTATTAACGGATTTGCCAAGGTTGATGTTTGTCCAGCAGCACCATCAGGGAAAGTCCAAGAATAAGTGGTTGCTCCTGTGGAAAGATTCGTAAATTGAACTGATTGACCTACACAAATAGTAGTTAGCTGAGCAGAAAAGTCTGCCGTTTGAGCATGTGCATTACAGAAGGCTAAAATAGCCACGATATGAATAACTAGTTTATGAAACATCTTTTTGCTAATTCTCGTTCAAATCAAAGCTTAAAGATAGCCATTGCAAAAGAACCAAGCAAATGACGTTCATCACCAACAATAAAAAGTCAGTTTAGTTAAACAGGCCTTTTTTATTTAATGCAAATCTCTTCTATTCAAAACGAAGGCCAATCCTAATTCATGCCGTCCCCATTGATAATTGGATAAAGATGAAGTATAGTTCACGAATGAATATGAAATTCTATATTTTTCATAGAGTGTAATGCCCGCCGTTGATATCCACGTATCATTTGATGCCATTCCAAAGCCCAATAAAAACTTCGATTTGTACTGCGCTAAGACCATACCTTGCAAGGTTTGAAAACCATTGCTAGACGTAAAACTCACGTTCGGAATGATTTCGATCTTTTCTCTATTTCCAAAAATATAAGAAGCAAATGCGTTCCACGTAACAGGCCTGGTATCATCAGGATCCAAAACTCCATTTCCCAAAAAATGATTGGCGGATGCCACAAAATTCAACCGTCTGTATCGAAAAGCCAGACCTAAATCCGCCGAAAACACAGTTTTATTTCTAATTTTCAATACACTATCCTCAACATGAAAATTCTGGTATCTCAAAACACCTACACCCATACCTGCCGATAAAATCATATCTTCCTGAATTGAAAACTGTCTATTTACAGCCATTTTCAAGTTGAGTTCATTCAAGT
Source organism: Crocinitomicaceae bacterium (assembly GCA_041751955.1). Taxonomy (GTDB): domain Bacteria; phylum Bacteroidota; class Bacteroidia; order Flavobacteriales_D; family Crocinitomicaceae; genus UBA2040. The sequence goes on from JBGSIB010000074.1 coordinate 103,132, forward strand.
CAGTAGGTAGAATATTGGGCACATGATAATTCAGAAAATTGACACCTAAACCAATTTTGCTTTTTTCTAAATAAGTGGCATAACTTCCGAGCAAGAAATTGGAAAAAATTGGAAAATTTGCCCTTGGGAAGTTATAGGCCAAGTTTGCCTCTTGTTTGTAAAAAAGTCCATTCGTCGCTGGATTAAAATAATTTTGATAATTCCAATTTTGCGACATTTGACCAAAAAGCAAATTGCTAAAAAACATTGAAACATAGAGTAAATATGTTTTTTTCATGTGATGGGTTTCATTATTAAACAAATAAAACCCCATATTAGTTACAGAAAAACTTGCTTCACCCTATTTTTTTCAGGGACAAAGCTTTTCTGATTTTTAAACAATTTAAATCTTCTATCTTTTTCCCAGCTGAATAGCTAAACCAAACTCATGTCTTAAGGGTTGATTCGTAACTGGAGCACTTGGGTTATTAAAATCTACAGAGTAATTAAATTGGATTTTATTGTTCAAGCGAAAACCAGCCTTAGCATAAGGCGTCCAAGTAGAATAATCTTTGACCCCACCACCTAGGAAAAATTTGGATTTGTAGGCAAAGGTTCCACCAAAATTGTTGTTGGGGATACCTATAAAAACGTGTGGTGTAAACTGAAGTTTTTCTTCGTTTCCAAAGGTATAAGAGGCGAAAAAGTTGCCGTTGACAGCGGTTCCGCCATCATTAAATATTCCAATCAAAGAAGCACCTGCTTTGAATCTTTTGGAAGAATAAGCCACACTTAAATCAGTCATCACACTGGAACTATTTGGAACCCCTATCACATCGGGTCCTCTAAACCGTTCATTTATTCCACCCACACCAATCCCTGCTGAAAGGCGATCTCCATTTTTCAACACAAACTGTCGATTGACATTAAGTTTGGCTAGGTTGACTGATAAAGTGTTGGACAGGAACGAACGATTGATCCCAAAATGGTTGATCCCAAAGCCATATTTGCCGTTTTTGCTAACCGTTGAATAGTTAGCGAAAGTAGCGAGATTATAGAAACCTGAACCGCCAATTGCACGAGCAGTAAGATTTCCTTCATGCTTGTAAAACAAGCCGGCCGTGGCTGAATTCAATTTCTCAAAAGAGTTCCCTGACTGTGTTAATTGTCCAAACAACAATGGGGAAGCGCTCAGCGTTAAAGCTGAAATAGTGATTTTTATCCAGCTCATATATAATGGTTTGCAATTAGACTCTTGAACTTTATAAAAGTTACAGGCACAAAAAAAACCCATCCAAACCTTTGCAGGTTCAGATAGGGTCTCCCTTATCCAATAATCTAGAAATTATTGTTTTATCACTCTCGTGATAGAGATTCCAGACTTCACCAAATAAACCCCATTTGGTAAATCTGAAAGGTCGAGAATTGTTTCATTAGAAGCAATTGTCTGGTTGTAAACCATTTTTCCGAATAGATCAAGGATTTGAACTGTAGTCGCACCATCAAAATTTTCGAAGGATAACGTAATTTTATCGTTTGTTGGGTTTGGATAAACTGTTAAATTCGTCTGATCCAATTCATCAATTCCCAATGCTGTTTGCATACACTCCGAACCTCGAATAACTTGACCTCTAACTTCACCATTTGCATTTGCAGCAGTATGTACGTTAACATACATGGCATCGTTTCTGAATTTAAGCTCTGCAGCAGCATTCATTGGTGTTGCATCATCTGCAGTTAAGTAACCATAAGCACCGTTATAAGTTCCTGTTCCTGTGAACAAAGCTGACAAATCGAACTCAACACCACCGTTTGTTCCAGCAGCGGCATTGTGAAAATGAGAAGCAGCAATCGGCCCAGATAAATCTTTTACAACCAACATGACGTGTGCATTGTTTCTTTCTCTTGAAATCGTAACAATTCCGCCGCCGCTTGCCATTGTTGAAATGGCTGGAACTTCTTGATCACCTGATAAATTCACTGTATATCCTTCACGCGCTACACGATTAATTTGGGCGCGAATTTCACCGTTCATGTTTGCAGCGGTATGGACATTCAAGTAAATATTGCTTTCTAACAATTCAATAATTAAAGATGGAGTTAAAGCGGCCCCAGAAATTGTTCCTGCAATAATATTTCCAGTAACATCTCCTGATAAATCAACTACAACTGGACCATTTGCACCAGCAGCACCATTGTGAAGATGGGCACCCATAATAGCACCAGACAATCCCTCTACTTGAACCGAATAATTAATTGAAGTGAAATCACTACTCAATGAAAACTGCGCAACACCTGTTGCATTCGTTATCACAGCTGGTACTTCTTGTGCTCCAGATAATACCCCGTCAAAAGCAACTTGATTGTCATACATCAATTGCCCACGAATTTCACCGTTCATGTTAGCCGCTGTATGAACATTGATATATACATTACCCGCTTCTAAATCAGCCGTAAATCCAGCAACACCAGACACATCAGCAACACCTACAATGGCATTGCCCATAACCGTTGGCGTTAAATCAACTGCCACACCGCCATTCGTACCCATTGCACCTACGTGTAAATGAGCTCCCATAATAGCCCCACTCAAACCATCTGCAGAAACCCAATACATTAATTTTTTCTTATCCAAAGACAAATTGAAAACGGCTAAGCCTGATGCAAACGTTACAACAGGTGGTACTTCTTGTAAACCGGTTAAAGCGGCTTTGTATGGAAAATCAGATTCTAATTTGACTTGACCTCTAATTTCACCATTTGGATTGTCTGCAGTATGTGCATTCACATAAATTCCTCCAGTAATCATGTCTGAAATTAGACTGGATGTCAAATCTGTTCCAGTAATCACGGCTTGAACATTGCCATTGACCAAATAAGGTGATAAATCCAAAACAACTCCACCCGTTGCACCAACAACACCGCTGTGTAAATGAATGCCGTTGATTGGCATTGGAGTTCCAGCCATAAAAATTGAAACACAAAGCGTATCTCTTGTGCCGTTGAGTATCATCGTGGCAACCCCCTGACCTGTTGTTGTAACAGCAGGCACTTCTTGTAAGCCATTCATTCTTGCAGAAAACGTCAATTTGTCTCCAAGATGCGCAGCGAAAGTCATTGTTCCTGTTGTAATCGCAAGCACTGCTGCCAATGCTATTTTGTATAAATTTTTCATCAAGATAAAATTTTAAAAAGTTAAAATAGCGCCACAAACTATTTGTGGCGCTTGGTAAAGTTTGTATTACATGGTAGGCAAAACCACTTTGTCAATTACGTGAATCACACCGTTGGATTGATAAACATCGTAAGTTGTAATGTTAGCAACGCCTCCATTTTCATCTGTGATGGTAATATTGCGTTCCCCATTCATTTTGGCGATTAGTGTTCCACCAGAAACCGTTTTTAAATTAGCAGACCCTTTTCCTTTTTTAATCATTTCAGACAAGGCTTTGAAATCATAGTTTCCAGAGACAACATGGTAGGTCAATACTGTTGCCAATGTTTTTTTGTTTTCTGGTTTCAAAAGTGTTTCTACTGTTCCGTCAGGTAAATTTTCAAAGGCATCGTTCACTGGAGCGAAAACCGTGAAAGGTCCAGCGGTTTGAAGTGTTGCGACCAAGTCAGCTGCTTTTACGGCAGCTACCAAAGTTGTATGGTCTTTAGAATTGACTGCGTTTTCAACTATGTTCTTTTTCGGATACATCGCTTCTCCGCCAACCGTAACTGTATTTTGTGCGAAACTTGCTGTGCTGATAAGGAAAATTGACCCTGCAATTAATCCTATTGATTTGATTGAATTTTTCATTTTACTTTGGTTTTTGTGTTATTGTTTAGTTGTTATTTGTTTGTTGGGGATATCTACGCCACAGATGTAGGTTTGGATTTTTAAAAAGTAAAATAAATATTAACTTGTTGATTTACAGTTATTTAAAAGGTAAAATAATTTAAATAATTATCAAAACAAGATGGCATTCTCAAAGCATTCTCACCCAAGAAGTACTAATCCTCTGTTAATTTCTACCAGAAATGCAGTTCACACTAAAAAGCAATTTCATTGAGTCGATGTAAATACTCATCTAGTGAACGGTTCTTGATTCATCCACCTTTTCTATACATTTATAGTCTATGGTTCGCTTTGTATTTCTTTTTCTTGGTGCAATTCTTTTGTTTGGACATTCTTGTACCTCATCCAAGGGAAATTCCTTTGAAGATTTGAGTAGGGCAGATAGTTTAGCTTTGGTTGGGGAGTTGATGGATAGTTTGCGGGGGGAGATGTTGGAGTATATGAAGGAGCAACGAAAAATGTATCTTGTTGGTATGCCAGCATGTGGTCCTTATTACGAATTCAAAATAAAATTAAATGATAAAAATGCTATTACTTTTCACGACAAACCCTCAACTATTGGTATAAGAAAAGCTATATTCTATCATTTTACTGCAAATCGAAATACCTCAGAAAACAAAAATAATTTGCCTCCGTTTACCAAAACGTATAGAACAGAAATTATAGAATATATTGAAAGTGCAAACCGTCAAATTAAGGACATGGAAAAAGAAAGTTTTCCGATTGAAATGATAATTTTCAAAAAAAATGAAATAATAGAATGGAATGAGAAACTTGCCATACTATCCGTTATAAATTCTAACAAACTCTATGAAGTCGATGGGCGAGCCTATGTTAGTTTATATTATAATTCAGAAAAGCAGAACGGTATTGTTGATAGCGCTCTTTATGCATTTTATGATCTCAGAAACCTAATTTCCTTAGAATATTTCAAAACGTCCTATTTGGAAACCTTTTTTAATTTGAAAAAAAGCTCATCAAAACAAAATCTTACGAAAATGAAAGCGTTGAAACTGTTTTATCCGGTTCGGGTTTATGATATGCCATATGCTGAAAGACATAATTTACTCAACAAAACAACAATAAAACAACCCCCTCCAATTCTCATAGATGAGGATGAAGGCGAGTAATCTCTTATCACTCCAACTTCAAAACCCAAGCTCTCTGCTTCTTGCTTTTCTTCAATCTTTCGGCCATGGCATCGGCTTCTGAACCAGAATAATACACCACAACTTGGTGCATGCGCAAGGCTGAATCGTATAAGATAGCTGTTTTACCTTGGGACTTGTTTTTCTTTTTCCACTTTTCGGCATTGCTTTTCTGTTCGAAAGAACCGATCACCACATAATAACCTTTCTCGGGTCTTTTGTCATTTTCGTCATAAAAGTCTGTGACTTTAGCCGTTCGAAAATCTTCTGAACCTGAACCATTGGAGTTATTTGAATTGTTTGTATTGGAACTACCGTTGTTGTTCGAACCCGTATTTCCTCCGTTGCCAGAATTATTGTTATTTACCACATTTTTCAAGGCTTCTTCGCGGGCTTTTTTCTCTTGAACCAGTTTTTCTTCAAGGTTTTTAACTTGCCCTTCCAGTTCTTCTTGTTTCGTTTGCAGTTCTTCAATCGTTTCATCTTGTTCCTCGTTTTCCTCCTTCAAAGCCTTCAAGTCCTCGATTTCTTTTTCTATTTGCTCGATGCGTTTATTGTCTTTTTCTTTATTTCCGATTTGATACGAAAGAATGAACTCCGAAGAACGTTTAGAAAAATCATTAATAGCACCCATGGAGAAATCGTGGGCATAACCCAAAGAGAAACCTTTGTATCTCAAACCAGCACTGACTGAAACGGCAAATGTATTGTGGTAGGTAACACCAATCCAACAGGCATTTTTCACATCAAGCACACCACTTGCATCCCATTGAACAGGCGCTCCACTAACATAGCGAATCACACCAAGCGGATAGAACTTAACGGTTTGTTTTTCGTTCAGCATGAAATCGTATTTCATGGATGCTCTAATATGGCGAACGGCATTGTAGTTGAATGTTCCACCTGTTATGTCTGTGAAAGTTCGTTTATTCGCCAAAAGCTGTGGAATGGCAATACCCAGTTCAAACCCTTTCACCTGCAAAACTGTCCCGAACTCACTGTTGAATCCTACTCTGTTTTGTCTTTGGCCACCATACAAAATTGGATCGGCAGCATCGTTTACCAAAGCTTTATCGAAATCAATCCCGAAATTTTGGATACCCACACCAACACCAAAATTTAAGGAAGACTTTTCGCCAAGTTTCGCTTTGTACACGTAATTGACCATCCCACTCGTCATGGAAAGTATATCGGTTCGATCTTGAAATGCTACAAAAGCCAAGCCCATTTTCCCATCTGCACCTTGTCCTTGGATGGAAATGTAACTGGTTTGTGGTGAACCAGGAAGACCTGTTAGCATCGTTCTATGCGATGCCGTTATGGTTGTCAATGCGTCCCACCCAGAATAAGCTGGATTGATGGTCAGCATGTTTTGATGATATTGACTGCTCAAAGGCAATTGTTGAGCAAATGTTCCTTGAATGCTTCCTAAAAAAGCAATAAAAACGGCTGTTCTAATCATTTTCATAGTGGGCATCATTTTTCGTTTCTTAAAATGCTTACTGCACCTTTCAGTACTTTATCGCCATTATTCACCTTGAGCACATAATAATAAGTTGCTTCAGGTAAAGGATCACCATTATTGGTTCCATCCCAAGTGTTTTTATAATCGGGATCCTCAAAAACAACTTGGCCTTCTCTGTTGATTATCAAAACTGACGAAAGCGTATACTGGTCTAAATTCAGTATTTCCCAAAGATCGTTGTGCCCATCTGCATTTGGAGAGAAAAGATTGGGAACTAATAAATCTAAAGTATCAATCGGCGGTGGAACATAAAGTAGAACTTCTATGGATCCAAAAGCAGTATCAACTGGACAAAGGGCTCCTGTTCCAGCAACTGCATAATTGTATAAGCCTGGATTCGCAGGTGAGCCAGAAATGATTACCGTGTCTCCAACCACAATAGCGTTCACGCCTGCTGGCAAACCTGTAACATTCGCTCCAGAGGCACCATTCAACAAATATAGGATGGTTATGATGGTGCTATCTTCGTAAACAATCTGTGCATCTGAACCAATAGTAGAAATCAAAGTCAGACTCACTCCCGCATCTACCGTAATGACTCCGTAACTAGAGTCAGCCGTGCAAGGAGAACCTGTAGTGTGAGCAATAAAAGGAAACACCCCGAGAGTTGTAAGTGTACCCGTTATAATCAAGGAATCATTTTGTACAATCGCTGTCAATCCTGGAGCCAAATTTAGTGCCGTTGCACCTGTAGCACCATTCGCAAAGACGTAAATAATTGGATCAATTGGCGAGCCAATGCACCACTGTTGAATATTGCTTCCAACTGGCGAAACCAAGTCAATAGTTGGACTACTCACCGTAATTGTTCCGAAAAGGGTATCATTAGGGCAACCGCCACCTGAAGCTATAACTGTATAATTGGAGGTAACAGCGCCAGTCAAAGTACCAGAAATGGTTAAATCTCCCCCACTAAAACTTCCTGTAATTCCGGCAGGCAAACCAATAACGACCGCTGTATCCGCTCCACCAGAAATAGTATAAACAATGGCATCTAATCCATTGCCATTACACAGTGATTGATTGTCTGTTCCTACTGCGGATGTCAATGTCAAAACGGGTGCAAGGCCAACCGTTATTGACCCATATATAGTGTCATCCAAACAAGGGCTCCCACTTGTATAAACAGTGTAATTATATGTTCCAGCCACATTCGGTGTACCCGTAATAGTAATGGTATCATTTGAAGTTGAAGTGATAGCCGCAACTCCTGGTGGTAAGTCTATTGCCGAAATTGTAACGGCAATTCCAGTCATAACATAAACAATGGGGTCAATTGCAGTATTCACACAAACTTGCTGTGCATCTGTGCCAAGTGGCGACGATAAATTTAATTCTGGACTAATAATATATATACCTCCCAAAAGCGTATCATTCGGACAAAACCCTCCTGAAGCGACAACTGCATAATTAGAAATAGCTGACACAGAAGGAGTTCCTGAAATGATAAGCGAATCATTGGAAAACACTGCTGTAACTCCAGCAGGCAGTCCGACAGCAAAAGCATTCGTTGCGGCACCAGAGATAATGTATAGAATTGTATCTATTGGAACGCCTGAACATAGAACTTGAGAATCCGATCCAGGTGCTGAAGCTATATTTATTATGGGTGCATCACTCACAGAAATTTCGCCATAAACTGTATCTGCTAAACATGTTCCTCCACTTGTGTAAACCGTGTACGGAAATGTTCCTAATGAAGTTGGAGAACCAAAAATATAAATAGAATCTCCTTGTGTATTTGAGTTAATTCCAGGTGGTAAATTAATTGCAGTGATATTCGTTGCTGTTCCCGCTAACACAAAAATAACTGTGTCGATTGGCGTGTTCAAACAAGCTTGAAGAGTATCCGACCCTAGAGCTGAACCTAAATTCAATTGAGGAATTTGATCCACCGTTATTGTTCCCGTTAAGTTGATTGTTCCGCACGGTGAACCTGTCGTAAAAATCGTATAATTAAATACACCCGTTTGAGTTGGTGCACCAGAAAGAGTTAAAGTACCGCCACTAAAAACCTCTGTAACACCTGTTGGCAAACCCGTTGCTCCAGCACTTGTTGCACTTCCACCAACGGTATAGGTAATGTTCGTAATTGGCGTTGCTTCGCATAAAGTTTGAATTTCCGTTCCTGGAACATCTAAAGTTAAGGTAGGCCCAGGGTTAACTGTAATTGTTCCATTTACTGTTGCTGGACCACAAGAACCCCCTGAAGTTGTTACTGAATAATTATAGACACCAGCAGTTGTTGGCGTATTGGAAATTAAAAATTGGCCCGGATTGTATGTTCCCGTTACGCCAGGAGGAAGATTAGTTGCCGTTGCACCAGTGATACTTGGTCCGAGCGTATAAACTATATTTCCCAATGGGGAATTGGTACACAAAGTTTGATTATTGGATGACGGGGATGAAGCCAATTGCACATCTGGATCCACAGCTATTCCACCTGAATATTGAACTTGTGGACAACCCCCGCCTGAAGCAATAACGGTATAATTAAATGATCCTGTTGCGGTTGGTGTTCCAGAAATTGTAAAAGTTGAACCAACCAAAGTCCCAGTAATACCCGCCGGTAATCCTGATGCTGTTACTGAAGAAGGAGAACCTCCTACCGCAAAAACGATATCAACCATGGCTGTATTTACACAAACTGTTGGGTTCGCTGTTCCAGGTGCTGAAGTTACTGTTAAACTTGTGCTTGCATTCACAACCACGGTTCCAGTTACTGTTATTGGTGTGCAACCTGGTCCTGTTGTGGTAATTGAATATGGAAACGTTCCTGCCGTAAAAGCTAAACCTGAAACAGTCATGGTTCCACA
>JBGSIB010000075.1:0-114589 GCA_041751955.1 Crocinitomicaceae bacterium
GTATTGGTTCGTTTTCCTTTTTAGTTTTCTTGTATTCTCTTGTTCAGAGCCAAGAAAAGAAGTAAAAGAACCACAAATCAATGTAAAAGAAAAAGAGGAGCCACTCTGGACGGACGAATTGGATCGTTTTCTGCGGAAATACGACCTTTGTATTGTGATCACGAATAATGGTTGCAAAGGTTGTAACGAAGGAATCGTGCAGATTGCAGAGAAATACTTGAAATTAGGAGAGAAACGTTTTGGAATTGTTTTGGAGGCATCGGGTGCGGCTTTCGATATTTCCTCTTTGTTGAAGGATGAATATAAAGACAGAATCAGTCAAGATTTTAGAGCGCAGCTAACTAAAAAATATAGGGGTGAGAATTCGTTTCTCTTTTTTTACAGAGACGGCTTAGAAGAAAGCCAAGTAGAACGTTTTGAAGTTACTTTGAAAAACATGAATGAACTGGAGCCTAAATTAAATGAATTCCTATCTCAAGTTCAAAAAAATCCCCAATAAATTTCTTTCAAAGTGCACCAGGGATTTAACTCAAAAAAAGTGTAACGGTTATTTGGTGTGAATTACTTTAATTGCATTCAGTGTTGCTAGAATGACAACAATCCATTTTCATTTTTGTCGTTTCTTTTTGCATATTCGAAGAGTGTTTAACAGCCATTTCTGCCTTTGGACTAATAAAAGGTATACCGAGATTCATTCCGCGTAAAATAACTAGCAGGCCAACCAACGTTAGAATGTATGGAACACTCGTATTCAATTTGGAGCGCAACTTCCCTGTTATTTTTCCGGCTGCAAATCCAACTGCTATCATGGACGGTAGTGTTCCCAACCCAAAAAAGATCATGGCCATAGAACTGTTTAATTGTCCACCTGCTAAAAGAGCATTCATCAAAGCAATGTATACCATACCACAAGGTAAAAGACCGTTTAAAAAACCCAATAAAGGCAATTTGAAAGGAACTCGACTGCCGAGTACCTTACCCATTCCTTTGCTTACAAATCCACTTAGGTTTAATTGTGGCATTTTTGTCGTGAAAATATGACCTAACCATTTTCTCCATGCATAAAGTATGAGTAAAACGCCACTTATAATGCTCAACCATTGCAGAATGCCAAAAGATTCAACAGTAAGACCAATACTGCCGACCAAAAGTCCAAGAATAGCGTAAGTCAAAACACGACCCAAATTGTATTGAAGCACGCCACTTAAGATCGTCCAATTGTTGCTTCTATTGACCGGAATGGCCATGGCAATTGGTCCGCACATACCGATGCAATGTAGACTTGAGGTAAGTCCAAGTATAAATCCGGTAAGAATGAAGGTATTCATATGATCAAAGATAAAATGCTTCTTTTTGCATGTATTTTTCGCCGTCTATGGTGTAATACATTTCTGAACGGTAATTCCCGCGCACCAGGTCTTTTTTGTTAATGAGAAAAGTTTTGGTATTTTCTATTTTATAAGTTCTATCCAATTTGTCATCGTCGATGCGAATTAAACGAAGCTCTAAATTCTCGATGGCTTTGCTCTCAGGTATTTTGATGGATACAAAACCTTCAATTAGGTTCAATTCTACTTTTTCATCGAGGTCTTCAGCTTTTTGAACCGCTTCCATTTCTTTTCCAAAATTAATTTCTCTAGCATAATAATCGTCGCTTTCTAGATCCACATCTGTGGTAATCAATTTAATGGCTAGCACCAAAATGAAAGTGATAAATGCCGCCATGAAAATTACTATTCCTTTCCCCCAATTCATAATTTCTTTGTTTTAAAGCATTGGTCCAATGAATCTCGTGCTTGTTTCTTCAATCACTTTTCCATTGCCCAAAACCTTTATGGTTATTTCTTTTTTTCCGTCCTTCATCTCACTGTATGGTAGCTTGACTATGAATCTTTCTTTTAATTGACTTTCGCCCTTCAAGGTTAGATCTTTCACCACCATTTCAAGTTCGCCTTTTGTACCTTCCAATTCTAGCGTAATCTTGTATTTGTTCTTTGTTTTGTTGGTCAAATTGATTTCATAGATATTGCTGAGCATACCCTTGCCATAGGATTGATAGGTTGTGCCTCTTTGTCTATTGATATTCGTTTCAAAGTCTTTACGAGAAATCAAAAGTGCGATAAATGCCGCCATTAAAAATATCAATAGAGCTGTATATGCTTTTACCCTGCGCGTCCATTCAAAACCGGTTCTGTTTTTGATTCCATTTTCGGAAACAAAACGTATAAGTCCTTTATCTAGGTGGACAGAATCCATGATATGGTCGCAAGCATCAATGCATGCTGTACAATTCACGCATTCCAGCTGTGTTCCATTTCTGATGTCAATTCCCGTTGGGCAAACTTGCACACATTGATTGCAGTCTATACAGTCACCTTTGCCTGCTTCTTCCCGATTTTCGTCTTTTCTAAATTTAGCTCTACCTTCTCCACGAACATGGTCATAAGCTACAACCATGGAATTTTGGTCGAGTAATACCCCTTGTAATCTTCCATACGGACAAATGGTGGTACAGACTTGTTCTCGAAGTCTTGAAAAAACCATGTAGAACACCGTTGTGAAAACAATAATGGAAATCAATCCTCCTGTGTGTTCTTTAATGGGGTCCGTTTGTATTTTCCAAAGTTCATCAGAACCAATAATGTATGCGAGAAAGGTATTGGCGATTAGAAAAGAGATTCCCCAAAAAATGGTGTGTTTTAAAAGTCGTTTTCTAATTTTTTCGGCATCCCATTTTTGCTTGGCGAGTTTTTTCTGGTGGGTCCAATCTCCTTCTATCCAATACTCAAATCTCCGAAATACCATTTCCATGAAAATAGTTTGTGGACAAATCCATCCGCAGAAGATACGTCCATAAATAACGGTGAACAAGATTACAAATACCACACCAATAATCATGGCGAATGCAAACAAATACAAATCTTGCGGCCAAAATACTTTGCCGAAAATGATGAACTTTCTTTCTAAAATATTGAACAACAACAATTGATGTCCACCTATCTTAATATGTGGCGCTAGTAAAAGAAAAGCTAATAGTGTATAACTAACGATTTTGCGCTTGTTGAACCATTCACCAATTGGTTTTTTGGGGTAAATCCAAATGCGTTTGCCGTCGTTTCCTATTGTTGAGACATGGTCTCTAAACTCTTCTTCGTCTTTTAACATGACGTATTTGTATTATTCTTCGATTTCTGTTCCTTGAGGTTCTTTACCTTTAGTATAGGGCATGCTTAAGACGAAAGATGTCACTTGTTGTATCTGAATTGGATTCAACTTGGATGCATGTTCTGGCATTCCGTTGGCATTCCCTTTCTTCACTAATCCGAATAGATTTTTGATATCGTTACCATACAACCAGAAATTATCCGTTAAGTTCGGACCTATATTTCCTTCTCCTTTTGGGTTGTGACAAGAAACACAGTTGATTTCAAAAATTGCTTTTCCTGAGGCAATATCAGAAGGCTCTTTCATAACCGTTGCATTGGTTTCGTCCACGTTCATCGCCATTTTATCGAGATATGCATCGATATCTTTTTTAGAATCAACCATTTCTTTTTTGTAAGCGGCATATTGCAAATCACCAGTGCCAAGAATGTGGTAATGGAAAATATAAATTACCCCGGAGATTATTGTTGCATAGAACATCCAAACCCACCAAGGTGGCAAATTATTGTCCAACTCTTGAATGCCATCGTATTCATGATCCATCAAAATAGATGCTTCATCCTCAATTTCAACTACATCGGTTAAGATCTTATTGAGTTTTTTGGAGATATCTACCTCTTTAACGGCTTTTGGTTTCGGAGGACTGATGATATTCATGAATTCTTTGAATAATCCACGGACATAAAACAATACACCAACGAGTACAATATTGATGGCGATTAATATATACAGATCACTATTTTCAATCAATAACCATGGAGCTCCTTCCGCAGCTTTTCCAGGCCCATTGAAGGTAAAGGCAGAGGTAATATTACTGGCTGCTATTAATCCAAAGAATCCGATTAGTAGAAGTAGGTTTTTTGCATTTCCCTTATTATCTCTTTCTATCAGTTTTTGTTTCAAAATATCGGAGTTGACCAATGTTCGAACAGATCCTGACATCATAAATATGGCGAAAAGCAGAATAGCTGCTGTTGCTACTAACCACCAAAACAAGTTTAAGTTTTGCTTGTAGTTGGGAACATAGGTAATGGGTCCCCCTGGAACTCCAGGGCCTGAAGTTATTACAGGGTCAACAGGTTTTACCCATCCATCCACATAAGCAAGAATAGCATCTACTTCAGCCGGACCAACTTCTTGAGCTGTCATCATGGTTGGACTGTAGTCTTTTATAGCATTTGCCATGGTGCTGTTCCCTGCTGCAATAACACCTTCTGAGTTTTTAACCCAAGAATAGAGTTGTTCCACTTCACCAGCGTCTACCCATTTTTGTTTAGCTCCCTGCAACATTGGACCAATGGAGTTTTTTTCTACATTGTGACAAGCACTGCATTTTGCTTTGAATAAACTTTCGCCATCCTGAGCAAAGCCAGGCGTGTACAATAGAGCCATTAAGGCGGTCATCAAAACTGTATTGAAATATCTTTTCATGACTATTCGGTTTTAATCTTTTTTGGTCAATCGATTGTTATCTAAATCATCTTCAAAAGGAATTTGTCCTAATTCAGAGATTTCTGTTTTTTTCATGCGCACAACATAGGTGATCATTACCGTGAAGAAGAGCACAAAGATGAGCAGTGATATGATGGGGAAGATGGATACCCCGTCTATCGTTGTTAAATTTCCTGATATAAATCTCAACATGATTACTTCGTATTATTTTTGTTTGGCATTTTCTTGATGTCTGTACCCATGCGCTGTAAATAAGCAATCAGAGCAACGATTTCTCGCTTTTTCATTTTGTTGATTTCTGCTTTTTTGTCGATGTTTTTCAACATTTCTTTCGGAAGATTCTCCACAATATCCGTTGCGATCATTAAGGCTTGTGCTTCCAAATCTTTCATGGCTAGTTTTTCATAACCTTTTGCATAAGGAACACCCAAAGTGCGCAACGCATTGATTTTTTTCTCCAAAAGAGAAACGTCTAAATCATCTTCTCTCATCCAAGTATAAGCTGGCATGATGGATCCTGGAGAAACATCTTTTGGCCGAATCATGTGATTGTAGTGCCAAATATTACTTCTCAAGCCACCTTCACGAGCCAAATCTGGACCAGTACGTTTGGATCCCCAAAGGAAGGGATGGTCGTAAACGAACTCTCCTGCTTTTGAATAATCACCGTATCGGGCAGTTTCAAAACGCAAAGGTCGTATCATATGAGAGTGACAGTTGTTGCAACCTTCACGGATATATAAATCTCGACCTTCCAGTTCCAATGGACTATATGGTTTCACACTACTGATTGTTGGAACATTGCTCTTAACAATCATCGTTGGAATAATTTCGACTAGGCCTCCAATACCCACTATAATTAAAGAGAATATCATAAACTTGATGGGTTTACCCTCAATTTTTCTATGCCAGTGTTCACCTTTGTGCGCTTTTTCTTTCACATGCAGTAAGTTCGGCGCTTCGGCTTCTTCATTGGCCACCAATTTTCCACTTTTTGCCGTTTTAACCAAGTTGTAGAACATCATACAAGCACCAACGATATACAATAGACCTCCTAATGAACGCAGCATGTAGTATGGTTTCAAGGCATCAACCGTTTTCAAGAAATCGGCATTTACTAAGGTTCCATCTGGATTGAAGTCTTGCCACATTAATCCTTGCATGAATCCGGCGATATACATTGGAATCGCATAGAGTAAAATACCCAATGTCGCAATCCAGAAATGTTGGTTGGCCATTTTTTTAGAGTACAATTCTGTTTTGAATATTTTAGGGAATATCCAATACAACATCCCGAAGGTCAACATCCCGTTCCAACCCAAACCTCCAACGTGAACGTGGGCAATGGTCCAATCTGTAAAATGTGACAACATGTTCACATTTTTCAAAGAAAGAAGTGGTCCTTCAAATGTGGCCATACCATATGCGGTTAAGGCAACCACCATGAATTTCAACAAAACATCGTCTCGAACACGATCCCAGGCACCACGCATGGTCAATAGTCCGTTAAACATACCACCCCAAGATGGAGCAATAAGCATTACTGAAAAGACAACCCCTAAACTTTGCGCCCAATCTGGTAAAGAAGAGAACAACAAGTGGTGAGGTCCTGCCCATATGTATAAGAAGATTAAAGCCCAGAAGTGAATAATGGATAATCTGTAAGAATAAATTGGTCGTTGTGCTGCTTTCGGAACGAAGTAGTACATCAAACCTAAATAAGGTGTAGTTAAGAAAAAGGCAACAGCATTGTGACCGTACCACCATTGTACCAATGCGTCTTGCACTCCTGCATACCAAGAGTAACTTTTCATCATGCTCACAGGTAATTCAAAGGAATTGAAGATGTGTAGCATGGCCACCGTAACGAAAGTTGCGATGTAGAACCAAATGGCGACGTAAATATGTTTCACACGACGATTCATGATTGTGGCGAACATATTGAAACCCCAAACCACCCAAATTCCTGCAATTAAGATATCAATCCACCATTCTAGTTCCGCATATTCTTTGGAAGTTGTAATACCCATGGGTAGGGTAATAACGGCGCATACAATGATGAACTGCCAACCCCAGAAATTGATGTAGCTGAGTTTATCACTCCACATTCTCGTTTTCAAAAGGCGTTGCAAGGAATAATAAACACCCGTGAAGATTCCGTTACCAACAAAGGCAAAAATCACTGCATTGGTATGCAGTGGTCTTATTCTACCAAACGATAGAAAAGGGAAACCCAAATAGTCATTAAAAAACTGAGGGAATGCTAATTGTAGTGCTACCGTGAGTCCTACAACCATTCCTGTGATACCCCAAATAATGGTGGCATAAGCGAAATACTTTACGATTTTATTATCGTAACTAAACTTCTGTACTTCCATCTGTCTCTAGGTTTGTTTTGTTTTCAATTTCTTCATCAAATAGTATTCGCACGGAAGGCGAATAGTCGTCATCGAATTGTCCATCTTTTGCAGCCCAAAAAAACGAGCCTAAAAAGAAAAGCGCGACAACCAAACTGACGATGAGCATTAAATAAATGATTCCCATGATGCAAATGTCACAATAGTGTCATGCTCAAAGAATGATGGCAATTAGTAAAAAAGCTGATTTTAATCATGTTTTTTGGATGGTGGCAAAAAACTTCAGATTCTTATTTTTTGGACAAGACCAAAAATGTGCTCAAGAAAACCACTGTGATTGAGCTCATTGGCATGAGAATAGCAGCGATTAGCGGACTTAAATTTCCTGAAATGGCAAAGCTCAGACCAATAATATTATAAGTAATAGAGAAGATCATGCAGATAGCAATCACTTTTTTAGAATAATCGGAAATATGCAGTAGTTTATTTAAAATATTGAGCTTTCCACCATCTATAATTGCATCCGAAGAGGGTGTGAAACGAAATATTTCTTCTGATATGGCCATTCCAACATCCGCTGAAGCTAAAGCTCCTGAATCGTTTAAACCATCGCCAATCATCATCACTTTTGCACCCGACTTTTTCAGTTCTTGAATGTATTCTAATTTTTCCTTAGGTGAACAATTGAATTTTAAGGCACTTGCTTTTTTGAAAAGTGGAGCGAAAAGTTCAGCATCTTTTTCATTGTCGCCTGAAACAAGGTGTAAATTGTATTTATTTAGATGACTTAACAAATAGGCTATTCCAGGCCGAATTTGGCTATTGAATACAAAACTCGCGGTTTTATTATTGAATCGAGCATAAGAAATGGTTTCTAGGGATTCATTCTTTTCAATACCACAAAATGAGGGACTTCCAATCCAATATTCCTCATCGTTAAAACGACAAAAAACTCCTTTCCCTTTTTCTTCTGAAAAGTCTTGGATATCAACATGCTCTGTTACTATGGGTTTTAAAAATTGAGCTATTGCTCTTGAAAGTGGATGAGTTGAGGAACTGCTCAGCGCGTATAGTGTATTGATTTCTTCAGAAGACACATCATCACCATCTTGCACTATGGACAAAGAATGACTTTCTGTCAATGTTCCTGTTTTGTCAAAAACAATATCCGTAATCTGATTCATTTTTTCGATAACCGTTGTATTTTTTAAGTACAATCCTTTTCTTCCCAATACGCGCATGATATTTCCGAAAGTGAATGGAGCGGAAAGAGCGAGCGCGCATGGACAAGCAACAATTAAAATAGAAACGACAATATTAATGATTTGTCGACTGTCTTGAAAATACCAAAATACGCTTGCACTTGCAGCAACTAATAGCAGAGCGAACAAGAAATAGAATGATAATTTACTTTGATAGTCATTTTCTGTACTTTGCTTTTTAGCCACTTTTAACTCGTTCCACAAACGAGTCAACTGACTTCTATTACTTTCTTTTTTAACGAGCATATGAACGCGAGCTCCTTCCAATCTTCCGCCGGCATAAATAAAATCACCTTTTCTTTTTTTCACCAGTTGTGATTCGCCCGTCACAAAAGAATAATCAATATGCGCCTCATCTGAAGTCAATTGAGAATCGCAGGGAAGGACCTCGTCGTTTCGAAGTATGATTTCATCTTCCAGTTCCAAAGTGTCTATTTCTACAATTTCTTCAATGCCATTTTTCGTTCGGGTGAGTGCCAATGGGAAATACGAAGTATAATCTCTTTCAAAAGACAACATTTTGTAGGTTTTACTTTGAAACCATTTGCCTATCAATAAAAAGAATATAAATCCAGCGAACGAATCCATGTAGCCAGGACCTTCGCCCACAAGAATGGAATGAACGCTTTTGGCATAAAGAGCTATGATTCCGATTGTTATGGGAACGTCCAGGTTCAAACTTTTGTGGCGAATAGCTTTGTAGGCGGAAATCAAAAAGTCTCTTGCGGAATAAAAGATGACTGGTATTGAAATGATTAACGATAAATAAGAAGTAAAACTCCTGAATTCAGGATTATCATCTTTTATGCCCAAATATTCTGGGAAACTCCAAAGCATAATGCTTCCAAAAGCAAAACCTGCAATACCGAGTTTATAGAGCATTTGCTTACCTTCCTTTTTCTCAGCAGTTTCGCGATTGCCAAAATTGGGAGCATAACCTATATTGTCCAACAAAAGCGCTAATTGTGACAAAGTCATTTCTTTTGATTGAAAAACAATAGAGGCTTCTCTTTTGGTAAAATTGACTTGACAACTAACAATGCGTGGCTCTAGTTTGGCGATATTTTCTAATAAATAAATACAAGAAGAACAGTGTATTGAAGGCAGATGAAGGTTGATCCGAGCCATACTTTCATCCTCAAATTCAATGAACTTACTGCGGATGTTTTCAATGTCTAGATAATTATACTTGTCGCTTGAGTTAGCACTTGGTCGTGTTCCAGCACCTTTTTCCAATTGATAAAAACTGCCTAAATTGTTTTCACTTAACAACTGATAAACACCTTTGCAGCCGCTGCAACAAAAGGCATGTTCATGATAAATTATCGGTTTCCCAATGACTTCATCTCCACAGTGAAAACAATTTTCCTTGGTCATATCGTTTTTGAGAAAAGTTTTTCTGTGATTTGATTTGAGTGAAGATTCTGATCAAAAGCCATGCAGATGTTTCTAACGAATGGAACTCCTTTTTGAGTAACGCTTATTTTCTGGTTCGCTACAACCACAAGTTCATCTTCTATCAATTCTTGTAATTCATCAAGGATTTCTTGATGCATGTTTTCGAATGCTGGTTTTTGCTGAAATTCAGTTTCAAAATGACACATCAAATCGTGAATGTATCCACGAACTAACAAATCCCGCTCGTCTAGAACGTGTCCACGATAAATGGCCAATTCACCTTCAGCGATTCTTTCTTGGTATTTTTCAATGGATTTTTCATTCTGAGCAAAGCCAAACCAACTGTCAGAAATAGCCGAAGCCCCCAATCCAATTAGAAGAGAAGTATTCTTGGTGGTATAGCCCATGAAATTTCGATGCGAACGTTTTTCTTGGAAAGCAATCGCCATTTCATCCGTTTTTTTAGCGAAGTGATCCATGCCAATTTCGATATATCCGCCAATTTCAAGCATCATTTTTGCTTTTTCGTACAATTCGCGTTTGGTTTCTCCATCAGGCAAATCATTTTCGTCAAAACCTCGTTGACCATTTCCTTTTATCCATGGCACATGCGCATAACTGTACAAAGAAATTCTGTCCGGTTGCAACATCAGCGTTTTTTCGACAGTATCCAAAATATCAGTTAGGGTTTGTTTGGGTAAACCAAAGACCAAATCATGTGAAATGGATGTATAACCCAAATTTCTTGCTTCATCGTGCACTTTTTTCACTTGTTCAAAGGTCTGAAAACGGTGGATTGCTTTTTGAACAACAGGGCTATAATCTTGAATGCCAAGACTTAATCTCCGAAAACCAAATGTAAAAAGCTGCTGTAGATGTTCGGAAGTGGTATTGTTGGGATGAGCCTCAAAGCTTAAGTCGTGTTTTTTAGGATCTACCTGCTTTGACTCAAAAAGAAACTGAAGTAAACGCACTAATTTTTCTGCTGGAAAAAATGTTGGAGTTCCACCGCCAAAATGTAATTCTTTTATGTTGGCGTCAAAGGGCAAAATTTTTTTATAAATAGTCCATTCTTTTTCCAAGGCTTCCAAATATGGATTCTCAACATTGTGATTTTTAGTTATACGTTTATGACAACCACAAAAGGTGCACAAACTTTCACAGAATGGAAGATGAATGTAAATGCTAATATCTTTTGAATCAAAGTGTTTATTGTTTTTATATAAAGTTTTAGTCCAATCACTTTTTTCCAGTGGTTCTCTTGTCCAAAATGGGACAGTTGGATAGGATGTATATCTAGGACCAGGACGGTTATATTTGTCTACAAGTGAGTTATTTAACATGGTAATTCTTTATGGGCACAAAATTAAAAGAAGAGACTTAATTAAAATATGATTTTGGTCATCTTTAATCGAGTTTACTGCCTTAAAAATGCATATTTTTGCGTTATTCAATAAGTAAATCCCATGCTTGAAAATTCTCATAAAACTATTACCTGCGCCACTTGCAAAGTTCGACAAGATTCCTTGTTCGCGCAGTTTTGTGATGACAATTTGAAACATCTAGATGATCATAAGGCTTGTTCCTATCACAAAAAGAATCAAGCATTATTTTTAGAAGGAAGCTATCCACGCGGTGTCTATTGCATCAACGAAGGAAAAGTGAAAGTCTATTCTCGAGGCGATAATGGTAAAGAACAAATCATTCATATTGCCAAGGGTGGTGAAGTAGTTGGTTTTAAGGCCATGTTTAGTGGCGATCCTTACAACGTTTCTGCCGAAACTTTAGAGGAATCAAACATCTGTTTTATAGGAAAAGAAGACTTTTTAACCATGATGGATACGAACCCTATTTTGAGAAATGGGGTGATGAGCGAGTTATCTAAAGAGTTGAGTCATAGGGCTGACATGATTACTGCAATGTCTCAAAAGTCTGTTCGTGAACGTGTTGCTTATTCTTTAGCCTTGTTAAATGACATTTATGAAGAAGACGAAATCAACCTAACAAGAGAAGATCTTGCCAATTTTGTTGGCACTGCTACTGAAACCTTGATACGATTATTGAAAGATTTGAAAGATGAAAATGTCCTTGAAATTCATGGACGGAAGTTAAAAGTAACAGATAAAAAAGGCTTGTATAAAATTGCGGGATTACATTAGTCTAGCTGTGACTCTGCAACAATGACTCTAGGTTTTTTGTGTGTTGTCCTTCTTTTCCAATAATTTTTAACGGTATAAAAACAGGTAAATAAACTTGCATAGCACGCAAAATTTTCCCGACTTGCAATTCCCAGTTTTTACGCAGCTCAAATGAATCAACGCCTAATTGACAAGCGTACATTTCAATATCAGCAACTGATACCTGAAATAAATCATCTACATATTTCCAGAGACTAAGCACATATTCTTGAACTTTTAATTTTATTTCTGCTGATTGATGAGACAGATTCTCAAAATTATTCTGTGTGTGCAAAAGTTGATTGTAAAATTCAGGTAAATACTTTTCAGCAATATTTTTTAAGAATTTATCTTCACGGAAAACGGTTTCGAATAGGAATAAATAAAGAAAAGTTTCACAAAAAAGATGTTGAACTAGACTTCCATATGGATTGTCAATCGCAATTTCAAAGAGTAAGCAATTATAAAATTCATCACTTTTTCGTTTGTGCAACCAATCTGAAAAAGCCAATTTATGCTCATTTTGCCATGAAGAAGTTTCCAAATATATTTCTTGTGCAAAGGATTGGAGGGATTCTAAAAATGGAATATCCGAATCAAACGAGTGTGGATTGGGTACATGAAAATTCTGTTCCTTGAGTCGTTTACTCATGACCATGGCGCTGTCCGCAATCTGAAGATAATATTTGAGTTTCGAATCCATTCGGTAAATTATCTTCTAAATGTGCTAATGCCCAATAGCTTATACAACGGACAAAATTTCACAGCAGAAGTAACCAGCATGATGACACTGATCACACCTGTTACTATCAACCAAGTTCCAGTAACCATATTTGTTACTATCATAATTACTCCAAGTACTCCAATAAGAAGTCGAATGATGCGATCTGTATTGTTTACATTTGGTTTCATAATTGAATATTTTCTCCAAAGGTCTGATATGCAATTCAATCAGAATATGATGTATTTCAATATGAAATATGATATTTATCATGTTTTACGGCTTGAAGCTTGAAAATTGAAACGTTCATTTTGACTGTTCTTTGCTTATCTTTGTCTCTAAATTTTTTATCTCTATGAGTTTAGCCAAATACACTGTTACGGCAGCATTGCCCTACGCCAACGGACCCCTTCATTTAGGACATGTGGCCGGTGTTTATCTTCCAGCTGATATTTTTGTGCGCTTCTTACGCATGAAGAATCATGATGTTGCTTTTATTTGCGGAAGCGACGAACATGGTGCTGCAATCACCCTTCGTGCGAAAAAAGAAGGCGTTACACCTCAAGAGATAGTGGATAAATACAATGGTATTATTTCAAAATCATTCAAAGATTTTAATATTTCTTTCGATATTTTTCACCGAACTAGTACTCCAATTCATCACGAAACAAGTCAGGATTTTTTTAAAGTTTTGTATGATAAAGGAAAGTTCATTGAAGAAACCTCTGAACAATATTATGATGAAGAATATGACCAATTTTTAGCGGATAGATACATAACTGGAGAATGTCCAAAGTGTCATAATCCAAGTGCGTATGGCGATCAATGTGAAAAATGTGGTTCAGCTTTGAGTCCTACTGAATTGATCAATCCAAAATCTACCTTGAGTGGAAAATCGCCTGTGATGCGCACGACTTCCCACTGGTATTTACCCATGGAGAAACATGAAGATTGGCTGCGTGAATGGATTGAAAAAGGAATTTTAGATGGGGTGCAACAGCACAACCCGAAAGAATGGAAAAATCAAGTGGTTGGTCAATGCATGTCTTGGATAGACGGAGGTCTTCGCCCAAGAGCCATGACCCGCGATTTGGATTGGGGTGTGAAAGTTCCACTTCCTGGAGCTGAAGGAAAGGTCTTGTATGTGTGGTTGGACGCTCCAATCGGTTATATTTCTGCTACCAAGCAATGGGCATTGGACACCGGAAAAAACTGGAAAGATTACTGGACAGGAGATCGAAAATTGGTACACTTTATTGGAAAAGACAATATTGTTTTTCATGCCATCATTTTCCCCATTTTATTGAAAGATCACGGCGATTTGATTTTGCCAGATAATGTTCCTGCATATGAGTTTTTAAATTTGGAAGGAGATAAATTTTCAACCTCCCGAAATTGGGCTGTTTGGTTGCACGAATATATTGAAAATCATCCAGATAAGATTGATGAGCTAAAGTATGTCTTGACGTCAATTGCTCCTGAAAATAGAGACAGTGAATTTACATGGAAAGAATTCCAGCAACGTATCAATTCGGAGTTGGCGGACATACTTGGAAACTTTGTGAATCGAGCTTTGGTCCTAACACAAAAGTATTATGGTGGTCTTGTACCTGAAAGAGGAAGTTTGACTCCTGAGGATGAAATGATGATTGTCGATATTCAATCTTCTTGCAAGAAAATAGAAGATTTGGTTTACGCCTATAAATTGCGTGATGCGCAGGCCGAAGCTATGAA
Organism: Crocinitomicaceae bacterium; assembly: GCA_041751955.1. Taxonomy (GTDB): domain Bacteria; phylum Bacteroidota; class Bacteroidia; order Flavobacteriales_D; family Crocinitomicaceae; genus UBA2040. Next base: position 14,267 of record JBGSIB010000075.1, read on the forward strand.
TCTAGCAAGAATCGGAAACAAATTTTTAGCAGAAACTGAACCCTGGAAACTCATAAAAACAGACGAGGAAAGGGTAAAAACAATCATGAATTTAGCTCTTCAAATTACGGCTAATTTGAGTATTGTTCTTCAACCTTTTTTGCCTGGAACAGCAGAGAAGTTAAGTCAGTTTTTGAATTTCAAATCTTCAGAGTGGAGTTCTGCAGGTAATATGAATATTTTACATTCAAGTCATAAAACAGAACAACCAACTATTCTTTTTCCAAAAATTGAAGATGAGTTAGTAGAAGTAGAAGTGGCCAAATTAAAACAACCCATGGAAAGTAATTTTGACCCGCAAAAACCTGAAATCGAATTTGACGATTTCACGAAAATGGATATTCGCTTGGGGAGAATTATTTCTGCTGAAAAAGTAGAAAAAGCCGATAAACTTTTAAAAATGGTTGTAGATACAGGAATAGACCAAAGAACCGTTATTTCAGGAATTGCAGAACATTATAAGCCAGAGGAAGTGGTTGGAAAAACAGTTCAGATTTTACTCAATTTGGCTCCTAGAAAAATTAGGGGAGTTGAGTCACAAGGTATGATTCTAATGGCTGAAAATGAAGATGGTGAATTGAGTTTTATGGTTCCTGAGAAAGGATTCGAAAAAGGTGGCGGAGTTAGATAAAATATGATTTTGATCAGTTTTACGTGTTTTTAACTCCTTTCTGTTTTGGACTTTGTCTTTAGTTTGTACCTTTATTATAACAAAAATTAAAAAACCTTTATTATGAATTCTTTACTTCCTTTATATATTGTTCCATTCGACTTCACAGACGTTTCAGAACATGCTTTACATCTGGCTTTTCAATTGGCAGAAAAAAATGATAGACAAGTTTATTTGCTGCATGTAGCAAAAAATCAGCACGACAAAATTTTAGCACGCAAAAGCTTTGAGGAACGCGTTGCAAAAATGCCAACAGCTGAAAAAGATAGAGTTACGACAAAAGTTATAATTGGTGACATTTTCAATGATTTGGCTAAAGCTGGCGATTTGTTGAATGCGTCTATGATTGTCATGGGAACGCATGGTGCCAAAGGTTTTCAAAAACTTTTTGGAAGTCATGCTGAAAAAGTTATTGCCGCTGCAGGAGTTCCAGTGTTAATCGTACGTGAGAAAGAAGATTTGCAGTCTTTCAAAACAATCGTCATGCCATTTAGCTTTGAAAAAGAAACGATACAAGTTCTTCGATACGCTGCTGTATTAGCGAAGGAAATGAATTCAACGGTTCATTTGGTTGGTCAGCATAAATCAGACGAGTGGCTGGCAGGACACCTGAAAGTGAATCAATCCGTTGCCCGAACTTTTTTAACGGAGCAAAATATCCAGCATGAAGTGGTCAATTTGCCACACAAAGAATCCTATCAAAAAGAACTGATGGATTATGCAGTGAAAGTTGACGCAGGTTTAATAGCTGCAACATATTACAAAGATGGTATTTTGCCACTGCCGAATTCTTTTATTCAGGAAATGATTGAAAACAAAGCGGTTATTCCTCTTTTAACGATCAATGCAGACGAAATTTCTGTCGCTAGTTCTGTATTGTCTTTTATGACAAATTAATCGATGAATAGCCCAAGTCGACGTTTTGATTTGGATGTTTCTATCGCCGACGTAGATTTTCGATCAGCTACACAAGAGCAGATTGTCAAAGATTTTGCGAAATTCGACTTATATTTTCCTGACGGTTTTAAAACGACTGTTTTTTCTATAGAAGAGATTGAATATCTAGTGGGTCAGCACGTCGTTGCATTGATAGAGAAAGGTGAACGTCACCTTTTGCAATTGCTTTATACCATTGATATTCCAGAGAAAAAATTCTTGAATATGTTATCACAAGTAGATTTTTTAAATGTCCTCACACATCAAATTGTGCTAAGAGAAGCCTATAAGGTTTGGCTCAGAGCTAACTTTTCAAGTTAAGTTTTAGGAATAAAAAAAGGCGCACCCGAATAAAATCGAGTTGCGCCTTTTAAAATTTAAACGTAGAATTATTTCTTAACGAAAGTGTTTCTTACTACTGTTCCATTGCTAGCAGTTACTTCATAGAAGTAACTACCATCAACTAAGTTCGCTACATTGATAGAACCATTGATTCCAGACATGTCAGCAGTAGCAACAACTTTTCCATCCATAGCAATAATAGAAATAGAAGTTGACTCCAAAGACGTTTGAATTGTCAAAACTTCTTTCGCTGGATTTGGGAAAGCAACAGCTGTTCCTTTTTCGATTTCTTCTAAACTAGCAGTTGAAGCTGCTGTCAAACTCATGTCATCAATTGACAACCAATTTTGGTCAGTACAATTGAAATGACGGAATACAACATATACAGCTCCTTGGCTACCTGCTATAGCTGATACATCTACGCTACGACTTTGAATAACTCCACCTGCTGGTAATGTTTCTTCAAAGATTGGTGCAGGGTATGTTGATGTCGCTATGATAACACCTAATTGTGTTTGTGTTACGCAGTATACCGCGTAGTGCTCTTCATAAAAAGTTGATGTTCCTCCTTCAGGAGATACCGCATTCCAGTTAACAAAAACTGAACTGTTTGCAGAACAGTCAATAGAAGGGGTAACTGCGATATTATCAGGTGTCAAAGCTCCTACACCATCCCAAGATGCTGAAGCGAATGTTTCTCCCATTGCGATCAAAGCTGGATATGGTACGGTAGTAGTAGACATGTCTAGTACACCCCAATCGTTACCATCTCCATCATTGTCATAAACTGTCCAGGCGGAGAAACCTGTGGCATCATTTGCTGAATAAATTTGTGCGTTTACAAAACCAAAGGCAAGTACCGCAGTCATAGAAAGTAAAAGTTTTTTCATATTGATTATTATTTGTGTTTCCTCAAAGGTAAGGTATCTTATAGAAAAAAATAAATAATTATTTAATCATTTATTAATGATGCTTTATTGATAACAAGAAAAGACCAGCATTTTTCGCGTGTATTTGTACCTTACTTTTATAGACATTGAATTTGTTGTTATTTATCAGAATTGACGGGTAATTATCGTTAAATTTGTACCCGCAAAAAGAGCTAAAAGAAATATGGATAAAGTTTCTTACGTCGGAAATGCAGATGTCAACGCAATAGACAATCTGTACAAACAATACCGCGAAAACCCTGAAAACGTTGATATCGGTTGGCAAAAATTCTTTGAAGGATTTGAATTTGCCCAAACGGATTATTCCAGCGGTGAAGCAATTCCGGAAAATGTTCATCGTGAATTTAAGGTGCTCAACCTTATTAATGGATACCGCACGCGTGGACATTTGTTTACAAAAACCAACCCAGTCCGTGAGCGGAGAAAATATGAACCGACCCTCGCAATTGAAAATTTTGGTTTAGAAGAAAAGGATTTAGACACTGTTTTTCAATCCGGTGAAGAGGTAGGTTTAGGCCGTCCAGCTAGTTTGCGCGAAATTATAGCAGATTTAGAAGAAACATATTGTCAATCCATTGGTATTGAGTACATGTATATTCGTGATCCAGAAAGATTATTATGGTTTCGCAAACAAATTGAATTAGCCAATCGACCAAAATATTCGGCTGAAGAAAAAATAGAAATTTACAAAAAACTGAATCAAGCGACTGCTTTTGAGTCCTTTTTAGGTAAAAAATTCGTTGGTCAAAAAAGATTTTCGATTGAAGGTGGTGAAGCTTTGATTCCTGCTTTGGATTCTTTAATCGTGAAAGGTGCGGATCTCGGTGTAGAATACTTCATCATGGGAATGGCGCATCGTGGTCGATTGAATACCTTGACCAATATTTTTGAAAAACCAGCGCATGATATATTATCTGAATTCGAAGGAAAAGAATTCGATTCTGTAGATTTTGATGGTGATGTAAAATATCATCAAGGATTTACGTCGCACATTAAAACTAGAAACGGAAAAAAAGTTGGGTTGACTTTATCGCCAAATCCATCACATTTGGAAGCTGTTGATCCAGTTGTTCAAGGTATATCTCGTGCAAAAATTGATTCGGTTCACAAAGACGAATCAAAAGTTTGTCCGGTTATGATTCATGGTGATGCCGCCGTTGCAGGTCAAGGTATCGTTTATGAAATAGTTCAAATGGCTCAACTCGATGGGTATAGAGCTGGAGGAACAATTCATATTGTTGTGAATAACCAAGTTGGATTTACAACCAATTACCTGGATGGACGCTCCTCGACGTACTGTACGGATGTTGCTAAAACAACACTTTGTCCCGTTTTTCATGTAAATGGTGATGATGTAGAAGCTGTCGTTCAAACCATGCAAATGGCCATGGAATACCGTCAGAAATTCAACCGTGATATTTTTGTGGATTTGCTCTGCTACCGTAAATATGGACACAATGAAGGTGATGAACCTAAATTCACGCAACCTCATTTGTATAATTTGATTGCCAAGCACCCGAATCCTCGCGATATCTATTTCAATCAATTGGAAGAACAAGGTGTGATATCTAAGGATGCGGCAAGTAAATTAGAAGCCACTTACAACGAACATCTTGAAAAGGAATACGAAATTTCAAGAAATGCCGAAAAAGCTTATGTCTGGGATTTCTTAAAAACAACTTGGAAAGATTTTAGAAAAAGTGAAGTCAAGGATTTTTACGAATCACCAGAAACAGGAATAAAAAAAGCCAAACTTTTAGAGTTAGGAAAAAAACTGGCTACGCTTCCAGAAGGCAAAAAGTATTTCCGTAAAATATCTAAGATTTTTGACGACCGTTACAAGGCCATTACAGAAGATAAATTGGATTGGGGTTCTGCTGAAATGTTAGCCTATGCGACAATTTTAGCTGAAGGAAAACCCGTTCGAGTTTCAGGTCAAGATGTGGAAAGAGGAACATTCTCTCACCGTCATGCAGTTGTTAAAACAGAGGATACCGAAGTAGAAATTATTACTCTGGAAAATGTAGCAGACAAACAAGGGAAATTCTCTATTTACAATTCTCTTTTGTCAGAATATGCCGTTTTAGGGTTTGAATATGGCTATTCACTGGCAACGCCAAAAGGATTAACGATCTGGGAAGCACAGTTTGGAGATTTCTTCAACGGAGCGCAAATTATGATAGACCAATTCATCACCTCAGGCGAAGACAAATGGAGTACACAAAGCGGATTGACCATGTTGTTGCCTCACGGATACGAAGGTCAAGGCGCCGAGCATTCCTCTGGAAGAATGGAAAGATTCCTTCAGCAATGTGCGGACTACAATATTCAAGTGGTCAATACCTCTACACCAGCGAATCATTTCCATGTCTTGCGAAGACAAGTGAGTCGCGAATTCTGTAAACCATTGGTCGTTTTCTCCCCGAAGTTATTGCTGCGATATCCATCTGCGGTTTCTACTTTGGATGAAATGGCTACAGGCAGATTCCAAGAAGTTTTGGATGATCCAAATGCAGATGTAAAAAACATAGATACCATCGTTTTCTGTTCAGGTAAATTTTATTACGAAATGTCAGAAAAAGCTACCGAAATGGGTGTGGATAACATGGCTTTTGTCCGTTTAGAACAATTGTATCCTTTGCCTAAAAAGCAAATTGATGCGATTATAGAAAAATATAAGGGAGCTAAAAATATTATTTGGGCACAAGAAGAACCGAATAACATGGGAGCTTGGCGATATATTGCTATGGCGATGAGAGAGATTCCTTTTATTGGAATCACCCGACCAGCGACCGCAGCAGCAGCAGAGGGTTCAAAAAAATTACACGAGAAAAGATTGAAAGCACTTTACGAGGAGATTTTCCATTACGCTAAAGTGAAAGTAAAATAATAGACGATAAAACGAAGAAGTTATGTCCATGTTAGAAATGAAAGTGCCTTCACCAGGCGAATCGATATCAGAAGTAGAAATTGCACAATGGCTTGTCGCTGATGGCGATTATGTAACCAAAGATCAAGCAATCGCTGAAGTTGATTCAGACAAGGCGACACTTGAATTGCCCGCTGAAGAGTCGGGAACAATTACTTTGAAAGCAGCGGAAGGTGATGTTGTTGCAGTTGGTCAAGTCGTTTGCATTATTGACACATCTGCAAAAGCACCGGAAGGGGCGGCGAAAGTTGAGGTAAAAGAAGAAAAAGCAGCTCCAGCTCCAGCAGTTGAAGCGAAAAAAGAAGAAGCTAAACCAAATCCAGCCCCTGTTGCTGAGAAAAGTTCTTCTTACGCTGCCGGCACACCTTCTATTGCAGCCGCAAAAATCATGTCTGAAAATGGAGTTCCTGCGAATAAAGTGAACGCAACAGGCAAAGATGGTCGTATAACGAAACAAGACGTATTGGCTGCTTTATCCGGTGGATTTGATGCTTCAGCAACCCAAGGTTGGGGAGGGACCAGAGAACAATCTCGCGAAAGAATGTCCATGCTTCGTCGTAAGGTGGCGGAAAGATTGGTAGCTGTGAAATCTGAAACAGCTATGTTGACGACTTTCAACGAAATTGATATGAAACCGATTATGGATTTGCGAACGAAATACAAAGAGGCTTTCGCAAAACACCACGAAGTGAATTTAGGATTCATGTCTTTTTTCACCAAAGCGGTAACAGAAGCATTGAATTTGTTTCCAGCTGTGAACGGTCAAATTGATGGCAACGAAATGATTTTCCACGATTATGCCGATATCGGTATTGCTGTTTCTTCTCCAAAAGGCTTGATGGTTCCAATCGTTCGCAATGCAGAGCAAATGTCTTTGGCAGAAATCGAAAGAGAAATCAAACGTTTGGCCATTCGTGCACGAGATGGGCAAATTACGCCAGATGAAATGACAGGTGGAACATTTACCATAACAAACGGTGGAGTTTTCGGTTCCATGTTATCCACTCCAATAATCAATCCTCCTCAATCAGCAATTTTGGGCATGCACAACATCGTTGAACGCCCAGTTGCGATCAATGGAGAAGTTCACATTCGTCCGATTATGTATTTGGCGCTTTCGTATGATCATAGAATCATTGATGGAAAGGAATCGGTAAGTTTCTTGGTGAAGGTCAAGGAAATGCTCGAAAATCCAGAAAGAATGCTATTTGGAGCGAAAGATCCACAAGCTGTGTTATTAGGACTTTAAAGAAATTACGAATTACGAATCATTGAGTTACGAATTCGGAAGTTCGTAATTTGAAATTCGTAGTTGTCGTGTTTAAAAAAGTTTATTCCAATTATTTCAATTCATTTAAAGGTCTTTCCAAAGAGGTCTGGTGGTTGGCGTTGATTACTTTGATCAATCGCGCTGGCACCATGGTGATTCCTTTTTTGTCATTGTACTTGACCAAAAGCAAGGGATTTACACTGGATCAAGTGGCTTGGATTATGGCTGCATTTGGTTTAGGTTCATTATGCGGTTCATGGGTTGGCGGATTTTTAACTGATAAAATAGGCGCATACAAAACGATGATTTTCTCGCTTTTTAGCGCGGGTGTTTTTTACATCGTTTTGCAATACATGGAAACCTTTTGGAGTATCATCTTTGCTATTTTTACCGTTTTGTTGTTAGCAGATATTTTTCGCCCTGCCATGTTCGTAGCGCTCAAAAGTTATAGTAAACCTGAGAATAGAACGCGTTCACTAACCTTAATTCGTTTGGCTTTGAATCTAGGTTTTTCATTGGGACCCGTAATCGGAGGATTATTAATTTTCAATTTAGGCTACGGTTTTCTCTTTTGGGTTGATGGAATAACATGCTTTGCAGCGGTCGCCTTGCTTTTTTATATTCTGAATCCAAAACGAACCATCCCAGAGAAAGAAGAAGTTGTGCTTGGTCAACCGCTTAGTCCTTATAGAGATGGCTTGTACCTACTTTTGTGTTTCGGGCTCGTTTTGTTTGGATTTGTGTTCTTGCAATATTTTTCGACGGTTCCCTTGTATTATAGAGATTATTACCATTTGAATGAACAAACAATAGGTCTTTTACTGGGATTCAATGGCTTGCTGGTATTTATTTTCGAAATGCCTTTGATTCACGCTTTAGAAAAATTAGGCAAGAGCAAAAGTTTATACATGATTTGGGGAATGATTCTTTTACTGTTGAGTTTCCTTGTTTATGTTTTATTCCCTAGCTTCATCATACTCTGGATAGGAATTGTATTGATGTCTTTTTCGGAAATGTTGCTTTTTCCTTTTTCAAATGCTTTTGCCATGAAAAGGGCAAAGCGAGGTAAAATGGGACAGTATATGGCATTATACTCCATTGCTTTTTCGGTTTCTCACATTTTCGGGCACAGTGCTGGTTTAAAAATGATAGCTCATCACAGTTTTAATACAACATGGTGGATTTTGATGGCTGCTTGTGGGTTAGCAATTTTGGTTTTTGCATTTATTGGACGAACAGAAAAACAATATAAAGGCTAAAACGTTTATCTTTAAACTCTCAAAAGACGAATTAATATATTATAATAATAATTGAAAAGAAATTATGGCTCAAATATCATTAGGCGGAAATCCTTGCAATACCAATACTGACCTTCCTGAAGTTGGTTCAAAGGCTAAAGAATTTATCTTAAAGAAAAACGACTTATCTGCTTTGATTTTATCAGATTTACAAGGTTCTAGAGTGATATTTAATATTTTCCCTAGCGTTGACACAGGTGTTTGTGCAACTTCAGTTCGAACTTTTAACAAGAGAGCATCTGAATTGGAAAATACTAAAGTGGTTTGTGTTTCTCGTGATTTGCCTTTCGCTCAAGCTCGTTTTTGCGGAGCAGAAGGAATTGATAATGTAATGACGGTTTCAGATTTTGCAACTGGTCAGTTTGGGAAAGATTATGGAGTTCATATTATTGATGGAGGATTCCAAGATTTGCACGCGCGTGCCATCGTTGTATTAGACGAAACCGGTACTGTTTTGTACACAGAATTGGTGCCTGAAATTGGTAGTGAACCGAATTATGATGCTGCGATTGCAGTACTTTAATCCAAGCCTATGAGATTTTTTCTTTTTCTTTTCTTGTTTACAGCCCTTGCGGTTGGATGTAAAAAGAAAGTTACATCAACTGAGCAAGCAAAAATTGATAACGAGATCATTTTGCAATATATTGCTGAAAATAATTTAACAGCGACCCCTACTGGATCAGGATTATATTATGTGATTAACGATCCTGGAAATGGTGCAAGCTGTACTTCCAATTCCTCCGTAAAAGTTGCGTATAAAGGTTATTTCACCAACGGAAGTGTTTTCGATGAAAGCGCCGCTAGCGGAATAACGTTTAGTTTGAAACAAGTTATTGCCGGCTGGACAGAAGGAATTCCATACTTCAAAGAAGGTGGAAATGGTATCCTACTTGTTCCTTCAGCTTTGGGATATGGACCAGACGGAACGAATGGCATTCCAGAAAATTCTGTGTTGATTTTTGATGTGGAGTTGATTGATGTGTTGTAGAGAAATTCTATTGGGTAGAAGTTTTTAGAATATTACTCTTGGTTCAGTTGACAGAAATATTCTTTCATTCACTATTTGCAGTTTGGTTTTAAAATTCAAGGATTTACTGAATTCAATTATTTATTTCGTTTCCCCAAGACATCACGATTCTGAAGTTTCTGAATAATAAGGTGAAATTCATCAATTATTTGGGAAATCTTTTCGATACCATTCATGCGAATAGCACACGAAAAAAGTAAAGTTCGACCCTCGAGATCAAGTCTCGCATTTCTATTCATTAGAATCGAAAGAGCATTAGAATCGCTAAACAATAGGTCTGAATCAATGCTTGATTCTCCTTTTATTTTGAAATTAGGATAGCGACTTAAAATCGACAAAAGATTGTCTTTGCGAAGAGAACAGGGCACAAAGTCTGAACCAGTATAAGGTTTAGTCGCAATAATCTGAAGATTGAATTTGTGCTTTTCGTTCAGGACAGCATAGTTTACAGACCAATGCTTATATGTATCTGTTATTGAAAGTTCCTCCAATTTCTTTTGTTGGATATGTGCAGTTATATCTTCTGCTATTTTCATCTCAACAAACTAGCCCTATACAACTTCAACTCCTCCCAACTGATGTCTTCACCTGCTTGTTCTTTCAGCTCCGACAAGGTTTTTGCTTCTTCTATATTTACTCTATCGTCGAGCAATTCCAAAAGTTCGGCAGACAAAATGGCGTCTACTTCTATTTTCTCTTGCATGACCAGTTTCTCCAAATGGCTGTAAATCGTGTTTGGTGTAAACTTTCGCATTTTGGCAATTTCTGCTATGCCTTTTCCTTCTAAAAATAATTCGAGGGTTTGATCATACGTGGAAATTTTCTCTTCTTTTTTGGCTTTTTTCTTTTTGTCGGTGCTCGGTCGAACGAATACTTCTGGTGAAAAATCCTCTGGTGCAGAAAACATGTCACCTTTTTTGTGCAATTCGTATTTCAGCGCGTTGATTTTAGCCAGTTTGTAATGCTGAATTTCCTCTACACGAAAAGTTTCTTTGCTCATGTCTTTTCCCAAAACATAAGCTTCTACCAACAAGCGTGATTTTTTCAAACGAAGAATAACTTCCAAAAGTGTTTCTTCCAATTCGTGCACTTCTTCGAAATAACTTAGTGCTTTAGATAAACGACTCAATTCGCCAATTTTCTTCAAAACAGAAGTATAAACGGTGTCCAAAATGGGGAGGAAGTAATTCACGGCAGCTTCGGTTCGATCCAATGCATGTTCCTTGTCAACAATTTTCTCACTAAAAATTTTTGCCAATTGGTTGCGAAAACTGCGAGCTGGATCCAATGTACTTTGAATACTTTGCTTTTGTAGTTTTGCCCAAGCATGATTTTTTGCCTTTTCTGATTTTTTAGAAACCGCAGCATAACTGATTTCGTGCGATTGCCATTGAGTCGCTAAATCTATCCAATCAAAGGTTTTTTGCAATATTTCGTACATATAATTGTTGCTCGCACCTTCCAACAAGCTCGGCAATTGATCCATGTATTGACTTTGCGTCGAATATTGAATGATTTTTTCATCGTTCTGCAAGCCGTTGACACGCATTGGAGAAAGCAATACCAAGCCATCCAATGAACGCAGTCGAGACAGTGCAACATAGGCTTGTCCTGGTGCAAAAACATTGGAAACTTCCAATACAGCTTTATCGAAAGTCAAACCTTGACTTTTGTGAACAGTGATGGCCCACGCCAATTTCAAAGGATATTGTACAAAAGTTCCAATAACAGCTTCCTCAATTTCACCCGTGTCAGGATTTGTAGAATATTTTACGTTCTCCCATTCATACTTTTCTACTGTTATAACTTTTTTATCTTCAATACATTCGACTGTAATTTCGTCTAAATCCATTTGGGTAACAATCGCCATTTTTCCGTTGTAAAATTGCTTTTCCATTCCCAAATCGTTCTTGATGAACATGACCTGTGCACCAATTTTCAATTCCAATATTTCATCCAATGGGAAAAGATAAGGAGGAAATTCATCGGTGACATCAGCTCCGAATTTTCGAGATTTGCCTTCTAAGGCAGCTAAAGCATTGGCATTCATCTCGTCTGCTTTCGCATTGTGTGTGGTTAAGGTGATATAACCATCTTCTTTCGTCGGATCGAAATTGGGCTGAACGTGCTGGTTGAGCAAGGCAACATCTTTTTCCGACATTTTGTTGTTGCGTAGATTGTTGAGTACAGCGATAAAATCATCATTTTGCTGACGATAAATTTTACTCAATTCTATATACAAGGGCGGTTTCTCTTGAATTACATGCGCATTGAAGAAATGAATTCCTTGATAATATTTATGTAAAATCGACCATTCTGCAGGTTTGACTACGGGTGGTAACTGAAACAAATCGCCAATAAAAAGTACCTGTACGCCACCAAAAGGAATGTTATTGTCACGCACATTGCGCAAAGTCCAATCGATGGCATCCAACAAATCGGCGCGGAGCATACTCACTTCATCGATGATCAGTAACTCCAAACTTCGCATAATGGATTTACGTTCTTTATTCATCTTAAAATGACGCATTAAACTTTTTTTCGACTCCATTTTTACGGATTGATTCACTTGAAATTCTTCATTGAAATCTGGTATAAATCCTGCGAAAGGCAATTGAAAAAAAGAATGGATGGTAACACCTCCAGCATTCAAGGCGGCAATTCCAGTGGGCGCCACAATGATGGTTTGCTTGTAGGTAGACTCAACGATGTGCCGAAGAAAAGTAGTTTTACCCGTTCCAGCTTTTCCTGTTAAAAAGATAGGTTGAGCTGTTTGGTTAATGAATTTTTCTGCAAATTCGGTTGCTTCGGTCATGGTAATTTCTCTGTTTTCTTATTTAAGATAGTGAAAAATATGATTTCGCACCAATAGCTGGATTAATTTTGTTGGAACTAATTTTTAGAACTTTGATTGAAGTTCTGCGAGAGAAGACAGACAAATTAAACTTTCTGGTTTCGCTTCCTCGTGGTCAATATAAATGGTTTTCATTCCGGCTTTATTGCCAAATTCGATATCACTCATCGAATCGCCAACCATCACAGATTTTGAAAAATCAATTTCGGGAAATTCTTCCTTCGCCTTTATTGCCATGCCGATAGCGGGTTTGCGCATGTTAGAGTTTTCAGCGGCAAGTTGCGGGGCAAAGTAAACGGCATCAATTCGACCGCCATTTTGAGCAACCTCTTTTACCAAATGATCATGTACAATTTGTAATTGCTCTTCTGTCATTATTCCTCTTCCTATGCCTTGCTGATTGGTGACAATAACTATCCGCCCAAATTTTTTGGAAAAAGTAGCAATTGCTTCTACCACTCCTGGAAGAAATTCAAATTCATCCAAATGCTTGACATAATCGCCCATCAATCGCTTGTTTATCACACCGTCTCTATCCAGAAAAAGGGTCCACGTACGATCTATGTTTTTTATAAAATCAAGCGAATAATTTGCTGAAGTTTCAGTACTTGGTTTTATTTTTTCTTTCAGGTTTAAAATGTTTTTCATCAATATATCCCAGCCGTATTTCTTTTTTTCTTCCTGAATATTTTGAATCATTTTTTGCTGATCTGTTTCTTGAAAAAATTTCAAAGTAGCATCAGCAATTGCATTAATTTCTGTTGGAACAACATATCCCACAACGCCGTCTGGACATTGCTCCGCCAAACCGCCCACATTGGTCACCACCATGGGTTTGTTAAAATGATAAGCGATTTGTGTTACACCACTTTGCGTTGCATTTCGATAAGGTTGTACAACCAAATCTGAAGCGGAAAAATAGGTTTTCACTTCCGAATCGGGAATGAATTTATCCACTTGAATGATGTCGTTTTGAAGATTGTTTTTTGCGATTAAATCTTCATATTCTTTCTTGTCGGAATAATACTCTCCGGCTATGATCAATTTGATATTTGTCTCGCGAAAACGTTTATCTGCGAAAGCCTCAATCAACAAATCCAAGCCTTTGTATTTGCGTATCAAACCAAAAAACAAGATGTATTGATTTTCTGTACTTAGATTCAATTCACGCAAAGCTTCCTCACGCGGCATAATTTCCCCGAAATTGTCGAATAAAGGATGGGGTGAAAGAACTTTGGGTTTCTGACTATCGAATTGTTGAATATCGTCCATCACATTTTGTGACATGGCTACAAATCCATCCACAGGTTTCACGAAATACTTTGTGAAAGGTTTGTCTCCAATGCGTTTTTCGTGCGGAATGATGTTGTCTACCAAAGAAATGATAGATGTGTGCTTGTTTTTCTTAATACGTCGTATAATCGCGCCAAAACTCGGCCCCATAAATGGCAACCAATAGCGGATGATAACCAAATCGGGTTTTTCTTTTTTCAATTTATTACCGAGCGAAAGCCAAGTGAACGGATTGATGGAACTGAAAGAGCGAATAATTTTTAAATCTTTTGGACCGTCTTCTTCTAAATATTGTGTTTTTCCCGGGAAAAGAAAACTCGGGTATTGGGTTGTGAACGTGTAAATGGAAACCGTATGACCGTTATTTTGAAATTCTCGGGCCAACTTCTCATTGTAGGCGGCCAATCCACCTCTGAAAGGATAAGCAGTTCCAATAATTGCAATATTCATTCGGTCAATTTTCTGTAAAGATAAACCTTCTTAGCATTTTGAAGGAATGAGGAGTATCAGGTATTGCATAAACTTTTGGTCATAGTTTATTATCTTTTGTTCATGGAAACTTTTCAAATCAACTACAATTAATTATACTGAAAGCGACTGAACATATTTGCATTATCAATGGTTATCGGGTTGGCTTTGAACCAAGTTATGAAATCATCAAATCTCTCTTCATTTTTCGCATACCAAGCATCGAATTCGTCTTCATTTCCTTTCATTAACAACCAATAATTATACGCTTCGAAATAACCCAAATCAATGAGTTTTTTATGCCAATCGAATAAAATGTTCGGGTACTCAACATTCTTTTCTGTATCATACCATTGCTGAATGAATTTGGTGCGAATGTCACTGAAATTTTGAATTCCTAATTCTTTACTATTCAATTCCGGTGTAACGGCCAAAAGCATCACCATTTCATACGGCATGGAAAAAGGAAATTTGAATTCTTCACCGTCCTTGGGTAAGGACATTTGCATGGACTTGCTGAAACTAACGGAAGCTTCTGTTTTCGATTTTATTGTAATCGAAGATTGATAAGTATCGTAAAGAGCTTTGCTCATTTCTGCGGTTTTTGCTGATCCTCTTTCAATGTTATTGAACAATTCGCCATACATCACCCCCCAAATTTTTTCGGTACTATAATTCATATAATACAATGCCGCCGTATGATAATTTGATGGATAAGATGGTGCAACAAAAATGACTTTTTCCCATGATTCAAGCGCAGCATTGTATTCTTTCAAAACTTCAAGGACTATTCCCTTTTCAAAATATAAACGACCAGAATTGGGAAATTTCTCTAAACCTTTATCATATATTTCTATTGCCATTTTGGGTTTGCCATCAAAATCATACGAGTTGCCTAAAAGCGTAAAACATTGGTCGTTGTTCACTTCAAAATCAATCACTTTTGTCAAAATCTATATTGCGTTTTTGTAGTCTTTTTGATAAACATAGGCTAAACCAATTTCATACGGGTAATTGTAGTTTTCAGGGTCCAGTTTCATGGATTTCTCGAGCATTCCGATTGATTTTTTATACTCGCCATTGTCCATGATTTTTATGGCTTCGAGCGCTATTTCTATCGCCTTATCTTTGTCTTCTTGGCTTTGCGCTTGAATATTTGTTGTCGTTATAGCAATAAACAATACGGTTAGAAGTTTGGCCAGAATTTTTTTAGTGGTTGAAGTCATTTTACATGTTTTAGATGCTGAAAGATAGAAAAAATTCATGTTTATCACCTATTCTTAGGCTCAATTTTACTAATGGCTCGTTCAGCAATGGCTGTAATAGAGAGCGAAGGATTTACGCCTGGATTCGCTGAAATCATTGATCCATCTATAATGAATAACTCTTCATATCCAAAAACTCGGTTGTTCATGTCGATAACACCTTGAGTAACATTTGCACCCATTACCGCTCCGCCAAGAATGTGAGCTGTGGATGGAATTCCAGCCAAAGTTTCTAATGCAAATGAGGTGTTTTTTCCATTCACTATTTTCGCATAAGCTTTGGCTAGTTTCACTGATTCCGGAATAAAAGGAGTTGGTTTTTTGCCAGAACTCATGGATGTGACCATGCGGCCAAAAAGATTGCGTTTCAACTTTAATGTGCTGTCAAGTGATTGCATGAAAAGTAAGACTACTGTCGATTTGGACCAAGAATTTACCCAATAAATTTTGATGAATTGAACAGGAGATTTGACGAATGAAATAAAAACTTTCGCCAGACGAACAAACACATTTGACCCCGTTGCGTAGGGAAAATGAACCAGTTTCCAGGCGTTTGATCCTTCAGAATATCGACAAATTTCCAAATGACTATTCTCGTCCGTGTGTAGAATACTTCCAATCGCGACCCCTTTAGAATAATTGTTGTTTTTGTTGAGACTCGATACACTGATAAGTGTTTCGTTATTGGTACGAATATCGTCGCCCAGTTTATCCGAAATGTTGGGAAGCGATTTTTGCTTCAACTTGAGCAACAATTTTACGGTTCCCAAAACGCCGCCAGAAAATATGACACCTTTCGCATTTATCGTTTGTCTTTTTTTGAAAAATTTGGTGCTCGATTTAATTGAAATTCGGTAGCCGCTTGAGCCATTTTTTCCATCGTGAGCTTGAACATCATATACTTCTTGCTCGGCCAAAATTTCAGCGCCATTTTTTTGAGCCAAATGAAGATAGTTTTTGTCTAAAGTATTTTTGGAATTGTTTCTACAGCCTGTCATGCAAGCGCCACAAAAATTGCAACCTGTGCGTTCTGGACCTTCTCCATTGAAATATGGATCAGCTTGAGTTACATTTTCTTTTCCGAAGTAAACGGCAACGTTTGTCGCTTCAAATTGGTTTTCTATACCTAAGTCTTTGCTCAATTTTTGAAGAGCAATATCTCCATCAAAAAGTTTGGGGTTTTTACTAGTCCCCAGCATTTTTAAAGCCAATTGGTAAAACGGTTGAAGATCATTTTCCCAATCGTTCAATTCACTCCAGCTACCTGTTTCAAAAAATGTCGTCTTTGGAACGGGCAAAGTATTGGCATAGACCAAAGAACCGCCGCCAACACCAGTTCCTGAGATAACGGCCACGTGTCTGAAAATTGAAAGTTTCATGATGCCGTGAAAACGCAAGGCGGGCATCCAAAGCCATTTTTTGAAATTCCAATTGGTTTTAGCAAAATCTTTAGCACGGTACCATTTACCTTTTTCAATCACAAGAACTTTGTATCCTTTTTCGGACAATCGAAGAGCGCTAACGGATCCACCAAATCCACTGCCGATTATGACGTAATCGTATTCCATTGTTTGATTTCTATCTGACTTGCTTTGTTTCTTATGCCAAGTTAATCATTTAAACAAACATCAGAATTGAATTTCCGTAGAAAATAATTTGTGAGAACTTATTTTTCTTAGATCTCAAAAAACAAAAATGGCCCTCAATTTCTTGAGAGCCATTCCAATATATTTGAGAAATTTAATATTCAAATGTATCCATAAAGGCAGTTGTGAAATTACCATTATTGAAATCTTCGTTTTCCATTAATTTCACATGGAAGGGTATAGTTGTTTTAACACCCTCTATGATATATTCACCTAGTGCACGCTTCATTTTCAAAATAGCTTCTTCACGTGTTCTTGCAACAACTATCAATTTTGAAATCATTGAATCGTAATTGGGAGGAATAGTGTAACCTGCGTGAACATGAGAGTCGATACGGATACCGTGACCGCCGGGACAATGGTAATCCGTAATTTTACCTGGAGAAGGACGGAAACCGTGGTCTGGATCTTCAGCATTAATCCGACATTGTATCGAGTGCATCATGGGGAAATAATTTTTTCCTGATATTTTCTCTCCAAAAGCCAATTTAATTTGCTCTTTGATCAAGTCAAAATTGATGACTTCCTCTGTTATCGTATGTTCAACTTGTATACGCGTGTTCATTTCCATGAAGTAGAAATTTCGGTGCTTATCGACCAAAAACTCTACAGTTCCAACACCTTCATAATTAACAGCTTTCGCGGCTTTTATAGCTGCTTCACCCATCTTTTCGCGCAAATCATCTGTCATGAATGGTGATGGTGTTTCTTCGACCAATTTTTGGTGACGACGTTGAATGGAGCAATCTCTTTCGGAAAGGTGGCACGCGTTGCCGAATTTGTCTCCAGCAATTTGAATCTCAATGTGGCGCGGCTCTTCAATGTATTTTTCCATGTACAAACCATCGTTTCCGAAGGCTGCGGCAGATTCTTGGCGAGCTGAATCCCAAAGATCTTCTAAATCTTCTTCTTTCCAAACGATTCGCATTCCTTTTCCACCACCACCAGCCGTAGCTTTCATGATAACAGGATAACCAATGCTTTTCGCTTGTTTTTTAGCGTCAGGTACATCTTTCAACAAGCCTTTTGAACCCGGAATACAAGGTACTCCAGCTTTAATCATTGTTGCTTTTGCAGAAGCTTTGTCGCCCATTCCAGCAATTTGTTCAGGCGTAGCGCCTATGAACTTTATGCCATGCTCCTGACAAACTTTGGAAAACTTTTCATTCTCAGAAAGAAAGCCATAACCAGGGTGAATAGCATCGGCATTCGTAATTTCTGCCGCTGCAATTATATTCGCAATGGACAAATAGGACTTTGAGCTTTCTGGTGGTCCGATACAAACAGCTTCATCCGCAAAACGAACGGGTAAGCTGTCCTTGTCTGCCGTGGAATAAACCGCAACGGTTTTAATGCCCATTTCTTTGCACGTTCGAATTACGCGCAAAGCTATTTCACCTCTATTGGCAATTAATATTTTTTTAAACATGCCTTAATTTTTTGTTGGAATATTTCTATTCGAAATGAAAAGTTCTAAGCTGGTTCAACCAAGAATAATGGTTGGTCGTATTCAAC
This sequence comes from Crocinitomicaceae bacterium, assembly GCA_041751955.1. GTDB lineage: Bacteria > Bacteroidota > Bacteroidia > Flavobacteriales_D > Crocinitomicaceae > UBA2040. The sequence continues at coordinate 32,769 of JBGSIB010000075.1, forward strand.
TGGGGATGCGTCGTCAACTAAAACTTTCACAATTTTACCACTGATTTCTGACTCAATTTCGTTAAATAATTTCATCGCCTCAATAATACAAACTGTGCTACCTACTGATACAGTGTCACCAACGTTAACGAACAAATCTTTGTCTGGCCCAGGAGAACGATAGAAAGTACCAATCATTGGAGATTTTATTGTCAACAATTTGGATTCGTCTTCTGCTGGAGCTGCTGCTGGAGCCGACGGAGCTGCCGGAGCCGCTGCCGCAGCCGGAGCCGCAACGGGCAAAGCTGCTGGAGCACTTGCTTGAACATAGACTGGCTGTTGTTCGCCGTTTTTTGATTTGATTTCCGATTTGATAACTAATTTGAAATCTTTTTTCTCAATTTCAACTTCGGTAACCTGCATTTTGGAAACGAATTTGATAAGGTCTTGTATTTCTTGAATATTCATTTTAGCAATTTTAATAAGCGTTTAAAAGTACAAATAATTATGAATCTAGTATGCCCATTTCAAATAAACGGCACCCCATGTAAAACCACCACCAAAGGCAGAAAGTATAATATTATCTCCTTTATTCAATTGAGATTCGTAGTCCCACAAGCATAAAGGAAGGGTTCCTGATGTTGTGTTCCCGTATTTTTGTATGTTGATCATGACTTTTTCATTTGTCAATCCCATACGATTTGCTGTTGCGTCTATAATACGAAGATTGGCTTGATGTGGCACTAACCAAGCAACATCGTCACTGCTCAAGTTATTCTTCTCCATGATTTGTGCAGAAACATCTGCCATATTGGTTACGGCAAATTTAAAAACTTGCTTCCCTTCTTGTTTTACGTAGTGTAAGCGTTCGTCTATCGTTTCATGTGTGGGTGGATTCACCGAACCGCCTGCTGGTTGAACAAGATATTCAACACCTGTGCCATCAGAATGCAAAATAGAATCAATGATTCCCAGACCCTCTTCGTTAGGCTCTAAAAGAACAGCACCTGCTCCATCGCCAAAGATCACACAAGTTGTTCTATCTTCATAATCCATGATAGATGACATCATGTCAGCGCCAACTACGATGACTTTTTTGTACTTGCCAGTTTCAATAAATTGAGCTCCAGTTGTTAAGGAATAGATAAAACCGGAACAAGCTGCATTGATATCGAAACTCCAGGCATTAGTCATTCCACATTTTGCAGAAACTAAATTAGCCGTTGCTGGAAAAGGATAATCGGCTGTAACCGTTCCAACGATAACTAAATCAATTTCTTTTGGATCAATATTTTTCTTCTCTAGAAGCGCAGTTACTGCTCTTGCCGCCATGTCAGATGTTGCGCCATCTTTCATGATTCTTCTTTCTTTGATTCCTGTTCTAGACTGAATCCATTCGTCAGAAGTATCGACAATTTTTGACAATTCTTCATTGGTCATGATGTATTCAGGAACATATCCGTGAACACCTGTAATTGCTGCAGTAATTTTACCCATATATTTTAATTGAATGCGTCATTTATTTTACTGGCCAAACGAGACACAGCTACTTCATGCGCATGACATATCATATTTTTAACGGCGATATCATTGGAAATCCCGTGTCCAATGATAACATTTCCTTTGATGCCCAAGATAGGAGTTCCTCCGTAATTTTCATAGTTAAATCGCTCAAAATATTCATCCTTGATGCCCCGTTTGCGCATCAAAGTATAAATACCTTCGGCTTCTTTTAACACTACATTTCCAGTAAAACCGTCGCAAACGATTACGTCGGCTACACCCGAAAACAAATCACGTCCTTCTACATTTCCTATGAAATTCATTTCATTTTGATCACGCAATAGACCATTTGTGGCAATAGTAACCATATTTCCTTTTTGATCCTCTTCACCTATGCTCAACAAAGCTATGCGCGGATTTTCAATTTGGTAAACGTTCTTTGCATACAAAGCTCCTAATTGAGCAAAAATCATCAAAGTTTCTGGTTTACAATCAGCGTTCGAACCGACATCCAAAAGAATGGTTTTCGTTCCATCAATTTGAGGAAGCGTAGAGGTGATACAAGGACGAGAAATACCATCAATCGCGCCTAATTTGAAAAGAGAACCGATAAGCATAGCTCCAGTGTTCCCAGTACTCGCAAAAGCCTGAATTTCTTTTTTAGCCAACAAATCAAAACCTACCGCAATAGAACTGTTTGGTTTAGAAGGGATTGCCTTGGTTGGGTGGTCGTTCATCGTAATAACATCGGGTGCATGAACTACCTCAAAGTCTTCCGGATTTGCCCCCAAAGCAGAAAGGCCACCTAAGATTTGCTCTTGGTCGCCTAACAATACTAATGTGCAATCCTGAGGAAGTTCTTGCTGTGCTAATAACGCCCCAGCTAAATTCGCATCCGGAGCAAAGTCACCACCCAATATATCGATTCCGATCTTCATCAAGAAGAAGTTTGGTTAAACAGCTTACGCTGCTACTTCTTTCTCAGCTACTACTTTTCCTTTGTAGTACAATTTTCCTTCATGCCAATGAGCATGATGAAATAAATGTGGCTGACCCGTTGTCGGGCATGTCGCGATATTGTTTGCAACCGCTTTTTTGTGGGTTCTTCTCTTGTCTCGTCTCGTTTTCGAGATCTTGCGTTTTGGATGTGCCATTTTGCTTTATATTAAACCGTTTTAATTCAAATCTTTTAAAATTGACCATGGGGATTCGTCATCATCGTCTTCCTCATCGTCATCATAATCTTCGTCGTCGTCCTGATTCAGATTTACTATATGTTTTTCCATTGCAGCCATCATTTCTTCGTTGCATAAACCTTCTGGATGAACCAGTCTGCTTGGCAATGAAATAATGATGAATTCATATATTAAATCCTTCACGTCAATCTGATATTCATCTGGATGCATTACGGTCAGTGAATCATCACCCGAATCTTCTAATCCGAATTTGAAATACTGTGTGTAATTTGCATCCACTGGCACCTGTAATGAATCTGTACAACGATCACAGGCCGTCACTATGTCTCCGTTGATAAAAAATTCACCAATCAACATGGTTTCTTTTTTATCTAAGATCAGTTTGACCTGAATGTTGGCATCTTCTATGCCTGAATAATCATACTCTTCAAAGAACGACTGAACAATTTCAAACTCAAACTCATGTTTGCCGTTTTTTAATCCTACAAAGGGGATTGAAAATGGACGTTTGATACTCTTCATTTTCTGAAAATTGGAGGACAAAGGTAATACTTTAATCTTAAGTAACGAAAGAATAAAGATTATTTTTCGTTTCTCAACTACTCCATTTCTGGATTATGGTTTATACGTCTCTCGCGAGGTTGAATTTTCAAGTGATTCGCACTGTACTCTTTTAAGTTTTTTTGCATGCGATAAATGTCCATCGCTAAATAGATTGCTGAACGCATGGATTGTGCTGAGGCCTTGTCTTGACCAGCAATATCGAAGGCTGTGCCATGGTCCGGAGAAGTTCTAACTATTGGCAAACCAGCGGTGTAATTTACACCTGTGTCAAATGCCAAAGCTTTGAATGGTGTCAATCCTTGATCGTGATACATGGCCAATACCGCATCATATTTCTGTAAAGATTCTGATCCAAAAAGCCCATCAGCAGGAAAAGGACCATAAGCAAGTATGTCTTTTGCCTTCGCAATATTGATGCCTGGTAATATGGTTTCACTTTCCTCGTTGCCCATTTTTCCGTTCTCTCCAGCATGTGGATTGAATCCTAAAACGGCAATACGTGGCCGTTGAATCCCAAAATCCTTGCGTAAACTGGCGTCTAATGCTTCAATTTTATGGGCAATCAATTCACGGGTTAACATTTTACTGACCTCGTTTAGAGGAACATGTGATGTAACCAATGCAACCCGAAGATTGTCGCTAACCATCATCATCAAGGCTTCGGGTACACCTGACATATCCGCTAAATATTCGGTATGCCCCGGAAATTTAAATCCAGCCATGGCAATGGTTTCTTTGGAAATAGGTGCTGTAACGAGAACATCAATTTTGTTGGCCGCTAAATCTTTTGTTGCTCCTTCCAAAGAGAGAAAAGCATATTTTCCGCCAGTTTCCGTGCTTTTACCATATTCGATATTTGGCTCTTCATTCCAAACCTGAACAACGTTTATTTTTTTTCTTCGAGCATCGATTGCATCCGCGCAATTGTTGAAGAACATTTCTTCTCCATTAAAACTTTTGCGGACGGTATTTAAGGTCTTTGTGGAACCATAAATGATTGGCGTGCAATTGGACAAAATTCTATTGTCCATCAAGGATTTTAGCACCACTTCTGGCCCAATTCCGTTGATGTCACCTAGAGAAATACCTACTTTTATATCGAGAAGAGAATCTGATTCTTTTTCTTTTTCCATTTGGAATCTTTTGTACAAAAATAAGATTCTCCATAGAACCAATTACCTATTTTCTGTATTCGTATTCAAATGTTTCAAAGAAAGTATACGCTTCTTCACCTTGAACATTGTATTTTTTATGGACAATCTGAATGGGGCTAAAATCCATATTATTCGTGAATCTAGAAACTGTTCTTGATAAATAGGTGCCATTTGTGCGTGATGAATCAATATAACTGATGCAATAACCTCTCCTGTCATATTGAAAGCTTCGCTTGTTTTGAAATGGAGAATTGGTCATTTCAATTTCATGAATCAGATTCTTTTGATATGTAAAATTTTCTACTGAAAATTCTTGGACTGTATTTTTAACATGATACTTTTTTAAAGGCATGTAATAAGTGCCTTTTATTATTTTATCCGTAGGGGATGGTTTTAATTCTTTATGAATTTTTATAGCGCCCCAGTATTTTGCATCTGGTAAAACAAATATTTTGTCTTGTGTCTGAGGATTTTTATAAACCGCATATTTTTCAACCGTTTTTACGTGCTCAATAATCGGCTTGGTTATTGACTTTTTTGTTAGGTCTTTCGGATCATTTATTTCACTATCAAAAGGAAAATCTGTTTCTAACTGCGCTGGAGCGAAACCAATTATTGCCTGAAATGCGCCATATCGATAGGTTGATTTTCCAATTAATTTATTATCAAAATAAGTAAAATGAATTACCTTTTCTACCGTTCCGTTTTTTCTAAAAAAATAATGAAAAGTCTCTGCTGGAACAACTCTATCGGAGTCTAAACGCTCCATTTCAGCTGATTGGGGAAATATATTTCTGGTGACGTGGAATATATTCTTTGCTGAAATAAGTGAATCATTGAACCATAATGGGAAAGAAAATTCTTTGTCAAAATCAGAAAAAAGCAAGTGATTTCGGATAATTGAATTGGGTGCATGATTGCCAATACCAAAATCATTTTCTTTTTTGTCTTCTTTACAAGATAAAAGAAATAAGAAGGTAAGGATTCCAAAAGCGGAGAAAAAACTGGAAGATCGCATAGAAACAAACATACGAAAAAACAGAATGAATTGAACAAAACGATAATTTTTGTGCTGTTTCCCTTTTGTCTACCTTTGCACCGTGATAGACGAACGCCCCATAACTGATTGGTTGCCCATTACCAAAAAAGAAGCCGATAAACGTGGCTGGAATGAACTGGATGTAATCCTCATTTCTGGCGATGCATATGTTGACCATCCTGCATTTGGAACAGCTGTGGTTGGTCGAATAATTGAATCAGAAGGATTTAAAATAGGTATCGTTGCACAACCCAATTGGAAAGATGATTTGAGGGATTTCAAAAAATTTGGGAAACCGAAATATTTCTTTGGTGTCACTGCGGGTTGTATGGATTCTATGGTCAATCATTACACTGCCAATAAGCGTTTGCGCTCCACAGATGCATACACACCAGGTGGGCAAGCAGGTTTCAGACCAGATTATGCTACAACAGTTTATTCGAAAATATTAAAGGATTTATATCCTGATGTTCCCTTAATGATCGGTGGAATAGAAGCTTCACTTCGCCGCGTAACGCATTACGACTATTGGGAGGATCGTTTGATGCCGACTATTTTGGAAGATTCCAAAGCTGATATTTTAGTTTACGGAATGGGGGATCAGCCACTTCGTGAAATGTTGCGTTTACTCAAAAAAGGAGTACCCTTTTCCAATCTTCGTACCTTGAAGCAAGTTGCTTTCATTCAGGAAGAAGAGGAGGAATTGCCCCGAAACAAAAATTGGGAAACAGTTGAATTGTCTTCGCATGAAGATTGTTTAGAAGATAAAATTAAATACGCCGCAAATTTTAAAGTTGTTGAGGTGGAATCCAACAAGTGGGAGGCTAATCGCATTATACAAAAGGTAGGAAAACGCACTTTGGTGATTAATCCGCCATACAAAACTATGGAGGAAAAAGAGATTGACGCCTCCTTCGATTTGCCTTATACAAGAGCGCCACATCCAAAATACAAGAACAGAGGAGCCATTCCAGCTTTCGATATGATTAAATTTTCCATCAACATGCACCGCGGGTGTTTTGGTGGTTGTTCTTTTTGCACCATTTCTGCTCATCAGGGTAAATTTATTGCTTCAAGAAGTGAAAAATCGATTTTAAGAGAGGTGGAACAAGTGGTGGAAGACCCTACTTTCAAAGGTTACATTTCAGATTTGGGCGGACCTTCTGCCAACATGTACAAAATGAAAGGTAAGGATGAGGCGATCTGTGCAAGATGCACAAGCCCAAGCTGCATACATCCTGTGATTTGCAACAATTTGGACACTTCCCATAAGCCAATGACAGAATTGTACCGCAAAGTTGACGCTCATCCAAAAGTGAAAAAAGCATTTGTCGGTTCTGGAATACGCTATGATTTGTTAGTTGATGATTTCAATAAAAATAATGATGACGGTAACCACGACGAATACATCGAGCAAGTTGTAACACGTCATGTCAGCGGACGATTGAAAGTTGCGCCTGAGCACACTTCTGATGCAACTTTGCGGGTAATGCGGAAACCGTCATTCAAATATTTCCACAAATTCAAGGAGAAATACGAGAAAATTTCAGAGAAACATGGACTGAAACAACAGCTGATTCCTTATTTCATAAGTTCTCATCCTGGATGTGAGGAACAGGATATGGCGAATTTGGCGGCTGAAACAAAAGACATGGGTTTCCAATTGGAACAAGTACAAGATTTCACACCAACGCCGATGACTGTCGCTACGGTCATTTATTATTCAGGTGTTCATCCTTATACTTTAAAACCTGTTGCAACCGTAAAGACCAAAGAAGAAAAATTGAATCAAAATCGTTTCTTTTTTTGGTATAAGCGCGAAAACAGAGACTATATCCGCAAGGCATTACAAAAAGCTAAACGTCCGGAATTGATTGAAAAATTGTTAGACGAACCGCAAGCTATTGAGTCTAAAAAACCTGCAATGCCGAATTCTGGAAACAAGCCTGTTCCGAAATGGTTGGAGGAAAGAAGAAAAAAAGGTAGATAGTTAGTTCTTTAACTTAAAGTCTATAATTCAGCTGAAGATTTATGGAATGACTCTTAAAAATGTCCTCTGAATAATCAAAAACAATACTCCTCCGAACGCGTACATCCAAATGTCTAAATAATCTGATGTGTAGGGATGAGTGTTCGCACGAAAATTTGGTAAATACCATTCAAAATATAGCGATACCAAAGCAACTTGAAGGAAAACAAGGCCAGGTGAAATAGTGATTGTTGGGTCTCGTTTCAAGGTTCGAACAAAGAAGAGCGCAAGCACGCACATCGTTGGGACAAAAAGTAAATCTGTGAATTGAAATTTGAAGAACGAAGGCAATTCCTCAAAATGTGTTCGAAGATATCGCGCTATGAAATAGACGGACATCAAGCCAAAAAACCAGATTAAAAGTTTTCGATTAGCCATTGGGTGATGCAGCTAAGTAGGCAAATAATGAAGCGATTCCAACAAAAATAACCGAAACTGTATAAACTATTTTATAAAGAATTCTTAGTACCCAAAACCGATGATTTTTCCATTTGTCTAGGAAAATATCCATGGAACTTGGTGGGGTTGTTAAACGCCTATGTTCCCTCTCCGCCTCTCTTTTTTCTTCAATAATGATAGGGGACAACAGTGTTTTACAAGCAGTGCAATAATCTTGATCTAAATTCCACTTACCACAAGAAGGACATTTACGTTCCGTCGACATAAGTTGTGTTTTAAAGCAAAGATAATCCTTTAACACATAATTTTGATATACTTTATTTTACTCGTTGCCTTATTCGCTAATAAATTTACTCAGAACCTCCCAAACTTCTTCCGCCGCTTTGTCCCAGGAAAACAAAAGTGATCGTTCAAGTCCTTTTTTACTCAGTTCAAGCTGCAGATTTTCATCCATCGATAAGGTTTTCATATTCTTTACAATATCTTCTACTGAAAACGGGTCACAATAAATCGCAGCTTCACCAGCTACTTCAGGTAAACTAGTTTTGTTACCAGAAATAATCGGAATACCACATTTCATTGCTTCAACTAGCGGAATACCAAAACCTTCAAAGTAAGGAACGTAAACCATAATATTTGCCGCAGCTACAATTTTAGTTAAGGATTGCAGCGGTAAATGTCCTTTGAAATGAACTTGAGATAATGCGTTTGGACTCAGTATTTCTGAAAAATTTTGCGCTTTCCACAAAGCAGCTCCCACAATGACTAAATGGTAGTCTGATGCCGGATTTTCTTTCGTGAATTGCTCGAAAGCCAAAAGCAATCTATCTAAATTCTTGCGAGGATGAAGAGAACCAACAAATAGAAAATACGGATGACCTCCTGATTCTTGCTGGCGAATTTTTTGTTTTTGGGCTTCGTCTATGGGTTGGTATACTTCACTTGCTCCGTTCCAGACAGCTGTTATTTTATCTTCAGAAACACCATATTTATTGGCAATATCTTGTTTCGAATATTCCGATACAGTTAGGATATGCTGAGCCTTTTTCGCAAATTTCGGAAAGAAATGGCGTAAATATCGCCTAGCTAGAAGCGGCAAGTCTTTTGGGAAATGCTCAAAATTGATATCATGAATGGTGCCGATTTGGGGAACTTTGGAGAACAAGGAAAGATAACCATCGGGTGAAAAGAAGACATCTATTTTGTGTTTTTTCAAGGCGTGAGGCAAAGAAAAATCGAAAAACAATGGGAATAAAAAGGGATGTCTCGCTGGCGGAAAAAGAACAACTGGAGTCACATTTTTCCCGAAAACAAATCGCTCTTCAAATTGTCGATCGAAAAAGAAAACGAACTCGTGTTCCGGATGATTTTCTACCAAACGTTTGCAAATTTCATAGGTATACCATCCAAAACCTTCCATTTTGTCTTTCAACAAAAACCGTGTATTTATGCCAATTCGCATTAAAATTCGTGAATGTAATTGGTTAATTTTTCATGACCAATCGTTGTGTTATCGCCATGACCAGAAAGTACAAGGGTATCATCAGGTAAATGAAACATGATATCAAAAATAGTGCGCTTCAAGATTTCCATGGAGCCACCGGGCAAATCTGTACGACCAAAACTACCTTTGAAAAGGACGTCTCCATTTACCACAACTTTTTCTTTTTCATTGTAAAAAACTACGTGGCCAGGTGCATGTCCTGGCGTATGCAGTACTTTAAATTCCATATCGCCAAATGTTAAAGTTTCGCCGCCTTGCAAAATTACAGTTGGTGATGGTGAAGCTTTATAACCTTCGAAACCATATAAATGGGCATAACCAGTAACTGAATTAAGAATTGGAATGTCATTTATATGCAGGTAGTATGGAACAGAGAATTGAGACAAAACAAATTGGTTACCCAAAACATGATCAATATGCGCATGTGTATTGAGTAAAGCGAGCACATTTAAGTTATTTTCTTGGATATATTTTAGGAGTTCGTCCTCTTCGTAACGGTCGTAACATCCAGGATCGACAATTACACAATTCCCAGTTTTATCGGATAAAACATAGGTGTTTTCTTGAAATCCGTTAAAGGTGAATTTTTTAATGTTCATGTGAAGATCTTTCATAGAATATAAAATTAGCACGATTTTATGAAAAACTGTCCGTGGCATGAACTTTGGATATCCCTAATACTTATATTTGCTAAAAATTTAGAAAAATGAAACGATTGTTTTTTGCCCTACTTGGAGTTGCTGTTTTGAGTAGTTGTGCTGTAAAGAAGCCCTTTACAAATGCATTGAAAGAAGAATATAATTTAACGGATCAATCCATGAAAGCCGTACAATTCTTCGTTTCTTCAGAAATTATCTTAGAACGATCTAGTTCGAAAGGATCAACTGGAACTACATCTGACGGTACTATTGTCAGCACAAGTTCTAAAAACCAAGACAGAATCTTGATTCTTCCACGAACGAAATGTGTTTTGGAAAAAACGTCGGAAAATGGATCAGTATTAATCAGATTTGAAACAGGACCAGGAAAATATATCACTTTCGCTACAAGACCTAATATGGATGCAGGAAGATTTTATTTTCAAGCGGCTTGGGAAAAAGGAAAAGGCGGTAAAATTGAATACGGTGACAAAGAAGAATATTTTGCTACCCCTTCTAGTGGCGAAGCGTATTTGATGGTCAAAGTGAAGAAATCTCAGAAAACTAAACGCAAAGACCGAGTGGTCAAAGGAATGAAAGTTTAAAAATTAAGCCATCTGAAATTCGGATGGCTTTTTTGATTGTATTAATTTTAGTTTAATTTAATGTCATGACATTGTTACTAAATCGGGAGTTGAGTTGGTTGTCCTTTAATGAGCGCGTCCTTCAAGAGGCAATGGATAAGACTGTGCCCTTAGTTGAGCGTATCAGGTTCTTAGGAATTTACTCCAATAATTTGGATGAATTTTTCCGTGTTCGTGTGGCTAACCTCCGTCGTATGCAGATGGTTGGGGGTTCGAAAATTGATGGTTTTCTCGGTACGCCAGAAGAACTTTTGGATGTCATTCGAGATGTTGTTCTCAAACAACAAAAAAGTTTCGAATGGGCTTATCGTAAAATATTGGTTGATTTTGCTCGGCATAAAGTATTTCATATCACCAACAAGCAGCTCAATAAAGAACAAAAAATTGAACTGACGAATTTCTATGAAAATCAATTGCGACATGCTATTGTTCCTATCATTTTGGATGAAGGGACTCCATTCCCGCGTTTGAAGGATCACAGTATTTATTTGGCCGTTAAAATGAAGTACGCTGATAAATCGAAATTCAGGTATGCCTTGGTTCAAATCCCTTTTCAGTTCCCTCGGTTTTATGAGCTGAAGGAAGGAGACAGCGTTAAAATCATCATGATGGATGATATCATCCGTCTCAATTTACGATCTATTTTCAATATTTTTAAATTCAAAAGCATTGAGGCTTATACTTTTAAGTTTACACGTGATGCGGAATTAAATCTAGATGATGATATTTCAATCTCATTTTTTGACAAGATTGAGAAAAGTGTTAAGCTACGTAAAAAGGGAGAGCCATTGCGTTTTGTTTACGATCAGAGAATGCCTCAAGATTTATTGGATTATTTGCTTCGCGGCTTAAAGTTGAAAATGGGTGTGAATACGATTCCAGGAGGAAAATATCACAATTTTAAGGATTTCCGCTCTTTTCCAGATTTTAGCAATCCAGACTTTGTCTATCCAGTTATGCCTCCATTGCCTTCTAGAGATTTTGAAAAACAACGCAGTATTTTCAAAGCGGTTCTCGAAAAAGATGTTCTACTTCACTTCCCTTACCAACGTTTTACTTATGTTGTCGATTTATTGCGAGAGGCGGCGATCGATCCAAAGGTCAAGGAAATCAAATTAAATGTTTATCGGGTTGCTACCAATTCTCAAATATTGAATGCCTTGCGAAATGCAGTCAGTAATGGTAAAAAGGTAATCGTAATCTTCGAACTTCAAGCGAGATTCGACGAAGAGAATAATTTAATTTGGGCTGAGAAATTGAAAGAAGACGGAGCTTTAGTTTTGTTCGGAAATCCAAAGCGGAAAATTCATTCTAAACTCCTGCAAATTCGACGAATGAAAGATGATGAGGAGCAGGTTGTTAGTTATATTGGAACAGGAAATTTTCACGAAGGTACGGCGAAAATATATGGTGATTTGGCGCTTTTGACCTCTGATCCAAAAATTGCCAATGAAGTGGACAAAGTTTTTGAATTCATTCAAGGGAAATTACCTTATGATTTCAAGTATTTGTTGGTTTCTCCTCTGAACACGCGTTCTACTTTTATGGAGTTAATTGACAATGAAATTGCCATTGCCCAAGCAGGAAAAAATGCGTTCATGAAAATAAAACTCAACAATTTAGTTGATGAAAAAATAATTGCTAAACTCTATGAAGCGAGCAATGCAGGGGTGAATATAAAATTGATTGTTCGTGGAATTTGTGCATTGGTTCCCAAAATAGAAGGACAAAGTAAAAACATTCGTGTCATTAGCATAGTAGATCGTTACCTGGAACATGCGCGTTTTTTCATCTTCGGCAACGGTGGAGATGCGCTATATTATTTGTCGAGTGCTGATTGGATGGAAAGAAATTTTGACAATAGAATTGAAGTTACTTGTCCTATATGGCAAGAAGATCTGCAACGAGAGTTGGATTTAATTTTTGACTATCAATGGAAGGGTAATGTGAAGGTTCGTTATTTGAACAAAGATTTGACCAACAGGTACCGACAGTCCAAGGTAAATAAACCATTCCGTGCGCAATTTGAGTTGTACAAATATTACAAGGAAAAATTGGGTAAGAAATCTTAGCGAGTTATCCAAAGGATAGGATTCAGACTTTGTACATTTCCGCCGTACACTTGATGGATTTCGAAATGCAAGGTTGAAAGAGACTGACCATCTTTGCTGAGTAATGTACCAATGGATTGTTTCGTATTTACTTTATCGCCCACAGAAACACTTGTTGAAGCAAGATTACTGTATACTGTTCGATAATTTCCATGTTTTAAAATCACAACTTTTCCAGCGCCAGGAATATTTAATACACTGGTCACTTCTCCTTCAAAAACGGCTCTAATACTTGAACTTTTTGGTGCAGAAATATCAATTCCGTTGTTGTTAGTAAAAACATTTTCAAAAGTTGGATGAGGATTTTTACCATAATTCTCAGTTACCGTTCCTTGTGTTACGGGCCAAGGTAATTTACCGCGGTTCGCCTCAAAACTTTTACCAGCCAATTCAGCTTCTCTTGTTTCAGGTAAAACTACAGCTGTTTCTGTTTTGGTTTCAACTTTTGTTTCTGGAGTTACTTTCGTGCTATTTTTCTTCGCTGCGGCCTCTTTAGCTTCCTTGTCAGCCTTTGCTTTCTTGGCCGCGAGTTCTGCTTCTGCTTTCTTCCTTCGGACCTCTGCAGCGGCAATTTCTTTCTTAATGGCGGCGTCGATTTGCAGAGAAATTGATTCTTTCTTCCTCTGGTCGGCCTTTAATTCTGCTAAAAGTTTAGATTCTTCCTTTTTGAAACGCGTATAAACTTCCTCTTGTTTTCGTTTGTCTACCAAAATAGCCGCGCGCTCCTGTTGTTTCTCGTTCAAAACAACCATTTTATTTTGTTTTTCAACTTCAACGTTACCAATTTCTCTGTTGATGAGTCCTTGATGCTGGCGAATAATTAAAAATTGTTTTTTCTGAATATCAGCAAGTTTGCCTAAATATTTGTTTCGTTTCAAAGCTTCAAAATAAGAATCTGAAGAGAAAATAAACATCAATTTGCTGTATTTGCTTCGATGTTTGTAAGCGTAAATAACCAACTTGCGGTACTGCTCTTTTAAACGATCCAATTTCTGATTCAAGTCCCTGATTTGATCACGTTTTTGACGAATAGTCATGTCTGCACCACGAACCTGTCGGTCGAAGTTGCGCACCAATTCTTCACGAAAACGAACTTGATTGTTGATGATTTGCAATTCACTCAAAGAAGCGTCTTTTTCTCCCTTGGTTTTGTCTAATAATGCTTTTGTACTTTGTATTTTCTTTTCGAGAAGTTCCTGTTCTTTCTGAAGTTTTTCCGTCGTATTTTGACTGAAAGCAAGGGAGCTAATCAGCGTTAATACAACAAGAAAATATTTACTCACATTCTTCATAATCCTCAGGCACTATAAAATATAGTTCAACCGGTTCGTTGACCGTTGCTTTTTCATACGATAATTCCATCAAAAGGTTATTCCGTGGCGAAACAACGGTAATGCTAACCTTATCTGGAACGTTAATCCCATTGATTAATTGCCTGCTTGAATAGGAAACGTATATGCTAGTTGTGTCACTCGCACTGATTATTTCTAATCCTTCCAGTTGATTTTTCTCTCTGTTGATAAAGTATTTTACGGCTACAGATTCTTCCTGTTTTTCTAAACGATCATTTTTTCGCATCTGGCGTTTTCGGTGCGACGAAATAACATAACGGTAAGGCTCATGAATTTGAAAATATTTTTGGGTGGTGTCATAATCCAATGGAATCCCTAATATCATTTCTTCTATATTCCGAAAAGTAAAATCTACGCCAAAATTTTCTCGGATAAAGGCCATATCCGTGCGGATGACACATTTTTCTTTCTTGTTTACAACATTGACACTGTCTTTTGTAATGATTGCATTGACAACAGGAATGGCTGCATAGGTGACGATCATGTTTACAGCACTATCGGCCACCATTCGCATAGACGTTTTTACGGAGAGATTACGATAGTTATCTTCAAATTTTGTCGAAATCTTTGAATAAAAGGTTTTCGGTCGAACCTTTGACAAGGAATCCAAGGTGGACAACAACTCTTGGGTTTTTACTCTTTTGACTTTCGGTAAATCAGTTTCTGTCAACTTCTTTGCGCAAGAACTCAACAGGATTAGAAGCACGAAAAGAATTTTAATATTCAGCTTCATAATATTGAGAATTGGCTATTTTTTTGTCAATGGTTTTACTTGAAGAACCTAGCTCCTTGGCTTTGTTCCAATATTTTTGTGCTTCTGTTACTTTGTTTAGTTTGATATAAACATCACCCAAATGTTCAGCCGTGATTTTGTCGTCATTGTCCAAGCCATAGGCTTTTTCTAATTGAGTCAAAGCTTCCGTATATTTTCCCTGCTGAAACAAAACGAAACCATAGGTGTCAATAAAATTAGATTGTCCAGGCGATTGTGCAATTGCCTTAAGAATAAGCGTTTCAGCTTTGCTTAATTCTACTTTGGAGGCAGCCAAACGATAAGCATAATTGTTAACCAAAAGGCTACTCATTGGATCTGTACTCAGTGCTTTGTCATACCAGGAAATACCTTTTTTGAAATCCTTTTTGCCAAAAAAAGCTTCACCCAATTGTCCGTAAAATTCGGCTTTGATGGCGTTGTCATTCGTTATGTATTCCCGACCGATTTCGAGGTTCGTAATCGCTTCATCAAAATTCCGTAATTGAATATTTGCGACACCATTCAGTAAATATAAGGTTGGTAATGTCGGGAAATACTGAAGACTTTCTTTACTATCGATGGCCAATTCCTCGTATTTATTTGCCTGATATTCCATCAATAGTACTTGATTCCAAAGTGATGAAGCCCCTTTTTCAAATTGTAAGGCTTTCCGATAATTTTGAAGCGCTAAATCTTCATTTCCATTTGATAATTGAAAGTCACCCATTACGGAATAAGGTTTCGCGTCTTTTGGGTGTGCAACTATAAAAATCTCTGCCAATTCCATGGCTCGTGGGTCTACTTTTTTGTTTCCAGTTTGCAAGGAAGCTAAAAATTGAGTTTTTTGATCCAACTCAATACCGTCAGCTGCTATTGCCTTTTTTGCTGAAGCGTAGAACTTGTCCATCTGGTTTTTGCGACGGTACATGTCTGCCAGAAAGAGATGAACACGACCATTTGCATCATCCATTTGTGCCAAGGTTTCTAAAGTAGAAATGGCTTTTTCCTCTTGCCCATTTACTAAATAGTAATCCACCAAACTCGACAATAATTGTGGGTCATTGGGATACATTTCTTGTGCTTTAGCTATTTCAGCCAATCCTTTTTCAGTTTGTTTGATTTGTTGATACAACTGAAATTTCTGAATCGTAATCTCAGGGATGATACCCATTTGATCTTCTATTTTCGTGAGTACTGTGATGCTTTCTTGAATTTTTCCAGAACGAACCAAACACTCAGCATAGGCATATAAATACTCGGGATTTCTGGGGTCGATTTTTATTAATTTTTCAAATTCTGTGACTGCCAAATCAAATTTCTTTTGCTCCACATAGTAATACGCCAACTCGGAAATGTAATGGGTGTTTTTTGGATCAAGCTTAGCGGCTTTCTGAATGGAATTTCCAGATTTCTCTAAGTTTCCTTCAATGAGATACAATTCGGATAAGGCAAAATATACAGCATCATCATTTTCACGAAGACTCAAACATTCTTCAAAAGTTGTAATGGCGGCTTTGGTTTCACCTTTTGCTTTTTGACGTACACCTTCATGAAATTTCTCAATATATGCGTAGTCTATCTTTGAATTTGGCGTTACATTCCCAGTATTGGCATTCTTTTTAGACCCACATGAAACGAGGAAGAAACCAACTATAAAGATTTGAATGTAAGCCGTATATCTCATTATTCTATCGTTGAAAAGTCGCCCAAACTAATGTTGGAAGCCTTACCTTTGTATTTTGCATTTCCACCAATCATACTGTTAGTCAAATTCGCATTTTCTATCAGTGTATCATTTTGAATGATTGTATTGGTGATATTGGAGTTCACAATTTTCGTGCCCTTTCCCAAAGAAACATGTGGACCGATAATAGAGTTCTCGATTATCACATTTTCTCCAATGAAACAAGGCTCCACAATAAGAGAATTCATGATTCTAGCGCTATCCGCTTTCATGTTTTTTCCTGCAGCTTTGTCATGCTCCAATACACGTTGATTGGTATAAACGGTTACTTCTTTATTGCCACAATCCAACCATTCGTCAACTTTACCAGGCTTGAATTTAACTCCTTTTTCGGTCAAACGACGCAAAGCATCAGGTAATTGGTATTCACCACTTTTAATCACGTGATTGTCGATGAGGTAATTCAATTCGGTCAAAAGATCTTCTCCTTTTTTGAAATAGTAAATCCCGATCATCGCTAAATCTGAAACGAAAGTCTGTGGTTTTTCAATAAAATCAATGATCTCACCTGCCTCGTTCATTTTTACAACACCGAAAGAGCTGGGATCGTCAATTTGACTCACGTACAATATTCCTTCGTCGGCTGGGTCAATTTTGAAATTCGCTTGGAACAAAGTATCGGCAAAAGCAACCGTTACTGGACCACTCAACAAATCTTTCGCACATAAAACTGCATGCGCTGTACCCAAAGGTTGGGTTTGATAATGTATACTTCCTTTTGCACCCAGTTGCTCAGCTACAGCGATCAACTCTTTTTCTACTTCAGCACCAAAATCACCGATTACAAAACCGATTTCATCAATTTTTTCAGGACAACTCGCTGCAATATCTTCCACCAAACGGTGAACGATAGGTTTTCCACCAACTGGAACCAAAGGTTTTGGAACGGTCAAAGTATGCGGTCGAAGACGACTACCGCGTCCTGCCATGGGGATGATTAATTTCATTCTAATTTTTTATTTCACCCCTGTGCTGCCAAATCCTCCTGCACCACGTTCGGTATCACTTAATATTTCTGTTTCCAACCATTCCGCTTGTTCCACTTTCGCGAAAACCAGCTGGGCAATGCGTTCTCCATTTTCGATAATGACGTCTTCAGAAGAAAGATTAATCAAAATAACACCAACTTCTCCGCGATAATCCGCATCGATGGTACCCGGTGAATTTAAAACCGTTAGTCCTTTTTTGTAGGCCAAACCACTTCTTGGGCGAACTTGACATTCAAATCCGTGCGGTATTTCGAGAAACAAACCTGTTTTTACAAGTGACCGTTCCAAAGGTTTCAAAATCAGATTTTCGTTCAATACTGCTCTTACATCTAAACCAGCACTGCTTGAGGTTTCATAGGCTGGAAGGACATGTTCGGAGGTATTGATAATTTTGACTTTCATATTCAATTATATGGAGCTCAAAAATAAGAAATTATATTCGTTTGAAAATGAGTTTCATCCTTATGCAATCAACATGCATCAGTTGACAGACTTCTTTAAAGAGGGTTTTTCCATAAACCACACCAAAGCGACGAACAGCGCCAGGAGAAGATTTCGACTGATGTATTTCAGCCAAGCATTCTCAAAGTTGAATTGACTACCAATGAAAAAGAGCAACAAAGCTACACCCATGTACAAGAAAAATTTTCGAACATTGTATTTGATTGGGTAATATTTTCTCGACAACAAGAAGGAGGCAATGGTTTGTGCTGCGTAAACGATCAAGGTTGCATAGGCGCTCGCCATATAGCCGTAAGTTGGAATGAATATCACATTGACTAGAACAGTTAAAATAGCGCCACCAATGGCAATGTAGGCGCCAAATTTCGTTTGACCAGAGAGTTTATACCAAATACTCTGATTGATATAAATACCGAGGAAAATATTCGCTAAGAGCAAAATTGGAACAACTTTCAGGCCTACATAATAGGCTTCGTTGCGTATAAATAGTTTGAAAAGGTCAATGTTCATGGTTACCATTAGGAAGATGACGCATAGAACTGCCACCAAAAAATTCATGATTCTGCGGTATTGTTTATCTCTATCCAAACTCTTGCTCTGGGAAAAGAAATAAGGCTCCGCCGCATACCGATAAGCTTGCAAGAATATGGTCACCAACATGGCTAATTTGTAGCATGCGCTGTAGATCCCAACTTGTTCAGTGGCATATTTCAAGGAGTTCGCCGATCCATCGTATAAAATTTGTTTCAATAAAATACGGTCAATGGCTTCGTTGACGATGCCGGCCATTCCGGCAATCATCAATGGGAAAGAATAGCGCAACAATTCTTTGATGGCATCAAAGTCTATTTTCCAATGAATACCCATGAATTCTTTGAACAAGGCCAAAGGTTTGACCAAGGAAGAAACTAGGTTGGCTATTAAAATAAACAAAACGCCTTCTTCTGGTCGTGTAGGGTCAAATAGTACGTATAGGAAAAATAAATTCAGACCAATGTTGATGAGTATACTTGAAAATTGAATGCTTGCAAATTTTACCGCTTTTTCTTCTGCCCGCAACTTAGCCAATGGAATAGCGGAAATTGCGTCAAGGACTACGATGATACCCAGCAAAATAATGTATTCTGGATGATCGCCATAGAGCATTGCATCTGAAAGGGGTTGGTAGAAAAGGAGCAGTAGTACAGCAAATCCTCCGTTTAGTAGTAAGACACTTAAAAAACTGGAATTGAAAACGGCTTGTTTATCCTCACGTTTTTGGAGAAAGTGGAAATATGCCGTTTCCATACCGAAAGTCAAAAAGACAATTAGAAATGCTACGTAGGCGTATAATTCTGAAACCACGCCATAGGTTTGTAAAGACAAGATATCCGTGTATAACGGAACTAACATGTAATTCAAAAAACGCCCAACTATGCTGGAAAGGCCATAAACGGCAGTTTGTCCTATAAGTTTTTTGATGGGGTTGGACACTATTGTCTAAAATTTGGTTTTCTTTTCTCTAAAAATGCGCCTGTCCCTTCATTGAAATCGGCTGTTCCAAAACAAGAACCAAATTCTTGAATTTCTACTTTAAAGCCGTTCACGCCATCTTCAAAATTAGCATTGACAGCTCGAATGGCTGCTGAAATGGCTGTTTTTGAATTGTTTAATATTTTTCCGACGATCTCTTCGCATTTGGCGATGAGGTCATTCGGTTCTACAACGTGATTAACCAAACCCCATTTTAACGCTTCTTCGGCATTGATCATTCCAGCGGTAAAAACCATTTCGTTGGCTTTACCCCGACCGACCAATTGCGCCAAGCGCTGTGTTCCACCATAACCTGGAATGACGCCCAAAGAAACTTCAGGTAAACCCATGCGAGCGTTTGAACTAGCAACGCGGATGTGCGAACACATGGCCAATTCTAATCCACCACCCAATGCGAAACCGTTGACTGCGGCAATCAAAGGAATGGACATTTTTTCTACAAAATCAAAAAGCTGGGTTTGTCCTTTTCGTGCTAATTCTTCACCTTGTTCAATTGAAAAATCGGCAAATTCTTTGATATCGGCTCCAGCTACAAAAGCTTTTTCGCCTGAACCCGTGATGATAACCGCACCTGTTTTTTCATCGGTGTTGGCTGCATCCAATGCAAGGCGAAGCTCTTTAATCGTTGCACTGTTGAGTGCGTTCAATTGATTCGGTCGATTGATGGTAACGATTTGATACCCTTCTTTTTTCTCGACAAGAATGTTGTTGTACATGGTAAATGGATTTTAAACAAAAATAGTTACTTTTTGCCTTCTAAAGTGGATTTATGCGAAAGGCTAGCAGGACTTTACTTCAGTTGGACAAAATGTTGAAGATAAAAATCTATAATTCTGTAATTTTTTTTGAACCGAGATTTTAAGGATTACAGGATGAACTAGGATTTTCTATTGGTTATGAATAGGTTAGGTCTCTGCTTCAATAATCCCTAAATCCTTTAATCCTGAGAATCACGTTTTTTTTGTGTCATCCAAAACAAACACGCTAATTTTTTAATGCATGATATGTTCAATCCATTACTGGAATTTTAAACGCTGAATAGATGTATCCTTGGTAACATATTCCGGTAGAGGCTGAATCCATTCGATGACTTTGATTTTATAGCCGATTTGTTTCATTTTTCGAAGCATCTTTTCCTTTGGAATATAGTTCAAAGCAAGGTTGTTACTAAAAAACATCCACGAAATATTTCCACGCCCTCTCAAATCAGCATTGATGATGATGGTTTTGGAATCTTTCGTCCCGTTTATGCGAATGAAATCCAACTGTTCTTGATATAGTCCTCTATCGATAAATGTGCTATTTTCCTCATAGAAACCGATGTCGGTAATTGTATTTTCGGCCTTAAAAACAACGAAAACGAGCCAACAACCCACAACGCTGTAAATAGTCGGACGAAGAATTTTGTGTCGAAGTAAATCTATCGTTTTCACCAAGCCGAAACTCATGAGCAAAAGCACAAAAGGATAAGTAGGAATGACAAAAGAATTCATTTTCGTTTTAGACAAAGTGAAAAACAAGAAAACAGCAAGTGTCGCTACCCAAAGCGTCCAATAATTTTTGGAAACGGTTTTTTCAATAAACGTTGATCCTAGCGATAAAATCAATAAACTCCCTAAAATTATTGGAGAAAAGAAAGTGGAGCTCAGGTTTTCCAAATGAAATTTCCAATCACCGTCGTGGCCTTCAATGATTTCAAAAAAGTGACGGGTGTTGTAGGCCATTTCGTAATTGGCTTGCTCGGGGAAATAGCTGTGAATGTAAATCTGCCAAGGCAAAACAATCAAAATGGAGACCATCAAAGCTCGGATTAGAAATAAGATTTCGCTTTTGTTTTTTTTCCTTAAGGCCAGAAGGGCAAAAATTCCCCACGGAGCAAAAACCAACAATCCGACGAGCCATTTTGTCAATACGGCCAAACCAACGAAAGCTCCTACCCAATACGCCCATTTATTAGAACGATTTTGGGTAAATCGGAAATACGCCCAAAATGACAAAAGCACATAAATCATGAAAACGGAATCGTTGTGGTCTGTGCCTATTCTTCCCGACAACATGCCCAAAGGATAAAAGGAAAATAAAAAGAGCGAAGCGGCTAAAAATCCAACTTTTTTATTCAAAAGAATACGTCCCATGTCAAATAAAGTAAGAGTTCCAGCGATATGTAACAATACCGAAGGCAAGCGCACAGCAAAAGCCGTATTTCCGATGAGTTTTATCGACAATGCAATTTGATACAAAAACAAAGGCTGTTTGTGCAACCAAGTGCGCTGGTCGGCCCATGTTTTATGCTTGAAAAGGCTTGTATCCAAATCAATGAGCATGGGATGAAATGGGTTTTTCGCTAAGTTTTTGCCCACCAAAGCATGAAATTGTTCATCCCATGGATACAACCATGGCACGGCTTTGGCAAAAGACATGGCAATCAGCAAAGCAGAAAAACCCAACAAAGGCAAAAAGATTTTTTTCTGGTAGAAAAAGCTAATGGAACTCAGTGTAAAAATGAGGATGGAGCCTAAAAATAGATTTTGTGCGATGCTTGGAATGTTCGACCAAAATTCAAAATTCATAGACTGGAACTATTGTTTGTTGAGTTTCTTGTACAACTTGATGAGCATCATCAATCCAATGGCGACCAAAAAGAAATAACCCGTCGCTTTCCACCATGGCATGCGATTTTGCAATTCCACTAAAAAGATAATCGCAACCAAACACAAGGTCGCGGCCTCATTCCACATCCGCAAGTGTTTCGATTTCCATTTGAAAATACCTCGAGCCATTTGAAACATCAAACGCTGCGAAACGAAATGATAGACCAAAAGAATAACAACAAAAGCCAATTTGGTATGCATCCAGCCTTGTTCCAGTAAATATGGATTAAGAATCAACATCCACGTACCGAAAACCATCGTCAAAACCATGGCTGGCGTCGTGATTATCCACCACAATTTTTTCTCCATGATTTTAAATTGATCCGACAAAGCCTTCTTTGCCGCCTCCTCTTTTTCTTGTGCTTCGGTGTGATAAATAAATAAGCGCGGCATGTAGAATAGCCCGGCAAACCAACTGACAACAAATATGATGTGTAAAGATTTTACGATGTCGTATGTCATGCGGTAAAATTAAGAAATAAGAAATAAGAATTATGGATTACGAATTACGAATTACGAATTACTAAATACGGATTGGCGGATTGGCGGATTGGCGGATTGCTGATTGTTTTTGTTAATTGTACTTCCGTCAATCCAATAATTCAAAATCCGTTCTAACCTTTAAAATTGAAAGCAAGCGTCAGTCGATGGAAATAAAGTTGATCCAATTGGGGCGAAGAATTCATATCCGTGAGGCCATAACTGTAGCGCATTTCGGGTGCGAAATGTAAATTTTTCAAGGATACATCGAAGCCGAAGCCAAAATCGACAGCCAAAGTAGTTTTATTGAAAATTACCGCAGCATCGTTGTCGCTTTTGGGAAGTGGTGTGGTGGCCGATGGTCCAAACACAAGATACGGACGATTTTTTTTGTTACCCAAATATACCTGGCCTAATAGCGCAAAATCCAGAGTTTGATTGTAGGCACGGGTGGAAGTAAGCAAATCGCCTTGGCTGTTTTTATAATCCAAAAAGGCATTGTTGAACGAAAGTCCAGCGCGCGAAGAAAGAGCTAGCTTTTTATTGAAATGGTATTCTGCTAAAATACCCAAACCTATTCCAGGACCAGGTAAAAGATTTAATTCTTTTGGTTTCGAACCCTTGGCTTGTAAAAATGAATAGTTCGGACTCAGTGAAAAACCGGCTTGAAATTTTTTTGAGGTGACTTCTTGTCCAAAAGAACAATTTAAAAAGATAAAGAAAAGAAAGACTAACACGGACTGTTTCATAACTGAAATTTTAAGTTTTCTCTACAACGAGTTGTTTTAGAAAAAAGTATAAATATTTTCTTTAGAGAAGTAATCACAAAAAAAGGGACAAACCACTAAGTTCGTCCCTATCAAATAAGTAAGCACTAAATTATTGCGCTTCTTTCGTTTCGTCTTCTAGTTTTTCTGCTGCCTCGTTCAATACTTCTGCTGCTTCTTCAGCAACATCTTGAGTTTCTGCAACTACTTCTTCAGTTACTGCTTCAAGTGTTTCGCTTGATTCTTCTGCCACTACTGGAGCTTCTTCAACAATTTCCTCGGCATCTGCGACAGCTTCTTCAGCCGCAACGGTTGTTTCAGCGGCAGCTTTTGGAGCAGCTTCATGGTCTTTGCCCGTAACTTTGTCCATCACATCTTCGGCAAGGTCTTTGGTTTTTTCCCAAGCGTCTTCCGCCATATCACCAGCTTTATGCGCCATATCTGAAGTGGTATCCGCTACCTCGCTTGCCACGTCTTTGGTTTTTTCCCAAACCGCTTCGGCAACATCGCCTGTTTTTTCAGCAATGTCTTCGGCAACGTCTTTGGTTTTTTCCCAAGCATCTTCTGCAAAATCTTTGGCTTTGTCCCACACAGATTCTGAAGCATCTCCTGTTTTTTCTGCTACTTTCGAGGTAACATCACTTGTTTTTTCAGCTGCGCTTGAAGCTGCATCTTTGGTTTTGTCAGCCGTTTTTGCTGCAACATCACCTGATTTTTTGAATAAATTCGAAAAGAAACTACCGATTCCCATTTTGATTGAATATTAATTGTTGTGTTGCTAAAATTACATGAAATATGTGGTTATAGGTTCAAATTGAAAAATTGGTTAGGATGAGGTAAAAAATAAAACCACGATTTAAGAGATGAAAGGATTTAAGGATTAAAAAGCGTTACACAAACGTTGACAAAACGAAAAAAAATCGTGGTTCATCCTGTAATCCTTAAAATCCTGATTCAAGAAAAAAATTAGAAACACAAAGTGTTCGTCTAAATGTCCTCTGGGCGTGCGCGGTGAATACGTCTAAATTTCTTAATGTTGAAAAAACAACTTTTTGTACATCAACTGCCGTAAAAAGGCGAAATCATCCAATACACCACTACACCAGAAACAGCAACGTAGAACCAAATAGGCCAAGCAAATCGGGTCCATTTTTTGTGTTTCACGAAATTACCTTGCCATGCGAAAAGATACGTGAAAAGAACGATAGGAATCACCGCAACGCTCAATACGATATGTGAAACCAACAATGGATAATACAAAAAGTCGTAAGCACCTTTGTAGGTTGTGGAGTCACTGGTCATGTGATAAACCACGTACAGCGCCAAAAAAATCAGCGACAAGAGCAAAGAGAAACGAATCAAAGCACGATGCAAGCGCATATCCTTCATTTTAATGGCAATTAAGGCAAGAATCAGAATAGCGGCAGTGCAACCATTTATCATCGCGTAAACAGCAGGAAGATACGATGTGTCATAACCCGGAATCTTTATGCCAAACAATAAAGCAACGACAATGGGAATCGCAATCGAAACAATTTTAATCAGTTTTACAGTTTTTACACTATTTGGATCCAACAATGCCATATTCATTTTTTAAAAGTAAACGTATTTCTTTTTCCATTCGGTCCACTTCCTGTGGGTTGGTGCCATCAAAAACACCGCGAACATATCCTTCTTGATCCACCAAACTAAAAGATGGCGAATGCGCATAACCGCCAGCTGATGCTTCATCCTGTCCAGCAAAAAGAAGAAAGTTTTCTATACCCAATTGGTGGGTTCTTGCCTCGTCACCGGTAAAAAAGTGCCAATTTCTAGCTTTAATATCGTGTTTCTTGATGTAGGCTCTCAAACGACTAGGACCATCTGTTTTAGGATTGATGGAAAAGGACATGAACTGAATTTCCTTGGATAAATCGCTCATGTTTTCGTTCAATCGTTTCATTTGTGTCGTCATTTTCGGACAAATGGTAGGACAAGACGTAAAAAAGAAATCAGCAACCCAGATTTTTCCTTTCATTTCTTTGGAATGCACCAAAACCGAATCTTGATTCCAGAACATGAAATCAACCATTTTGGGATAAATGGTATCCGCAACTTCTTTTCCGTTGACAGTTTTGTATTCTACATCCACTTGTCCTAATTTAGGAAGTGGAGTGTAATCATCAGAGCAAGAAAGGAAAAAGAAAACTAATGCTGTAAAAAATAATTTTATCGGGGTATTCATTTTTTCGAATTCTTTTTATCGTATTGTTTTTGAAGCAAAGCGATGTGTTCTTTCATTCGGCGAACCATACCTTCTGAGTCTCCTCTTAAAACCATTCTTAGGTGATTTTGTTTATCGAGCAACAACATTAATTCCTGAAAAGCTTGTCCACCATAAAATTCGTCGCCTTCTTGCAGCAAATTCTGATTGTTTCTTTTGAAATCGTAAACTGTTTTTGCATCGCCTTTCGCCAAAATCCAAATATTCGGATCATAGTTGGCAACGCGATCTTTCAGCATAGCATCCAAAGTAGATAAATCTTCCAATGGATTGCCAGCACCGTCCGTTGCAAATGAAATGATACGAACCTGTTTCAGTTTCTTGTGCTTGTTGGCATAAATGTGCTGGTAAATTCCTTGATTCAAATGAAAGAAAGAAATAGCACAACTATCAGGACAAGTTTGTTGTATTGTCGTTAACAGCACCACATCTCCTGCGAAATCTTTGGAGCTTCTTTTTTTGCCTTTGGCATCAATGAAAGTATAATTCTTGGCTTGACCAAAATCATCCAACTCCTTGAATTTATTCTCGCAACTTCGCGTTGAAAAGAAAACCAATAAAAAAGCCGGTCCAAATAAAAGTAGAAAAGCTAATGCTACTTTCATTCGTCCGGCATTCGTTTTTTTTGCCATTATTTGAGTACGTTAAACGCTGTATTTACCAACGGCTGCGCCGATATAGACTCCTTCGGTTAAGGCAATGAAAATTAGATAAATGATTAAGACGATATAAGGCGCCAAAATCATGTATTTCAATACTTTTTTCTCGTCACCCAAGTGCATGAAAGTCAAAACGATGTATCCCGCTTTCAAAAGAGTCAAGGCGATAAAAGTCAATTTAACATAAGGCCACGCAGCACTATCTTGCTTAATCATGGCGCCTAAAAACACCTCAACAGCTGTAATAACGGTTAACAGTATGGTTACGAACCAAATTTTCTTTCTGATTTTCTTTCCTGCTTCCTCGTCGTGGTGGGTGTACAAGGAGTATTCTATAACGTCATCTCTTTCCATAATCGATGTTTTATGCTTTTAGTAATTTTATTAAACGAGGTAGAAGAATGTAAATACAAACACCCATACTAAATCGACAAAGTGCCAGTACAATCCTGTTTTTTCTACCATTTCGTAGTGACCTCTTGAGTGGTACGTTCCTTTCATTACACCCAACAAAATAATGATGTTGATGATAACTCCAGAAAATACGTGGAATCCGTGGAAACCAGTGATGAAGAAAAAGAATTGTCCGTATTGTTGAGGACCATATTCGTTTTGCTCTAAATTCGCTCCGTAAATCACTTTGTTTTTCTCACCGCTATTGATGATAGATCCGTATAAATCACATGCTGGTTTGCCATCAAGAACGTCTCCTATTTTGTTTTTCGAACCGTCTTTTTTGATAACCAATTTCACATCGTGGTCTGCTTCTTTTTGAACGGAAGCAATCGTGCCATCGTGCAAGGTAATTTTACCATCCTTTAGGTGGCCACCTGCTGCTGCATGTTGGAAGGTGTGCAACAAATCATCTGTGATTTTCTCACCTTTTTTGGTGTGATGAGTTCCAGGTTCAAGAACCGTGAAACTTTTAATTTCACCAAAATGACCTTTTACAATTGCTTGTGATCCGTCAGCTAATTCTACTTTTCCAAATTCAGAACCGTGAATAAAGTGACTCCACTCCCAAGCTTGTGAACCAACAAAGAAAAATCCTCCGATAATTGTTGCTGCCAACCATTTTGTAACACCTTTTCTGTCCATTCGGTGACCAGCTTCAACGGCCAATACCATGGTTACAGAAGAAACAATCAAAATGAAAGTCATCAAGGCAACATACAAAAGTGGATAACCATGTCCCAAGAAAGGCATTGAGTTAAAAGTTTCCTCACCAATTGGCCATGCATCCTGTGCATCGTGGCGTGTGAAACCATAGGCAATTAGCAATCCACCAAAGGTTAATGCATCCGATACCAAGAAAAACCACATCATTAGTTTTCCGTAACTCGTTGCGAATGGAGATACTTTACCTCCCCATGGAGAATCTGAGCTAAGTTCGTGTGAAGCGTGTCCAGCCATTATTCAATAATTTTTTTTGCAAGTTTAATGAATAAAAAGCAAAAAGAGTAATAAATAAACCCACAATAGGCCTAAAAAATGCCAGAAAATTGAGCCAGTTGTTAAACTCATATGTTCACCAGATGTAAATCTACCTGAAAATGAACGAATTGTAAGCGTTAAGAGGTAAATTAACGTAACAAGAACATGTCCCAAATGAAGAATGGTAATGATGAATAAAAAGGAACTTGCGGTGTCGGCAGTTTCTGTTGCTTTCAACTGTAAATAATTGTCGAGTTTTTTACCTTTCCACATCAAGGTACGTTTTTTATATTCTAAAGCTTTTCCCTTGTAATAGATATTGAAGTCTTTACCCAATTCACCTCGAGCAAAAAAGTCTCCGCGTGAATCACGAACATTCAAAGCCAACTGATGCAAACGCAGTCTATCCGTATAATTAAATACTTCTCCATCGTCTTTTTTCAAACGATCATTCAAGTAGGAAACAGGTGCTTGCTGGAAATATAGAATGAAAGGCTTTGCGTAATTGTTCACTTTGAAAGGTTTATCCTCTTCTAAGGTCAAAAATTGTGACATAAATTTTTGCAATTCTTTCATTTGACTTTCCGTGAGGTTTTTCCCTTTCAATTTGAAGCTATTGCCATCTACTTCAATGAAAGCGCCCTTGTATTTTACTTCAAAATAATCGCCGTATCGACCATCGGTAACGATAACATGGTTGTTCACAGGTTGTATTCCTCTGTCTACTAGCTCACCATATCCCTTGAATTGAAAAAATACAAATGCAATACCCAACAAAAAGGTGAGTAACATGTACATTTTCATCCCTTTTTGGTTATCCTTACGAATATTGCGAATGGCCATGATGAACGTCAAACTGGATAAAAGTATAACTGCTGTGCTTATCCAAAATCCTTTTGGCATAGGAGCTTTAACCCAAAATGAATCACCCATCATCACTAAATAGGCTGAGGTAAATCCAGCAAATAACATGACTACACTGAAAATACCAATGTAAACGAGATTCTTTTTCATTTTCAAACGAATCTCAGGGTCCAACTCTTGATCGAAATCTTGTCTCATTTTTTTATTTTTTATTAAGGTATTGCTGCTTCAATTTTATCAAAAACATACACGAATTGTATGATTGGTAAATAAACAAACGAAGCGAACATAAGTTTTCTTGCGTCTTTATCGTCAAGGGTCAAAAACAGTTTGTAAGCTAATAAAAAGAACCAACCACCAATGAATGTTGCAATGACCAAAGTCCAAGTTCCTGTCATATCCAACCACCAAGGCAGCAAACTAAAAGGAATCAAAGCCAAGGAATAAAGTGCGATTTGAAAAGCCGATTCTTTGGATTTGCCTTTTTTAGACGGAAGTAAGCTGAATCCGCCAGCACGATAATCTGCGTCAACGACCCAAGCAATGGCCCAGAAATGCGGAAATTGCCATGTGAATTGAACGAAAAACAAGATGCCTGGTACAAAACCAAATTCACCAGTTGAAGCAATGGCACCGAGCATGGGCGGAATTGCTCCTGGAAAAGCACCGACAAATACTGCCCACGGTGTTTTTCGTTTGAGTGGTGTGTATATAAATACGTAAGAAATGTATGCTCCTAATCCTAAAAGGCATGAAGCCATATTCAATTGCGCTAACATGAAAAGTCCGACGGCCAAAGAAACAATCACAACAGTGTAGGCTTCTTGAAGCGACATTTCCTTTGTTGGTAAAGGACGTTTGGCTGTTCGTTTCATTAGGCCGTCAATATCTTTTTCCCATATTTGATTGGAACCGTTAGACGCTGCTGTTACTAACATTCCGCCGACCATGAGCAAAAAGATTTCATACAAGTCGTCACCGTGATTGAACAAATAACCAGAGAGTGCAGAAATGACAACCAAAAACGACAGACGGAATTTGGTAAAGGAAATGTATTGTTTCAACTTATTCGGCACGGCGAAAAATGTTTTTTATTGCGGTGCAAATTTACGGATTTAATTTGCGTTAAATGGAAACCAATATCACACAAAATAGATTTATTCTATATTTGCGGCACAAAACTAAAAAATGAGTATTCAAAAGCTTTCCATCTTAATTCCTGCTTACAACGAAGAGAACACCATTCAAGTCATTTTAGACAAGATTCAAGAAGTAGAACTGGTGCATAATATTCAAAAAGAGATCGTCATTGTGAATGATTGTTCGACGGATGCAACCGTGCAAAAAGTAGAAGAATACATGGCGAATCATCCCCAGATGGATATCCGATTTTTTTCTCAAGAGGTAAATCAGGGAAAAGGAGCTGCGATCAATCGTGCGATTAAAGAGTGCACAGGTGATTATATGATAGTTCAAGATGCTGATTTAGAGTACGATCCAAACGAGTACAACTTGCTGTTGAAACCCGTCTTCATGGACAATGCCGATGTAGTTTATGGATCCAGATTTGTTGGTTCACAACCACACAGAATTCTGTTTTTCTGGCATTCTATTGGAAATAAAATGTTGACGACAATGTCCAACATGATGACCAATTTGAACTTAACGGACATGGAAACTTGCTACAAATTAATTCGTTGTTCGATAGCCAAAGGCATTGTAATCAAGGAAAACCGTTTTGGTATTGAGCCTGAAATTACCGCGAAATTGGCCAAAATAAAAGGTATTCGCATTTATGAAGTTGGTATTTCTTATTACGGAAGAACGTACGAAGAAGGCAAAAAAATTGGCTGGAAAGATGGCTTCAGAGCCATTTGGTGTATTTTAAAGTATCGTTTTTCGAGTTAACTCCGGATTGGCGGATTTCGGATTGACGGATTTCGGATTTTGAGGGGGGATCTAATTAGAGTAGCATAAATCTGACTTTTGGACAAAAAAAAACGAATCAGCGCTAAGCATAATTCGTTTTCAGTAATTTGATAATTCTTATTTCTACAAGATCAACATCGCATCTCCATAAGAGTAAAAACGATATTTCTCTTTCACTGCTTCTTTATAGGCTTCGTGCATCAAATCATGTCCAACGAAAGCAGAGATCATCATTAACAATGTAGACAATGGCGTATGGAAATTGGTAATCATGCAATTGGCAATGCTGAAATCGTAAGGAGGGAAGATGAATTTATTGGTCCATCCTGAATAGGTGTTCAATGTTCCTTCCGTCGATACAGATGTTTCAATTGTTCTCATTACTGTCGTTCCAACAGCACAAACGCGCTTTTTGTTGCGGATACCTTTGTTGACGATTTCTGTACATTTTTTGTCAATAATCGCTTGTTCAGAATCCATTTTGTGTTTGGTCAAATCTTCAACTTCCACTGAACGGAAAGTTCCCAGACCAATATGTAAGGTAATTTCTGCAAAGTTCACGCCTTTTAATTCCAATCGTTTCATCAGTTCGCGTGAGAAGTGCAATCCTGCTGTTGGTGCAGCAACGGCTCCCTCTTCCTTAGCGAAAATAGTTTGGTAACGCTCTTCGTCTTCAGGTTCAACAGCGCGTTTGATATATTTTGGAAGCGGCGTTTCGCCTAATTCTGTGATTTTCGCTTTGAATTCTTCATACGTTCCATCAAAAAGGAAGCGCAAAGTACGCCCTCTTGAAGTGGTGTTGTCAATTACCTCAGCTACCAATGAATCATCATCGCCAAAGTACAACTTGTTTCCTATTCTAATTTTTCGAGCCGGATCAACCAATACGTCCCAAAGCAAACTTTCTCTGTTCAATTCGCGGAGCAAGAAAACTTCAATTTTCGCACCTGTTTTTTCTTTGTTTCCGTACATTCGGGCAGGAAAAACTTTCGTGTTGTTCATTATCATCACGTCGTCTTCACTAAAATAATTGATGACATCCTTGAACATGCGGTGTTCAATTTTTCCCGTATCACGATGAATGACCATCAAACGGGCTTCATCACGGTTATCCGAAGGATATTCGGCAATCAATTCCTCTGGCAGGTCGAAATTGAATTCGGAAAGTTTCATTTTACTCATGTGTACAGTATTTTTTCAAAAAAGAGTGCAAAGTTAATAAAAATTGTCCGCTGTTTCTCTCTAAAATCGCATGGAGAGGAATAATATTTTAAAGTGCTTTGAACTGACGGTACAATTCCACCAGATATGCCCGACAAATAAACGATTGCTTCTTGAGATTTTCAGTTGAATAATTTTGGTCCAGATAGTTCTTAAGATCTAGGTTGTAACTGAAATTTCCTTCTTTTGTGATCCAGCCATATCCTCTTGTTACAGTGTGTAATGCAAATGATTTTGTACTTGGATTAAGCATGTCTTTACTCCAAGGGTAGGCACTTGCATCACGCTTCATTTGTTTGAGCAGTGTTGTAACAATATCATTTTGGCTACCAACAATATCCACTTTTTTGCCTCGGAATTCAGGTTTCAAGGCCTCTCCGAAGAAAAGCAATGGGATATGGAAATAACTTCCGTGATTCGGATCGTTTTTATCGGGCGTGGTGTGACCATGGTCGGCAACAATAATAAATAAAGTGTTTTTGTACCATTTTTCTTTTTTACATTTTTCAAGAAATTGATGCAAGGATTCATCAGCATAAATCATGCTATTCATGTATTCTTGCTCAGCTCCAGTGAAAGTTTGATTTTTTCTTTTTGGAAAATCATACGGGGAATGTGTGCTGCCGGTGAAGGCACATTGTAGGAAAGGTTCTTTTGTTTGGTTGATGTTATTCAGAAAGTACTTGTAAAGATCTTCATCGTAAAAATTCAAACGACCTCGAGGTAATCCTTTTGGGAAATCGTTTTCATCTTCTACAGAATCAAAGCCATGGTCGGTGAAAAAACTACCGATGTTTCCATATTTTAAATCGCCACTAAAAACGTAGCCAGAGTAGTATCCCAATTTCTTTAAATCTTCATTCAGAGCAGGCAGTTTGCGATGTTTTTCGGGTTGCATGGACATGGAAATTTCTGGTAGAGCAGGAAATCCACCAAAAATAGTGGCATTGCCAATTTCCGATGTTCCACCATTGGCATAAAATTCCGTAAACAAAATTCCCTCTTCACTCAATTTGTCAAAATAGGGCGTTACGCCGCCATTTCCAGTAATGGATTTTATAGCATTGGCCGACCAACCCTCTAGCACGATGAAAACAAAGTTGGGTTTTTCAACTGCTAAAATATGATATGAAGTATCACTTGCGGTTGTGTACAATGAGTTTTTGATTTTTAATGCTTTATCGTAGTTCATCTTAGGAAACACGTCATCTAAGTTATTGCGACGATACAAAAGATAACTTTTTGCAAAATAGTAGCTTGAATTGACACTCAAATCGTTGGCTACACTTACTTTACTGTAATAGGCTGCATCGATATTAATCGGAATGGACTGCAATCCGCCACGTAATAAAAGTATAAGTAAGGGTGCCAAAACTAAAAATGTACCAAATGAAGTTAAACGAGCTGACCATTTTTGATTTTCATTTTCTGAAAATTGCTGTTTAAAAAGTTTTTTCGAGAAAAAATAGGCGCTGACAATTCCCAAAATGGTATAAAGTGCAAACCAAAAGACCATTTTCCAACTAGCGGTGCGACCTACTTCATCTGGATGGGCTAAATGGGTAAATACACGTGAGCTCAATTTGTGGTTCCACTCAGGATAAGTATTAATTTCTCCTGCGTGGATAAAGACAACTACGAAAACGATAAAACCAAAAACAATCAAGAAGATTCTCTTCAGAATTTTTCCACCTCCAACTTTCCAAAGTGTATAGAGTAAAAATGGAATTATTGACAGCATGGCAGCGGCAGATAGATCCAAGCGGAAGGAATAAATGAAAGATTTAAAAACTTCCAACCATCCCGCTTGACTTACCTTTCCAGCATTGTGCATCATAAACAGGAGTCGCATTACGTCGAAGAGCAAAATCCAAAATAGGAGAAGTGTGATGACGAAAAAAAAGCTTGATTTTATGGAATTCCAAATCATGGGGTGCAAAGTTAAAAGAAAGGAGTTTATCAGAACCCTTTTAATAGCGCTTTACCTTTGCGAGAGAATGCGAGTCCTGACTTTCGAGATGGCAAATTAGAAGCTCCGAGCGTTTAAAACGCTAATTATTGTTGAGTTAAATAAATTCTATTTATTTAAAAATTGATGAGGAATTAAAAGGGATAGCTAAAAACTACCCCTCTTGATTTTACTTTTTTTTTTAGAAACTTGCTATTGTACTAACTCTATCTTCCTCTTCATGCAGTCGTTTAACTTGCTCCAATGCATCAGGAACTACATCACTACAAATAACTATAAATGAGTCTTTTATCGCATTATTCACGGCGTATTTGATTGCTTCACTTTCCTTTGGAATAATCATGACTTCTTTATTTGGATCAACACTGTGAATGCCTTCTTTCATCAGACCAATTAAACTTTCCTCGCTGCGTCCACGAAGATTTTTGTCTTGACGAATGATAATTTTATCAAACATTGTCGCTGAAAGTTTCCCCAATTCAAGGATGTCTTCGTCTCTTCGGTCGCCAACGCCTGCAATGATTCCTATTTTTTCAGTCGCCTCAACGGAACTCAAGAAATCTGCTATGGCTGCAAAACCGGCAGGATTGTGTGCATAGTCCAACATCAAATCGAAATTCTTGAAACGGAACATATTCATTCGACCTGGAGTTTGAGCAGGTGAAGGAATGAATGTTTCCAAAGCCATTTTGATATCAGCAATTTTAAATCCTTGAATGAAGCCTGCTAAAACTGTCGGCAAAACATTTTGAATATTGAATTTGGCATGTCCGCGGAATGTCAGTGGAATATTCACCGCTTTTTCAACGCGCATTTTCCATTCTCCTTTGGAAATTGTGACATATCCATTTTCGTAAATTGCGGCTAAACCTCCTCGTTTACAATGCTCTACAATTCTCGGATTGTTTTCATCCATGGAGAAATAGGCAACATTGCACTCCAAGTTTTTACGCATGTCGTATACTAAATCATCATCGGCATTCAGGATGGCGTAACCATCTTTGACAACACTTTCTGCAACAATTGCTTTTACTCTGGCCAATTCTTCTACCGTATTAATACCTTTTAGTCCAAGATGATCCGCGGCAATATTGGTAATAATCGCAATGTTACATGCTCCGAATCCCAAGCCTGCTCGCAGCATACCGCCTCGAGCTGTTTCTAGAACCGCAAAATTCACCGTTGGATCTTTCAACACAAATTCTGCACTTGATGGACCTGTACAGTCGCCTTTTTGCAACATTCTGTTCTGTATATAAATTCCGTCTGAAGTCGTGAATCCAACTTTGTAGCCCATGTTTTTAACAATATGTGCCATTAATCTCGTAGTCGTGGTTTTCCCATTCGTTCCTGAAATCGCAATGATTGGAATTTTAATGGGAGCTCCTTGTGGGAATAACATATCTACTACTGCACCAGCTACATTTCTCGGCAAACCGTGTGTTGGAGCTAAGTGCATTCTAAATCCTGGTCCAGCATTTACTTCAATGATAGCACCACCATTTTCGTCAATTGGTGTAGTCAAATCAGGAGCTATGATGTCAATTCCACAAATGTCCAAACCGATGATTTTGGAGATTCTCTCCGCCATAAAAACATTGTAAGGGTGTACATTATCCGTTATATCTTCGGCCGTTCCACCCGTACTTAAATTCGCGGTCGGTTTTAATAACAAAAGTTCGCCTGCAGGAACAACAGAATCCAAAGTCAAACCTTGTTCTTTGAGTATCACTTGTGTATGATGATCGATTTTGATGGAGGTCAAAACTTTTTCATGACCGTAACCTCTTCGAGGATCTTTATTGACCTCGTCTACAAGTTCTTGTATGGTCGATTTTCCATCACCCAAAACACTAGCAGGTGTTCTTTTCGCAGCCGCCACAAATTGGTGATTGATCACCAATAAACGGAAATCGAATCCAGTTATAAACTTTTCTACGATGACAGAACGAGAATGTTCTTGAGCAGCTGCAAAACCAATTTTCGCATCTTCGTCATTGAGAATATTGCATGTTGCTCCACGGCCATGATTTCCATTAACAGGTTTCGTTACGATAGGATATCCAATCCGTTCAATAGCCTCAAATAGACCTTCTTCGCTGCGAACAATTCGTCCGCGTGGAACTGCAATTCCATTGTCTTCAAGTATGTCTTTTGTATCTTCCTTATCGCAGGCAATTTCTACAGCGATGTTGCTGGTTGTACTAGCAACAGTGGCTTGAATTCTTTTCTGATTGGCACCATAACCCAACTGAACCAAAGAATGTTTGTTCAATCGAATCCATGGAATGCCTCTGCTCGCAGCTTCTTCCACTATGGAACCTGTGCTCGGTCCGAGTCTATTTTCCTCTCGGAGCACACGCATGGTTTGAATATCTTCTTCTAAATCATATTTTTCACCGGAGATTAATGCTTCGGCAATTCGAACCGCGGCTTTAGCGGCAAATCGACCCACTTCTTCTTCTGTATAGGCAAAAACAACGTTATATTCTCCATGATTACCCGTGCCTCTTGTGCGACCGAAACCAGTTTCCATTCCAGCCAAGGTTTGTATTTCTAAAGCTAAATGTTCGATTACATGACCCATCCAAGTTCCTTCTTCCACACGTTGAAAAAACCCACCGGG
Organism: Crocinitomicaceae bacterium; assembly: GCA_041751955.1. Classification (GTDB taxonomy): domain Bacteria; phylum Bacteroidota; class Bacteroidia; order Flavobacteriales_D; family Crocinitomicaceae; genus UBA2040. The sequence continues at coordinate 69,226 of JBGSIB010000075.1, forward strand.
CTCGCCAATGCTACATCGATGGCCGTGCATAGATGGGAACATTTCTTTTAAGCGATCTAAAAATCCATCTATCGTATTGGTCGGGCTTTCTTCTAACTCTTCCAAATCCAATACCATCACCATTAATTTGTGACGTCTTATTGACCAATAATTTGGCCCACGCATCACGCGAATTTCATTTATTTTCATAGTTGAACTTTACAGAATGTTAATTGATTTGGTCAACAAGGTAATAAAATGTTTTATTCGATGTATAATGATTTAAAAATAAATTGTTGAATTCTTCAAAAAGTGTTGATAAAATTGAGTTCTTCCAATACACGCTAAGAAACCAAGCCATTTAATAATTGCTATTTTTGCCCAAAACAGGTAATATGCCAACAGGAAAATTAATATCTATCGGGGGGAACGAGTTCAAATTCCAAGATGAGGATCACGATGTGGTTGTCGACCGATTGGAGAAAAATTTTTTTGAACTTGGAATTTTGGAACGATTTGTTTCGGAATCAGGTGGCGTAGGTGCGCATATTGAAGTGATAACGACGGCCTCTAGCATTCCATTGGAGGTAGGAGAGGCTTATGCGCACGCATTCGAGAAAATCGGCTGTAATTTTGTTGGTTTCTTGCACATTCGAGATAGAGAAGAAGCCCAAAAACCAGATTACATAGAACGTATCAAGCAAGCTAAAGGGGTTATGTTCACTGGTGGAAATCAATTTCGACTAACAACTATATTTGGTGGATCAGATATTTTATCCATTCTGAAAGATCGTTATGAAAATGATGGATTAATCATCGCTGGAACGAGCGCTGGTGCGATGGCTATGTCGCAAACCATGATTTATCAAGGCAGCAGCCCAAAAGCTTTGCTCAAAGGTGAAGTGAAAATCACGACGGGATTTGGTTTGATGAAAGATGTAATTATTGATTCACATTTTGTCACTCGTGGACGTTTTGGTCGATTGACACAAGCCGTAGCAAGTAATCCATCCTGTATAGGAATAGGTTTGGGAGAGGACACAGGTATTTTGGTCACAAATGGTGATGATTTCGAAGTCATCGGTTCAGGATTGGTCTTGATTTTTGATGGACACGAAATCAAGCACAACAACATCAGCGATTTGCCAGAAGGAACACCCATCAGCATAGAGCATTTGGTAGTTCACGCCATGGCGAAAGGAGATAAATACACCGTTTCTACCCGTAAATTTGAAGCGGCAGTTTGGACGGGGGAGTTGGAAGATTCGAAAGACTAGGCTTCGGCGCATGCACCCTTCGACTCCGCTCAGGGTGCATAACCTCGACTCCGCTCAGGGTGCGTAAAAGTGCAATCGCAGACTGAGCGAAGTCGAAGTCTGCATTTAATAGATCAGAGTTTCAAAAACTCCGTCTTCACGCACAAAACCTCTATACATTCCCGGAGAATTAAACGGTAAACAAATATTTCCTTTGGCATCAACGGCAATCAAACCGCCTTCGCCACCAATTTTCACGAGTTTTTCAAGACACACTTTATTGCAGGCTTCTTCCAAAGAAAAACCTCCATATTCCATTAAGCAAGATATATCATAAGCGACAACCGAACGAAGAAAATATTCGCCGTGGCCCGTGCAGGAAACAGCACAAGTTTTGTTGTTGGCATAAGTTCCAGAACCGATTACTGGTGTGTCGCCAATTCGGCCAAATTGTTTATTGGTCATGCCTCCCGTAGATGTAGCGGCGGCAATATTTCCTTCAGAATCGTAGGCTACAGCACCCACTGTTCCTATTGGCTTGGTGGTGGATGAACCGTGATCCAAAGCCACTTCGGTGGTTCCAACGAGCGCTTGCCATTGGTCATAGCGTTGTTGGGTAAAAAAGTATTCGTCTGTTTCTTGTCGTATTCCGATAGATTTGGCGAAATCTAATGCTCCTTGTCCGGCTAACATAACATGACCTGTTCTTTCCATGACTTTTCTAGCCAAGGAAATTGGGTTAGCAATGTTTTTCACTCCAGCGACAGCTCCAGCCGTCAAATCTTTGCCAAACATGATGCTCGCATCCAGCTCAAAACCACCATCGGCACAAAAAACAGCTCCTTTTCCCGCATTAAAAAGCGGACAATTTTCTAAGCTATTCACTGCCAATTCCACAGCATCCAAAGCCGATTTTCCCTCAGAAAGAGCCGTGTGACCAGCTTCCAACGCTTCTTTCAAAGCCGTTTTGTACGCCAATTCTTTTTCAGCGGTCATTTCCGATTGGTCTATGGTTCCTGCTCCACCATGGATGGCAATTCCGAATTTTTGTTGCATTTTTTGAGTGATTTTGAGGGTAAAGTTAGCCAAAAAGCGAGAATCGTTAACGGAATAATTTTTGTTGTATATTTGATTAACCAACTCAAAATCACAAGAATGAAAACATCACTTATTTTATTATTCTCCTTGTTTATTCATGGGTGTTTTGCGCAAGAACCTACAATTCCACCACCACCAGCGGCTATTGTGGTAGAAGAAGAAATCATTGATAAAAAAAAGCCTGATGCAAAAGGTGTTTTTTCTTTTCCGGATGTTGAAGCGGAGTTCAAAGGAGGTCCGGAAGCTATGAAGCGATTCCTCCAAAATAATTTGCATTATCCAACCGCTGCCATTGAGAAGAATGAACAAGGGAAAGTTTTCATATCTTTTGTCGTAGACGAAAAAGGTAGGATAGGAGATATAAAAGTGGAAAGAGGTGTTTCAAAAACACTGGATGCGGAGGCGTTGAGGGTAATCAAATTAATGCCGAAATGGAAACCAGGTAAAATGGGAAGAAAAAAGGTAAAAACAAGAGTAAGGTTACCGATTTATTTTAATTTAAATTGAGGAAATGAAATCATTTTTCCTCTTAATCTTACTCACTTTCAGCCTACAATCCTGCGTCCTAGATGTGATTGACACTTTAATGGATATGGCGGATGACGAAGAAATGGAGCAAGCTCCTCCATTGCCGCCAAAAACGGGTGATATATACGAAGATAGAGATCCTGAACAAGGAAAAGTCTATGAATTTCCAGATGTAGAAGCGGAATTCCCTGGTGGTGCAAAGGGGATGAAAAAATGGATTTCTGATAACATTGAATACCCACAAATTGCCATCGAAAATGATATCGAAGGAAAGGTATACGTGGTATTCGTGATTCAAGCTGATGGTAAAATCACCAACGTGTATATCGAACGCAGTGTTTCCTATGAATTGGATGCAGTGGCCGTCCAAACCATTCGAAAAATGCCGAGATGGACCCCAGCTAAAAAGAATGGCAAAAAGGTTCGATCACGTGCTCGACTTCCAATTGCTTTTACCTTGAATTGAAAAAAGAGCTTGCCAATCCTAGATTAACAAGGCCTTTTCATGTAAACTTTATTCTAAGGAGTAAAGGAGAAATTTCTATTTCGCTTTCAATATTCCTTCGTCAATCAAAACTTGAAATGAATCTTCCATCGTTTCTTTCAAAGGACGAAAAGTCATGCCCAAATCGTGTTTGATTTTTGAATTATCCGCATTCCAAGGAATGTTGACATTGTTTCGGATGAATTTTCGGGTAAACAATTTGTTTACCATCGGACCGATCAGCATCAACAACCATTTCGGCAAAGCTTTTTTCGGTAAGGGAAATTTATCGCCATATTTAGGCAAAAGCACGGTTCCCATTTCTAAGAAATCGGAATTGTGTGCGGATGTGATGTAACGACCTTTCGCTTCAGGAGTAAATCCAGCTCTGAAATGTGCTTCTGCTACATCGCGAACATCAACGATACCAACACCCATTTTTGGAGCGCCCATTTTCATTTGTCCATCACCCAACATTTTTAATATATTGACACTTTCTGAAGTCGCGTTTTGCGCATTCATGGCTGGTCCGAGAACAAAACTCATGTTGATGGTCACCAAATCCCAGCGATCCTGGTTTTTTTCCATCTCCCAAGCCTTCTTTTCGGCCAATGTTTTGGAATAAGAATAGGGTTGGTATTCTAAAGATGAACGTGTGTTCCAAACGTCTTCGGTCAGCTTTCCGCCCGGAGCATTTACGGTATCAATTGCGTCTGTGTAAATGGCTGCGCAACTGCTCGTTACCACAACTCTTTTCACCGAGGAAACTTCATTGACCGAGTTCAATACATTTTCCGTTCCTTTTACGGCTGGATCAATCAGCTCTTTTTGTGGATCTTTTACTTCTGTGGTGAAAGGTGAGGCGGTGTGATAAACCAATTCACAACCTTCCATTGCGGCTTTGTAAGAACCTGGCGTGAGCAAATCGCCTTTAAAAAATTTGATTTCACCTCTGGAATTAGCGGCCATTTCTTTCAAATGACTGATTTTCTTCTCGTCATCAGGATTGCGGACTGCGGCGTGAACCGTCATTCCTTCGTCTAACAATTTTTTTACCAACCAGCTGGCCACGTAACCATTGGCACCAGTCACCATTACAGGTTTTGTTTTATCTATATTCATTTCTTTGTGATTTCAAATCTTGATAGGACAAAAATAAGACTAATTAGAAGATGAAAGGTTTTAACGAACAATAGTAAAGTACTATTTCACTTCTTTTCTTCCAAAAAATTAGAAGTAGTTCTATCTTTGAGAAGAAGCCAATTTCTTTAATAAATCAAAAAATGCCAAAAAACATATTGCCTATTTTGTTGTTGGTACCCTTCCTTATTGACGATCAGATAAAACCTGAACCCAAGAAAACGAATCAACTTATGGCCTGGTATACTTTCTCTGCTTTCGGATTTTATTCAGTTTGCCCAGCGACAAATCAATATGTTATAGGAGCACCCTTATTCAAGAAAGCAACCCTTACTTTTGAAAATGGAAAACAGTTCGTGATTCAGGAACCAGAAAATAGTCAGGAAAACAAATACGCGCAAAAACTTTCCCTTTCTCTTTATCAAATCAGTAAACTATGAAGACTTTTATAATCGCTCTTTTTCTTATTTGGTGTCAATTCAGCATTGGACAACAAGTCGATCAGAATTTAATTCCTTACGTCAAACCTATCATAGGTACGCAGCGCATGGGACACGTATTTCCAGGTGCTACTGCTCCTTTTGGCTTGGTACAATTGAGTCCGGATACCGACACAATTCCCTATTCTGTTGACGGAAAATACAACCCGGATGTTTATAAATATTGTGCTGGTTATCAGTATGATGACAGAAGTATTGTTGGGTTCAGTCATACCCATTTTAGCGGGACTGGCCATTCAGATTTAGGCGATTTTTTAATCATGCCGAGTACTGGACCTCTTCAGATGAATCCAGGTGTAGTGAGCGATACAAAAACGGGATTTCGCTCCGCTTTTTCGCATGACAAAGAAACGGTAGAGGCTGGCTATTACAAAGTCGAGCTGGAAGATGATGGAATACAAGCAGAATTGACAGCGACAACACGAGTTGGGATGCATCAATACACCTTTCCGAAATCAGATGAAGCACATATTATCCTTGACCTCATGGCTGGAATTTACAATTATGATGACAAAACTGTCTGGACATTTGTAAGAGTTGTAAACGATACTTTGGTCACTGGATATAAACAGACGAACGGTTGGGGTAGAACAAGAACCGTTTATTTTGCCATGAGTTTTTCTAAACCCATCAAAAATTATGGCACCAAGAACTATGATGGACAGCAGGTTTATCGCGGTTTTTGGCGAAAATTTGACCAAAATGACAATTTCCCCGATATAGCTGGAAAGAAAATCAGAATGCATTTTGATTTTGAAACGGAAGCGAATGAAAAAATAAAAATCAAGTTTGCCTTGTCGCCTGTGAGTCAAAAAAATGCCATTGAAAACATGCAAAGCGAAATTCCGCATTGGGATTTTGAAAAAGTAAAAGCGCAAACGCAAGCGGATTGGAACAAGGAATTGAGCAAGGTACAAATCGAGTCAACCTCCGATACGAAAATCAATTTTTACACCGCTATGTACCACGCTTTTATTAGTCCAACGGTTTATATGGATGTGAATGGCGAATATAAAGGTTTGGATCAGGACATCCATCAAGCGGATACGTTTACAAATTACACCACCTTTTCCCTTTGGGATACTTATCGAACTTTGCACCCCTTGTTCAATGTGCTGCAACCGAGTCGTAATTCGGATATGGTGCAATCCATGATCGAACATTACAAGCAAAGTAGTTTGCACATGTTGCCCATTTGGAGTCATTATGCGAACGATAATTGGTGCATGAGCGGTTACCACAGTGTTTCTGTCATTGCAGATGCTATTTTAAAAGGCACGTACAGCGGTGACGCCAATCAAGCATTGGATGCATGCGTTGCAACCGCCAAAAAACGAAACTATGAAGGCATAGGCGAATACATGGATAAAGGATACATTCCTGCCGAAAAGAGCGGAATTTCCGTTTCCAATACTTTGGAATATGCTTATGACGATTGGGTCATTGCACAACTTGCGCTTAAATTGAACAGACAAGACATTTACCTAGAATTTATGAAGCGTGCTGATAACTGGAAAAACAATTTCAATGTTAGTTCTGGTTTTATGCAACCCAAATTGGCAGATGGAAGTTTTAAAGCCAATTTCGATGCGTATAGTACGCACGGTCAAGGATTTATTGAAGGGAATAGTTGGAATTATACCTTTTTCGTTCCGCATAATCCAGCTGAATTGACGAAATTAATGGGCGGTCAAAAACAGTTTGCCAAAAAGCTAGACGAACTGTTCAACATGTATTTGTCGGATTCCTTTTTTGAAGAAACCGAAGATATCACCCGAGACGGAATTATCGGCGGATACGTTCACGGCAATGAGCCTGCGCATCATGTCGCGTATTTGTACAATTGGACCAAACAACCCTGGAAAACACAAGAAAAAGTGCGCCAAATATTGACCATGCAATACAAACCAACCCCAGACGGATTGGGCGGAAACGATGATTGCGGACAAATGAGTGCCTGGTACATTTTTAGTTCGCTCGGTTTTTATCCCGTGTCCCCTGGTTCGACAGAATATTCAATAGGAAGTCCGGCAGTGAATAGCGCCATTCTTCATCTCGAAAACGGAAAAACTTTTGAAATTGAGGTGCAAAACCAAGGTCCAGAAAATGTCTACGTGCAAAAAATCCTCTTGAATGGGCAAGTTTTATCGCGTAATTTCATAACGCACCAGGAAATCTTGAAAGGAGGGAAGATGGTTTATTTTATGGGGGCAAAGCATTAGGGTGCGGCGCTTGGTAGGTGGCGTTTTTTAAGTTTCAAACGGTAAGTCACGGAAGAATTTGTGGGCTAAATCTTTATTTGTGAAACATATCCGAGCGAACTAGTTATTCTTACACCACTTGGTTTGTAGTATTTGTGGGTCTTAATTCAAATGGACATCATTACATAAATTCCACAGTGAATTTTTATCATAAAAAGAATCCACCACCTATTCACCTGAATCGTCTAATCTCTCTCGAATCTGTGAATATTTTAATTCTTGCTCTTTTAACTAAAGTACTTTCATTCTTTTTAACCAAGGTAACGTTTATAGTTTTAGGTGGATAATCAAAAGGTAACCTCAGAATTGTATCTACCGTTTCAAATCGAAACATGGTATCTCCTTCCATCTCAGGCCTTAATAAATCATCAACAAGTTTTTTGTAATAGATCACTTTGTTCCTTTCAGTATTCTTAAAAAGAGTCTCAATCTTATAATAAACCTCTCCAATACTAGTCCCATTTTCGTGCAGTATCATTAGGTCAGAAGTCATATAGATATTTGATTTGATTTTACTGTCTATTCCAGATGAGAACAATTTTGAAAATCGATCATTATCAATTAAATCATACGAATTAGAAATAATATACTTTTTTCCTTTTTGGGTTTCGCAACCTGTAATACTTAGCATCAATAACCACACTATAATAATTTTTACTCTTTCCATTTTATTCCTCCTTTTGGAACTCACGATTGTTTTTTTTCCCAAGTTGGCGCAGATTTTCAATCCCCACATTTATACATCTTTTTAAATTATTCATTCCGATCTAACAGTTATTTTGATACGTCACCACTCAGCTGAGAGTAAACCTTTTCTCTTTTATTCCCTTTTCCAAAAGATATAACTTTAGGATTTTCATTTCTTCCAAATCAGCGAAAAATGTTGCTTTCTTTTTTTTATCATCGGACTTGAATTTTATTACATAAACATGAGTTGGAAGAAAACCCTCTTTGTTGTAATATATTTGATAGACATTGCAGTATGGAACTTCAATTTTTCGACCGTATAAATAATTGACTTCGAATGAATTTTCGTTGAATTTTACATGCCTAATTACTTTTCTCATGTAGAATAAAGTAAATGATATAATAATAATCGTTGACAAAATACCTAGTGGTTCTAGCTCAATGCTGAAGCCAATTGCAATTGAAAAAATTGCTATCAGAGTCGTAATACCCAAAAAATAAGTATATCTGCTTTCACCGGGAAATTCTTTTTTAAGCATATTTTATTTTGCAAGTTTTAAATATTCAAATCAAGTCGGCGCGGATTTAACTTCATTGCTCCTCCGCGGCGGACACAGTGCCTTTGGCGGTGCAATCCGTGACTTTGTCACTAAAAATACAAATTCTATTTATTATATCTGAGCGAGTTGGGTGCCGACATCATTTAAAGCCTGACCATTATTCCCTACCAACTTTTCATTAAACCTTCGAATTCAGAAAGTTTATCGTAAACCGAAATAAAATACCACATTAACACTGAAGTACTCCCCATCTTTAAGACAACATTTTCATTTTCTAAGAAATAAGTGTAAATGTTAACTTATTCCATAGTCTTTATCTCAACTTAATTTCCGTGAAATTCATCAAACTGTTTTAATCCATTTCCATTTTTAAATGATTCTGAATACCTCTCAAAGTTATTCCCATACCTACCTATTTCTTAAATCAATCAGTTTTTATTTTACTTGTTTTCAATTATTTAAATTCAAAGAAAACAAAAAGCACCATTTGAAACATGACCATAAAATGCAAATTGGAGTATGACCCTAACGACAGATAAATTATTCAGTTTAATCGGCTTCAAAAATTTCAAAAATTTTTGCCGAGCTCAAAGGGACTTCCATTAACTTATAAAAATCATCAACGCTTATTGTTTTTCTAATATTTACTTTAGTTGAAGATCCACCACCAGAAAAGTAACTAGAAATGAATTTTGTGTGAATCCCCTTATTATCAACTTTATCAACATGGCTGTAAAATATCATTTCACCAAAATCAAGAGCTTGATTTTCAGAACTAAAATACCTATTTTCACAAGAAAGAGATTGTAGCAATTCTATCATAAAATTCAAGTCCACTAGAATAAGCTGGTCTGTTTCTTTTGAGTTTGAAACGCGATGTTCGACAAAATGCATTTTACAATTATTGATAATGGTATCGAAACAATAATTGTGTTGGTATAAGTAAGGAAAGTTTTCTGTTTTTCCATTTTTTATCATTCTCTCTTTTGGAATCACGAAATTTTCTTCAAAATAACTAAAAGAAAATTCAGATTTAAGTTTGGTAGGAGGAAGTTTAATCAGTGGCACAAACAATGAGTCAAATTGACGAATTGTATCATTCATTTGACTATGTGATTTTACGTTTATAGACTTATTATCGGTTTCCTCCATTGCTATCCTTTCTTTGATAAAAACAATGGACTCTGAATTATTGTCGGTACATGACAACAATGTTAATATTAACAGACAAAATTGATTCTTTTTCATTGTTTTTTTCTTTCATCAAGGTTCGCGCGGATTTAACTTCATTGCTCCTCCGAGGCGGACACAGTGCCTTTGGCGGTGCAAGCCGTGCCTCTGTCTCTAAAATTACAATTTCTATAATCTTTTTAAAATTAGGCATTCTATATTGAGTATTTGATTAACTGAATTCTGCAGCCGATGTTATTCTGTTAACCTTCATTCAGCGCATTGCCCGGGAAAACTGGCCTTATGCCATGTTAAAATCAAAAATTTAAAAATTTAAATTTTTAGTTGGACTTTGTAATTCAAAGTGGAATAATGAATTTTCTTAAGCAGTTTAAAATCATTTTAATTTAGAATTTTTCCATGGCAAACAGGATTGGCTGCACTTTTCCTTTGGGTTCGACATGCAGTGGATGAAATCATTATTTTCTCCTTTGTCGAAAATGGATACTTTGTACATTCATCCGCTGAAGTGAACTTCACGTCTGAATGCAAAAAAAGCATCCACCCTTTGGGTAAATGCTTTTATCAGAGTGACCCCGACAGGATTCAAACCTGTAACCCTCAGAGCCGAAATCTGATGCGCTATTCAATTGCGCCACGGAGCCATTTTCGGCGTATGGCGCAATTAAATCTCTTTTAAGAGATTGCGCCACGGAGCCATTTTCGGCGTATGGCGCAATTAAATCTCTTTTAAGAGGTTGCGCCACGGAGCCATTTTTTACTGCAAAAGTAAGGTTTTAGACCCAATTGATGCGCGAACGGCAAACTTTTTCGACCTTTATAGCGATATTAAAAATAAATTCACCGTTTTGGCGTTATTTTCGCACAATCAATTCTATCCATGCAAGCATATCGAATGGCTTTTTCAAAACAAATACTGAATTTCGGACTTTTATTTTTAACTCTTTTTATTGTTGGACTTTCTTTTGGTCAATCAACAATGGGTGGTTGGACCTTGCATGTTCCAGCCCGAGAAGCTTCATCTGTGGTTGCGCATGGCGACATAATTTATACTGCTTTCGATAACGGTGTTTTGGAATACGACAGAAACGCAAAGGAAAAATCTTTAATCACTTCCACCAACGGATTGTCGGATGTTAGCATCAGCACTTTGGGCTATGAGCCGAATTCTGGAACGGTTGTGATTGGCTATAAAAATGGAAACGTAGATTTATTAAAAGACAATTCTATTTTCAATTTGCCAGCTATTAAATTGGCTCAAATTCAAGGGATTAAAGAGATTCAAAAAATTAAAAGTTATCAAGGGAAAATATATTTGGCAACAGGATTTGGCGTTGTTATTGTAGATCCAGCAAAACAGGAAGTTCGCGATACGTATTATCCAACGGAAAATAAAGAGGTAATTTATGACTTGGAATTTTCCGGAGATACAGTATTTGTATTGACCGATAATCGAATGTTGTGGGCGCTGAAAAATAACCCAGGATTGGGTGATTTCAACCAATGGACAGTTGATTCTCGGGTTCCACTCAATACGAACAACGAATACCGTGGTTTGCAGAATATAAACGCTGAATTGATTCTGCAAAAAAATGACCCAGTAAATGCATTTGATACAATTTTCAAAGTAGCTAACACGGGGTTAATTCCAATAGATATAGGCGGATTCAATCTTGAAATTAGCTCTATAAGTAGACATAATAATCAGCTCGCAGTCAATGTAACTGGTGGTATTTTTGTTATGGAAAGCGATTATTCAGGGATTTCATACAGTAGAAACAGCTATAGTTTAGGTGAATTTCCTGTTGTAAAAAACAGTATTCGTTTGGATGATCGCGTCTTTATTGCAGATAGATTCGCTGGATTGGTTGAGCTGAATTTATCTGAAGGCAGTTTTGAGAAAATTAGTTTTCAAGGACCGCCTAGCAATAATTTTTATGGTTTAGATTGGGAAGCTGGAAAGCTTATTTGCACTGGTGGTGGATTAAGTGGTACTTTTTTCACCTTTAATAATTCTGGTTTCTATTTATTGAATAATCAGGAATGGAGTCTATACGCTAAGGAAACTGTTGCGCCATGGGATACTTTGCCCGTTTTCGATTTGATTTCAGCTAGCATCAACCCAAAGAATCCGAATGAGTTTGCATTTGGAACTTATTCAGGGGTCCCGGTTGGGGTAATCAGCCAGGACAAGTTGACAGTAGAGATGTATTCGTCAACGAATTCTCCGCTAGAAAATACGGTTTTGGGAAATGGTTGGAGTTATGCTTCGGATGTTCAATACGATGAAAAGGGTAATTTGTGGGTTGTTAATTCCTATTGTAATAATACCTTGAAAGTTCTTAAAACGAATAAAGAATGGGTTTCTATTGATATGGGGGCTTCTTCAAAAAATGGTTTTTCTGGAAAAATGGCTATTGATTACAACGACAACGTTTGGTTTGCTGTTGAAGGAAAAGGTATGTTTGGATTGAACTACGGTGGAACATTGGATAATTTGGCTGATGACAAGAAAAAACAGTTTCAAAAAGGAGAAGGTTCAGGTAATCTTCCGTCTAATTCGGTGCGGGCAATAGCGGTTGATTTTGACAATGAAATTTGGATTGGAACAGATGCAGGTTTTGCTATTATTTATAATTCTGAAAGTGTTTTTGATGCCGGACCAGGAGAATTTGATGCACAAAGAATTAAACTTGATTTTGAAGGAAATGTCGAGTATTTGTTAGGAGGAACGGTCATAAATGATATTGAGGTAGATGGCGGAAATCGGAAGTGGATTGGGACTGAAGGAACGGGAATTTTCTTAATGTCACCGGACGGTTTGACCATTTTGGCCAACTATACCAAAGAAAATTCACCTTTGATTTCCAATATAATTTTGGATATGGAAATCGATCATAATACAGGAGAAGTCTACTGTGTGACGGACATTGGATTGATTTCCTTCAGAACGGACGCGACTTACGAAGATCCAGATTATGAGGATGTAAAAGTATTTCCAAATCCAGCTACTCCAGACTTTGGTGGAGTAATTACAATTCAAGGCATTCGCTACAACTCTGATGTTAAGATTACGGATATGGGCGGAAATTTGGTGTATCAAACTACTTCAAACGGAGGAACTGCCATCTGGAATGGTAAAAATTTGGATGGCACGAAAGTCGCTTCTGGAGTCTATTTAATTTGGACAGCTGCCAACGAAGGCAAAGGAAGAAAAGTAGGTAAAGTGGTCATCATCAACGAATGACATGAAGGAAAGTGACATCGGTATTTTTTTGCAACGTATTCCTTTTTCCGAAACGAGCGCCATTGTTAGTTATTTCACCGCCAATCACGGATTTCAAAAATTTCTATTTCTAGGAGCAAAAAAGAAGAACAATTTGCTTTTTCCTTTAAACATTCAAGAGCTGTCTTATTTTTTCAGAAATGAAAGTGAATTAGGGAAATTAACCCAAGTGGAATCCACGATGGAAGTTCAGCATCTTCCGTTTGACCCTATTCGATCGAGCATTGCTTTTTTCATTGCTGAAATACTTCAAAAATGCTTAACCCATACCGAGAAGGATGAGCGGCTTTTTGAATTTTTGAGAGAGAAAGTCCGACAACTCGACCAAGATGATGAACTCGCCATGTTTCCCATTCTTTTTCTGCTGGAATTCACGTTTTATTTAGGTATCGAACCACAAATATTGGAAGGAAAGAACTTACATTTTCATCTAGAAGATGGAATTTTTTCTACCTCTGCACAGCGAGACAGATTTTGTTCGGAAGTATGTTCTGACGCTGTTTTAGCTCTTTTAGAAGGCCATGAGATACAATTGAATTATGCTCTCCGAAAGGAAACATTGGATGTCTTATTGATGTACTACAAACTGCATTTAGAACACTTTGGAAACATTAAATCCAAAGATGTTTTGGAAACGGTTTTAGAGCCATAAAAAAAAGCCGCACGCGAGGAACGACTTTTAAAATTGCAAGCTGAGAGCCATTAATGAAACAATAATTTATTCCGCATCCTTCTGCGGATTCTTGATAAATATAGTTGAAATATCTAAAATCTCCATAGGATTGGGCTCAAAATTTTTCACTTTTTTATTTATCAATACAATAAAATCTCCGGTCAAGATGGGAACCACTGCCGCATCATCCACAATTTTTTGATCGCACTGAACGAAAAGTAGATTTCGAATTTCTTCATTTTGTTCTTTGTTGGCTCGTTCTAATAGATCATCGTATTCGGCATTGTTATAACGGAATGAGTTAATGGTGTTGTTGCTCGACGAGATATTCCGACTGTAAAACAAACTTAAAAAAGATTCGGGATGCGGATAATCGGCAATCCAGCCGGCGCGCCATATTTTTGCTTTTCCTTCGGCAATGGCTTTATCTCTTTCGACAATGGTACACAATTTAATACCCAAATCGACACCCAAATTTTGTTTCAGTTGTGCTGCCAAACCCATCATTGCTTTGTGCATCGGGGAATTTTTTTGAGCGTTAACATAGATATCAATTTTTGGAAATCCCTTTCCTTTAGGGTATCCAGCTTCAGCCAATAATTTTTGGGCAGCGATTGTGTCGAAGGATAGATTTTTGACTTTGTAATTGGGATAAAAATCCAAAGGAGGAATGAAACCATTTTGTGCCGGCCAACCTTCTCCACCCAACCAATTGTTTACCAAAGATTTTTTATTAATCGCTTGATTGAAAGCTTTTCTGACCCGTACATCACTGAACTCAGCACTTTGATTCGCAAAAGCCAAATACATCACGCTCATACTGGATTCTGAATGAACTTTGTGAATGACATTTTTGCCATCTTGAGCGTCCTCCAAGGTGCCCAGTAGATATTTGATTTCTTCTGCCGGAATATTGAGAACCATATCTGTTTTTCGGTTTTGAAAATCAGCTAATTCTTCTTTTTTACTCTGGTAATACGTCATCTCGAAACCGTTCAGATATGGCAAGCGATTTCCATATTTATCAAATTTCCAATACCTATCGAAGCGATTTAGTTTTACCCTTTCAGGCGTTATTTCTTCCAACATAAATGGTCCAGTGCCAACAGGATGGGCAATAATTGCATCGCCATATTCATCCCAAGCTTCTTTTGCAATAATGCCAAGATTACTGTGTGATAATATTTTTTCGAAACCTGCAAAAGGTTCTATTAAATCAATGGTTATCTGGTGTTTACCAGTAATTTTTATGCCTGATACTCCCGTAGAGTTTAGCTTGTTTTTTGTTTGTTGGTTGTATTCTTTGGCTCCTTTTATTCGGTTGATTAATAAAAAACTGGATTTATTTAATTTTAATCCCGAGCAGGCAAAATCCAAGGAAAATTTCACATCCTTGGCCGTAAGCTTTTTACTCTTTCCTGAAAAACAATCGTCGGCGTGAAAATAGACGTCTTTTCTGATATTCAAGGTATATTTCAAACCGTCAGCACTTACTTTGAAATCTTTGGCAATGTGAGGAACAGTTTGCTTGGACCGAGGATCAAATTTCAGTAAGGACTCAAAAATTTGATAGGTGACATCTCTGGTGAATTTAATGGTGCCCACATGTGGCAAAAGGCCTTCTACTTTTTCCGGTGATTGTATTTTAAAAATACCACCATAAAAAACGCCTCCTTTTCCAGGTTGAGATTCATTTGAATCTACATCATCACCACAGGATGACACAACCAAACTCGTTACTATAAAAAACAATATGGTATTTATCCTCTTCATTTATCTACCAAGTACTAACGAATATAGTGAATTTCAAGAACTAAAGGTAACCAAGTTTCGCACGTGTTCGTGTAAGCACTTCTTTTGCTACTTTTCGTGCTTTCTCCGCGCCCTTACTTAAATGGAGGTCAATCTCAACCTTATTCTCCATTAAATAGTTGTAATGTTCTCTTTCTCTGGTAAATTTTTCAAGGATTAGTTCAAAAAGGGCTTGTTTAGCATGTCCATAACCGTAATTTCCAGCTAAATATTTACCCCTCATTTCTTCAGTTTGACTAGACGAAGCTAGCAATTTATACAAAGCAAATATTTTACAGGTATCTGGATCTTTGGGTTCTTCCAATTCTTTACTATCGGTTTGAATAGACATTACTTGTTTGCGCAAGGCCTTGTCTGGCAAGAAAATATCAACAAAATTGTTGCGAGACTTACTCATTTTTTCGCCATCGGTTCCAGGAACAATCTTAGTATCTTCATTGACTTTCACTTCTGGTACAACAAATGTTTCTCCCATTTGGAGATTAAATTTATTGGCTACATCTCTGGTGATTTCTAGGTGTTGTTCTTGATCTTTACCTACGGGAACTTCGTTGGCGTCGTACAATAAAATATCTGCTGCCATTAAAATCGGATAGGTGAAAAGCGCACCGTTTACGTCACTCAATCGATCTGCTTTATCTTTGAAAGAATGCGCTAAAGTTAAACGCTGAAAAGGGAAAAAGCTCAGCAAATACCACATCAATTCAGTTACTTCTGGAATATCGCTCTGACGATAAAAAACTGTTCTTTTGGTGTCCAAACCACAAGCTAACCATACGGCAGCTGTGGAATAGGTGTTTTGCATCATCACATTTTTATCTTTGATTTGGGTCAAAGAATGCAGATCCGCAATGAAAAGAAAAGAATCGTTTTTTGGATCTTTCGCCATTTCTATGGCAGGAAGAATGGCTCCTAATAAATTTCCTAAATGAGGAGTTCCTGTGCTCTGAAGGCCTGTTAATATGCGCGGCATTTTACTTTTTTTCTCAAAATTACAATTTATAACGCATTTTTAATATCGCTTTGGTGGCAAAGGCTCTTCCTTTGACTATTTTTGAGTCATGAAATGGGTTAAAGCCATCTTTACAAATCTTTGGAAATTGTATATTGGAAGTATTTTCTCCATCACGGCCATTCTATTGTATCCCTTTTTCTTGTTTATTTTGGCTTTACCAGATGGTAGAAAAAAATCCTTTTCCATGTTTGTACTTTGGAGTCGGATGATACAGATTTTTTGCTGTTATCCTTCCAGAAAAAATAAAAAGCTACAAACCAATGGTAAACCTTTTGTTCTAATTGCTAATCATACTTCGTATCTCGATATATTCTTGATGTTTTCTGTTTTTCCTGAACATCCATTTTTGTTCATGGGCAAAAGCGAAATTTTGGGTTATCCAATTTTGAAAACTTATTTCAAAAACTTGAATATTCCCGTCAATAGAGGAAATAAAACGCAAGCAGGGAGAGCATTTGTTGCCGCCAGAAAAGCAATTGACGAAGGTTTTTCAGTTTGTATTTTCCCAGAAGGGGGTATTCCAGATCTCAATGCTCCTGAAATGGCTCGTTTTAAAGATGGGGCATTTCTCCTAGCCCAAAAAACGGGTGTGCCAGTTGTGCCAGTTACTTTCATGAATCACTATAAATTGTTTTCAGATCCAGATGATTTTTTCGGCCCGGCACATCCAGGGATGTCAAAAGTTTATCTTCACGATTTCCAATATGTTAAGGATGACAATTTAAAAGAAGTGAAACAAACTTGTCGTGATTTGATTGCCTCCAAACTATAATTTCTTCCGAAGGAATTGCTTAAATTTGCCAACTCAAATATATAGAAATGAAAATTACAGACGAAGTTATTGATCACATTGCCCACCTCGCTCGATTGGAGTTTGAAGGAGATAAAAAGCAAATTATCAAAAACGACATGGAACGTATCATTACGTTTATGGAGAAACTTCAAGAAATGGATACGGATAATGTTGAACCATTAATTTTCATGTCGGATGAGGTGAATGTTCTCCGCGAAGATGTTGCGAAAGTAACTGTCACGCAGGAACAAGCCTTGAGCAATGCCCCCAAAAAAGATTCTGATTATTTCCGCATACCGAAGGTGTTGGGGTAAAAAATATATCCAAAAAAAACGGCGGGGCGAAATATTTTTCGCCCCGCCGTTTTTTTTATTTTGAATTTTATTTCGCTGCAGCGTATCTATCTGCTACCGCATTCCAATCAATTACGTTGAAAAACGCACCAATGTAATCTGGACGACGGTTTTGGTAATTCAAGTAATAAGCATGTTCACAAACATCCAATCCTAAAATCGGTGTTCCTTCACAACCTTCACCCATCAATGGATTATCTTGATTCGCTGTTGAGCAAACACATAGTTTCCCTTCACAAACACACAACCAAGCCCAACCTGAACCGAAACGTGTTGCTGCTGCTTTTGAAAATTCTTCTTTGAAAGCGTCAAACGAACCAAACGTTGCGTCGATGTCTGCTGCCAAATCTCCTGTTGGATTTCCGCCAGCGTTTGGCGCCATAACAGACCAAAACAAACTGTGGTTGTAGAAACCACCGCCGTTATTGCGAACTGCAGGTTTGTCTTTACATACTTTCAAGATTTCTTCAATGCTCATGTTGGCCATATCTGTGCCTTCAATTGCAGCGTTTAAGTTGTTGGTATATCCTTGGTGGTGTTTTGAGTAATGAATCTCCATGGTGCGCGCATCAATGTGCGGCTCCAAAGCGTCATATGCATATCCTAATTTTGGTAGTTCGAAAGCCATTTTATTTGAGTTTTGTATGATTAATTTCTATACCAAAGGTAACAATTATTTCCCATATTTGTTTTTGTAGCGCTGGTAGAGGTCAAACTGACGATTCTCCAAAAGCACCCATTTTCCGTCCATCAAGGCCATAGTCAAGTTGTTGCTCACCATATCCAAAGCTCCTCCAGTTGAAACAAAAAGTGTTGCTTTTTTGCCAACTTCAACTGAACCATAGTACTTATCGATTCCCATTATCTCGCAGGAACTTAGGCTGACAGAGCGAAGTGCTTGTTCCGCTGTCAAACCAAATCCTAAAGTATGTCCAGCTAGAAAGGGAATGTTTCGAGCATTCATCGCTTCCATGTCACCCTCGTTTTGCAGACAAAAAGAAACGCCGGCTTCTTGTAAAATACCGGGTAAGCGATAAGGTAAATCAATCGGATCGTCCTCATTTTCTGGTAAGGCATGTATACGAGGCAACATCACAGGGATTTTAGCATCACGTAATTGATCGGTTATCAAATAACTGTCATACCCGCCAACGATAACAGGATATTTAATATTGAATTCTTTGCAAAAATCAAGAATGTCCAAGAGTTGCTGCAATTCGTTGGCATGAATATAAAGTCTCTTTTTCCCATCTATACATCCTTTCATGGATTCTAAACGAAGTTCAGGAATTTCGTGTTCTTTTTTATCTGCATATGCAGCAGCCATTTTGAAAAAATCATAAATTTTCTTTTTACCTTCAGCGTAGTTGTTTTTTCTTGTTTCAGCTTCTTTGCTATCAACCGCTGCGTTTCTTCCTCGGAAAGAACTCGGCCAATTCAAATGGATTCCATCGTCTTGTCGAACGGCGGCGTCTTCCCAATTCCAACCGTCCAAATGCATGATAGAAGAACTTCCTGAAATACTTCCACCGCGAGGAGTGATTTGTGTGATCAAGACCCCATTGGAACGGACCGTTGCAATGACTTCAGATTCGACGTTATAAGCAATCAAAGCGCGAATATGAGGATTAAACTGACCCACTTCATCGAAATCACGTGTTGCTCGAACGGCATCAATTTCGGTCAAACCTAAGGTAGAATTTGGCGCCACCAAACCGGGATACATGTGCTGTCCTTTGAGGTCGATAATGGTATCAAATTCATTGGGTTTTGGAGAATAAACCAAACTGTTTTTAACCAAAGTGATTTTATCGCCTACAATTCCAACTGCGGCACTTTCCATTGTTTCACCGTTTCCCACATGAAGATAAGCATTGACAAACAAGATGCTTTTCTCTTTTTGTGATAATGAAAATGAGGAAATGAATAAAGAAAATATAATGAGTTTTTTCATAGCTTAATGATGATTTGATTCTGTTGATCCTTCTTCTCCAATGGTGTCGCAATGAAAATGTTTGTTTCTCTTTTTGAAGAATGGTAGTTTTTTCTCGCCTTTTTCATTGGCTTTTAACATGGAAGATAGTATGCGCGCTTTTTCTGCAGCATCTCTTTTCATGAGCTCAGCATCTTTGCTCCGCTCATAAAGTATTTCACCATCAACTATGGTAATTTCTGCTCTGGCTTGCGCCGAAAGAGGATTGTCGGACCACAAAACGATATCAGCGTCTTTTCCTACTTTCAAACTTCCCATTCTATCATCCAAATGGAGCAACTTGGCAGGATTTAAGGTGACCAATTTTAAAGCATCTTCTTCCGACATTCCGCCGTATTTGACGGCTTTGGCTGCTTCTTGATTCAAACGTCTTCCCATTTCAGCGTCGTCTGAATTAATGGCAACTACTACGCCTTGTTCTTGCATGAGCGCCGCGTTGTATGGAATAGCATCTTTTACTTCGTATTTGTAGGCCCACCAATCTGCAAAAGTCGAACCTCCAGCCCCATGCGCCGCCATTTTATCTGCCAATTTATAGCCTTCCAAAATATGTGTGAAGGTATTTATTTTGAAGCCCATGGAATCAGCCATGTGCATCAGCATGTTGATTTCACTTTGTACATAAGAGTGACATGTAATAAATCGTTTTGAATTCAAAATTTCAACCAAAGCTTCCATTTCTAAATCTTTTCGATACGTGCCTGAAGCTTTTTCTTTTTCATAAGCTTTTGCTTTGGTGAAGGCATCGTAGAAAACTTGTTCAACTCCCATGCGCGTTTGCGGAAAGCGAACCGTATTGAAATCGCCCCAATTTGCTTGCTTAACATTTTCACCTAAAGCAAATTTGATGAATTTCGGAGCGTCTTTGATCAACATATCCATTGGATTGTAGCCCCATTTTAACTTAATCAAAGCAGATTGCCCGCCAATTGGGTTAGCTGAACCGTGTAACAATTGTGAGGCCGTAACTCCGCCAGAAAGTTGGCGATAAATGTTAATGTCATCTGCATCTACAACATCACCTATGCTAACTTCAGCCGTAACAGCTTGCCCACTTTCATTTACACCTTTGGAAATTGCGATGTGCGAATGTTCGTCTATGATTCCTGGGGTGAGATGTTTTCCTGTTCCATCGATTACACGAGCGCCATTTGCAGATACATTCGCACCTATCGCAGTGATCTTTCCGCCAGAAATCAGAATGTTTCCTTTTTCAATGATGCCATCCGCTTCGTTGGTCCAAAGTGTGACATCTTTTATAAATATGCTTTCTTTTTTCAAGGAATCCGTGCGACCAAAAGCCATTAATGGGACATAATTTCTCAGTAAAGTATCTTGCGAAATGCTATATTTTTTTGGATCGACAGAGTCTTTGAATTTTTTATTGCGAACAGCCGACCATTTAATCCATGTTCCCGTTGGAATTTGTCCCGAACCTTCAAATACGGCTAGTTTCTCACTGAATTTACCTTTTAAATTAACAGAACCGTTCCATTCTTCGTTGTGAACAGCAAACTGAATGACAACATCATTGCCCAAAACGTCTATGAACGGAATAATTTTAATACTATCCGTAACCAGTGGATCAGGATTGGCATATTGAATTTTACCGGTTGGTTTTTCTTGCGTTCCTCCTATTTCAATTGGAAATGACTTTCCATCAATGATTAAGTTAAAGTTCCCACGAATATCAATCACAGATGTTGTTTTATAGACATTTTGTATCCCGTTGATCCATACTTCTAGAACTTCACTTTTTTCTTCAAAAGGATTTCCCATATAAATCGTGAAACAAGCTTTTTTGCCTTTATCCAAAGTGCCTAGTAGACTTTCGACTTTGAGCATTTTTGCAGGAATTGTCGTCAAAGCAGCAAGTGCATCGCTAGCTGGAAGTCCGGCTTCAATCAGTTTCTGAAGGTTGGTCCAAAATTCTGCTGGCGAACTAACACCATGTGTCGAAAGAGCAAATTCCAATCCGGCATCTTTCATGATTTTTGGATTAGAAGGCGCCAATTCCCAATGTTTTAAAACGCTTAAAGGAATTTGACGACTGATATAAGGATCAGTAACGTCGTAAGCGGCTGGAAAATTCATAGGCAGAACCAATCTTGCATTTATGTTTTTCAAATCTTTTACAGCAACGTATTCATTTCCAGATCCAAAGTAAACCATATCAAGCGAAAATTCTTTTGCGATTTTGTCGGCTCTAAGTATTTCCCATTTGTCCTCGGTTTGAAAAAATAAGGGTAATTTCAATTGAGTTTTATAGGCTTCCAAAGAAAGATCATAAGGCGCAGTGCTGCTTTTTTCATACCATTGGAAATCATATAAAGATTGTCGCAAAAGAGCAATACTTCCCATTTGTGAACTGGGGTAGGTTTGTCGCGATACGCCAGCATCGAGTGAAAAATAGGCAGCCACTTGTGGCAAGAGCATGTTTTTATGAATCTCTTCATTCCCCAATGAAACTAAGGTTCCCGTTCCTTGAGCTATTCCATCTTGAAAATGTGAAACAGCAAAACCAAACCCCATTTTATGTAAATTGACATTTGCTTTGGAATCAATCGTATAGTTTTGACTCGCAACAGATTCTGGATGTATCGCTTCATTCCAATAGTATGCCCCTTGCTTCGAACTTTCTAACTGTGGCCTAAAGCTCCATTCATTAACTTTTACTTGGGGCAATCCAACATTAGAATTCAATTCAATAAATGATGGAACTATCGTTTTCCCTTCTCCATCAATAACCACTGTTCCTTTCGGAATGATGACAATCTTGCCAATTTCAACGATTTCATTGTCGCGAAAAAGTATAGTTCCGCTTTCAATTGTCTGCGTTGGACTCACAATAATGCGTGCGTTTTTTATCGCGACACAAGGATTTGGAGTCGGTTTTACGCCATTTGTTGGATGATTTTCTTGTGAAAACCCACAAAATGGTAATAAAACAAGAAGAATGAGTACGTATTTTAACATGGTGTTCATTTGTTGGAAGGTGAAATTACTGAATTCTATTTTACTTCCTTTAGTATCAAACAAACATTCCTTAAAATTGTTAGCTTTGTGGACTCAAATTGAACTTATGTATTCAGCACTTTCACATGCACATTCTGGTTTACGTTGGGTGGCTCTTGGCCTCCTTTTGTATGCTATTATTTTGGCTTTTTCTAACAAAAACAGCTACGAGAAGAAAAACAAAATGGTCAATCTTTTTGCCATGGTGTTTTTGCACATTCAATTACTCATTGGAATAGGACTCATCTTCTTATCCCAAAAGGTCTCTTTTGCCAGTGGATGGATGAAAAATGAAATATTCCGATTCTACGGAATGGAGCATTTGTTAGGAATGCTCATTGCCATTGTTTTGGTCACTTTGGGACGAAGAAAAGCGGAAAACGCAAGTGAACCCAAAATGAAAAATAAAATTATACGAGTTTGGTACACAATCGCTTTGCTAATCGTTTTAGCGAGTATTCCGTGGCCATTTCGCGCGGCATTAGGTGGGCAATGGTTCTAAAGTTTGTTTTCTTTTCGACGGTTTGCATGATGGTTTTTTCGTGTAAATCACCGAATAAAAGCTGTGAAGATTGTGCTGAAAACAAATCGCTTACGGGAAAAACGATTTATTTGAATCAATGTGTTAATTGCCATGGTTCAGACGGGAAACTTGGAAATTCTGGTGCGACTGATTTAAGTCTATCAAAAATGACGGATAATCAAATAAAAGAAATCCTCAATGAAGGTCAAGGAGCTATGCCTCCAGCATTAGAATTGATTGGGAATCCGCAACAAATGGATTCTGTAATACAACATATTAAATCTTTACGAAAAAAATGAGTTTACACGAAGGACACGTAACTGTCGATTATAGAGAAGAAAGGGCAGTATTGGTCGGTGTAATTCATGGTACAATTACCGAAGAACAGTCCGAAGAATATTTAGCTGAGTTAGAGTTTTTAGCCGAAACGGCTGGAGGTTTGACCATTCGTAAATTCACCCAAAAACTTCCAATGCCCAATCCTAAAACCTATGTGGGTAAAGGGAAAATGGAAGAAATAAAGGAATTTATTGACAATAACGACATTGAGTTAGTCATCTTTGATGATGAATTGAGTCCGTCTCAATTAAGAAATATCGAGAAGCTGCTTGAAGTTAAAGTCTTGGATAGAAACAATCTCATTTTAGACATTTTTGCGAGCCGAGCCCGTACTTCACACGCCAAAGCGCAAGTAGAGCTAGCGCAAATGCAATATCTTTTGCCTCGTTTGACCCGCTTGTGGACGCATTTGGACAGACAAAAAGGAGGTATTGGGATGAGAGGTCCAGGTGAATCTGAAATTGAAACCGATAGACGTGTTATTCAACAAAAAATTGCTTTGTTGAAGGAAAAGTTGAAGGAAATTGACAAACAGATGGCTGTGCAACGCGGAAATCGCGGTCAATTGGTTCGTGTGGCTCTTGTAGGTTATACCAATGTCGGAAAAAGCACCATCATGAACATGCTAAGTAAAAGTGATGTTTTTGCCGAGAACAAGCTTTTTGCCACTTTGGATACTACTGTGCGTAAAGTTGTCATTCATAATTTGCCCTTTTTACTATCGGATACAGTTGGATTTATACGCAAGCTTCCACATCAATTGGTTGAATCCTTTAAATCAACGCTCGATGAGGTTCGAGAGGCAGATTTGCTCGTTCATGTTTTGGATATTTCTCACCCAAATTTCGAAGATCATTTTCGGGTCGTCAAAGAAACTTTAGCCGAAATTGACAATACTGAAAAAGCATCTATTCTTGTTTTCAATAAATTAGATGCCTACAAACCTTTAGAAGAAGAGGATGAGGAAACCGGAGAAATCACAATTCCCACCATGGCTGAATTGAAAAAATCTTGGATGGCTAAATTGGAAGAGAAGAATGTGATTTTTATTTCGGCTGAAACGAAAGACAACGTTGACGAATTTAAAGAAATGTTGTATGAAGAGGTCAAAGCAATTTTCAAGGTACGCTACCCCTATAACGATTTTCTATATTAAAAAAGCCCAAAATCAAAGTTTAAACTCATGACCTTGGGCTAGAAAGTTTATTATGGCTTTATCTTGTCAGGTGCAAAAAGCCTTGCCCTGGTATTTCAGAACCATCATCAGCATAAAGGATAAACTTATAGAAGTAAACACCATCTTCGGCATCACCTCCACTCTTGCTTTGTCCATTCCATGCAGGTAAAGGTCCTTTGCCTTGATACATAACATTACCCCATCGATTTAAAATCGTTAAATCAACTTCTTTGATGTTTGTTGTTTCAATGTACCACAAATCGTTCGCAAGGTCTCCATTTGGTGAGAAGACATTTGGGATTTCCCAAATTGGTGGGTACACAGGAGGAATAACTGGTGGTGGATAAACATTTATAGTTAAATAAGTCGTATCGTTACAAGTTCCGCCTTGTGAAGCAATCAACATGACCGTATACACGCCAGGTTGATCATAAAGCGATGCAGGCCCAGACAAATCGTTAGTAACCGCCGTTTGCCCATTTCCAAAATCCCAATAATAAATCACTGCATTTTGACTTGTATTCGAGAAGGTAACCCACAAAGGTGCTGTTCCTGATGTAACATTTGCACCTATTTGGGCAACCGGTGCGTTCTGTACGCCAATGAAGACACTGTCACTCACAGAACAAACATCATCCGTGGCCGTAAAATAGTACCAACCTGAAGGTTTGTTTGTCCAAACAGAACTTAAAACAGTGTTTGGATTTCCGTCTGGACCAGTCCAAGAATATTGGATATTTCCAGTGGCAGAGGTTTGCCCTGTAATCAGTCCCGAGACATATCCAGTAGGGTCGCAAAAGTTAGATGGATTTGAAATTAATGTATCTATCGCAAGCGTTTGGTTGACAATTAATATACCACTAGCGGTAGCTTGATTAGAACAACCATCTGTGACGGTCACAATGAAAGGTAAAGTGGAGCCATTGACTCCATTATCAAAGAAATACGTGGAATCATTCGTGGAGCCATTAATCCAGAGATAGGTAAATGGACCAGGTGCACTAGTTGTTAAAACAACCGTAGCAAGAGCTGAATCGGGAATACAATCCACGTATATAGTGTCATTAGGGAGGAGAGCAATATCAGGTAAAGTTACGTTGTAGACGCAAGTCACCGAATCGTAAAAATCATTTCCGCAACCATCCGTGACGGTTACCTGATATGTTATTATACCAGGAAGCGAACCATTGTCTGGTAACAAAACTGGATTAGTGGTGTCACCGAAGTCCCATAGTATATCATAATTTGGGATTGATCCCTGAAAATTATAGAGTTGAACTTGTGCCTGATTAGGGGCGCAAGCAGCGGTAACCGTATCGACTAAATCAAAAGTCAATTCGTACCTGTCTACAATGAAAAGGGTAAGAGAATCGTAAAGGGTGTCACCACATACGCTAATCGTATATCCTTTAATTTGAATCCATTCCATTGGTTCAGTAATTCCATCTGCGATTGGAACAATATTAAAGATCAAAGTATCAACGCCAACTGGAAAAGTAACGCTGCCGTTAAGATTCGTAAAGTCTGCTGTAGGGCTTGCCGTTCCAGAATAGGTAATGGTAAAAGTTTGTGTTGTATCAGTTGTCCATTCAGGACGAATTAATAACAAATTGGTGGAAGTACAACCTTCGGCTAATAAAGTATCTGTAAAACTTCCACTAAAAATAGAGGCTTCTGCTTGAATGGATACTGCATTTGAGCTGAAACTATTTGCTTCAAGGAATACTCCTGAATCTAAAGCTTGATCAGAAACGTTACAAATGGCCAATTTAATGTGATAAGTTGCTCCACAAGTCAATCCTGAAAGTGCTGTCATAGCAACCGTACTACCATTATACCCTTCTCCTGAGAAATTTCCATTTAAGGTCGTGAAGTATATAGAATTTGCAGTCCAATTGGGGTCTAGTGCAGCACAAGGAGCGGGACTTCCAAACGAAGGGAAGCCGCTGTTCACTGTGTTAATAGTAACTGGAATATTCCCGCCAGGAACCAAAGCCAAATTTACAGCACCGTTGGTATAAGGACCTGCAATTCCAGGGCCTGATAAAAAGAAACCAAATGCGTCGTTAAAACTGGAGCAAGTGTAACCAGTATATTCGGAAGAGGCGAATACATAATTAAAGACTAAACTATCTCCAGTTGCTATAAAATCAAATTCGAGAATGGCACCATTGGTTGGGTTTCCAGATGCTATTAAACTTAAATCAGGATCGGAAATACCTGGAGCAGATCCCGTTTTTAAATATACACCTGCTGAAAAAGGAAATCCAGTTGCAGTAAAACTCTGTGCTGCAACCTGAGTTGTTAAGGCATTGGCTCCAGAGTTATTGAAAGTGATGTTGCTCGCAGTAACTCCTGAACCTATCAAAATATTTTCAACCAATTCAGTAGGTGTTAAAGTATTTTGATAAGTAAAAGTCTGTGCATAAGTGTTTTGACCGAAAACTACAGCGCACACGAACGCCGAGTAATTGATGATTTTTTTGAATTTCATAGTCTTTGTTTCAATATGTCTCACAAAATTTTGACGTTTTTTTTGAGGTATTAGTTGCATTTTGACGAGGCAGAAAAGATAAAAAAATGTCATCTTTGCCTTAAAAGTAAGAAAAATGGAACGCACACAAGAATTTATTGAGAAGAATAAGAAGAGATTTGTTGAGGAATTGATAGATCTATTAAAGATTCCATCGGTTTCTGCTGACCCTTCTTTTGCAAAGGACGTAGTGAGAACGGCACAGTCAGTTGCGCAGTATTTAAGAGATGCTGGAGCAGAAAATGTAGAAATTTGTGAAACCAAAGGCTATCCTATCGTTTATGCTGATAAGATGTTTGATTCTTCTCTTCCAACAGTTCTTGTATACGGACATTACGATGTGCAGCCAGCGGATCCACTTGAATTGTGGACTAGCCCAGCATTTGAGCCTGTAATTAAAAAAACTGAAATACATCCTGATGGAGCCATTTTCGCTCGAGGTGCTTGTGACGATAAAGGTCAAATGTTTATGCATGTCAAAGCCTTTGAAGCCATGATGAGTGCTGGTGAATTGCCTTGTAACGTAAAATTCATGATTGAAGGAGAAGAAGAGGTGGGATCAGAAAACCTAGGTGTTTTTGTTGCAAATAATCATGAAAAATTAAGTGCGGATATCATATTGGTTTCTGACACAGGGATGTTGGCTAATGACGTACCATCCATCACCACAGGATTGAGAGGATTAAGTTATGTAGAAGTTGAAGTAACAGGTCCTAATCGTGATTTGCATTCTGGATTATATGGTGGTTGTGTTGCTAACCCTATTAACATATTAGCGGAAATGATTGCTTCATTGCATGATGAAAACGAAAAAATTAACATTCCAAACTTCTACGATGATGTCGTTGAGCTAAGTGCAGAAGAAAGAGCAGAAATGGCCAAAGCTCCATTCAGTTTGGAAGCGTATTGCAAATCAATTGATATTAAAGATGTGCATGGGGAGAAGGGATATTCTACTCCAGAACGAGGTTCCATTCGACCTACCTTGGATGTGAATGGAATTTGGGGTGGATACATTGGTGAAGGAGCCAAAACGGTCATTGCTTCAAAAGCTTATGCGAAAATTTCTATGCGTCTTGTTCCCAATCAAGATCCGCACAAAATAACAGAGCTTTTCCAAAAGCATTTTGAAAGTCTTGCGCCTCCAAGCGTTAAGGTGAAAGTAACCCCTCATCACGGTGGACAACCAGCCGTTACACCAATTGATTCAATTGGTTATGCGGCAGCAAGTTATGCTTATGAAAAATCTTTCGGTAAAAAACCAATCCCTGTTAGAAGTGGTGGAAGTATTCCAATCGTTGCCATGTTCGAAAAGGAATTGGGATTGAAAACTGTTTTAATGGGTTTCGGTTTGGATAGCGACGCCATTCATTCACCAAATGAACATTTTGGATTGTTCAATTTCTACAAAGGAATTGAAACGATTCCATACTTCTATCAACAATTTACATCATTAACTAAAGTATGAGAAATATTCTAATCCTTATTGCTGTTATTTTCTTAATTAGTTCTTGCGAGTTCTACAAAGACATCGATCTGGTAAATTTTGGGGGAGTGAAATTCGATAAGTTGGACGGCAATACAGCTTTTGTAAACATGGATGTTGAATTGGATAATCCTAATTTTTATTCGATAAAAGTGAAGCCTTCGTTTTTAGATGTTTATGTTGAAGGTGAGTACATGGGAAAAGCGCATCTTTTGGAAAAAGTAAAAATCAAAAGAAAAAAGTCAAACTTGTACAACGTTAAAATTGAGCTTCAAGGGCAAGAGGGCATTCTTAAAAAAGCAATGAAATATGCACTTAAGGATAATCTGAAAATACGTTTGGTGGGTAAAGTAAAAGGCTCTGTTTTCCTTTTTTCAAAGAAATTTGAAGTGAATGAAACAAAAACAATTGATGGTGCAAAACTAAAAATAGGTTTGCCTTTCATGAATTGATTAGTCTTGATCTTCAACAAAAATTCTAGGCATACGGTGGGATAAACTGGTCATGATTTCATAAGGAATTGTGCCACATAAATTCGCCAAACGATCTATTTTTTGATTTTGACCTATAATTTCTACTTCGTCTCCCACCTTAAAGTCATTCTCGGTTATGTCCACCATAATCATGTCCATGCAAACTTTTCCTAGGGTTGGACAGAATTTTGAATTGATGTAAACACCACCTTTTCCGTTACTCAAATTTCTTCTAAAACCATCGGCATAACCCACTGGAACAATCGCGTATTTCGTTTCTTGCTCCGCTTTGAAGCTTCTGCCATAACCTAGTGTTTCGCCAGGCTGTAGTGATTTAATCTGTGATATTTGGCTCTTCCACGAAAGCACAGGCTGAAGCTTTTTGGCTAATTCTGGATTACTCGAAATGCCATAAATCCCTATTCCCAACCGAACCATATCATAGCTGTAGTCGGCATAATTGCTCAATCCTTCACTGTTCAAAACATGACGAAGAACAGGATATGGAAGATTTTTTTGAATGGATTCAGAGATGGTTTGAAATTCTTTTAGTTGTTGTAAAGTGAACGTGTCATCTTCCAAATTGTCGGCGTCCGCCAGATGAGAATAAACAGATTTCACCTTTATCTCTGGTTGAGTTTTTAAAAATGCTGTTACTTTCGATAATTCTTCAGAATAGAATCCTAAACGATGCATCCCTGTGTCAAATTTCAGATGGATTGGGAAATCAACCACTTCCAATAAAATAAGTTCCTTCACCAGGTCTTCCATTTGATCGTAGGAAAAAACCGAGGGTTCAAGATTGTATTTAATGCAGTCTGGCCAAGATGTGCGGTCTGTATTCATTACCAAAATCGGTAAGCTTACACCGTTCTTGCGCAATTCTACTCCCTCATCGACATAGGCAACTCCAAGGTATGAAACACCTTCTTGTTCCAATAAAGAAGCAATTTTGGTTAATTCAGAACCATAAGAGGATGCCTTTACCATAGCCATTATTTGACTGCTCTTTGGCACCCGATTTCGCCAGATTTTCAAATTGTTTTTCAAAGCTCGAATAGAGACTTCAATGAAGGTAATGTGTTTCCTAGTTTTCAGACTATTGGCCAATCTTTTGAGTTCAGAATTTGCGCCTTTGAAGAGAATGGAGCTATTTTTTATTTCTTGCAATTGAAAATATGCCTGTGTTCCAAAAGCGACAAGTTGATTCAATTCCAAAGGACATTTTTGCATTTGAAAACGCTCAATTAGACTGGCAAATTTGTCCTGATCAAAATTGTGATAAGCTTCTTGTGCCAAAAATAAGATCCGGTCTGCCCTTCCTGACAAGGTCAATTGATGAGCTAAAGCTTGTTCTAAACCATCAAAACTAAGATTGAAAGCATCAAATAACAATGTGTTATTCTGCTCACCATCGAAAGTTTCCATCCGCATGGCTACTATCGGTAGAGATTTTATTTTCTCTTCTATTTTGCTTTCTGACACCTTAAAATTTGAAGCAACAAGATGAACCAATGCCCGATTTCGTGCGTCAAAATTTGGTAAGTCTGATGAAAATATGACAGGTAAATTACCAAAATCAGCGTTTTTTAAATTTCCATCAACGAAAACTTTTTCGCAACTTGAAAAAAGTTGAAGTTTTTCTTGAAAATGGTCGTTTTCCGACGCGAAATTTTCCCTGTGAGTCGACAAAAACGAGGTGAAAACACCGACGGTAGGTTGAATCATTTGTTGCAAGGCAATCATTTCTCCCTTTTCACTAATACCTGCTTCAATGATAGCGATTTCCGTATCGGAGTTGATTTCAAAAAGAGATAAAGCAACACCCAATTGGGAATTGTAGCTTTTGGGACTTCGACTGACGTTGAAATCATCCGAAATAAGATGGTAAAGCCATTCTTTAACAACGGTTTTTCCTGCACTACCGGTAATTCCAATTACAGGAATGTTGAACTGAGAACGATGAAATGAGGCCCATTTTTGCAGAGCAATCATGGTGCTAGAACTTTGTATTACCGTAGCATCAGGTATAGTGGCAAGCACAACAGTTTTCTCAACCAAAAAGGTGCGAACACCTTTGCTGTAGGCGTTTTCAATGTATTCATGACCATCTCTATTTTGGCCTGATAAACAAACAAATATGCTATTGAGTCCGTAGCTAATTTTACGACTGTCATACACAATGTTTTCTATGATGGGTTTGCTTCCCTCTTGAAGAATTTTTCCGTCACACAGTTTTGCAATGTCTTGGTATGTATAATTGATTTTCAATGTTTTATTTTGTTGTAGCAACTACGACATAAGGGTTCGTAATCGTTTTTCGCTCCCAACATCACGCGTTCTTCATTGGAGGCAATGCGATGTGAGAATTGCGCTAAGTTACCACAAGAAACGCATATAGCATGAACCTTTGTGACGTATTCTGCCATGGCCAAAACATCTGGTATTGGTCCAAAAGGAATTCCTTTGTAATCCATGTCTAAGCCAGCAATGATTACCCGCGCGCCTTTATTAGCCAATTCTGCACATACAGTTGCCAATTCGAGGTCGAAAAACTGTGCTTCGTCAACAGCAACAATTTTTTCTTTTTTCCAAAGTTTTAAAATGGCCTCACTCGAATTGACGACCTTGGCCTCAATTGATGTTCCCTGATGGCTGACCACTTGATCTTCACTATAACGATTGTCTAATTCTGGTTTCACCAATAAAATACTTTGTTGAGCAAATTCAGCACGTCGAAGACGACGAATCAGTTCTTCTGTTTTTCCTGAGAACATAGAACCACAAATGACTTCTATCCAACCATTCGTTCTGTTATCGTCAGGAAACTGTTCTAAAAACATAATTTTTGTTTGTTCCGTTACAACCTTACTTTAAAATCCAAGCTGCGGCTATTGATTTTATCGAGATTACCGTTTGTACACATTAATTTCTGACATAAAATTCGTTATTTTGCATCCATGCCTGATTGGAAAGTTAGCAACTTAGGTGAAATGTTGAAAAATAGAAAGAGATGCCCATGTCAACGCGATTAGCAACTATAAAAAGAATACAAGAGATTTACGAAAAATTGGATCGACAAACTTTGGTTTCTGAAGAACTGGAGGAATTGGTTCAGCTTTCCTCTGAGTTATACGAAAAAGCTTTAATTCTAAGGTTTAAAGCAGCTGAAGAAAGAGTTTTTGAGAATAAGAAGACGGAAGAAACGCCAAAAGAAGAGATAGTGGTTCAAGTTGAACAAAAGGCAGAAATTAAGGAACTCGAATTTGATATTTTCGAACCGATGCGAGAAGTCAAGGAAGCTGAAGTTGTTGAGGAGCAGGAAGAATCTTTAGTTGAACCAGAAAAAATTGAACCAGAGGAGATTATTGAACCTCTTGTTGATAATATCGAGATTGTTGTTGAAGAGGAAAAGGTTAAAGAGCTAAATACAATGAATTCGGATGCAGTACCTGCAGAATGGTCTGGTTATTTCAAGAAAGTTTTAGATGAACATTCTAGTGGTCTGCAAACAAAGTTGAATGCCCTATCCGGGTCTTTTGGCTTAAACGAAAGGATATTGTATATCAATGAATTGTTTGATGGAAATGCTGAAGAATTTTCTGAAGCAATCCAACAAATGGATAAAATGGGAGATTGGTCTTCTTGTGCTGCAAAACTCTCTGATATAGGAACCCAAAGAAATTGGGATAAAGAAGATGATGTTACAGGTGAATTCATCATTCATGTAAAAAGAAAATATGTCTAAATCAATCACAATATTTTTCGTCCTGTTTACTTTTTCCTTTTTTGCGCAGGAAGATTTAATTCGAAATTGGACAAAAGAATTGTGCTCACCCCAAATGCATGGAAGAGGATATGTGAATGGAGGTGACAGTCTGGCGGCAAATTATTTGGCTGGCGAATATTCGAAGTTAGGCTTAACCCCAATTCCTGGCCAAAATTCGATGTTTCAATCGTTCTACTTTCCTGTAAATAGTTTCCCTGGTCGCATGTTCGTTGCTTTGAATGGAGTTGAACTTCAAACGGGAAAGGATTATATTGTAGACTGTGCAAGTGGAAGTTATAATGGTCAGTTGAAACCAATGTTATTGTCAAAAGAAAATCTATACTCAATAAAAACTACCGCTGATTTGCTATTGACGTTGGATGTCAAGGCTATGAATGCTTTGGTGGTTGATTTGAAAGGTATTGGAGGTGATTCATTAAAATGGATCAAGAATAAACTAGACGAATGGAAGGACATTTTGCCTATTGTTGAACTTTACGATAAAAAGTTTACGTGGTCGGTGGCTCAATCGGCAAATAAATTTCCGTACCTCTATTTAAGAGACTCTCTATATTCAGGCCAACAAATAAGTCTCGGAATAGAGAATGGATTCATTCCAAAGCACAAAGCGAATAACGTTGTCGCATTTTTATCTGCCAAAAAGAAAACGGATAAAACAATTTATTTTACGGCTCATTATGACCATTTGGGAAGAATGGGTGAGATGACTTATTTTCCTGGCGGCAACGACAATGCAAGTGGTTCTGCCATGCTTTTATCTTTGGCAAAGTACTTTAAAGCCAATCCAACGAAATACAACATCGTCTTTATTGCTTTTGCTGGCGAGGAAGCAGGATTGTTGGGGTCGAGATATTATGTAGAACACCCACTGACTGCGCTTACGGATATTAAGTTTCTTATTAATCTGGATATCATGGGCAGCGGAGAAGAAGGAATTACGATTGTAAATGCTACTTTGTTTCCAAAAGCTTTCAAGACTTTTACCAAGATAAATAAGCAAAAAGAACTTCTTTCCGCAATAAAATCAAGAGGTCCGGCCGCCAATTCTGATCATTATTTTTTTACGCAGGCAGGCGTTCCAGCTGTATTTATTTACACACAAGGACCCAACAAGCACTACCATGACATTTACGATACCTATGAAGAGCTGAGTTTTGCAGAATACCAAGACTTGGTGAGTTTATTGAAACACTTTGTAAATAAAATTTAAATTTAGAATTGTATATTCTTGCGTTTATTTAAACTTCAACTTTCTTAAAGTTTAAGTAAATTGGCTATAAATACTTGGGTTATGTTAAAAGGAATCATCGTTAGCTTGGCTATTTTTTCTGCTTTTCTGCTTTACGCTCAGCCGTACAAGGGCGTGGATGGAGCGAAAGAAATTAAATACGTGCAAAGCAAATCAGCATCTTGTTCACCACCTACCACAACCACGACAATGGAAGTGAATAATGTCAGAATGGTGGTACATACAGCTGGAAATTTATGGCAGGATTTCCCGCAAAATAAATCCATTTATGAAGTTCCAAAAAACTCTGGGATCATGGCACTTTTTACTGCCGCCCTCTGGTTGGGAGGAACGGATGCTAATGGACAGTTGAAATTGGCAGCACTTCGATATAGAAATGGTCAAGATTATTGGACGGGACCATTAGCCAATGTCACGGCCGAAACCAATGCCGATATTTGTAATCAATATGATAAACATTTCATTTCTACACAAGATGAGGTGAGAACTTTTGTGGCTTGGTTTGATGCTGGGAAACAGGATCAATTGAATGGAACAAATACACAAAGCACCTTATTTCCAGACTATCAGGTACCGAACATTATTAAAAATTGGCCGGCACATGGCGATCCAACTGTTGGACAAGATTATTATCTAGCACCATTCTGGGATGTGGATGGAGATGGAGATTATAATTGGGAAAATGGTGATTATCCGTGGCACGATATTTACAAAACGAAGGATTGTCAGGTAGACCGTCGAGTTTCGCTCTATGGTGATATCAACTACTGGTGGATTATGAACGACAAAGGGAACATTCATACGGAAACAGGAGCAGACCCTATTGGGATGGAGATCAGAGCACAAGCATTTGCCTTTGCAACGGGAGATGAGATTAACAACATGACTTTCTATAATTACGAATTGATTAATCGCGGTAGTTTGACCTTGTTCAATACCTATTTCGGTTTTTTCACGGATGGTGCTTTAGGAAATCCAACCGACGATTATGTGGGTTGCGATGTGAATAGAGGTTTAGGATATTACTACAACGGAAACAATTACGACCTTGACGAGGGCGGTTGGAAAGGCTATGGATTTTCACCTCCAGCTATAGGTGTTGATTTCTTTGAAGGTCCGTACCAAGACGATGATGGAATTGATAATGCTTATGGTATTGGGGCTGGAGAAGCTTTGAATGGTATTGGTTATGGCGATACCATCATTGACAATGAGCGTTTTGGAATGCGTCGTTTTTTATATTATTCGAATACTGGAGGTGGTGCCAATGTCAATCAAACTGACCCTATTGGAGCATCGGATTATTACAATTATCTGCGAGGTTTCTGGAAAGATGGTACCCCATTTTATTATGGTGGAAGTGGTCATATATCCGATCCACAAGCCAATACCGCAGTACCTTGTGAATTTATGTTTCCTGGTGATACTGATCCGTTGGGTTGGGGGACAGGAGGGTTCCCCCAAGCACCTTGGACCGAGCAGACGGCTGGCAACAATCCAGACGACAGAAGATTTTTGCAATCTGCAGGACCTTTTGTTTTAAAACCGGGTGCTGTCAACAACATTACGGTGGGTGTCGCTTATGCCCGCAGTACAGCCGGTGATCCATTTGCTTCTGTTGAGGTTTTGAGAAGAGCAGATGATAAAGCCCAAGCGCTTTTCGAAAATTGTTTTCGAATAATTGAAGCACCGCATGCTCCGGATTTAGATTTTCAAGAATTGGAGAATGAGGTAATTCTCTTTCTTTCCAATAAAACAAATTCCAATAACGCTACGGAAGAATATATCGAAAAAGATCCTTTTATTGTTTCCACTGAACCAAATCCAGATCGATTCTATCGTTTCCAAGGATATCAAATATTCCAAATCAGAAACCCATCTGTTTCTATTTCAGAATTGGATGATGAATCCGTTGCTCGATTAGTGGCGCAATGTGACAAAAAAGATGATGTTGCCCGAATTGTCAACTTTAATTTTGATAATCAAATTCAAGCTGTTGTTCCAGAAGAAAAAGTGAATGGTGAAAACAAGGGACTTCGCCACAGCTTCAGATTGACAGAGGATGCTTTTGCAAGTGGCGACAGAACTTTGGTTAACTTCAAAAGATATTATTACATAGCTGTTTCTTATGCCTACAATAATTATAAAGATTACATTCCAGACGACCCATTGTACTTGGATGGCCAAAAATTGCCGTATTTGCGCAGTAGAAAAGCAGCTGTCGGTGAAATAAAATACATTGAAGTTATACCACATTCGCCAATGCCTGAGGCAGGAGGTACAGTGCAATTTGCCAATTATGGGGAAACTCCTGAAATTACGCGCCAAGACGGACATGGAAACGGAAACCGTGTTCTTGAATTGACCAAAAGTTCTGAGGCTACAATCTTAAGTTCTGGTTTTTTGGCAACACCGACCTATCAAAATGGGAAAGGTCCGATTAATGTAAAAGTTATTGACCCCTTAAACTTAGCGAAAGGATATTTTGAGTGTAAGTTCCATAGTTATACGCCAATACAGCCTAATGGAGGAAACTCTGCGGATAGTTCTGAGTGGTTGATCAATAGGTATGAAAATGGAATTTTGATGGAGACCGTCACCTCAAATCAAACAATTGCCACTGAGAACGAACAGCTTATCCCTCAATGGGGAGTTTCCGTTCAAATTGTTCAAACTCCTTATTTTAAAGAAGCTGGGGTTACTGGAAATTTGAGTGTTGAAACAACAAACATTATTGAATCTAGTTTGACTTTTGTCGATTCTTCGAAACGATGGATTAGTCCGATTACGGATTTGGATGGATATACTCCCTTAAATTGGGTTCGCTCAGGAACAACCAATGAAAGTGATTATGAAGTGGGATTGTTATATGAAAATCCTGGTTGCTACAAGGACGAAATAGGGAAAGACCCGGACAGACGTTGGACAAAAATTGTGGAAGGTGCCTTTGCTCCACATGCTTTGGTTGGCTATCAATGTGATTTCATGCCGATGGCTTATTCTAAACCAACATTGAGTTATCCGAATAGTGCTGAAAGTTCTCCTGGAAGTTCACGTACAAATGCGGGATTGGCATTTTCACCAAGTATTGATGTAGTTATTACAGATGATGTTCCCAAATGGACGAAATGTCTTGTATTAGAATTAGGTCGTGACCCAAGTTTGAACATCGGAAATGCAAAATCCGGTGAATTGCGCAAAAGCCCAAGTTTAAACAAATTTCAACAAGAAGTTTCTGGATACGGCGTGAGTTATTTCCCTGGATATGCAATTGATTTGGAAACGGGTGCACGTCTGCACATGGCTTTTGGAGAAAATTCCTTTCTAGGTACCGATGGCGGTGGTGATATGAAATGGAATCCGGGAAGCAGAATGTTTGATCAAGTCGGTAATCCAAAATTAGGCGGAATGCAACCAATTTATGTTTTCAACCATAAGAGCCTAACAATCAATGGATTTGGGGCTTATGATATGGGCTCATACAGTGGTGAAACAGAAAACATAGCCGAATTGCTTGATTTAATGACGCTGGTGGAGGCCAACAATGGAGAGGCGAAAACGAAATTCTATTCCAGCCTTGCTTGGGTAGGCTATATGCGCCTCACACCAAATCATGATTTGTTTGAAACGGACGTACGCATGCGGATACGCTTGAACAAGGAGTACAAACATTTTACAGCAACTGGCAAAAATGGTGGTGCACCAATGTATTCTTGGTCAATGGATAATATGGCAACGGAGCTTAGTAGAAAAGATAAATTGGCTGAAGTTCTTGATAAGATTAAAGTGGTTCCAAATCCATATTACGCCTACTCTGAATACGAGCGAAATCGTCTGGATAACCGCGTGAAAATTACCAACTTGCCAGAAGACTGTAAAATCAAAATATATACGACGAATGGTAAACTGGTTAAAAGCTTCAACAAATCAAGTACGCTCACATATCAGGATTGGGAATTGAAAAACGAAAGTGATGTTCCTGTGGCATCTGGTATTTATTTGATATGTATAAATGTTCCTGATGTTGGAGAAAAGGTGCTAAAACTATTCCTCGGAGCAAGACAAATTGATATTCAGGGCTTGTAGGGAAGTGAAATTCGGAAAGTCGTTCCTTTGTTTACTTCAGAATGAAGGACGAATACTTTCCCTTTATGATATTCGTTGACAATTCTTTTAACTAAGGAAAGACCTAATCCCCATCCTCTTTTTTTAGTCGAAAATCCAGGTTTGAAAATTTTGTTAAGGTTCTTTTTGTCGACCCCTTTGCCCGTATCGGTAATATCTATGTACGCGTAGGCAAAATCGGAATGAAGTTTTACTTCAATTTTACCTTTTGCCTCCATGGCATCCACACCATTTTTAATTATATTTTCAATAACCCATTCCAAAAGTGAAGCGTTATGAAGAACCAAAGGTAATTCTTCACTAATAACGGTCAATTCCACATTTTTGGAAATTCTGGGACGAAGGTATTCAATAATACTTTTTGTTGTGACCTCCAAGTCATCATCTTTCAATTTGGCTTCAGATCCAATTTTTGAGAATCGGTCGGTTACTTTGTCAAGACGCGTAATGTCCTTACGCATTTCAAGTGTAATTTCTTTATTTTTTTCTTCGTTGTCCAAAAGCTCAGTCCATGCCATTAAAGAGGAAAGCGGAGTCCCCAACTGATGCGCTGTTTCTTTTGCCATACCTGCCCAAACTTTGTTTTGCTCTGCTTTGCGAAAGGTAGAAAAAATGATATAAGCAATGAAAATGAACAGTCCAATGATAAAAAACTGGATGTATGGAAAATATTTGAGTTGTTTGAGTTCGGAACTGCTGTCGAAGTATAGCAGCATTTCTTGGTTTTCTCCAAAAAGAATAGCTATTGGGTCGTTTTTTGATTGTAAACTACTTTTCGTGGCATCAAGCATTTTTGGGGCAATTTCTGCTGAAGGCAAATTACTGCCAATTACAGAGTCGTTTTTAACGTCGAATAAAAGGACAGGAACGAGTCCTTCATTGTTGATCAGGTCTTCATTAAAGGATGCCAATAAAGAGTCTTTGTCATGCTCCAAACGTATAATTTCTTTCGAATCGCCATAATAATACGTCATGAACAAGCCTGCATAAACTTCAATTGTAAATGGCGGGTTAATTTTGCTCCATTCTTCACTTAATCTTATCAGTGAATCATCGTATAAACGATAAAGCTCTTTCTTCGATACTTCTGGATGATATACACGAATAGCACTTGTGTCAAATGGAATATTTACACTTGCCGACACCTGTTTTTCGTTATCCAATAAAACAACAGGGATGTTTTTATTTTGATTGATAATTTGTAAGGGAAATGAAATATCCGAATTGAGGTCCAAGGATGTTGGTTTGGCGATTTCTTTACTCGCATCAATCCAAAGGGCAACCTTTTCTCTTTCTTTTTCGCGAAGCTGGGTGAAAGTTTGATTGGTTAATTTGACCAATTCTACTTTTTTCTTGATGGCTCCAGCCCATTGTTTTGCTCGTTCTTTTTCTCTGTCGTGAACTTTACTTACAATGCTATTGGAAACATACAGCGAAAGCCCAACGAAGACGAGGGCAAGCACCAATAATATTATTTTCCATCGTTGTTTGTTCGAGTATATGTTCATGTATAAAGTCTAAACAGACGTTTAAAAGTAGGTAAAACGTACGTATTGATGAATTATTTGTTATTCCACTGCGACATGGTATGCTGTATGCCAATAGTCACATAACTTTTGATGAACTGCTTTGCCACATCTATCCTTTCCTGAAGTGTTTCCAATTCTGTTGTGGTCCATTCACCTAAGACATAATCAACTTGTTGACCTTTGTTGAATTCGCTTCCAACACCAAATCGCAGTCGGGTATAGGCACTTGTGTTGAGTGTTGATTGAATGTCTTTTAAACCATTGTGACCGCCGTCTGAACCTTGTCCCTTCATCCGTAATTTGCCAAAAGGTAAAGCAAGATCATCGGTTATCACAATCACGTTTTCTAAAGGGATTTTGTATTGTTGCATCCAATAGTTGACCGATTTACCTGACAAATTCATGTAGGTCGAAGGTTTGATACATATCAGTTTTCTTCCTTTGTATTTTAATTCGGAAACATCAGCTAATTTTTCCGATTTAAAAGTTCCTTCCAATTCTTTTGCTAGTGACTCCACCACTTTGAAGCCGATATTGTGCCGAGTTTCAGCATATTTCTCACCCGGATTACCCAAACCAACTATCAAGAATTTCATTTCCTTTTTTTTAGCAAAAATACAAAACAAAAAAAGAGGTGAGCAATGCCCACCTCTTTTGAATATTATTGTGTTCAGTTTAGAAACGTACTTTAAACTCTACTCGACGATTTTCAGCTCTACCTTCTGGTGTATCGTTTGTAGCTTTAGGTTGTGTTTCACCGAATCCATGAGAATCCATTCTTGAAGCATCAATTCCTTTTGCAACTAAGTAAGCTTTTACTGCAGCCGCTCTATCTGTAGACAAGGTCATGTTTTTCGCGTCATCTCCTTGAGCATCTGTATGACCGTTGATGTCCAATTTGTACTCAGGATTATCTTTCATGATTTGCGCTACGTTATCCAAAATTGGGTAAGAAATCGTTTTAATAACTGATTTAGAAGTTTCGAATTGTACACCTTTCAAGGCTTGATCGAATACTTTTTGTGTTTCAGCTTTAATTTCTGGACAACCGTTGTTTGCAGCAACACCTTTTACTGTTGGACATTTGTCAACATTATCAGCTATTCCGTCACCGTCTGAATCTGGACAACCTTGCATTGCTTTTGTTCCAGCAACTGTAGGACATTTGTCTTCAGCGTCTGTGATTCCGTCACCATCCGTGTCTGGACATCCTTGCATTGAAGCAATACCAAAAACATCTGGACATTTGTCCTCTGAATCTTGAATACCATCTTTATCTCTATCTGGACAACCTTTTGCAGAAATAACACCTTTTACTGTTGGACATGCATCCTCAGCATCTGTGATTCCGTCACCATCCGTATCAGGGCAACCAGCCATTGAAGGTAAACCTTTGACGTCTGGACATTTGTCTTGATAATCAGCAACACCGTCGCCATCTCTGTCATTTGGACATCCAAACAAATCAACTTCCACACCTGCAGGTGTGTTAGGGCATTTGTCTCTTTTATCAGCAATACCGTCACCATCTGTATCAACAACTTGTCCAATTGGAATAACTACTCCAATAGAGTGAATCATAAATTGGTCATTTTTACCATTTTCTGCGTGATCTGTATTGTCTAATCCAAGGTATGCCCAATTCATGTTGTAGTTCAAGCCTAAGTAATCGGTCAACATCACATTAAACCCTAAACCAGAATTCAAAGTGTAAGTTGCACCTGGGATATTGATTGAAGGTACATCTGGATCTTCAAATGTGTTAGCCAAACCAAAACCAGCAAAGATATAGGGTTGAAAGCGCGCATCTTCTTTGATCCATTTTCCGTTGTTGAATTTCAAACGAGCTTGCAAGTTCGCTTTCAAAACATCACCGCGGAAACCTGTTACTTGTCCATTCGTCCCTGCAGGAATATGAAATCCGTGAGAACCGTAACCTAAATCAAGACCTGCGTTTATCCAAGGGTTAACATAATACATAATTGTTGCACCAACTTGTGTTCTCCATGCGGCGTCTTTGGTGTTAAACCATTCTTGGTTCAAATCGCCATGGTAATCACTTAGTCCTGTGTAAAGTCCAACAGCTAATTTTCTCTCTGAAGATTGTGCGTTGGCGGTAAGGGACGTACCTAGTATCAATCCCAAAGCTAATAGTCTTAAATTCATATTTTTCTAATTTGTTGAGGCAAAAATAGTTATTAAAGAAAGTAATAACAATATTTAACAATTTCTTAAGTATTATGTTAAATCTTTAGAGGCAACATAAAAGTTGGTTGACAATTGGTTCAAAGTTTCAGGGAACGAATATAAATGAACATTATTTGAATGAAAAAGCTTATTTGTAATTCCCCAATTTGTTAATGTGTATTTTTCAATTCTGGAATCCGTCCACCAAATAAGCATTTTTTGATTTTCTTTTTCCAGAACTCCTTCCAACAAATTGTTTAGGTTCACTTCGCCGTCATACCCAGACCAAAGATTATCTATGCCGATAAACGAATGAAGTTTGGGACGAATAAACTGACGGATTATTGGAATGAAAGGAATTAGATGTGTAAGTAGTTTGCCATTTTTTCCCGGTAACTGATGTATTTTCCAATTGTATTTTCTTGCCGCAGCGAATGCTATAATTTCACCTTGATTGTCATATAAAGCGTAAAAACGTCCTCGTTGCAATTGTTGATGGTAGAAGGATTCTGAAGAAAAATTCTTTTCAATGAGATGCGTTATTAATGTTTCATCCTCAATGAGTAGCAAGTTTTCTTGTAGTTGCGGCTTAAGTCGGGAAAAAGTTTGTGTATGAAGCATCCCTGATTTTTGAAAACCGATTTGCTTGGCTAGAAAAGAGCTTTTGCTATTGTTTGGATCGATGTATGCATAGAAACGGTCAACTTCGCCGGTATCTATTTTATTTTTGAAAAATTGAATAATCTCCTTTTTTAAAACCGAATTACTGTTTGTCTTTTTTACTTGTCCCGTACCCTGAAAAATAATATCAAAAGCAAAATAACGGATGTACCATTCTTTCCCTCTTCGACAAAAGGAAATGTTACCAATGATTTTTTCATTTCGGAACAATGATAGATGAAGCGGATTTTCTAATTCAGCTATGCGTTTTTCTGTATCAAGATGCTGATATTTGGCTCCGTTCGTA
This sequence comes from Crocinitomicaceae bacterium, assembly GCA_041751955.1. Taxonomy (GTDB): domain Bacteria; phylum Bacteroidota; class Bacteroidia; order Flavobacteriales_D; family Crocinitomicaceae; genus UBA2040. Next base: position 112,228 of record JBGSIB010000075.1, read on the forward strand.
CCTAAAATAGTTTTTGAAAGGAATTCAATTAATTCCGGAGTGGCCTCTTCATATAACCGAAAAGCGGCATTCATTTCTACAAGGCTGATTTAACGATTTTGAACACATCCTCTGGCGTTATGGCTTGGCGTTCGCCCATAGTGGTCCATCCTCTTTCAATAAATCGTTCTTTTATTTCTTCCGGAAAATTAGCGTCAGCCTGAACATATGCGGAAAGATGAGTTTTTATCCCCAGAGATTGAAAGAAAGTTTCTGTTTTCTCAATCGCTTTATGTGCTATTTCATCATCTGAACCATGTAAATTCCAAACACGACTTCCGTACTGAACCAATTTTGCCTTTTTATTTTCAAATTGATTTTCATACAATCTTGGTGCGATAATCGCTAAGGTTCTTGCATGATCAATTCCGAAAAATGCCGTTAATTCGTGACCTATCATGTGGGTGCACCAATCTGTTGGAACACCTAATCGCAAATTGCCGTTGAGCGCATGAGTAGCGCACCACATTAAGTTGGAGGCAAGTTTGTAATTATCAGGTTCTATAAGAACTTTCGGACCTATTTCAATTAATGTCGATAATATACCTTCGGCTTGCCTTTCTTGCAGTAAGTTGTCTGTTGGAAAGGTTAAATACTGCTCCAACGTGTGCATGAACGCATCTACAATTCCATTGGCTATCTGTCTTTTCGGTAAGCTCGCAACAACATTTGGATCGCATAAGGAGAATTTAGGAAAGAACAAAGGTCCACCCATGGTTCTTTTTTCATTCAATTCCGAACGACTAATCACTGCGCCAGAGTTGGCTTCTGAACCAGTAGCAGGTAGTGTAAGAACAGTCCCGAAAGGAAGAGCATCTGTAAAGACTTTTCCCTCTTGGCGCAAAAGCACTTCCCAAGGATCTCCATCGTATTTTGCAGCGCCAGATATGAATTTTACTCCGTCTATAACGCTGCCTCCTCCAACTGCTAAAATGAATTCGATGTTCTCCTTTTTACAGATTTCAACTGCTTTCATCACAGTCAAAAATTCCGGATTCGCTTCGATGCCTTCAAATTTGACAATTTCGAAATCTTTTAAATGTTCCGTTACTTTTTCGTAAACACCATTCTTGAAAATGGATCCACCACCGTATGCCAGCATGATTTTCTTCTTCGGACTGTAAGCTGCTATCAGTTCTGGTAATTTTTGATAATGTTCGTCTCCGAACAAAATTCGTGTTGGATTGATGACGTCAAAATTTAGCATAATCTTTTTGGAATAAAAAACCCCATTCTTCCTTTGTTTTCGGAATGAATGGGGTCATGTAAGTTTGAATAATATTTTAAATGTTTCCGTTGTCTCTAACGGCGTAAGCTATTGTTAAAGCTTCAACTTCTTGTAACTCTTTACGAATGTCGAATAATAAGATACTCGGTGCTTTGGTGTCTGCTTTCACGCAGGTAATTACTCCTTCGATTGGAACATTTACCCGACCAGCTTTCTGAACGAATTTATCTTTTTTCCATTGTCCTACTGCAGCCATGGAATACAGTTCATCAGAAACTACATTCGTTACAACATTGTCTAATGACAAGGCATACCCTAAATTAAAATCTTTCTCTCTTTTTGAATTTCTAGGTTTCCCAAGGTATAAAAAGTCGATTTCTGATCTCTGTTTATAAGGTGTCAAATCAGTAGTTCTTGTTCCCATTGGAGCATCCACTTGCACTGTTGGATCAACTTCTTTACTCGTAGTAGCTACCATGAAGAAAAACAGGAGCATGAATACGATATCAGGAAGTGACGAAGTATTAACGCCTGGAAGTTTTTTACCGGAATCTTTCTTGAATTTAGACATGGCTTAATTTTTAGGTGTTACTTCAATTATTTTCGCTGGATAAAGAATTTCTAACAACTTCACACGCTGCTTATCCTCAGGATCTTCAGTTTGATTGTAACGTTTTTTGATAATTCCATAGGACTCACCAAACAATTTCATGGCTGCGTCATCGCGCAATTCATAAATTGCTTCTTCGATTTCAGTCTGAATTGTTGTGAAAAGACCATATTCCGTTGCCGATTGTACTTCAATACGAATATTCGCTTGACCATCAATTTCTGGAAGTTCTTTTTTGCCGTAGAGCTTTAATGCATCCCTTTTTACTCTCCATTCGTCTGCCTCACTGTACTTGAAGTTAATCATATCAGCTGGAAAATCCTGAGCTTCCATGTCTTCCGCTTGTTTTGTGGCCTCTCTGATAAACTCTTCTATTTGAGGCATCGTCACTCTTGAATACAAAGGAAAATTGGTTGTAGGATCGTTCTTTTTCTCGTTTGTTCGGTAAAACTCCAAAACTTTGTCAGAAATTTTATCCGTGTCCG